>JAABRL010000006.1:57019-170598 GCA_011390935.1 Gemmatimonas sp.
AGCAGCTCGATGCCACCCACATCGATCTGCGCGGCCTGCGCAATCACTTCCACCTGCGCGATGATGTCGTCGCTCGGGCGCGTGCCTTCCACGCGCATACCGGTCTTCGGCGCGTCAATGGCGCACGCGCCGCGCACGAGTTCCACACCGTTGGTGGTCTGGCACGCATCGGCCGGGCACAAGTCGAACGAACCCACCGCCGGATACACGTTGATCGCGTACAGGTACTTCCCGCCCAGCGTCTCCACGCGCGTGATCCGTCCCTCGCGCAGCGGAGCCGACTCCTGCACGAGCGCCGTGCCGTCCACGCCGAGTTCCACCTCGCCGCGGGCGACCGCGTCACGCAGCGCCTCGGGGGAATCGTACCGCACGATTCCCGCACCACTGCCGCCGATGTTGGCTTTCACCAGCACCGGGTAACGCAGCCCTGCCGCCGCGTCGGATGCGAGCGCGGGGTTGTTGATGACACGACTCTTCGGGAACGGCAGACCGAGTCGGGCGAGCACGCCAAGCTGTGTCGCTTTCGACAGCTCGAGTGCGTAAGCCGCCGCACCGTTCACGACGGGCGTGCCGAGGCGTTCGACGTGGTGGAGCCAGTGCAGCGTGGCGAAGATGCTGTGGCCGTGGCCGCGCAGATACGCGCTCGGGCTGGCCCGATTGACCACGAGCGAGTACGGGAGCGTGGTCTCCGACGGATCGAACATGTGCGCAGCAGCGTCGAGCCGTTCGTACGGCACACCGCGCCGTTCGAGCTCGGCAAACAGCGGGCGGAACCAGTCGGGGTGCTCGTGGAGCACAGCGATCGGGCGCAAAGACATCGGAACCTCGGGCGAAAGGGGATTCGCCGACCCACACGAAAAAGCCCGGGGATATGAGAAGCCGCCCGGGCATTCGCGTTTTAGCGCATTGTTTTACGTGGCGGCAATAGGCGGCAAAAGACCACGGCTTCGATTGTACCTTCAGTATCTTACCACTGGGATACTTGCCGCGTCAAGCGGTCACCGCAGAGACGCCGGTCTCCCGCACGTGACACACCACACAGAGCGGACCGCGGTTGCAGGCATCGGGTACCGCAGAGACGTGTCCATCACACTCCCCCCTCCCGAGAAGGTTCGATGCCTCGCCACCGCCCACTCGTGTCTCTGCTGTTCGTGCTCCTCGCCTGTAGCGCGTGCACAGGTACCGATGCATCCCGCAGCGCGACAATTTCCCCCAGTGACTCCGCGACCATGGCCGCGAGTGCCATGCGCGAGGCGGCGACTGCCGACTCGGTCGCCCGACGGACGCGTCTGCGCGCACTGCAAGCCACGCTCGACGATCTCGCAGCGCGCGATTCGCTCGACGTGCGTGTCGAAGTCGACATCGAGGCACGTCGGGTCCGGATACTCGATGCGGCCTCCGATACCCTGGCACAGCACGACATCGCGGTGGGTTCCGCGAAGTGGCCGACGCGCCCAGGTGAATGGACGATCAGTCAAGTCGTGCTGAACCCCGAATGGATTCCGCCCACTGACGAAGAGTGGGCGGAGGACGCCGACAGCAGCGCCCCCGGCGACCCGGACAATCCACTGGGACAGGCGCAGCTCGTCTACGATCTCCCGCGCAGCATCCACGGCACCAATGCGCCCGCCTCGATCGGCAAGGCCGTATCACACGGGTCCATTCGCGCGACCAACGAAGCGGTGCTCTCGATGGCGGAGCTGCTCATGCGCCGAGCGGGCGTGGAGAATGCGGCAGAGCTCGTGCAGGAGGCACAGCGTGATCGCACGGTCAAGCGCATCATCGACCTCCCACAACTGGTGCCAATCCGCGTGTACTGAGGCAGGCGCCGTTTGGTGACACGACGCGTGTTGCCGTGCAACACATCGTGCAATGCACGTGCGGTGCGGTTCTCTCAGGTACCAGCGAGACAGCCCCCCCATTGCCCCACCTCAAGTTGGCACGTGCGACGAATATCAAAGCTTGCACATTCCCGTCAGGTTGCGGAGAAGCACTTCCTCAACCCTTTCGCGGATTGTCAACATGAAGCATGTCACCAGAATCCTTGGTGCACTCGGTGCAGCGGCACTGCTCACTGGCTGTACCGATGACGCTACCTCCACACCTGGTGGTGATGTCAGACCGCCGGAGAACTATGAAACGACCCTGTGGACCGCTGAACAGGTTGAGTCGATCCAGCTGAGCAGCGACAAGAGTTTCCCGGTGATCGATCAGTTGCCTGATGAGAAGATCATGCCGGGTTACTGGGTGTGGGACACGTGGCCCGTGCTCACGCGCGACAATGTGCCAGCGCGCATCAATGGGCATTACGTGCTCGTGTCGCTCACCGCTCCGGACAGTGTGTTGCCCGGCAAGCGGCATGACATCGCTCGGTACCGGTACATGATCTCCCAGAATGGTGCCGACTGGGAGGACATGGGCTACCTGTTCAACGAGGGCGAAGCGCTCGGATCGCGGCAGTGGGCCGGCTCCACCATCTATGATGCGGCGACGCAGCGACTGACCGTGTTCTACACCGCGACAGGTTCACGGGGTGAAGAACCGCTGTCGTACACGCAGCGCATTGCGCAGACCTCTGCTCGGCTGGCCAACGCCACGGGAACGGTGCGCTTCGACTCCTGGGAGCCGCACCGCATTGTCCTTTCACCGGACCTGCGCTGGTATGCCCAGTCCACCGGGACGGACGCTGCAGGCATCGTGTTCGCATTTCGGGATCCCTCCTATTTTCGCGATCCGGCCACGGGGCTCAGCTACCTGACCTTCACGGGGCGCATTCATGACTCGCCGGACCAAACGTACAACGGCAACATCGGCATCGCCGTGGCGACTGACGACGCGCTGTCCAACTGGCGCCTGCTCAAGCCGATCATCGCGGCACCCGGTGTGAACTCCGAGCTGGAACGCCCCATCGTCATCACGCGCAACAACCGCTACTACCTGATCATCTCCACGCACACCTTCACGTTCGCGCCACCGCTGACGGGACCGGAAGGCATGTACGGCTGGACGTCAACCAGCCTGTTCGGCCCGTGGGAGCCCATGAATGGCAGCGGACTCATGTTGCACAATCCGGCGTCTGCACCCGACCAGACGTATTCGTACCAGCTCCTGAACGACCTGTCGGTGCTCAGCTTCGTGAACTTCATCGGTGCCGGGGATATCTGCGGATCGTCATACACCGACTGCGGTGGTGATGAGGAAGCGGCCGAGCGCGCCAAGCGCTTCGGTGGTACGCTCGCGCGCTCCGTGATCATGAACATCGACGGCGCCACGGCACGGGTTGCGGGCATTCGCGACAATCCGATCGCACCGTAACACACCGTGAACCACCGCACGGATTCACCTGCATGACACAACGGCTCCTCGCATCAGTGCGAGGAGCCGTTGCTCATGGCGCGGTTGGTGAACGCAGTGGCCACACCGACAGATCGACGGATCGCACCGCGCCGCCCTTGGAGAAGATCGCGAGACCCACGCTGCCTGGATCAGGGAAGATCAGAGCCGTGAGCACGGTCGCGCCGTTGCCGGCAAACAATTCGATGGACGACGCATCGACCACGAGTCGCAACGTTGCAATACGGTCTCGTGGGATCGGCGCCTCGTAGCGCGCCTCGAACTGCGGATGCACCGACGAGCCGCCGGGCCGCCGATCGATCGCCACGACAGACCGCACCGGATCATAGGAGATCAGCACATGCTGCTGCGCCGAGTGGCGAAGCAGCAGTCCCACTTCCGTCGCCCCCCCGGCATCGATTCGCCACTCGACTTCGAATGCCCTGCCGGGTTGGATGTCGAGCACCGTGGGGTCGGCGAGGATCTGATTGCGCGCGGAGAACTGCTGCACCGGCGCGTTGTCCGATGAGCGCACAGGGATCGGCTGCTGCACGAGCATGGCGCGACCATCGCGCTCGCGCAACGAGACGGTGCGCGGGAGAGACATCAACCCGCGCCACGGACCGGTTGGAATGTCGGCCGCATATGTCCAGTTGCTCATCCACGCAATCCAGGTAACGGTGCCGTCCTCGTTGGCGGGCTGCCACGGCTGCGCGCAGTAGAAGTCGGGACCGAAGTCCACCCACTGCGTCGTCGTATCCATCGGGACGAACGATCGCCCGTCGAAGTCGCCCACGAAGTACTGCGCGCCGGATCCGCCTGCGACGTGTCCGGGATTGAGGTCGATCTTGAGCATCCAGCGGCGTGCTCCCGTGGCGTGATCAGGCAGTGCCACAAGCACTGGACACTCCCACACGCCGCCCGTTGCACCCATGCCGCGGAACTCGCTCGCAAGCTCCCACTGGCGCAGATTCGGCGACCGATACACGCGAATGGCGTGATCCGTGGCCATCGCGATCGTCATGATCCATGCCGCTGACGGCGCGTGCCAGAAGACGAAGGGATCGCGAAACTCCCGGCTCCCGATATCCAGCACCGGATTGCCGGCGTGCTGCGTCCAGCGCACGCCCCCATCATCGCTGTATGCCAGCGACTGGTTCTGCACTCGCGTGCCCGCGTGCGCCGCGGTGTAGATCGCCACAAGGCACCGTGGGCCGGAACACAGGCCGGCCGTGCCAAGGCTGTCAATGACCACGCCGCCGGAGAAGATCATCGTGCTGTCGGTGCGCGGAATCGCGATCGGGTGCTCCGTCCAGCCCAGCAGGTTGTCCGACGTTGTATGCCCCCAGCCGATGTCGCCCCATGTCGCGGCCGACGGGTTGTACTGAAAGAACAGGTGATAGCGGCCGTCGATGCGCACTGGCCCATTGGGGTCATTCATCCAATGGCGCGCCGGGGCGAAGTGGACAAGCGGCCGATAGGGATCGTCGATCCTCGCGGCATCTCCACCCGGCTGACCGCTCGCGCAGGAAAGGGGCAGCAGACAGGCGGAGAGCAGCGCGATCCGCTTCACCCGACGCTCAGTGCGTGCTTGCGCCTCTCCGTTCGTAGCGAGCTGGGCGCGTTGACGTGCGCGCGAGGGCTCACGCCCACGCCAAGACGTGCCACCATTTCTCCGCCGAACCACGTGGTGAGGCTCAGCATGCCGAGCGCGGCCAGCGACAGGAGGCGTGCCGCTAGTGGCGGCGCTTTCGGATCGTGACGGCGCAGATACCAGCTGCCGGCGAAGAGCGCGAGCGCAGTGAGGGCGGAGGTCCCGTGCATCGCACCGATGCGCTTGGCGCGACTCCCCGGGGGGACGCTCAGCCAATCGATCGTTCCGAAGGGTGCGGCCGACATCCCGGCGAGTACACCGATGCCCATCATCCGATGCGCGGTCACCGTCCATGACGGATCATCCGTCGACCAGCCCCAGAGGTCCATGCCGACGGAGCCGATCAGCAACCCGATCGGCAGCGGTACGAGAATCTGGTGCGCCGGATGTCCCAGTACTTTGACTCGACTTTCCATGGTCGGACCGCGCGCTCACGCGCTGCTAGGGGGTGGCACGAGGCCCGAGCGACAGTCAGTTGTCGCCCGGGCCCGCAAACGGCACGGAGGACCGGTCGCTGTAGCGAACGGTGTCACACTGCGATGTCAGAGACCGTAGCTTCCCACGTGAATCTCGTTCGACTGCGTCACGTCGTCCTCGGACTGCCAGGCGCTCTGTGTGGTGCGGGCAATTCCAGCGAGCTGATCTTCGCGAATCGCGTAGCCTTCGTCGCGCAGGAACCGCATCACGGCCGGCGGAACGATGTTGTGAATGGTCATGACGCACTTGGCGTGGTTCTCCAGATGCGTCTGCGCGAGCTGCGCCGTCGGTTCGTCGCCGAGCGACTTCGCCGTGGTGTGCAACATCACATACCCGATGCAGGCGAGTGACAGGGCCGTGTAGTCATCACGCAGGTTCTTGGGGAGCTTCTCGGAGCGGACCAGATCGACGGCTGCCGCTCCCATGCCGAGCACGGATGAGGTGGCCTTCTTGATCGCGCCGGCGATGCCCTGTCCGCTGCCTTCACGTGTGTCGGCCAGTGCTTCAAGCGCGGTAATGTGTGCCTCACACTTGGCGTGCACGGTTCGCAGCTCGCGCACGAAATCGGGCTCGTCATCACCAAGATCCGCGATCTGTCCACTCACGGCCTTCTCGATGTGCTGTTCCAGCGCCAGCATGTCGGTCACGTAGCTGGCGATCGCTTCCTGGGCGTCCTCGGCATTCTTTCGGTCGTCAGACATGATCGTTCCTCTTGAGCTGTTGATGAGCCTGCGGCCAGGAACGGGTTCCCGGCGTGTGCGTCACGTGTTGCGCGCCCACCTATCAGCTTCGAACAATCCGCACATACGGGCTATTCACCGCGCGGGGGATCTTGGCCTACCACCGCCTCTGACGAGCAGCGTGCGCATGTGTTGTCGCCCAGTCAGGCGCTGTGCTCATCGCCGTCGACCCGCACCGAAGGTGTATCCCACGCTGACATTCGCGAGCACACCGCCCGATCCCGGAAATCCCTGCGTCGCCGCGCGGTGTTCCTCGCGGCGTCCGGTGCGCGCATTGTCATACGTGAGTGCGTCGCCGTCGAGCGACGTGGAGACGTTGGGCCAGTAGCGCACACTGGGTACGATCACCAGACCGCGCGCAGCGCCCGTCGCCCTCGCGAACGGATAGTATCGGTAGTAGGCTCCCACCCCCACCGTCGTCGTCTGGTACTCGGCGATGGTGCTGCCGCGAAAATCCTGATCGTCGTAGCGCATGACGAACTGATGCTGCTTGACCTCGAGGCGAACGTCAAACGCGGCCGTGACACGGTAGCCCGCGCCGAAGCCAGTCGTCCATGGCATGGTGAGCTGTACCTGCTGAGCTTGCGCCTCCTGACCAAGCACGCCGCTGCCGAGCTGCAGATTGAAGCCGTGCGAGTACGCCAGACTCAGGCGATTGGTGTACCAGGTGCCTTCCACGTTCCCGCCACCGAGCGCGAGCTGGCTGAGGCCACCGACAAGCGAGAAACGGTTGGCGTAGGGATCCGTGGACGACTGTGCGACGAGCGGTGCGGCAAGAAGGAGAGCGGTGATGACAGCGAGGGGGCGTGCGAGCATGGGTTCCTCCAGAGTGTGAAGTGCAGCGTCTGGAGTGAACCGTACCGTGCGGGTGAAGCAGCACGCATTGAACGCGTTCAATTGCGTATGCCGTTCACGATGCTGCGCGCGGTGTTTTCGATCTCAGCGCACGTCCGGGATCGCACCATCAAGGCGCTTGCGAAGTTTGCTGAGCCCTTCGGGTGTGAGGCCGAGGTAGGACGCGATCATGTATTGCGGGAAGCGTTCGAACCACGCCGGTCGCTCCTGCCGCAGCGCGAGATAGCGTTCGGTCGGCGAGTCCATCAGAGTGGACCAGATGCGATTGGCGAAGGTTACCGTGAGTCCCTCGGCCACATGCCGGAGCGCGGTGTTCATCTCCAGCGGATGCGACTGTTCAACAGCAGCGAAATCGGCGCGTGTGAGCACACACACCGTACTCGGTTCCGTCGTGATCAGATGAAGCCGCGACGGCGCCGTGGTGACGAACGAGGAATAGTCGCTGAACAGTTCGTGCTCGAGGTGAAAGTCGCCGATGTGTTCGCGACCGTCCCGGTACCAGCACATGCGGACCGCACCGTGCATGAGCAACCACACGCTCTGGCACACCTCGCCGGCGCGAAGAAGCTGGGCATCGCGGGGAATCTCAAGGCGGCGGGCGCGCAGCGCCAGCGCTTCCAGTGAGGGTGGCGCCATTCGGGAGGCAAGTGCCTCGCGCATGACGCGCGCGGCGAGCCCATCGGCGGGCGTGGGGGCGCGTGACATGGTGCCAATATGATGAGCGGAGCCGGTCGGCGCCCGACTTGACGACGCCGTACGAAACCGGCAGCATCAGAACATGCGAAACACGCGTGCAATGCCTGCGGCACGACCTCCGCTGGCAACCGCTGCCTGCCTCGTGGTGCTGGCATGCGGCAGCGACGCGAATGATGGGCGCGAGGCGCCAGCGACGACACCGTGAGGACAATGCGACACAGAATGTTTCGCGTGTGGGCGCCGCTCGTACCCGTCACTGCGCTATTGCTCACCGTCACCTCCTGCGCGAGCGATGATCGCTCGGCGAGTGGCCGCGACAGCACCGTTCAGATCGCCGACTCAGCGGGCGTGCGCCTGGTCACCATCACGAGCGCACCCGTCGAGCTGCCCGAATGGCGCCTCGGCAACGAGCCGTTGTTCACGATCACTGGCGCGACCACCGGCGACTCGACCGCACTGTCGCTCGTAGGTCCCGTACGTTGGCTGGCCAGCGGTGGTCTCGTCGCGTTGGACATCGACGCCTCACGCCTCGTGGTGTTCGACTCCACCGGTCGCTTTGTGCGCGCGTTGGGACGGAGCGGTGCGGGCCCGGGGGAGATGCAATGGCTCGCCTCGATGGCGGTGCAGCGCGGTGACACGATCACCACATACGATGGCGCCTTGCGTCGCCTCTCCTTCTGGCACGCGGAACACGGCTACGTGCGGCAGATCTCGCTCAACGAATCGGATGCCGACGACATTTCGCCGCTGGACGCGTGGGCGTGGCAGGATTCCCTCGTGGTGGTGCTGCGGCTGCGCCTCCCCCCGAGGCCGCCACTGCCGCCCGGTCGCCCGGTCGTGCGCTGGCAACTGATGATGTCGCTCGCGCTGCGCAACGACAGCGGCCGCACACTCGCGACCTCGCCCGAGTTCGAGGGCACCTATACTGCGCTCGATGCGGGAGGTGACTCGCGGCTGCCCTTCGCGAACGTCCCGTTCGTCGCCCTCGGCGCGAACGCCACGTACTTCGGATCGGGCGCGGAGTTCCGGCTCCGCCGGCTCGCCCCCACGTTCGGACTCGACGCGGACATGCGCTGGCCACGGCAGCGGGAACCGCTGACCGAAATGGAAGTCGATGGCGTCCGCGAGGAATCGATCCGCCTGCTCGCCCAACGCATTCCACTCGAGCGTGCGCAACGCGCCTTCGGCAACTCGTTTCTCCCCGAGCTGCTTCCGGTTGACCGGCCGGCGATCGGGCGCGTGTTCGTGGACGACCGCGAGCGCCTGTGGGTGGAGCGCTTCGAGGCCGTCCGTCTCGGCTCGCAGCTGCAGACACCCGCAACGCGATGGACCGTCCTCGACGCGCATGGCACACCGCTCGCGGCACTGGTGCTGGACCCCTACACGCGACTCGAGGACGTGCGTGGCGATCAGGCCATCGTCGTGAAGCGCGACAGTCTCGATGTGGAATACATGACCGCGTACCGCTTGCGCGACTAGCTCTACTCCCCCTGTCCCAGCGTGAATCCACGCTCGCCGTCGAACAGATACAGGTTTTCGGTCTTTACCGCTTCGACGCCGGCCTCGTGCAACCGTGCCAGCAGCGCCGGAACGGCCGCCACATCGATCGGCTGATAGTTCGGGGTTGGCGCACCGATCTCCACGGCCGGCGAGACGAAACGGCAGCGCCAGTGATCCGTGCAGAACGTTTCCGGGAAGCCGCCGGGCCACACCTTCACCCCGCGATTGGTCACGAGCTTGAGCTGCAGCAGCCCGTCGCACGCCGCCTGCAGCTTCGCGGCGAGTTCGTCGGGGGTGGAGTCGGTGTCGCACACGAACACATCCACCCCGCAGCACTCGCGGCGTACACTCGGTCGCACGTACTCGGTGCGCGGCATTGCGCCGCCACGCAGATGCACCGGCTGCAGCTGGCGTGGTGCGCGTCCGAGGCGCTCGATCACAGCATCGGCAAAGGCGCGCGTACCCACCAGCTCCTCGCTGCCGCCCCCGCGAAAGATATCGCCGGTGTGCATGCCATCCTCAAGCGTGGCGAGCCACGCGTTCTGGATGGTGGCCGCCTGCGCCGCGAGTCCGAGGTGCGCAAGCATCATGCACGCCGCATTCAACAAGGCACTCGGATTGGCGATATCGCGTCCCGCAATGTCGGGCGCGCTTCCATGAATGGCCTCGAACATGCTGATGCGGTCACCCACGTTTGCGCTGCCAGCCAACCCCACGCTTCCCGTCAACTCCGCCGTCACGTCACTCACGATGTCGCCGTACAGATTCAACGTCACGATCACGTCGTAACGATCGGGCTGTGTGGCTACACGCGCGGTGCCGATATCAATGATCTGCACCTCCTGCTGCAGCTCCGGGTATTCCACGCCGATGCGTCGAAACACGTCGGCGAAGAGCCCATCGGTGAGCTTCATGATGTTGTCCTTCACCAGACACGTCACCTTGCGGCGCCCGTTCGCGCGCGCATAGTCGAACGCGTAGCGCACGATCTTCTCGGTGCCGGGAATGGAAATCAGCTTGAGGCACTGGAACACGTCGGTCGTCTGCCGATGCTCGATGCCCGCGTACAGATCTTCTTCGTTCTCACGCACCACCACGACGTCCATGCCCGGGTGCAGCGTGGGTACGAAGGGGTGAAAGCTGCGGCACGGACGCACATTGGCGAACAGGCCAAGCGTCTTCCGGATGGTGACGTTGAGACTCTTGTATCCGCCTCCCTGCGGCGTGGTGATCGGTCCCTTGAGAAACACCGGATTGCGTCGCAACACCTCCCACGCTTCGGCCGGAATGCCGCTGCTGTTGCCCGACCGGTAGACGGCCTCTCCCACCTGAATGTGCTCGTACACGAGGCCGCATTCCGCGGCGTCGAGGATGCGCAGGACGGCGTTGGTGATCTCGGGACCAACGCCATCGCCGGCGGCGACGGTGATGCGATGTGACATGACGGCGGGGGCAGAGGACGCGGAGTCCCCGCGCGGGAGCGCCAGCGGCGCGATCGGGCTGCCTTGACGCTAGGACGCGGGCACGCCGGGGACAAGGGACCTGTCTCGTCTTGACGGGCCCGGCCTCGTGCCGTTGTTTCGACGTGTCGTCCGGTTCCCCGATCCGTCCGGCGCGCCCCACGATTCGCCGGCGCGCCGTATCGCTGCTCACACCCCCGACGCCGAGGAATGCATGGCCAGCAAGTCGCTTTCAGAGATGACCACCGAGGAGCTCGAATCGAAGATTCGTGCCTTCAAGGCCCTCCAGATCACGATCGTTGTCGTGTTCGGCGTGATCATCGCCGCGTGGCTGGTGCTCGGACTTTGGCGAACGAACCTGCCCGTCTTCATCTCGACGGTGGTGCTCGCCGTTGGCACCTCAGCGTCACAGCTGGCTGTGCGCGGAGGCCTGATCAAGGAGTTGGAGAAGCGCCGGACCGTCACGACCTGACGAGGCCTCGACACCTGGCCGCTACCGGCTCATCGTCCACGAGACCGGCCGCCCACCTTCGTACGGCATCACCCCGTGGAAGGGTCGTGGATCCTCGTCGAAGACGAGCGGCAGGAAATGGCGGTCGCCCTCCCACATGGGCAGTTCGAGTAATCGTTCGCGTGGAACCCATGACAGGGTGCCCTCGGCATTGTGTGCGGGCACGTCGCCCGTGAACCCGTCGATCACGAACACGAAGCCGAACCAGTCTTCCCCCTGCGCGCCGAAGCCCGGCCACGAGATCGTTCCGCGCAGCCGCATGGCCGTCACCTCGAGCCTCGCTTCTTCACGCAGCTCGCGTCGCATCCCCGCGGCCACGTCCTCATGCGGTTCGAGCTTGCCCCCGAGCCCGTTGTACTTGCCGAGCTGCTGATCATCGGTACGCGCGGTGCGATGCACCATGAGGACGTGGGTGCGGTCAGCGGACAGGACGTAGCCAAGCGTGGCGAGTATCGGGGTGTAGGGCATATGGACGGGCGGAGACGAGGGATCACCGGTATGGCGATAGGTTAGCGACGGGCGTCCGCCTTGGCTTGACATGGGTAGCGATTGAGACAATAATGTCTCTAATGAGACATATGCGGCCCGCAAAACTAGCTCCCCGTGACCGTCTTCTGCACGCCGCCGCCACGGTCTGGGCCGCCAATCCATCCGCGCCTCTCGAGACCATCGCCGAGGCGGCCGGCGTCGGACGCGCTACGCTGCACCGGTACTTCCCGTCCCGCCTCGAGCTCATGCGGGCCGCTGCGCTGCACGGCATGGACGCGCTGGCTGCCGCCATCGATGTCGTCACGCGCGAGCCCCAGCCCCCGGAGCAGGCGCTTGACGCACTCATCGAGATGCTCGTGCCCTTCGGCGATCGCCTGCACTTCCTGCTGGTGACGGGCGACCTGCTCGGCGACGAGGCGCTGACGGTCGCCGAGCGGGCCGTGGACGCACCGATACGCCGGGTCCTCGACGCAGCCGCGGCAACGGGCGCACTCCGGTCGGAGGTACCCGCGGGATGGCGTTTCCGCGCGCTCGAGGCGCTGCTCTACGCAGCGTGGACCGCCGTCGCCGAGGGATCGCTCGCGCGCCAGGACGCGGCACCGCTGGTGCGTGACGCCTTCCGGCGAGGCTTCGCGTCAGGCGCCGAGGCATGAGCCGTGTCATGCGGCCACGAGATGCCGCCGTGGACATGGCGCGCGCGCTGGCCATTCTCGGCATGTTCGTGATTCACGCCGTGCTGGTGCTTGGATCGATCGTACCGCGCGATGGTGTCGCGTCATTGATTCTGTGGTGGTGCGATGGGCGTGCCGCTGCGACCTTCGTCACGCTGGCCGGATTCGGCGTCGCGCGGCTTGCGGCGAAGTATTCGCCCAGCGAAGGCAGCCGCTTGCTGCGTCGCCGGGCACTGCTGCTCGCGGTGCTCGGCGTCCTCAACCACGCCGTGTGGCCGGGCGACATTCTGCGCGTGTACGGTGTGGCCCTGCTGCTCGCTCCACTCCTGCTGCAATGGTCGGCCCGAACGCGTGTCGCGCTCGGCCTCGCCCTCGCCGCGATATTCCCGCTGCTCATGTCGGTGATCGACTGGACCCACCATTGGGACCTCGAGACGCTCACGTACGTGGGTGCGTGGACCCCATCGGGCTTCGTGCGCTCGCTGTTCTACGACGGGTTTCGGCCGGTGGTCCCGTGGCTGGGGTTCTTCCTCATGGGAACAGTGCTGGCCGAGCAGCCGCTGCACGAGCCGCGGATGTGGCGGCGGCTGCTGTGGGCGGGGGCGGCGCTCACGGCGATGGCCGTGGGGGCCTCGGCCGCGCTGAACCAGTGGCTCGTGCGCGTGGCCCCGGCGCTCGATGCGCTGACCCGGGAGGGACTCGTGGGGACCACGTCGCTGCCGCCGCTGCCGCTCTTTCTGCTGTCGGCCGTGGGTACCACATGGCTCGTGCTCGGCACCATGCTGGCGCTGGTACCGCATCTGTCCACGCGTCTGATAGAACCGCTGGTCGCCACGGGCCGCCGTGCGCTCACCTGGTATTTGTGGCACATCGTCCTGCTGATGACGCTGTATGTCAGCGGCGCGAAGCAGTCGCTCCCGCCGGGCGTGGCGATCGGTGTGGGCCTCATGGCGTTCGCGGGCGCGGTGGCCTGGTCGCACACGCATCGGGCCGAGGCGGGGTGGATCGAACGGCAGATGCGCCGCTGGTCTGAGGGCGGTACGACGCGTATGGTGTGACGACGGCCGCCACCGACCCAACGTCCCCGCGATCCGACGCGACCGACGCCCATGACCTGGTTCACCCACCGATTCGAAACCAGCATCA
This sequence comes from Gemmatimonas sp., assembly GCA_011390935.1. Classification (GTDB taxonomy): domain Bacteria; phylum Gemmatimonadota; class Gemmatimonadetes; order Gemmatimonadales; family Gemmatimonadaceae; genus JAABRT01. The sequence continues at coordinate 70,552 of JAABRL010000006.1, forward strand.
GCCGCCACGCCGTGGGCAGCCTGCGTTACACGGTGGTCGTGCTCGACCACACGCTGCACGAGTCGCTGCCGTTGCGCGACCATCCGCGCCTGCGCATCGAGGCCGATGTGGGCGGCGTGCCGGTGAAGGGCGCCTGGCAACCGTCGCGCGGCACGTGGTACCTCATGCTGCCGAAAGCCGCACTCAAGGCCGCGGGGCTGGCCGTCGGGGACGACGTCGAGGTCGCGTTCCGCGTCATCGACCAGGATGACGTGGACATCCCGGACGAACTCGCGCAGCGGCTCGCGCGAGCGCCGCGCCTGCGACGCGCGTGGGAGCAGCACACATCCGGCACGCAGCGTGGCCTCGCACACTTCATCGAATCCGCGAAGCGGGCCGAAACGCGTCTCGCGCGACTCGCGCAGGTCGAGGCCGCGCTGCTCGGAACCGCACCCATGCCGTGGGCTCGGCGACGTTGACGCTGCCGACCGAATGGCGCGCGGAACACACTCGCGCCGGCGACGGACCCAAGCGGCCGTCGGCGTTGGCCTGCGTCCCATCACGCCGGCATCACGGAACGCTGCTCTCCTGCGTGCCCTGAATGCCTACCCACCCACTGGCTGCACGACTGCTTCGCTCCGTGCTCCGTGCATCGTCAGCCTCGCGCTGGCGACCGCGCCCGACGCTGACCCGGCTCGCAACCTGCGCGGTACTGTTCGCGGTTGCTGTGCGCACCCCGCTGCACGCGCAGGATGGCCCCATTCCGGCCCTCGCCCCCGCCGGTCGAGCGGGCGGAGCGTGGATCACGTTCGAAGGCACACACTTTCGCGTGCACGCACGACGAGAGTTCGCCGAGTGGGCGACGCGCAATGCGCGGCAGCTCGACAGTGTGCGTGGTCGGGTGCTCGCGGCAATCGGCACGCCCGCTACACAGCGCGTGACCGTGCTGGTGGACGATCCGCGCAACGTCGCCAACGGCAACGCCATTTCGTGGCTGGACGCGCCACAGATCACCCTGTACCCGGTACCGCCCGATCCGCGCTCGCAGATCGGGCGGTCGCGCGACTGGGCCGAGCTGCTGCTGGTGCACGAATACGCGCACGTGGCGCACCTCGCGCAGCCACGTCGCGGCCCCGGCGGCTGGTTGCGCTGGATGCCCGGGCGAACGGGGCCCGTGGGCGACACGCCGCGCTGGGTGAAGGAGGGGTACGCGACGCTCATCGAAGGACGCCTCACCGGCACCGGCCGACCGCATTCGCCCCTGCGCGCGGCGGTACTGCGCGAGTGGGCCGTGCGGGGACGCCTGCCCACGTACGCCGGCCTCGATGGCGGCCCGGGGTGGCAGGACGGCGGCTTCGCGTATCTGGCCGGCAGTGCGTTTCTCGAATGCCTGCAGGCGGCGCACGGCGACTCCGCGCTGCCTCAGCTGTGGCGTCGGCTCACGGCGCGGCGCGAACGCGGCTTCGCCACCGCGTTCGAAGAAACGTTCGGCGTGCGCCCCGATGACGCGTGGGCGCGCTACGCGGCCAATCTGGTCGCTGATGCGATCGCGCTCGAGCGTGCCGTCGATTCGCTCGGACAGGTGGTCGGTCGCCTCGAAGCGCGTCTGGGACGCGGCACCGACGATCCCGCGATCTCCCCCGACGGCGCGTTCGTCGCGCTCTCACCCGTCACGCCGTCAAGTGCTGTCCGTCCGCTCGTGGTGTGGTCCACCGACACGAGCTCCGACGCCGAGCGCGACAGCGCACGTCGCGTGGCCGACGAGCGCCGCCTGCGGCGTGACTCGCTCGATCCGCCGTCGGTGCCGCGGATTGCGCGTGGTCGCGAGGCGCGCTTCACACTCAAGCCCACGGCGGGCGCACCGTACACGCGCCCGCGCTGGTTCGCGTCGGGCGAGCAGCTGCTGGTCATTCGCGCCGATGTGCTCGCCGACGGTGCCGTTCGCCCCGACGTGTTCGCCTGGACACCGCGCACCGGTGACGTACGGCGCATTACACACGGGGCGTCCGTTCGCGAAGCCGAACCGCTCGCGGGCGACTCGATCGCCGTGGGCACCCGCTGCCTGGCCGGTCAGTGTGATCTGGTCCGCATTCGCCTGCAGGACGGTGCCGTGACCACGCTGCTCGCCGGTGATGCGGTCACGCAGTACGCGCGTCCGCGGGGCGCGCCCGACGGACGGACCGTGGTGGCCGCCGAACAGTGGAACGGGCGCTGGCGACCGGTCCTCGTGGATGTGGCCAGCGGCGCGCGGCGTACCCTCGGCGATGACGTGTCGTACGACCGATACGACGCGACCTTCTCGCGGGATGGGCGGGCCCTGTTGTACGTGAGCGAAGCCGATGGTACGCCGCAGCTGGTGCGGCATGCGCTCGACGATCACCGCGTCACGACACTGACGCGCACCTTTTCGGCGGCCTTTGCTCCGGAGCCGTTTCCGGGCGACTCGGCGCTGTATTTCGTGCGCCTCGATGCCGCGGGCGAAGAGCTGCGACGTCTGCCCATCGCGGCCAGTGGGGTAGCAGCCCTGCCCGACGCCCTCGCGCGCCGGCTGGCCGATGCGGGACTGGGCGCGATCATCACGCAGCCGTTTCTCGGCGCGGCGCCACCTCTCTCACCGAACACCCCGGTCACACCGCGCCGATTCGGCCTCGGCACACAACGCGTCTCACTGCTGCCGCTCGGGGTCGCGTCGCTCGATGGCGGCAGCGTGGGCGGCAGCATCGGCACGTCCGATGCGGTTGGACGCTTCGGCTGGCTGGCCATGGGGCTGGCGAGCACCGACGCGCGCAGCGAGCGCGGCGGCTCGTTGCGTACGACATGGCGCGGTCCGGTGCTGGGCATCGGCAGCGTGATCGAAGCCGAGGCCGTGCGCGCGAGCATGGCCATGGGGACGGCCCGCGCCCCGGCGCGCGGCGAGGGACTCACACGCCGGGACGTGCACGCCGAGACGCAGGCCCGCTTCAGTGGCGGCACACTCGCGCTCACCATGGCGCGCGACGGATTGCGCGGCCGCAGTGCCGTTCGCGTGGGGGCCGCACTTCATGAGGTGCACCTGAACGCCCCGATGCGCGGTGCGCTTCGCCCGGCCATCGGCATCAACATTGCACCCGAGGTGCTGGCCGCGGCCGAACGCACGCACCTGTTCGTGGATGTGCAGCGCACGCACACGCTGCGGCGCGGTACGCGGACGCTCGCGCTCGATCTGCGGGGCCACAGCTCGCGCAGCGCGGGCGGGCCGACTCTTGGCACCGGCACCTACGGCATGGCGCCCGATGTGATCGATGTTCGCGTGCCGGCCGCCGATCCGGTGCGGCGCCACGTGGGACGCGCGGAGGTGACGCTGCGGTTGGGCGGACCGCTGCAGCTGTCGTGGCACGGCATTGCCGGAACGGTAGACCGCACCGCATCGCCCGGTGAGGCGTTTGCGCTGGGCGGCATGCCCTCGCTGCTCGTGGGCGGCACCGCCCTGCCGCAACGCGTGCCCGTGCCGTGGCTGGCCGCCGGCGAGTTGCTCGCGCACGATGTGGTGCTGCACACGGTGCGGGTGCCGGCGTTCGGGACGGGCGGCAACCTCTTCGCATCGGCCGTGCGCGGCGGCGATCGCTGCCAGCGGGCAGCCGGCATCGACGTGCGCATCGCGACGCTGGCCGAGCCCTTCTACCGCCTGCCCGGCATCGATGCGTCAGGGGGCGTGGCGTATCTGCTTGATGGACCGGACCGTGATCGTGTACGCGTGTGGGCGGGCGTGAGCTTTCGGCCGTAGCGCCCAGGCCCGGGGGCGTTGCCGGCCGGACCGCGCACCGTTCAGAAGCGCGCGATCACGTGGACGCCCGCGCGCGATGTGCCGCGCCCAGTCGGCAACACGTGTGGCGTCACGGTGACCCGGCGCAGCGGCTGCTCCAATCGCACGCGGGTCCATCGTTCCCGACGCCCCACGGCGCCGAGCAGTCCGCCGGCCACGGTGCCGGCCAGTGCACCAACGACGGTCGAGACCGTGACCACGGCCGCCGGTGGGAAGTACTCGCCGCCATCGTTGGCCGTGCGGCCGCCGTACAACGCTCCAACGATCGCGCCGCCGATGAAACCGTAGGCCATGCCGGGCCGGACCGCGTTGCCACGACCGTCGCTGACTTCGAGCCGAGACACGCGATGCAGTGGGATCGTCTCGAGCGTGCCACTCGCCCACTCCACGGTCACGCTGTCACGCAACACCCGCTGCAGCACGCCAACGTGACGCGCGCCCGAGGACGCCATCTGGTAGGTGGTCACGCGTACGCGGTCACCAGAGCGCACGAAGGCGTCGGCGAGCGGTTGGGCCGGTAGCGTACCGGCGCACGGCAGCAGCACGCAGCCCGAAAGGATGCCACGCATCGCCAACGCACGAAGTCGCTCCAGGCACGGCATGCCGCATGGTACGACGAGGGCCACCCGCCCCGCTACCTTCCCCGCATGATCAAGTATCTCGGCTCCAAGCGTCGCCTGCTCGACGAGATCACGGCCGTGTCCTGCGCGGTTCCAGGTGCCAGCACCGCCGTGGACCTCTTCTCCGGCACGGCGCGCGTGGGCCACGCGCTCAAGCACGCGGGATTCGCGGTGCAGGCCAACGACTATGCCGCGTACGCGCACGTCCTCGCCACCTGCTACGTGCAAGCCGACGCCGAACGGTGGACGCACGAAGCCGAGGCGCTGCTCGCCGAGCTGCAGGCGGTCTCCCCCGCACCGGGCTACGTCACGCGCACCTTCTGCGAGGAGGCGCGCTACTTCACGCCGGAGAACGGCGCGCGCATCGACGCCATGCGCGAGGCCATTACCGCCCGCGCCCTGCCGCCGGAGCTTGAAGCCATTGCGCTCACGTCACTGCTCGAAGCGGCCGATCGGGTGGACAGCACCACCGGCGTGCAGATGGCCTATCTCAAGCAGTGGGCACCGCGGGCCCACAAGCCGCTCACGCTCCGACTGCCGGCGCTGCTGCCGCGTGCGGCAGGTGGCCGCAGCGCCGCGCATCACCTCGATGCACTCAAGGCCGCCGCCGCACTCACCGGCCACATCGCCTACCTCGACCCGCCGTACAATCAGCACTCCTATCTGGGCAACTACCACGTGTGGGAGACCATCGTGCGCTGGGACACACCCGAGGCCTACGGCGTTGCGCGCAAACGTCGTGACACACGCGCACGCGCGAGCATCTTCAACAGCCGGCCACGTCACGCCGATGCGTTTCGGCGTGTGGTGGAGACGATCGACGCCCGTGTGCTGATCGTGAGCTTCAGCAACGAAGGCTGGCTCTCCCGCGACACGCTGCTCGAAATGCTGGCCCCCCGCGGCGAGGTGCTGGTGCTCGACCATGACTACAAGCGATACGTCGGCGCGCAGATCGGCATTCACAATCGGCGCGGCGAGCGCGTCGGCGCCGTGAGTCACCTGCGCAATACCGAATCGCTCTACGTGGCCGGCTCGGCCGTGGACGTAGATGCGGTGCGTCGCACAAAGCAGTAGTTGAGCACGATCTCCGAGCGCACCACCTCACCCGGCGGCAGCGGCAACAGCATCGGCTGCGTGGGATGAAAGAAGTTGGTGTCGTAGCCCTGTTCATCCATGAAGGCGCGCAGCGCATGCTCATCGGTGCCGAAACGTTCCAGGCACGCATGATTGATCTCGGCAATCACCGCCGACACCTGATGTCGGGCGAGGAAATCCTGTGCGCCGCGCAGAACCTCGAGTTCAAGGCCCTCGACATCGATTTTCATCGCACGGACCGTGCCGAGTGTACGATCGCCGAAGAACGCATCGAGTGACGTACACCACGTCGGTTGCAGCGCGAAGTCCCTCGGCAATCGCGCCGCGTCGTCCGCGTCGGGACTGACGGCGTGTCCCCCATCGTGGGTCGCGTGAACGTGCAGCGTGACGATACCACACGTCGAGCCGACCGCCGCCTGCACCGGACGAACGTGCGCATAGCCGTTGAGCGCTATCTGGTCCACGAGCTGTGCATGATTGGCTCGGCCGGGCTCGAAGCTCCACACCTGCCCCGTGGGGCCCACCAGCGACGCCGCGAACAGGCTGAACCACCCGACATGCGCCCCGACGTCGACGAACACGTCGCCGTCGCGTAGGATGGCCGCCAGGTAGGTGCACGTTTCCTGCTCGTACAGCCGCCCCGCATCGAGGTACTCGAGCATGACGCGCTGCGTCTCGAATGCGGGATCCAACGCCAGGCGGACGTGCCGAGGACCGTCCGGACGGGAGAGAGCGAAGGTGCGGGTTTCTCGAGACATGGGGACGCGGAAAGCAGGCCGGTCGTTCGGCGCACATCACGCCGGGAGCGTCGAAAGGTACGCCCACAATAGATCCGCCGCGCTGGCCCCGTGCGCTCCGGCACGCTAATCTGTACAAATTACTCGCTTCCCCCATCCCCGTCCGACCGTGGATCTGATCGACGACGACCTGCTCTCCGAGCTCGGCGACATGCTCGGCCCCCGCCTCGACACCGTGATCGAGACGTTCGTGGGGCACCTGTCCACCTACCTTGGCGACATTCAACAGGCGGTGGCGAGTGGTGACCTCGTCGCGATTCGCGCCGTGGCGCATAAGCTCAAGGGTGGGGCGGGAGCCATTGGGGCCACGCGACTGGGTGATGCCGCTGCCGCCCTGGAACGTGCTGCCGCCGATGGCGACGCGGCCATCGTGGCGACGTTGGCCGCGCCGATCCCCGCGCTGGCGCAGGAAACCGTCGCCGCACTGCGCGCACGCTGAGGCTGCCCGCCTCGCGCACGCGAGCGGGACAGCCCCTGAGGACTACCGCGCGAGGTAGCGCGAGAGAATGCTTTCCACGTTCGCCAGGCGGATCGGCTTGGCGAGGTGATCGTCCATGCCAGCCGCGAGACACGCCTCACGCTCCGCCTCGAGCGCATTCGCCGTCATCGCCACGATGGGCGTTCGCGGTCCGGCCCCTTCGCGTTCGCGAATGGCGCGCGTGGCACCCACACCATCGAGCCGCGGCATCTGCATATCCATGAAGATCAGATCGAAGCGATCGCGCGCCGTGCGGGCCAGCGCTTCCTCGCCGTTCTCCGCAATCACCACGGTGTGCCCGAGCCGCGCCAACATCCCCTCGGCGACCGCCTGATTCACGGGATTGTCCTCGACGAGCAGGATCCGCAGCGCGCGCCGCTGCTCAGCGAGCGAATGACGCGTAACCAGTGGTGCACCGCGGCGTGGCGTGCGGCGACCGGAAAACACCCGAGTAATCACTTCGCGCAGCTCCGCGGGGGTCGCCGGCTTGGTCAGGAATCCGGCGATGCCCAACTCGCGACAGCGCGCCGCGTCTCCCTTGCGACCACCGGAGGAGAGCATGATGGCGCGACCGCGACCGGCCAATCGCTCGGCCTCAAGCTCCGCGGCCAGGGCGAACCCGTCCATGCCCGGCATGACCGAGTCGAGGAGCAGGACATCGTACGATTCGCCCCGCGCCAGCGCTGCGCGCACGAGCGCGATCGCCTCGGCGCCACCGCTTGCTTCGTTGACCTGAAAGCCCCAGTGCTCGAGCCACCGCACAATGGTGGCGCGCCCGAGTACGTGATCATCCACCACCAGCGCGCGACAGCCGTCCCATCGTTGGAGCGGCGGAATGGTGGCATCGGCGGGCGCCTCCGAACGCGGCAGCGGAAACTCGACGTGAAACGTGCTGCCACGCCCTGGAGCACTCTCTACTGAGATGCGACCACCCATGAGGGACGTGAGCTGCCGGGTGATACTCAAGCCGAGGCCGGTACCGCCGAACTGTCGCGTGATGGACGCGTCCACCTGCCGAAACGCTTCGAAGATCTGGTCCAGCTTCTCCGGTGCGATGCCGATGCCCGAATCCTGAATCGAGAGGCAGATCAGGTCTGCGTTGCGATCCGCCAGCGGCGTCGCACGCACCCGTACCACGATCTCGCCAGCACTCGTGAACTTCACGGCATTGTCGCACAGGTTCACCAGAATCTGCCGAATGCGTCCCGGATCGCCAAGACTGAACGCGGGCATGTCGGCCGGCATGTCGAGCACCAACTCGAGCTGCTTGCGCTGCGCGCGCACCGAGATCGCTTTGAGCGTCTCGGCCACGGTGATCGGCAGACTGAATGGAATCGCTTCGAGGTGCAGCTCCCCGGCATCGATCTTGGAGAAATCCAGAATGTCGTTGAGAATGGCGAGCAAGCCGTCGGCCGACGTGCGCACCACTTTGAGATACTCTCGCTGCGTGTCCGTGAGATCGGTCTCGAGCGCGAGCTCCGTCATGCCGATGATGCCGTTCATGGGCGTGCGCAGCTCGTGGCTCATGTTGGCGATGAAGTGGCTCTTGGCTTCGTTCGCCGCCTGAGCGAGGTCTCGCGCGCGGCGCATCTCCTCCTCCACGTGCTTGCGCGCCGAGACGTCGAGGTTCACGCCGACCACGGTGAGCGGTTGTCCATCCGTATCGCGTTCGATGCGTCCCGAGCCGAACACGAATCGTTCCTCACCAGCGCGCGTGACAATGCGAAACTCCAGCTCGAACTGCTCGGTCGACGCGAGTGCGTGCGCCAGCGCATCGCCGACACGCGGCTGGTCTTCCGGATGGAGACAGGCCATGAACTCGGCCAGCGTGCCACCAAAACCCGACGGCTCCACGTCGAACACCACGAACATCTGGGCATCCCAACTCAAGCGCTCGCTGACCACATCGTACTGCCAGACGCCGATACCCGCGGTGCGAGCAGCAAGCTCCAGCCGCCACGACTGTTTGCGAAGCGCCTCCTCGAACAGGCAGGCCCGTGCCGACTGCGCGAGCTTGCGCGCGATCGGTGCAAACGCGCGCAAGAAACCGTCCGACAGCGACGCCTGTTGCCGGAACAACACGAGCACGCCAAAGCCCGGCAACTGAAACGCGTAGGCGGTGTGCTCCCCGACTTCGAGCACGAGCGGTCGATCAACCGTGCGCTGCTGCAGCGCGCGATGCAGGGCAACGTTGTCCCACACCTCCCGGAACCGTCGATACCCGGGGTGTCGGTTCAGGTTGCGTGGCAACACCGCCACCTCATCCGCCAGCAGCTCCGCCGTGCCTTCCACCTCTTCCACACGAATGACCGTGGCACCACTGCCGTTGAGCAGACGGAGCATCTCGCTGAGAACACGCCGCAGCATGGGCTGCAGCTCCGGACTGTCGCCAATGGAGAGCGACAGCTCGAAGAGGATTTCGGTTTCGAGGGCGAGTTGCATGCGATCAGCTCCGACGCATCACGGTGCGGCGAACAGCCCGACGACGACCGTCTTGTTGTACAGCTCCAGGAAGTCGCGGCCGCTGTTGGCAATTTCGCCGAGCGTCAACGCACCCACCATCGGCAATCCGTCGTCGAGCGCCGCCAGTTCGTGCGAGAACTGTTCACCCTGAAAGAGCGCGCGCGAGATGCAGTCCACCACAAGACGCAGTTGCGGCGGTCGATCCCCAAGATCCTGCGCGGCGAGCGCGCTGGCCTCGCGAGCGGCGTCCACCAGGCGCGTCGGAATCCCCTGCAGAATGTGCACGAACGAGCCCTCGGGCACTTCGCCCACGCACACGAGTCCCCCCTGCTCGGTGAGCAGCAGGGGATCGCGCACCACCACCTCGGTGTCGATCTTGCGAATGCCGAAGGGGAATGCCATGGCATCCTGAAAGAACGACTCCCGCGTGATCGCCACACCTGCGCGCCCGCCAACCACGCGTTGATACACACTGAACGCGGGCTCGTAGTTGAGCTCTTCGATCGTGGTGTGATTCGCGCGCGTGACCTTCATCGGTTCGGAGATCACCTGCCAGCCATGCGCCACCCCCACACCGCTCGGCCAGGAAAGCTGCAGCAGGATGGCGGCGTCCTCGAGCATGCCCGCATTCGTGAACAGGCACGGCTTCTGCTGCATGGAGAGCGACCCCGCACCGCCACCCAGATAGTTGATCGTGAGACCGTGCTCGTCGAACAGCGCGCGCACCAGGGCCGCCAGTCGGCGTGCAAAGCCATCGACCAGCACGATCAGCAGCGAGTCGGGACGGTCCGGGTCGACGGCCTCCCGCACACACGTCTCGAGGTCCTGTGTCTCGTCGCTGACGCGGGGCACGATCGTGGCGTGCAGCGGTTCGGTGATGCCGAGCACCACGGTGCCGCGCGCGAAGTGCTCGCGACCGGCGATCACCTGCGGGAACACCCCGCCGTACAGCGGCTTGGCAATGGCCCGCAGGACGGGATCGGTGGTATCGGGGCGATGATCATTGTCATCGCCCGCAAGCACCAGCAACGTGGCAACGTCCGCACGCGCGGCCATTTCCGCGATGGTGTCGCGAAATCCGTCGAGCGTACCCGTTCGATCAATGGCAACGTACATGTGCAGAGTGTTGAGGATCAGAGCGTGTCGAAGCCGGGCCGTTGGAACGCGTGCAGGAACGCCCCCAATCGCTCGGGAGGCATCGCGTGCCCCACGAGATAGCCCTGCAACTCATTGACGCCGAGCGCGTCGAGGAAGTCCACTTGACGAAGCGTTTCCACACCTTCGGCGATCGTGGTGATCCCCAGGCTCTGCGCCATCACCACCGCGGCGCGCACGATGGCCAAGGTGGAGCGCGAGGTCGTGATGTCCGTGATGAAGGCGCGATCGAGCTTGATGGTGTCGATCGGGAAACGCAGCAGGTACGACAGGGAGGAATGCCCAACCCCGAAATCATCCACCGCCACGAGCACCCCCTGCTCGCGCAGGGTGGTGAGCACCTGCACGGTATGTTCCGGGCGCTGCATCGCGAGGCTCTCGGTGAGCTCGAGTTCGATACGCCCACGCGGCACCTCGTGCGCCTGCAGAATCGAGGTGAAGCGATCGAGCAACATGGGATCGACGAACTGCCGAGGTGACAGGTTCACCGCCACGCGCAGGTCCCACCCCTCGCGGGCCCAGGCGCGCTGCAGCCGGCATGCCTCGCCAAGCGCCCACGCTCCCACCTCGACAATGAGGCCACTCTCTTCGAGCATGGGCACAAACTCCGACGGCGGCACCTCCTTGCCCGTCTCCGGCTGCCAGCGCAGCAGACACTCGACGCCAACCACGTGGCCGCTGCGCAAATCCATTTGCGGTTGCACAGCGAGCCGAAACTGCGATTCCTGCAGCGCTGAGCGCAGCGCACGCTCCAGATTGAGCGCGTCCGAGGCGGATCGCCCCGACTCCGGGGCTCGCCGCGCAACTCCCACGCTCACCCCCTGCGTACGCGCCACACGCTGCGCGTCTTCCGCCAGCGTGACGAGCCCCTCGGCGTCCGTGGCATCCACGTCCGAGCAGGCCACGCCCGCCGTGAGGGTGAGCACCGCATCGTCACCATCCAGCGGATACGGCTCCTGCGCGTGGCGCAGCAGCGCGTCGAGCAGCAGCCGAGCGAGCGTCAAGTCCGAGCTCAGCAGCGCTACGGCGAACTCGTCGCCACCGACGCGCGCCACGAGGTGCGGTGAGGCCAGAAATCCCTGCATGCGACGGCCGATGCGGCGCAGCAGCAGGTCGCCGCGCGGTGCACCCAGTGCGTCGTTGTGGCGCTGAAAGCGCGTGATGTCGACCCACGCCACCAGCACGACCTTCTGCTCGGTGTCGGCGACGGCGAGCAGCTCGCGCAAGCCGGCGAGAAAGTGCCGGCGGTTGCCCAGTCCGGTGAGATCATCGTGTAGCGCGAGGTAGCTCGCGAGCTCCTCCGATTTGCGCTGCGCGGTGATGTCCTGCAGCGCCCCTGACACGGTGCGGCGGTCACGGCCCAGTTCGCCGGGTTCGCCCAGCACGCGCACGAGGCGCTCACCTTCGTCCACCCGGAGCCGCAGCTCGAGCTCGATCGGGTCCCCGGTATCGGCGGTATGCGCCATCGCACGCCCCAGGCGCTCCACGTCGTCCGGGTGCACCAGCTGCATGAAGCGCGCGGTGTCTGGCGGCGCCACGGTGGGAGCGCCCTCGAGCGGCAGGATCGGATCAGACCAGGTGACCGAATCATCGTCGAGGTGCCACTCCCAGAACGCCAGCCGCGCGATGCGCAGTGCCGCGGCCTGACGCAGGCGGCTCTGCCGCACCTCGCGATAGAGACCACCGGTACGCAGGGCGTATCGCACCCGCTGGAGCAACAGCTTCCACTTGAAGGGCTTGGTGAGGAAATCGGTGGCCCGTGCCTGAAAGGCCCGATCGATGGCCGCGAAATCGTCAGCACCCGTCAACATGATGATGGGGACGTCTTCGAGCGGATCGAGACGACGCATCCGCTCACACGTCTCGAACCCGTCGATGCCGGGCATCATGACATCGAGCAACACGAGGTTCGGGACACGCTTGGCAAACTGCTCGAGCGCCTCTTCGCCGGTCGTGGCGACGGCGACGTCGTAGCCATCGCGGCCGAGGATATCGCCAAGCAGGACCCGGGTCGTCGGGTCGTCGTCGACAATCAGAATGCGCGGCAGAGCCGGCAGCGCAGCGGCGGTCGGGTGGGACACGACGGATGATGGAGGCGACAACGGAAGGGCGGCAGGCGAGACGACAGGCGAGAATCGAACGCCATCAACGAGTATCGGTCGATTGGGACTCGGACGTGAGCCACCGGATACGTGGTGTAGACGCGCGGCCGTGTGTCCGTGTCACACCGACGGCGTTCCCGTTTCACGGCAGGCCCCACCCGTTCCGCTCGCGCCCCATGCCGCCGCCCGATAAGCTTGGGGCATGAAGACCGTCGGCTCTCATTTGGCCTCCTTCCTCGCGGGCCGCAACTCGCTGCGCCGCGAGCTGGCCCCGTTCGTACGCTTTCTGGCCCTGCTCGCGGCCGTGGTTGCCGTGTACGCGTGGATCTTCCACCTGATCATGGAGCGGGAGGGTCAGAGCCATTCCCTCTTCACCGGCGTCTACTGGACGCTCACGGTGATGACCACGCTGGGCTTCGGCGACATCACGTTTCAGAGCGATCTCGGTCGCCTCTTCAGTGTGGTCGTGCTGGTCTCGGGCGTGTTCATGCTGCTCATCGTGATGCCCTTCGTCTTTGTGCGGGCCGTGTACGAACCGTGGGTCGAGCAGCGCAATCGCGCGCGCATGAAGAGCATTCGAGCGCTGCCGGACAACGTGCGCACGCACGTCCTCATCTGCAGCAATGACCCGATCGCGTTCGCCCTGGTCCGACGCCTCGAGCTGGCCAACATCCCGGCATGGATCATCGAGCCCGATGAGGAGATCGCGCTGCGTCTGCGCGATGCGGGCTTGTCGGTGATCGCTGGCGACCTGGAAGACGCCAAGACCTACAAGGCGGCCGGCGTGGAGCGTGCACGGCTGGTGTTCGCCAACAGCCGGGATCAGGAGAACTCCAACGTCGTGCTCACCGTCCGCGAGCTCAACCCCACGGTGCCAATCGTGGCACTGGTCGAGTCCGAGGACTCCATCGACGTGCTCGAGCTGTCCGGCGCCTCGCACGTGCTGCCGCTCACGCAGCAGCTGGGCGAGCATCTGGCCAATCGGGTCAGCGCCGGCGTGATGCACGCCAACGTGATCGGGCGCATTCGCCACCTGGTGCTGGCCGAGTTTCCGGTGGTGGGATCACCTTTCGAGGATCGCGCCATTCGCGACCTGTCGCTCCGCGAGGAGCTGGGACTCACGGTGGTGGGCGTGTGGCGACAGGGGCGTCTCCTCTCGGCGCGCCCCGAGTTCGTGCTCTCCGCGCAGTGCGTGCTGATGGTGATCGGCACCGAGGAACAGCTCGACGAGCTGAACGAGGTGCTGGTCATCTACAACGCCAACACGCATCCGGTCATTGTCCTCGGCGGCGGCAAGGTGGGGCGCGCGGCCGCCCACGCGCTGACCGAGCGCGGGGTGCGTGTACACATGGTGGAAAAGGATCCAGTCTACGCCGAGCGTGGCGAAGGACTTGTCGAACGGATCTTCGTCGGGGACGCGGCCGACCGTCGGGTGCTCGATGCGGCCGGTATCGCCGACGCACCGTCGATCCTGCTCACCACGCACGATGACGCCATGAACGTGTATCTCACGGTGTACTGTCGGCGACTGAATCCCAACGCCCGCATTCTCACGCGCGTCACGCACGAGCGCAACGTCGAGGCCATCCAGCGAGCGGGGGCAGACTTCGTGCTCAGCTACGCCTCGCTGGGTATGCACAGCGTGCTGGCCATCGTACAACAGCGTGAGCTCGTGGTTCTCGGTGAAGGCGTGGACCTCTTCCATGTCCCCGCACCGCCGTCGTTGCACGGGCGCTCGCTCGCGGAAGCGGCGATCTTCACGAAAACGGGGCTGAACGTGATCGCGATGCTGGATGCGTCGGACGCCGTGTCGCTGCCGAGCGCCGACACGCGCGTGCTCTCCGGCATGACGCTGATCGCCGTGGGTGCCGCCGCGGACCGCGAGCGATTTGGCGCAACGTTTCGCTGACGTCGCCAGATCTCAACGCGCTCCCCGCACCACCACCCGCCACACCCACCACAGCAGCAGTGCCTGCAGCGGCAGCCGTACCGTGAGCGCCGCCAGCCACCACATCGACGATCCGTGCGCCAGCGCCTCTTGCAGCATGTGCACATTCGCAGGGAACACCGCGACCAGCAGCGCCAGCAGCCCCCAGCCGGCGACCACACGCACCGATGGCACCAGCACGCCCAGCCCGCCCGCGAGTTCGGCGACACCGCTCAGATACACGAGCGCGCGCGGTGACGGCATCCAGTGTGGAAGCCACGGGGGCACGATCGCTTCGAAGAAGGTCGGCATCACGAAGTGCGCAACGCCGGCGACGACGAACAACGTCGCAATGAGTCGACGCTGTCCGGTCAACGGATCGGGTGCAGCCGCGGAGTGCACGCCTGCAGACCTACGCGGCGTAGTGCAACACCGAGAAGAAATGACAGGCGCTTCCCGCCATCACGAACAGATGCCACACGGCATGCATGTAGCGCGGTGAGGTGCGCACATAGAAGAACACGCCCGCCGTGTAACACAGTCCGCCCCCTACCAGCAGCCAGAACCCAGCGCTGGGCATCGCCTGCGCGAGTGGCTTGATGGCCACGATCGCCACCCATCCCATGCCCACGTAAAACGCGGTGGACAGCCGCTCGAAGCGCGTGCGAAAGGCGACCTTGAACACGATGCCGAGCACCGCGAGCGTCCAGATCACGCCAAGCAGCGACCAGCCGAGTGTCCCGCGCAATACGCCGAGCGAAAACGGCGTGTACGTGCCAGCAATGAGCAGGTAGATCGCGACGTGATCCGCGACCTGCAGCAGCTGCTTCGTGCGGGACGGTCGCACCGCGTGATACAGGGTACTCGACGCGTACACCGCCACCAGCGCCGCGCCGAACACGCTCATGCCGACCACGACCAGCGCGTCACCGCGCGAGAGGGAGTGCAGCACCAGCAGCGGCACGCCCACCAGACTGAGCAGCAGGCCGATCCCGTGGGTGATGGCGTTGGCCAACTCCTCTCCGGGCGTATAGTGAGCCGCGAAGGGCGTCAGCGTGGCGGGTGTGGACACGGCAGGCACCTCGCGAGAGCCAAGATCAGTTGCGACGGACGTTCCAGAACTCCACGCGCGCCGACTCGAACAGCGGAACCGCGATGATGGCAGACCGTTCGTCCAGCCCGAGATCGGCCGGTGCAGGCAGGCCGCTGATCAGCGGTGTCAGCGCGCCGTTGGCGAGCACATGAACCGTGGAATCGGCCCAGCTGCTCACGAGAATCCGGCCATCGGCGAGACGCACCGCCCCGTCGAAGCTGCCGGGACCCGACGCAATCGAATCGGCGAATGCCGCGCCCGGGGTCCACTCAAAAATCGTGTTTGAGGCAAACGGAAGAATGAGCAGCCGCCCGAACGATTCGTCGAAGAGCAGCCCGTTGGGCCCAGGCGCTCCCTCGAAGCGCAGCGCTTCGGTCACGGTGCGCCCCGCGAGCTGGAAGATGCGATCGGGACCCGGGTGCGTCATGCCATCGGCACCAAAGCGAATACCGGTGTCGCTGATGTACAACGTACCCTGCGCACCCACCACGACATCGTTGAGAAACACGGCGCCGTCCACGGCAACGCTCGCCACCGGTGCACCCGTGGTTACATGGAACGCGCGCACGTTGCTGATGTCGGCCACCCACAGCGTGTCGCCCACGAGCGCCATGCCCTTGGGCGCGTCCAACGTGACGCCACCAACGCCACCCGCGATGAACATGGTGTCTACGGTGGCGAGATCCGCGCTCACGCGCGTGATGAACCCGTTGTTGTCGGCATCGTTGGGGACGCCGTTGATGTTGCTGATGTACCACACGCCGCGGATCGCATCGAAGATGGCGCTCTCGGGCGTGGACAAGCCGCTCACCTCACCCACTTTCGTGGGCGCGACGACGGCCGCCATCGAGTCGGCGGTGTCAGCGGCTGGCTGGTCTCCCCCACCGCACGCGGCGAGCAGCACGAGGGTGGCGAGAGCACCGAAAGCGTAGCGCGTCATCACGAAGGGGCTCCTTGCCGTGTAAAGAGAAAACGAACGAGCAGCGACGTGCGCCGCTTACCCCACACGATCGCGACGCACCGGCACGCGACGTCCCTTGATGTGCGCCGCACCGAGTGCGTCCACGATCAGGTCGGCCTTTCCCGCCGGCACTTCGACCGTGCAGTGCCGATCACTCACCACGATCGAGCCGATCTCGCTCGCGGGCACGCCCGTTTCGTTCACGATGGCGCCCACGAGATCACCAGGACGGATCTTGGCCTTGCGACCACCGCCCACGAAGATCTTGACCACTGCACCACCCGAACTGCGCGGCTTGGCGGCACGGGCCTCGCTGTCGCCACCACGAGCCGCCACACGGCCCGCAGCACCCGAGGGGCGCTCGCTGCGCGCACCGCGCGACGGCGCGCCACGACCGGACGGGCCCGACGACGCCGGACGCTCCGAGCGCACCGGCGCGGCCGGAATCTCGGGCTCTTCCGTTCCCTGCCGACCGGCATCGAGCAACCGCACCGCGGCCGCGGCGATATCGAAAATGTCGAACTCTTCCGCGAGCGAGGCCACCACTTCGTGGCCGGCCTCGGTGTTGCCCTGCTCCTGCGCTTCGAGAATGGCTTCGCGAAGCGTGGTGCGCGTGAGTTCGAGACGACGCGCCCGCAGATCGTTCACCGTGGGCACGGCTTCGACGGCAATCGGCTGGCCCGTGAGCCGCTCGATGTTGCGCAGCAGGCGATGCTCACGCGGCTCGGCCAACGTGATGGCCACGCCTTCACGGCCGGCACGACCGGTACGGCCAATGCGATGCACGTACGTCTCGGCGTCCGACGGCACGTCGAAGTTCACCACGTGCGTCACATGCGTCACATCGAGGCCACGCGCGGCCACGTCGGTCGCAATGAGCAGGTCGGTCTTCTTGGCGCGGAAGCGCTTCATGACGCGATCGCGCTGATCCTGGCTCAGTCCGCCGTGCAGCGCTTCGGCGCGCAGCCCGCGGGCTGTGAGCGTTTCGTTGAGTTCGTCCACTTCCGTGCGCGTGCGGCAGAACACGATCGCTGCCGTGGGACTCTCGATGTCGAGCACGCGCCCCAGCGCGGCCATCTTGTGGAAGCGTGTGACCACGTACGCCACCTGCCGCACGCGCGCCGTCTCCCCAGCCGCCACGATTTCACGATCGATCTTCACGCGCACCGGATTCTTCAGGTGCCCGTTGGCGATCGAGTTGATGCGGGGCGGCAGCGTGGCCGAAAACAGCGCGGTCTGCCGCGTGTCGGGCGTCTGCTCGAGGATGGCTTCGAGGTCGTCGGCGAAGCCCATGTCGAGCATTTCGTCGGCTTCATCGAGCACCACGGTGCGCACATGCGCCAGCGAGAGCGAGTTGCGGCGCAGATGATCGAGCGCGCGACCGGGCGTGGCGATGACCACATCGACACCACGCTTGAGGGCGCGCAGCTGCGGCTCCATGGGGGCGCCGCCGTAGATCGGGAGCGCGTGCACCCCGAGGGCCTTGCCATAGCGGTGCACGGCCTCGGCCACCTGCATGGCCAGCTCGCGCGTGGGGACGAGTACCAGGGCGGCGACGCGCTCCGCGGGGCGGGCGCCATCGTTCAGCCGATGCAGCAGGGGAAGGGCGAACGCGGCCGTCTTGCCGGTGCCGGTGGCGGCCATGGCGAGCACATCGCGACCCTCGAGCAGCGCCGGAATCGCGGCGCGCTGGATCGGGGTGGGCTCTTCGTAGCCGAGTTCAGTAAGGGAAGCGAGCAGCCGCGCATCCATGCCGAGCGCGGCAAAGCCGGTGTCGAGCGTTTCGGGCGTGCTGTCGGTCGGGTCGAGCTCAGAAGCAGTTGCAGTAGTTGACATCCTGAAAGATACACGTTTCGGGAGCCAAACGGCGGATCGCCGGCCGACCCGAGGGCGTCACCTCGTCCAGCGACCCGCGGGCGCCGCGGTCACGGGCGCAGCCCGAACTGCGTCCAGAAGAGCAGCATGACACACTCCGATTCCGCAAAGGCCGCGTAGCGATCGGGCGCGTACGCGACCGACCGATAGATCTCCACCGCAGCCAGCTGGTCGACCGCCACGGAGTGCAGCTCCTCGAGCGTGGCCGGGAAGCCATCGAGCAGGATGGTCGCCTGACAGCTGGTGACCCCCAGCGACCGGCCGCGGCCGGAGACCGCGAATTTGGCCGCGTCCGTCTCGCCCGACGGGGTGGTGATCTCCAGGCCCGGCACCATCTCGAGCGCGGCGCGCAGCGAACCCGCCTCGCGGATCTGGACGGTGTCCACAAATGTGGCAAGCCCTTCGCGGCGGCGCAGCTCGAACTCTTCCCGGTCGCGCCGAAGGACACGCCGTTCCGTAACGGCGAAGCCTTCGAGCCCCGCGATCGAGAGCCCACGCTCCAGCGGGACGACCACGTCGGGCGTGCTGGCGAAGAGCACATCCACCTGCTGCATCCCGCTCACATACCCCCCCGCTTCCGCGCTCAGCATGCGCGACCCGGGCGGCACCTGCGGCATCGTGAAGCGGCCGGCGCTGTCGGTGACGGCCGCGCTATCCACACCATCGATGTTCACCACGGCCCCGGCGATCGGCTGCAGGTCCGGGGCGATCACACGTCCGGTAAGCGTGGGCCAGCGGTCGATCGGGCCATCCGCAGGGGCCATGACCACATCCACTCGGCGCAAGGGCCGGTCGGTGAGCGAGACGCGAAGCGCACTCGAGGCGTATTCGGTGGAGAGCGCGATCATGGCCAGCTCCCCCACGTTCGGCACGCCGCAAATGGCGAAGCTGCCCGTGGAGTCGGTCACGGCGTCGCGCTCCTCGAGCTGCAGCAGGCGGGTTCGCGGCAGGATCGCCTCCCACTGCACGCGAATGCCGGCCCCGCCCACCCGCGTACGGTCGTCGGGGAGACGCGTGGACCCGATCAGCACGCCGCCGTTCTCGCCGGCCGGTCGCGGCTCGCCGCACACCGCGTCCCAGATCGTTTCCATGGACGGAATCGCCACGGTGAAGCCGTCCCAACGGGTGGCATCGGCAGGGCGTTCGGCCACCAGGGCGCCAAAGCCGATCTCGTCGAGCGCCTCGTGATACACGGTGACCTTGGTGATACGACCGTCGGCCACGACGGTGAAGCGCCCGAGCGAGTCGGTGCTCACGTTGGCGCCACCCGGTTCCGCGAGTACGAAGGCCTCCACGAGTGGCACATTGGAGACGCTGTCAAACACCACGCCGCGCACGGTGTCTGGAGCGGCGCGCAGCGCCACCGTGCGCGGCGTCGAGCCGGCGGCGGCGGTGGCACGGCCGATCTGGGGCGCGGCGAGCGCAATGACGCCCAGCAGCAGGGCGGCGCGGCGGGCGCGCACGAAGGGGGGCAGAGTCATCCCGGAAAGATTGCCATAACGGCGTGCTGGCGGCACCGGGGACGCCGTGATTTGCGGCTCGCCACCTATGGACGCAGCCCGTTCTTGGTCCAGAAGAGGACGACCGCGCAGTCGTTGCCCCCAATGGGGATGTAGCGCGCCGGGGCCAGAGCGGTGGATGCGAAGAACTCGATGGCCGCAAGGTTGCGCGGCGGAATGACATTCACGTCGTCGATGGTGGCCAGCGTCCCGTCGAGGTAGACGTAGGCGGCGCAGCCGCGTCGCCCCCGAATCACGAACTCACTCGTGCCCCGTCGCCCCTGCTCCACGTTGATCCCCTGCGTCATCTGCATCGCGGCTCGCAGGTTGGGCGCCCGCATGATCGTGGTGGAATCGAGCGTGCGCCCCATGCCGGTGCGCTTGCGCAGTTCGAACTCCCCGCGCTCACGCGTCACGTTCACGCGTTCCGTGATCGTGACCCCCTCGATCTGCACGACCTTTTCGAAGGGGATCGTGATCGGCGGATTCTCGCCGGCCATGACCTCCACCAGCTGCCCCACGGGTTGATACCCGACGGCGCGCACGTACAGCATGCGCGAGCCCGTGGGTACGTCGGGAAACACGAACCGACCGTCAGTGCCGGTGACCTGCGCATCGGTCACGCCCTCGAGCGCGAGCTGCACGTTGGAGAGCGGGGTGCCATCGTTGTCGCGCACGAGGCCCCGCACGGCGCCCCGCTCGTCGGCTGCGCCGAGTACGAGGTCGATCCGTCGAAGCGGCCGAATGTCGCTGGTGACGGTGACGACCCCCGATTGCATCTCCTGCGACAGCGCGAGAAAGGAGATGTCAACGAACTCCTCCACGCCGCAAATGAGGAAGTTGCCCAGCGAGTCGGTGAGGGTCTCCTCGGATCGCAGGTCGGGGCCACCGGTGGCGTAGTCGGGCTTGGGCCACTGGACGATCACCTTGGCGCCGGCCACGCGCGTACGACCATCGGCGGCGCGGGCCGTGCCCGTCACGATCACGGATCGCCCACCCAGCGGGCGGCGCGAGTCGCACAGTTGGGGCCAGACCGTGAGCAGCGAGGGGGTGCTGATGGTCACGGCGCGGCGACGGTCGTCCGGGCGTTCCGCCACGAGCGCGCCCAAGCCGATGCGGTCGAGCACTTCGTGGTAGACAGTGATGCGCGTGGTGATGGTATCCGAGAGCAGCTCGAAGGAGCCGGTCGAATCGGTCACGGTGGTGGCACCGCTGGGCATGGCGACGACGAGCGCGCCCGCCAACGGCTCCGCGGCCAGACTGTCGAACACGATACCGCGTGCGGTATCCGCGGCGCTGCGCGCGCGCACGGTATCGAGCACCGGCGGCGGCGGGTCCTGGGCACGAACCGTGTTCGGCAGCGCCACCGCGCCCGCCAGGCAGCACAGGGCCCGAAGCAGGACGCGCAATGGAGAGGTGGTCATGGCGGGATGGGCGAGGCAGGAAGGTCGGGCGCTGCGGCTGGTACTCGTGACATGGATCACGAGTTCCGTTGCTCCCCCCAACAGTACGGCGCCCGTTACGTTGTCGCATGACCGAAGGCACGCTACCGTCATCGTTTCGTTTCCGAACCGCGCACGCGGACGGTTCTGCCCGTCTCGGGTGGTTCGACACCCCGCACGGTGAGGTGCACACACCGGCGTTCATGCCGGTGGGCACACACGGCGCAGTGCGTGGACTCACGGTCCACGATGTCGAGCGCGCGGGCGGGCGCATGCTGCTCGCGAATGCGTACCACCTGTACCTGCGCCCCGGCGATGAGGCGGTGCGCGCCCTGGGCGGCCTGCACGCGTTCACGCGCTGGAACGGCCCCATGCTCACCGATTCGGGGGGCTTTCAGGTGTTCTCGCTGGCCAAGCTGCGGGCCGTGCGTGAAGAGGGTGTGGAGTTTCGCAGCCACCTCGACGGATCGCTGCACCAGTACACGCCCGAGGGCGTGATGCGCATCGAGCGCAACCTCGGCGCGGACGTGATCATGCAGCTCGACGAGCTCATCGCGGGTGGCGCGGACGTGTCTGCATCGCGAGCGGCCATGGAGCGCAGTCTGCGCTGGCTCGAACGCTGTCGCGTGGAGTTCGAGCGCTTGTCGCACCAAGGGCGAGCACCGGTCGCGCCGATCGCGCACGAGGACAGTCTGCCACCGCTCGCCACGCACGATGTGGTGCGTGATCTGATCGCGCCGCCACAGGCGCTGTTTCCGATTGTGCAGGGCGGCACGCACGACGACCTGCGCCGCGCCTCGGTGCGCGGCATCCTCGACACGGGCGACTGGGTGGGGATCGCAGTGGGCGGACTGTCGGTAGGTGAGGCCAAGCCGGCGATGTATCACACCGTGGCGGTCTGTGACGCCGACCTCCCGCGTGATCGCCCGCGCTATCTCATGGGCGTGGGCTTCCCGGACGACCTCGTGGAATGCGTGGCCCGTGGCGTGGACCTGTTCGATTGCGTGGCGCCATCACGCATGGGCCGTGATGGCACGGCGTTCACCCCCGACGGCAAGGTGCAGATCCGGCTCGGCGCGTTCCGCTACGATCGGCGTCCGCTGGTGGAGGAGTGCCCCTGCGAAGCGTGCACGCATTACGACCGCGCGTTTCTGCGGCACCTGTTCGTGTCGCATGAACCGTTGGGCCCTCGCCTGCTCGCGCTGCACAATGTGGCCTTTGTACTCGAGCTCATGCGCCAGGCGCGCGAACAGCTGCGCGCGGGTACGTTCGCCGCATGGAGCGCAGCGTGGCTTACGCGCTATCGCGCCCTCGCGACGAAGCGCGAGTCGGTGGTGTAGGCGTGGTGTCGAGCAGGTTGGCCTCATCGTCATGCCGACGGTCGGCCTCGATCTGCTCGTCGAGCGTCCGATCGACCGAGACATCCGACGCCGTTCGTGTGTGGGGCGACGTCGGCGGCCGCGCTGGCCCCAACTGGGTCGCCGCCGCGATCTCTCCACGCATCTCCACCCCGAACTCGGGCGAGGGCATGGTGAGCCCCGCATCCTCGAGGTGCGCCTTCACCATGCGAATCGCTTCACTGCGCACGCGCAGGTACTCGGTCTGATGCTGATCGAGCCAGCCGGCGAAGCTCATGGTCACCGTCGAATCGCCGAGCGCGGTCACGAGCACCTCCGGCGGCGGTGAGCGCAGCACGCCATCGGTGGCCAGCAGCGCCGTCACGCCCACGTCCCGCGCGCGAATGAGATCGTCGCCGGTCCCGATGCCGGCCTCGAACTCGAAACGACGTAGCGGATTGCGCGTGAAGTTCACGAGCGGGCTGCGAAAGATCATCGCGTTGGGCAGGCGCACATGATTGCCGTCGGCGCGCATGAGGATCGTCTCGCGCGGGGTGAGCCGCACCACCTTTCCTTCGAACGTGTCCACACGAATCTGGTCGTTCTGCGCGAAGGGCTGCCGCAGCGCGAGCAGCACACCGGCAAGATAGTTCTCGGCGATATCCCGGAACGCGAGGCCGACCGCGAGGCCGGCCAGTCCCGCGGTGCCGACCACCGCGCCCACCAGCGCGGTTGCCCCGAGCAGGTCGAGCGCCAGCACCAGGCCCAGCACCACGAGCACCGCCTGAAGTGCGCGACGAATCAGTCCCTGCAGGAACGGATTGCGTGTCTGCAGGATGGACGGGCCGCGCCAGCGCGCGAGCAGGGAGCCGGCCACGATCGAGAGCGTCAGAATGACGAGCGACACCGCGAGCAATGGCAGTTTGGCCACGGCGCCGTACGCCAACTCGCGCAACCGCGCCCAGGTGGGCCGCAACTGCTCCTCGAGCGACGTGGATTCATCGATCCGATTGTCGACAAATCGCACATCTTCCATCGACGACACCAGCTCGACGGCCCGGCGACGGATCTCGGCATTGGCCACGATGCCCTCCAGTCGCACCACGCCCGCATCCACGTGCACGGTGAGGTCACTCAATGACGGGACCCGATCGAACAGGGCTTGCAGATCACTGCGAATGCGCTCGTCGATGACAGCGCGTTCTTCACTGACCGGCTCCGGGACGTCGAGCACCTGCATACCACTCGTATCCGTGCGCAGGCTATCCGGCGGTTCGGTCTCTTGCGACGACACGACGACCTGCGCATCGACGACGGCACCCGAGGTCGCCATCGACAACAGCACCACCAGCACACACGTCACGAAGCGTCGCATGCTGCAAGCTACCGTGCGACTGGCCGGAACGTGAGGTAGTCGAGCAGCACGCGCGTCTCCCCGCGCGAGTCGTCGGAATCGGACTGCATGGTGATACCGATCACTTCGAACGACTCCAGTGCGGCATCCGGGAAGGCGCGCTGGACGTCGGCGGCGAAATCACGAGACAGGGCATGCCACGCGCCATCCGCATCAGGCGCGCCCACGTTCACGAGCCACGCCTCCGGCAATCGCGTGACGAACACATTGCGACGGGACGCGGAGGCTTCGAGCAGCGCGCCATCCGCCGGCACGCGACCGTCACGATCGGGGGCGGCCCACGTGTAGCCGAACAGTCGCGTCGCTCCGTTCTCGCGCTCGCGCAGCACGAACCACAGCTTGAACGCGGCATCGTTCGCGCCCCGTCGTTGCCGACCGGGGTCCACGCCCCGCACATTCTCGAGCACGCGCAAGCGCAGATCGACCGCGCGGAACTCCTCGGGACGAAAGCGATAGCCGATCGTGGTCATCTTGATCGCGCTGCGCTGCGTTGCGAATTGACAGGCGCGACCGCTGCTCGATCCGTCGGCGGCGGTGAGGGCGATGCCATCGTCCGGATGCCCTTCCTGCCCCCCGTTGCTGGCGTCGTAGAGAAACTCGTACTCCCGTCGAAACCCCACGATGTCCTGCTGATCGCAGCGCAGACTGAAGCCGTCCGGATGCGTCTGTCGCGTTATCGGGCGCACGTGCACACGCGCAAACGCATCAGCGGACCCCATGCGAAATGTCGTCGTGGGCGTCCAGCCGGTACTGCCGCCCGGCATCGGCTCGGGCATACGTAGCGCGGTCGCAAACGGAGGAACGCGCACCTGCTCGCGTCGGCGCGTCGCATGTTTGCGACGCCAGCCCTGCTGCGCCGCACGCCAGCGATCGGCGCTGGCAGGTTCGAGCACTCCCAGTTCGCCAAGCGTGAGGACCACGGCCTCAAGGAACGCCTCCTGCGGGAACGACGACGCCGCGATCCCGGCGATATGGTCCGCGGCGACCGTGCCGAGGTCTACCGCTGGCATCGACGCGGGGAAGCGCGAGGCGCTCAGGGCGACCACGCCATCGTTGGGCTCGGTGAACTGTCCGATGCGCTTGGTCACCTTCATGAAGGGGTGCGCCACACGCGCATCACTCGTGAACGATAGCGAGAAGTACGGCACGCGCGCCGCCAACGCCTCTTCGTGTTCCGCCCAGAACGATGCGCGCGCGGCGGGCCAGAGCGACGAGGCTGCGGGCGATGCGTCGCAGGCCGTCGGCGTCGGTGAGGTCACCGCATTCGACAGCAGTTCCCGAGGCAGCGGCGCACGCTCCGCCACCGGCGAGCCGAGATGCGGCGTGGCGATGGTGACCAGTGCAACGATGTGATCAGCGGCCATCGACGAGTCCGCGAGCAGTGCATGCGTGGCGTCAACGCCCCCTTTGGAGTAGCCGAGCAGCAGGTAGCGAGGTGATGCGTACCCCCGGGTCAACCGGCGCTGTGTGTCAGTCCGTAGCGCCTGCAACAGCTGTGGAGCGTTGTACTCGGCGCTGCAGCGTCCATCGACGGGCACGGTGAGCGTGCGCGTACCCAGGCGATCGCGCACGGCCTTCAGACCGCGTTGCCACAGCTCGCCGTCGAACAGTTCACCATAAATCCCGGGCACCAGCACCACGGTCACATCCGACAGATCGGGCGTGTACAGCATGGGCGGTGTGGCAGGCTCGATGTCGCGCCACAGGCGACGTTCCGCGAACACCTCGCGAAACAGTGAGGCCGCGATGGCAGGTTGTTCGAGCACGCGGCGGGGCTCGCTTCGCACGCGGTGGCGATCGCGTGAGAACCACCGCTCCGCCGCTCGCCCGTCACGCGGGTCGGTCACGCTATCGGTTTCGGGCTCATACAGCGCGGCATCGAGGAAGTACGGAAGCGTCCACGCAGCCATCGTTGCCCGACGCAGCGGAGCCGCGCGACCCGGATCGCGCTCGATCTGCGTGCTGTCACTCGGCGTCCATGCGGCGCGCAGCTCTGCCAGCGGCGCTAGCGCGGGCACGTCGCGCAACCGTGATTCCGCAACGCGGAGGCGCGCATCGACACGGTCGGTGTCCAGTCCGTCGGCAAGCGCGAGCAGTGAATCCACGCCACTTCCGAGGCCGAGCAGCACATCGGCCTCGGCGATGAGCGACCGGGACGTGCGCACGCGGTCGGTGAGCGATTCGGAGTGATTCGAGGGCATCGTGTCGCGCCACCCCCCGATGAAATCACGCAGCGCGTCGAACGTGAAATAGCCCATCGATTCCACGATCGGACGGGCGCGACGCAGAAACGCGGCGTCGTGCGACGTTTCGGTGCGTCCCGTCGGCAGCATGGCGGTCGATCGACGCAACTGTCGCGCTCGTACCACGGCATTGGACGCCGTAAGCGCCTGCGCGTGCGGAAACAGCGCGTGAGGGTCCACACCCATCACCTGCGTGACTTCATCCGCGCGTACCGTCGATGGCAGCGGCGCGCTGTTCGATGCCAGCACCCCCAGCGTGGCCCGCGCCGACAGCGAACCGTGGGTCCGCACCATGCGCACGACGCGGCCGAAGTCGCCGGCATGCGCGTAGCCATCGGCGAGATTCACGATGAGATCCGGCGCGTTGGCCACCTGCTTTTCGGCGCTTTGCACCAACCGGTACGGGGCATCGGGATAGGCCCCACGCTCTGTCGCAGCGCGCAGGACCGCATCGGAGACCCACTGCGCGGCGGTCGGTGCGGCGTGCAGCGAATCCTCCACACCCAGCGGGTTGCCGTGAATCGGTGTGTAGGCAAAGGCGTACGTGTCATCGGCTGTGCGCCGCCACCGCAACTCGGCCTCGGCGCCATCTCGGCCGAGCACCACGATCACACGATCTCGATCGCGTACCTCGAGCCATGTGGCGAGCGTCACGCCCGTCTCGCGCAGCGCCTCCCGCGCGAAACGCCGACGCCGCGAGAGATCGGGAAAGTACGTGTTCACCATGGACGCGAGTGCAATGGTCACCACCGCCACCTCGTTCGCCCCGGTCACCGTCCCCGTGTCGCGTCGCACGAGACCCGCCCGGACGATCGCGCTGTCCAGCGAGACCGGCGTGAGATACGACTCGGTGTCTCCCTCCGCGAACGCGCCGGCGTTGCCGTGATCGGAGACGAGCCATACATCCGGATGCACGCCGCGCGCCGCCAGCGCAGCGAGCACGCGCGTGAGCATGCGGTCGAATTGCTCCAGAAACGGATGGAGTTCCTCGAGATGCGTATGCGCCATTGCGTCGGTGCCGCTCACGTACGCGGCATAGTGATCGCCCGTAAACCCCGCGACGATATCCCGCTCGATTTCGGCCAGCTCGTCGGTGAAGAGCCGCTGACCGGGGAAGTACATGAGCGGCTCGATCAGTGGATCGAAGTACGTGTCGAACGCACGCATGTAGTTGTAGGGCCCCGCCTGACGCTCGATGACCTGCCGCGGGTCGTCGGCCACCCGCATCGCATCGAGATCGAACCACCGCGCTTCGACGGTGCGAATGTTGCCCCGCGCACCAAACACGCGTGACGTGCCAAGGATCTCCGCCCACGCCGGGTGACTCATGCTCGGATACGGCGCGATCATGGGCGCCGCATGGCGAAACTGCGGCAACAGCCCGCGCGATTGTGCGAACACGAACGCGTCCCAGCTCAGCCCATCCACCGCGAGCAAGAGGCGTGGTGGCGCAGCGGACGACTGCGAGTCGCGCGGCGTCGATGCGCCAACAACCATGCCAGCGAGCGCGACTCGCGGACTCGGCATCATCAGCCCGAGCACGAGGAGCGCGCGTAGCAGCAACCATCGGCGAGTGAGAGACCGCATGGCGGCACGGTGCACCGCCGCGCCGCCGAGGGCAAGCGCCGGCGGCCTGCCTGGCGCAAATTGCACGCCGCATATGGCTGATCTCCTCTCCCCCTACCTTCCATTGCTGCGCGCCGCGGCGGAGCGCGCCAGTCGTGTCCCCGATGAGGCCGAGGACCTGCTGCAGGATGCGTTGCTCGAAGCGTTGCGTGTGGGGCGCGGCGATCTCTCTCAAGCGGCGAACCAGCGCTGGCTGCTTGGCACCATTCGCAACCTGGGGCACATGACCGCCCGTGGCGCGGCGCGACGGCGGCGGCGCGACACGCACTACGCGCTGGAGCAGTCGCTGCAGCAATCGGGATCGACGCTGCCTGCGCACGAGGCGCATCGCCCGCTGCGCGCGTGGCTCGAGGCGCTGCCGCCGTCGCTCCGGCGCGTGGCCGAGCTGGCACTGGCGGGGCACGATCGACAGGAGATCGCCTGGCTGCTCGGCATCGGCCAAGTGACGCTCCGCCAACGGATTGTCGCCCTTCGCAAGCGCGTGGTCGCGTGCGAGACGGGGCTGCCCGGGGTCGCCGCGGAGCGGGAGCCGGCCGAACTCTCGTTGCGCCTCGGCCTCATTCGGCGCGCGCTGCTCCCGGTGGTCCGTGCGCGGGACGCGGCCGGCGTGCACGATCCGGACGGCCACCTGATCCTCCTCGCGGGACGCCCGCGGAAGGCCACGTGATCCCGACCTCACGTTTCGACGCGCGGCGGCAACTGTATCGGTCCACCAGATGCTGTTCTCCCCTTTCAGACCTCAGGAGCCTCCCATGATTCCCTCGCCCCGCATCGGCAATATCTTCTTCTTCGTCTCGGACGTGGACCGCACCGAGCGGTTCTATCGCGACGTGATCGGGCTGGCCGTCGAGCGCATGCCCGACGACGGCAGCGGCAACGCGTGGCTCAACGCCCCGATCCCCGGCAACGTGGATCTGATCTTCTTTCAGGGAGACGTGCAGGCGGGCAACTCGCCGATTCTGGTCTTCGACCTGGCTGAGGGGGGCATCGATGGCGTGGTGGACGCACTGGCGAAGGCTGGCACCACGATCGTCACGCCGGTGAGCCATGCCCCCGGCGGCTGGTCCTCGGAGTTCGCCGATCCGGACGGGTATATGCTCTCGCTGTACCAGACGAACACCGTACCGCGGTGACCGACTCGCGCTCCGGGCGGGTGAGAGGATAGCTTCTGACGGTGCCGCGGCCGGAGAGGCCGCGCGCCTTCCTTCCTCCCACCCTTCCGGACCACGATGCGACACGCCCTCATGTACATCGGTGCTTTCGAACGCAACTTCGCGAACCTCACGCCCGAGACGGACTCGTTCGAAGGCACTGATGGGGCGCAGCACGCCTATCCGGCCTGGCCGTCGAGCGCCGACGGCCTGCGCATCGGCTACATGGAGAAGACGGGCAAGAAGTTCGTCGCCGTGCGGGTGGCCGACTCGGTGAACAATGTGATCCTCGAGAACGAACAGATCCTCATCCCGGGTCAGCACTTCGGATTTGGCGCGCGCCTCAGCGCCGAGCCGACGTCGGTAGAAGACAGCACCGCGATCCTGCAGCTGCTCGAGGACATCATGAAGAAGAACAAGAGCAAGGGCGAAGAGCTCATGCTGATCCGTACGCGCCTGAAGGCATCCATGGCGAGCAAGCGTTGATCGCGTAGCGACGGCGAGTGGCACCGGCCGCAGAGTCAGGGAATGACTGACTCTGCGGTGGTGCATTCCGCTTTGCGAAGCGTCGTGCCGTGACCGATACTCCCCTTCCATGCGCGCATCGGCCTTTTCGCTTTCCACGACCGAAGCACTCTCCCCCGAGTCATTTCGCCGGTGGGCTGTCGCGGGTGCGACGCTGGCTGCCGTCGCGTACTCGCTCGTGGCGGCGGTGGCCTTCTGGCAAGCTGGTGGTGTGGGCGCGTTTTCCCCGTACACGCAGCTGATCGCAGCGATCGCGTGCTGGGGCGCGGCGTTGGTGGCCACCACCGGCCAGGCGCGACTGGGCGTGATGCTTACGCTCGCCGCCGTCTGGCTCGAGGTGCACGCGGGGTTCGTGATGGCGCCGGCGTTTCCCGCTCCCGGCTTGCTCGTCGCGCCCGTACTGGTGACCGCGAGCGGGTTGCTGCTTGGTCAACGCGCGGCACTGCTGGTTGCCCTGTCGTCTGTCGCGGCTGCGACGCCCCTGTACCTCTGGGGCCTGGAGCGTTCTGCCGCGACGGTCTCGCGCGGTGACCTGTACTGGCTCACGGTGCACGGCACGGTCACGCTCGCCGCATGGGGGCTGATCGCGATCAGTCTCGCGGCGCTGCAGCGCGTGGTGCGCGCCGTACGGCACCATGAAGGCGAGCTCTCCGACATGATCGAGTTCGCCCCCGATGGCATCGTCGTGGTCGGCGGCGATCATCGGGTCCGCCTCGTGAATCCGGCCGCAGAACGATTGCTCGGACTCACGGCGCGCGACTGCGTCGGACAGTCGATCGAGGACACTCTCACGAAGGCCGGTGGGGTCGCGCACGCGGCGGATGCCGACGTGGGCACACGGGGCGCCGACACGACCTGCGCGTACACGTTTACCCGCCCCGCGCAGACGGCCTGCTACGTCGATATTGCCTGGCGCACGCTCGGTCCCGATCGGCGGCAGCTGGTGCTGCGCGATGTGAGCGAACGGGTGCGAGCCGAGCAGGCGCGACGCGATGCGGAGGCACAGCTCGCGCACACGCAGCGACTGGAAGCGATCGGGATGCTCGCGGGCGGCGTGGCGCATGACTTCAACAACGTGCTCACCACCATCGGTGGCTCGGCCCATCTGTTGCGCGACGAATCCGATGAGGAGCACCGCGTCACGCTGCTCGACGAGATTGAAGTGGCGCAGGAGCGGGGGGCGACGCTCACGCGACAACTGCTGGCGTTTGCGCGCCGTGATGTGGTGTCGCCCGAAGTACTCGATCTCGGCACGCTGGTCACCGAATCGCAGCGACTGCTGCAGCGGCTGGCCGGTGAGCGCATTCCAATCTCATGTGATGTGGCACCCGACGTGCGCGTGCGCGCCGATGTCTCGCAGCTCGAGCAGGTGCTGGCCAACCTGATCACGAACGCGCGCGATGCGATGCCCGACGGTGGTACGTGCACGCTGTCCGTGCGTGCGCACACCGATGCGGACGGCACCCGCTGGGCCCGCTTGCGTGTGTCCGACACCGGCATCGGCATGAACGCGCGCACGGCCGCGCGCGCGTTCGAACCGTTTTTCACCACCAAGGACCGAGGACAAGGGACCGGTCTCGGCCTCGCCTCGGTGCACGGCATCGTGCTGCAGAGCAGTGGTCGCGCACACATCGAATCCGCCCCGGGCGCAGGCTCGAGCATCGTACTCGATTTTCCTCGTGTGGATGCGCCGCTTGATACACCGCGTCACCGCCATTCGACAACCCCGTACGAAACGCGCGGCGTTGGAACCGTGCTCGTGGCCGATGATGATGACGGCACGCGCGCCGTCGTCGGTCGCATTCTGCAGCGTGCCGGGTACCGAGTACATCTCGTACCCGATGGCATGCAGGCCTTGCGTCAACTGGAGTCCGATCCGTCGGCCTTCGACCTGCTCGTAACCGACGTGGTGATGCCGGGACTCACCGGACCACAGCTCGCGGCACGCGTGCGCGAGAGGCAGCCCACGCTGCCGATTCTGTTCATGTCGGGCTACCCGGAAGACGCTCTTGATGAGCTCGAACGGCTCGGCGACAGCACGGGGTTTCTCAGCAAGCCCTTTTCCGGATCAGAGTTGACGCAGCGCGTCGCCCAGCAGCTGCGTGGCCTGGACACGTCGAGGGGAACACGCGACTGCCCGTAGGGTAAAACGCGACATGTCACGTCAAGCGCCCTGTCGCGACGTGTCGTGTCCTTCCGTGTGCGTACTCCGCGGAATCGTTTCCTTACACCCGATCTCCATGACATTCCGACTTTTTTCGCCCCCGCGCATGCGGCTGGCGCGCTCCGTGGCGTTCGCTTGCGTGGCGTCACTCGTGAGCACAGCGCTCTCGGCGCAGACCGTGGGCATTTCGCTCGTCCCGTCGGCGCAACGTGTCGATTGGAACGACGAGCTGCCGTTTGCGACCGACTGGCTTTATGGTGGCCGCGTGGCGCTGCAATTCGGGAAGTTTGTCGAGTTGCAGCCGTTCTACTTCATGCGCAACGGATTCGGTCTCGACTCCACGAAGATCGCATCGCGATTCGGCCCCGCCGCACTGGGACGCACGCTCGACCTGCAGCACTACGGCACGAGCGTGCAGTTCAACCTGGGCGATGGCGGTGTCGTGCCATTCGTGCGAGCGGGAGCGGGCGTGCTTCGGCTGGAGCCGGAAGACAGTGAACGACAGGATCGCATCACCGTGAGCGCCGGTGGAGGGTTCCGCTTTGGTATCGCGGGGCTCAACGCCGAACTGTTCGCCGAACAGATGTCGTTCCGCATGAATCCGCAGTCGCTGTTCGGTCCGGACACCTCGGCCGGTGCATCGCTGCCCACATTGCGCAACTTCGTGTATGGCGCGGCCGTCACGTTGCCCATCTCGACGCCGAGCAATCTCGACCGCGACAGCGACGGATTGCGCGGCACCACGTCGCCGATTGAGCCGTTCGTTGGCGTGCTGCGCTATGCCGGCGCGCACAACCTGCCGAATCAGGAGCTCGCTGGCGTGCGCGCGGGCATCGATTTTTCGCCGGTGTTCGGCGTGCGCGGCTTCTACTGGCGCGGTGTGAACGATGATCGCAATGGTCCGGCCGATGTCGCGGGCTATGGTGGTGAGGCGCAGTTCAACCTCAACACGGGCCCCGGCATTTCGCCGTTTCTCGTGGTCGGCGCCGGTCAGCTGGATTACAACGCCAACTTCCGCGATTCGCTCGGCAACACGCGCGATGACAAGACCGCGTTCATCATTGGCGGCGGCGCCAGCGTACAGTTGTCCGATCGCGTGCGTCTCAACGGTGCCATTCGCGATTACATCATGACCACCGACGAGTCGCTCGACAACGTGGCCACCACTGGTGACCTCACGCACAACACCATGATCACCGCGGGTCTCACGATCAGCTTTGGTGGTCGCACGCAGGCGAGCGATCGCCGCGGCATGGCAACGCGCGATGATCGACGCACCAGCGCGCGAGAGACGCCGATCGAACGCGAGCTTCGCGAAGTCGAAGCGCTGCGCGAGGAGCGTCTGATGCGCGCCATTCGGGCCGAGCGTGAGGCGCTGGAACGCGAGGCGCGAGCCGAACGCGCGACGCCGGACGACGCCCGTCGCCGGCTGGACGACGCCCGCGTGGTGCCGCGCACCATCACCGGCAGCGACTCGGTGCGCTACATCACGGTGCCCGTGCCCACGCAGGGCGAGATCATCCTGCGCTACGGGCTGCCGGCGCGCGACAGCGGGGTGGTTCGCCGCGATAGCGTGGTGGTGACCCCCGGCACCCCTGCTGGCGACATGCTCGCCCGCCTGGCGGAAATCGAGCGCCGTCTCACGGCACGCCTCGACGCGATCGAACGCCAGCAGGCCGGTACGCCGGGCGCGCAGGCGCCCGTGGTGAACATGGTCACGCCGAGTGGTGAGCCCGTGGTGGTCGATCGTGCAAACCGCCCCGTGTTCCAGCGCTTTGGCCAGGTACGCTCTCGTGACCTGCAGCCGTACGCCGGTTTCGGCATTCGCGATGGGGACGCGCAGATCATTCTGGGCGCGCGTGCCGACCTGGGCCCGATCAATCCCGGCAGCGGTCTGCACTTCGTGCCGGAGCTGGCCGTGGGCTTCGGCAGCGGTCCGTTCTCGGTGCTGGCGCTGGCCAACGTGCAGTACGCGTTCGGTGCCATGGGTGGCAATCGCAGCATTCGCCCGTACGTCACGCTCGGCGGCGGCGTGTACTCGCCCACCGTGCTCGGCATCAACACGGCGATCGGTTCGTCGTTCCGATTGCAGCCGCAGGCGGCACGTCCGCTGTTCCTGAACGTGGAGCTGCAGAGCATCAACCTCGGCGGGCAGACCCGCCTACTGTTCGGTCTGAGCCGTTCGCAGTAAGGGCAGTACGAACGGGAATGCCTGACTGCTGACGCCGTCAGGTCACCGCATGTTCAAGGAGCGCGCACACCGGCAGGATGGTGTGCGCGCTCCTTGCCGTTTTTCCAGTCGCCCACGAGCCGCTCATGTCTGCGCCGTTCAGCCCCGAGTCGTTTCGCACGTTCGCCGCGGTTGCCTTGCGCCCTGTGCTGCCCGGGCTGCTGCTGGGGGTGTGCACTCTGGCCTTCGGCTTCGGCATGGGTGCGGTGTTCGGACTCAACGAAGCGCTCATCAGGGATCGGCTGGCGGGTTCGGCCGCGGCGGTGGCCGCCACGGTATATCAGGGCGACGCGGCGGCTTCAAAGGCCGTGGTGGACAAATCGTGGACGTACATGCAGCGCGCGCACCTGCATGCGGGCAGTCTCGGGGCCGTGGCGGTGGTGCTCTCGCTCGTGCTCGTGCTGCTCGGCACGGGGCCGGCGCTCGCGCGCACACTCAGCGTGGGACTCGGCGCCGGCGGGCTCGGCTACTCCGTGTTCTGGATGTGGGCGGGGTTCATCGCACCGGGGCTGGGCAGCACGGGGGCGGCTAAGGAGTCGCTCAAGCTGCTGGCGATGCCGGCGTCGGGGGCGGTCTCGATCTCCACGGTGATCGTGGCGGTGCTGGTGGCGCGGGCCTGGTTGTCGCCGTCTTCCAACGCGATCCCGGCGGTCGGCCGGATCTAGCCGCGCATCCACAGACGCTGCATATTTTTTGAATACCCCGCCCGGGCATCCCCGCCCGGACTCCGTGCCGCGGGTCGGCGGGAGGTCGCCGTGAACACGCGCCGCATCATGCTGCCGCTGTCCGTCGCCGTCGCGCTCAGTGCGCTGACGGCATCCGCGCACGCCCAATCCATCGTGCGCGTGCTCGACCGGGACAGCCTCCCAATCCCGTTTGCCCTCGTGCAGGTTGGCGGCGGCGCGGAGCGAGTGGCCGATTCGCTCGGACGCGCACGCTTTGCGAAGGAGCTCGGTACGGCGGCGTCCCTGACGGTGCGACGCATCGGATACGCGCCGTTCCACGGACGCGCCACCACGTCAGCGCAGGGGGAGTTGGTGGTGCTGCTCGAGCCGATGGTGCGCGAACTCGAGGCGGTGCAGACCGTGGCGCTGCGCAGTACCCCGCTCTCACGCACCGGCTTCTACGATCGCATGCAACGCGTGCACGACGGGGCGATCGTGGGACGCTTCATCACGCCCGAGGAGCTCGAGCAGCGCCGACCGACGCTGGTGTCCCAAGTGCTGCAGGGGCTGCCATCGGTTCGCGTGCAGCGGGCCCCTGACGGGAGAGCCGTGGTGCTCGGCCGAGGAGGTTGCCCGATGACCGTGCTGCTCGACGGGCAGCGCCTCAACGGCCTGCTGCAAGACAATGCTCGGTTCCGAAGCACGAGCATCAATCCGCAGGGGCAACGGGACGGCGGAGACCTGAGTCTCGATGAGGCCACCAACGCGAGCGAGGTCATGGCGATCGAGGTCTACAACTCCACCGCCAACGCACCAAGCGAACTGATTCCAACCACCGGCGGTGGATCCTGCGGTCTCATCGCAATCTGGACGGGACCGCGGCGGTAAACCCGAGCAGCGGTCACGATCGCGTGATCAGCGCGGCCGCTGCTCTACCGCCACCCCGCTCACCACGTCCGGGTGATCGGCAAACACACCGTCCACACCGGCCGCCCGAAACGCCGCTACCTCCGCGGCCACATCGCCGCCGAAGCGCGCACCCACGAACTGCGCTTCACGGCGAATCGTCCAGATGTGCACCTTGAGCCCCGCGGCGTGCGCGTCGGCGACGAGCGACGTCGCGCTGCCGGACGCCGGCATCACGAGCCGCTTCTCCGGCCCGATGCCGTACACGTACTTCGCAAGCGCGCGCAGCCCTTCGGGCGCCAGCAGCTGCGCGTACGTGGGGATCGACGCATCACGCGCCCGATCCGGCGGAGAGCCCGCGGACACGAGCTGGATCAACCGCACCTTCGTGCGTTCGGCGAGCCAGCGCAGGTTGCCCACCTCGAACGATTGAATGAAGACGGGCGCCTGCGCCGTGTTCCACCCCACACGCGAGAGCGCGTCGAGCATCGGCTCCTCGAGCGGTAGCCCGATCGCGCGAAAGTGCGACGGATGCTTGGTCTCCGGATACACGCCCACCACGCGCCCCCGCGCCCGACCGAGCGAATCGGCCAGCGCGAGGACTTCGTCGAACGTGGGCACGAGAAACCGCCCGTTGAACGACTGATCACGAAACGCCAGCCGCTCCTTCGCGCGCAACGTGCGCAGCTCGGCGAGGGTGAAGTCCTCGGTGAACCAGCCGGTCACGTTGGCGCCGTCCATCTGCTTCGTGGTGCGTCGATCGGGAAACTTCTCCGCCACATCGGTGGTGCCCCCGATCTCGTTTTCGTGGCGCGCCACCAGCACACCGTCCTTCGTGATCACGAGATCCGGCTCGATGTAGTCCGCGCCCAGCTCCACCGCGCGTGTGTAGGCCTCGAGCGTGTGCTCGGGGCGATGTCCGCTCGCACCGCGGTGCGCCACGAGCAGGAACGGCGGGTCATCGGCCATCAGCGGGGCGGCCATGGACGCTCTCGGGGTAGAAGACGGGGCGCTCACGCCGCACCCGACCAGCATCGTGGCGGCGAGCAGTAGCCGCGACGCGCGAGACACCACCAGCAACGAACGGAACATCGGGGCATCCCCTGAAAATGTCGAGCCGACACGCATCGCGTCCTGCGAACCCGCGCCGTCCCAGCGGGTAGCAGAACCGTCGCGCCAATGAGCCGTGCAGTGTGCGAAGGTAACGTCGCGTCTCGTCCCAGTCAGTTGCGGTCTGCACACCGTGACGGCGTTGCGACATACGGTCACGTGAGCGAACGTTCAGCAGGGCCCTGTCTCCCTGGTGATTCCCCCTACCCTGACGCATGACCTCCCCGTCCCAGGCATTGCAGGACCGACTCTCCGCTGCACTGGCGGGACAATACACGATCGAGCGCGTGCTCGGCGTGGGCGGCATGGGGACAGTCTTTCTGGGGCGCGACGTCACGCTCGATCGTCCGGTCGCAATCAAGGTCATCTCCCCAGACGTGACGGGCAGCGCCGAACTCCGGCAGCGCTTCCTGCTCGAAGCGCGCACGGTGGCGCGCCTGCGGCACCCCAACATTGTGTCCGTGTATTCGGCGGGCGAATCCGGCGATCTGCTGTGGTTCGCCATGGAGTTCGTGCCCGGCGAAAGTCTGCGCGATCGGCAGCTGCGGGAACCGGTCCTGCCGGCCGACGATGTGATCGCCATCATGCACGATCTCGCGCTCGCGCTCGACGACGCACACGCCGCCGGCATCGTGCACCGTGATGTGAAGCCCGAGAACATCCTGCTCGACCGGGACACCGGCCGCGCCATGCTCACCGACTTCGGCGTGGCCCGCGCGCTCTCGGCGGGCGATGGACGCCTCACCGGCGTGGGCTTCGTACTCGGCTCGCCGCGCTACATGAGCCCCGAGCAGGCGGCCGGTGACGCCACCATCGACGGGCGCAGCGACCTCTACTCGCTCGGCCTCGTGGCCTACGAGCTGCTGGCGGGACACCCCGTGGTGCAGGCCGAAACACCCACGGCGATTCTGGTAAAGCACCTCACCGAAGAGGCCACGCCGATCACGCAGGTAAAAGCCGACGTGCCGCCGGTGCTGGCGAGCGCGATCATGCGCACGCTGGCCAAGAAGCCAGACGAACGGTTCACGCGCGGGCGCGCGCTCGCGGCAGCGCTCGAGGGGCGTGATCCGGATGATCCGTCGGCGGTTGGCGGCCGCCGATCGCTGGGCGGCTCGAAGGCGACACCTGCAGCGCCCACCTCCTCCGCTCGCAAGCGCCTTGCCGTGACCGCGGTGGTGGCCACCGTGGCCGCCGCTGGTCTCTGGTTTGCCACCGGGCGTGAAGCGGGTGCAGAGCGATCGGCGAACGCCAACACCTGGCTCGTGGCACCGTTCGAGCTGCAAACCTCGAACACCTCGCTGGACTGGCTGCGCGAAGGCGCGGTGAACATGCTCGGCCTCACGCTCTCGCAGTGGAACGACCTGAGCGTGGTGGACTACGAGCGCACCCTCGACCTGCTGTCGGCCATGGGCGAGGACGACGCACGTCGCGTGGGACTCGATGCCGCCCGCCAGATGGCGCGCCGCGCGAAGGCCGGCGCCGTGATCATGGGACAGATCACCACCGCCAACGATTCGCTGTTCGTGGTGGCGCGGCGCTACGATGTGGCGAGCGGTACGCGCATTGACGAGGCCACCGTGGGCGCCCCGCTCAATGGCGACCCGCGCCTGGTGTTCGAGCGCCTCTCACGCGAGCTGCTCGATCTGGCGGGCGGTCCGGCACTGTCGCTCGAACTCGCCAGGCAGACCACCGAGTCGATCGAGGCGTATCGACTGTATCTCGACGGGTTGCGCGCGCTGAATCGCTTCCGCCTGCCCGAAGCCGACTCGCTGTTCGCACGAGCGACCACACTCGATAGCACTTTCGCCCTGGCGTACTACAAACGCGCCCTGGGTCTCGGGTGGAGCAACCGCCTCGATTCGCTGTACGAAAACACGGCGCAGCGCGCCGTGCAGCACGGCAGCCGTGTGCCGCCGCGCATGCGCGAGGTGTTCGCCGGCAACCTCGACCTGGCTCGCGGTTTTCTCGCGTCCACGAGCGGATCGACCGATGCGGCCCGTACCTACTGGGACGCGGCGCAGCAGCGGTTCCAGACGCTGGCCGCGAGCGACTCCACCGACCTCGATGCCTGGTATGGCCTCGCCGATGCGGACTTCCACGCCGCCACCGGCACCGGGCTCGTCGATCCGGACTCGATCACCCTGTTGCTCAACCGCTCGATGCGGGCCTTCGAGCGCACCATCGCGATCGATTCGTCGTTCCATCTCGCGTATCAGCATCTGGTGAGTCTGTATCAGTTTGCGGCCAACGAACGCGGCGGTCTGGTGCTCGACAGCGGCGTGTTGCGGGTGCGAACCGCCAGCATGGACAGCGCCCGTGTCGCGCAACTGCATCGCGACGCGCAGGATCGCAGCAAGCGCTTTGCCGAACGCTGGATCGCCGAGGACCCGGACAGCCCACAGGCGTGGCAGTCGCTGCTTGATACGTATGGCGTGATGCGGCAGTTCGATTCGGCCGTGGCGCTCATTGGCCGAGCCCGGACTCGTCCCGCCATCTACTCGCCGTCGCTGGCGATTTTCCGCGGCATGTTCCGACTGCTGCAGGACAACCCCGACAGCCTGCGCGCCGACTTGAACGAGATGCTGCAGCGCTTTCCCGCCGAGTCGCTGGGCGTGCGCACCACGACGCCCGGCGCGCTCATGCCATTCGTGAGCATGACGACCGCGGGCGCCGTGGGGGCCGTCGGTCTGCTCGACTCCCTCGTTGCGCGGTCCGTGGAACACAGCCCCACGTTTCCCGTGCTCGGTGGGTCCACGCGCGAGATCGCCGACATGTACAGCACCGCCGTCGCGGTGGCGGCCGGCGTCCCGATGAGCCCGGCCATGCGCACACGGCTCACCACAGGCATTGCGCGACTCTCCGGCACCGGCAGCGCCGGTCCGATCATGACTCAGTTCCGTACGCAGGCGCTGGGCGTTCCGTACAGTGTGTATCTCACGACTCGGGACACGACGTTCGCGCGCACCGCCCTCACCTGGGCAACCGAACGCGGCGCCGATTTTTTCGAGTTGGAGGCGCTGCTGGCACTCGAGCGCGGCGACAGCGCGGTTGCGCGCGCCAAGCGGGCACAGATCGCCGACACCGTCGGCTTGCGCGGGGCCACCCTGAGCATGGGCGGTGTGCGCGCGCTCACACGAGCGGAGCTGCTCACACGACTGGGCGATACGCGCCGAGCGATTGCGATCTACGAGATCATGCGCCCCGAGAACCTGCAGATGAGCATGGGCGAGCCTGGCATCGCCCTGTACGTGCGCAGCCGACTCGCGCTGGGGCGCCTGTTGGAACAGGAGGGCGAACGCGAGCGTGCGCTGGCCGCCTACGAGTCATTCGAGCGCTACTGGCGCCACGCCGACCCGGTGCTGCAGGACGAGCTGCGCGAGGCACGGGCCTCGATGCAGCGACTGCGCGATGCCGGCACCACGACAACGATCCGACCGCGCGCTGGGTCCTGAGGCGGTAATCGGTCAGACCAGCGCGCATCCCCTTTCCGGAGTGTGCCATGTCGAGCGAGTCGCCACGCAGTCGCGCCGTGCAAGCGGTCATCGATGGTCATGCCGCTGCGCTTGAACAGGCGCTCACCGACGATAACACCGCCGTGCAGCACGTCACGCCGGAGGGGTGGTCGCTGCTGCATCTGGCCGCGTACTACGGCCACACCGCGCTGGTGAAGACACTGCTCGTGCACGGCGCCGATGCCTTTGCACGCTCGGTCAACAGCACGGCGAACACTCCGCTGCACGCGGCAATCGCCGGCGCGGCCGATGTCGACTGCGTGAAGCTGCTGCTCGCCGGTGGCGCCGGCGTCAACGCCACCGGCGCGCAGGACATCACACCGCTGCACCTCGCCGCGTCGCGCAACGATCGGGCGTTGTGTGAACTCCTGCTCGCCCTCGGCGCCGATCCACGCGCGCGCATGGAGGACGGGTCGATGCCGCACCATGTGGCGAGTGAACGCGAGCATCACGAACTCGCGCTGTGGCTCGAGGGTCACGCGGCGCCCTAGAAGGCTGACCGCAACCCGGATCGCGACTCGGCCACGACGACCGGTTGCATCTCGCGTGCCCGGCGCACCCATCGGGACACCGTGCTGAGTGAGGGGACGGCGCGCGTGAGTTTGCGCTCCGCGTTTACGCGATGCAGCAGGTTCACGATGTTCTCCGGCTCCCGCTGACCGAGCTCCTGCACCGACTGGACGCCGCTGACTTCGAGCAGCCGACCGAAGCCGCCGCCAATGCCGCTCACGCGCATGAGGTCGGCCTGCCGGGCCCACGTTTCCAGCTGATGGGTGGTCACGGCAGCGTACGCCGACAGCTGTCGACGCCCTTCGGCGGTGGCACAGCGCTCGATCAGCGCTTCCGAGTCGGCCACGCCGGCGCGAACGAGGCGGTCGGCGAAAAAGGGGCCGATGCCGTCAATCTCTTCGAGTTTGTAGGTCATGTGTTCCTCCTGATGATCCGGCGCGCCGACTGCAAGCGCGAGGACCGATTCGAGTGAGGCGGGGCGCGAAGAGCGACCGTGGAGTGAGAGTGGCCGTGCAGAACAGCGCGCCGCACCGATGCCGGACTCCGTTCGCCCGGGCCTGTTGGACTGCCATCGCAGCGCCGATCGAGCGATTCGCTCGATGCGGACCGGGGCAGTCCCCTTCGATTCACATAAAGTAAGGTAACCGATTCGGGCACGAAAAACAAGTGCAAATCATTGCCGCACATACGTTTACGTCATTTTCTGACCGTTGTGGCGCACGTTTGACGCATATCTGCTTACCCGGGCGGAGCACATCGATGGTCCGGTGCCGCCCAAACATCCACGGCCCCGGCGCACGTGTCGCGGTGCGCCGAGGCCGTGAGAGCCGATCGCCTGCTGATTGCCGAACGCGCTTACCGCGCCGACTGCAGCCAGCGCTCGAACTGACGCGCCAGTGCGTCCTCATCTTCAAAGCCGAACCCGCCACCGTCGCCCGTGTTGGCCAGCTTCTCCACGCGCAGCACCTGCGTCATCGTGCGGCCACCTGCGGTGAGCGTGACCCGGTAGTCACCGCTTTCAACGAACGGTGCCTGACCTCCGCCGCCACCGCGACCACCACGACGGCCGCCGCCACCCATCGGGTTGAAGCCGGGGATCGCCTCGCGCAGTGCGCCGAAGACCTCCTGCAGACCGCCCATGTCGGGCGCGCCGCCGCCCGCACCGCGTCCGCCCGCAGCCGCTCCCGCCGTGGGGAAGCTCGGTGTGGCCGGCGTCTCGCCGGGACGATCGTTGCGCGCACCACCGGCGCCACCACCACCGCCGCCCCCGAAGGCACCCATCATGGCCTGCATGCCGGCCGGCCCGCGCGTAAGCGCATTGCGTGCCATGCCGATCACGTTCGCGGCCATGCCGCCCTTCTCGAGTGAATCGAGCACGGCGATCACACGCTGCGCGTTCCGGATGCTGTCACGCAGTGCCGCCGGAGAAAGCGGCGCCTGCGGAACCGGGCGGCCGCGGAAGTTCCACGACACACGATGCAGCCCCGGGCCACCGGGGCCGGACAGCGTCGTCAGCGTATCCCCCTTGGCGTCCTGAATCACCAGACGCGCCTGTCCCGTGCCCTGCCCCACGCGATACCAGAGATCGGCCCCGTACTGCGGGCTCGGCGCCTGAAACACCTTGTGTCCCGGGTTGCCACCGTTGATGGGCGGCTCGCCCCACTGGAACGCAATGCGTGGTGCGAAGAGGTGCGCAGACGCCTGCGCGACCTCGGCGGTAAACTGCTGCAGCGGCGCGACGTCCACGATCCAGATGGACCGCCCGTGCGTGCCGGCCACGAGTTCGCGATCACGCGGGTGCACCACGAGATCGTGCACCGGTACCGTGGGCAGATCCGTCATGAAACGCTGCCACGACCCGCCGCGATTCACCGACACATACAACCCCACATCCGTGCCGAGGTACAGCAGGTTGGGGTTGGTGGGGTCTTCACGGATCACATGCACGAAATCGGCATGCCCCGTGGGCAGGTTGCTCGCGATGCTCTTGAACGTGCGACCGAAGTCGGTGGTCATGAACACGTACGGCGTGTAGTCGTCGCGGCGATGATCATCGAACGTGACGTAGAATGTGCCCTCGGCTTCGTACGACGGCTCGAGACGCGAGACGTACGCACCGGCCGGTACGCCCGTGATGTTCTTCGTGACCTCTTCCCACGCGCCCCCATCATTGCGCGTGAGCCACACGCGCCCGTCATCGGTACCGGCCAGCAGCAGCCCCGGACGGATCGGCGATTCATTGAGCGACACCACCGTGCCGAACGTTTCGGCACCCGTGACGTCGGGCGTGATGCCACCCGTGGTGCGCAGCGCCACATCGAGCTTGGCCGGATCGGCGTACGACAGGTCGCTCGAAATGGCGAACATCTCGTCGCCGTGCTTCACGCTCTTGAGCACCTTGTTGGCGCCGAAGTACAGCGTGCCCGGATTGTGCTTCGAGATGATGTACGGCGTGTTCCAGTTCCAGCGCAGCTGACCATCAGCGGAGTCCTTCACCTGCTGCGCACGGAAGGCGGCAATACGCCGACGCATCTCGGCCGTCTCCGGACGTGATTCGTCGCCACGCACAACCGCGATGGAATCGTTCCAGGCGTTGTAATCGTCACGCCAGTTCGGCTTGGCGAGCGCCGTGCGCTGTCCCGCCTCCCAGTTGTAGCGGCCCATGTTGCCGCCCTGACTCGTGGAGTAGAGAATGTTCGAGTCGGTCCAATCCTGCTGCGTGACGAAGCCGTCGCCGCCGCCCACGTTGTGCCACATGGCGTTCGTGATCGGCCCCTGCTTGCGACGACTCGGCCCGCACCATGAGCCGTTGTCCTGCAGACCGCCGCACACGCGATACGGCACCTGCATGTCCACCGAGATGTTGTAGAACTGGCCGAGGGCGAAGGTGTTGGGGAACTCCCACGAGCCACCGCCG
The DNA here is from genome assembly GCA_011390935.1 of Gemmatimonas sp. Lineage (GTDB taxonomy): Bacteria > Gemmatimonadota > Gemmatimonadetes > Gemmatimonadales > Gemmatimonadaceae > JAABRT01. Next base: position 114,150 of record JAABRL010000006.1, read on the forward strand.
TCGAGCGAGATGCCAAGGCCACCGTCGTTGCCCACGATGATGCGCTGCGCATCGGCCGGATCGAACCACATGGCGTGGTGGTCCACGTGCAGCCCCACGGTGGTGTTGCCGGCCGTCTTGCCGCCGTCACGCGAGTACTTCACCGGTGTGGATGAGAAGAACACCACCTCGGGATCGACCGGGCTCACGCGCACCTGCGAGTAGTAGAACGGGCGCACGTTGGTGGGGTTGCGATACTCCCACGTGCGGCCGCCGTCGGCGCTGCGATACAATCCGCTCGGGCGACGCTGCGCCGCCGTGCCGCGCGTGGGGCGAGCGTTGGGCGCCGTGTCCGCCTCCACCATGGTGTACATGATGTCGGGGTTGCTGGCCGCGATGGCGATCTCGATGCGTCCCTTCATCGTTTCCGGGAAGCCGCCGCCCTTCACTTCAGTCCACGTCGCGCCGGCGTCGGTGCTCTTCCAGAGCGCCGAGCCCGGGCCGCCCGAGTTCAGGAAGTACGGGCCGCGCACGCGCTGATAGCTGGACGCAAAAATGATGTCCGGGTTCTTCGGGTGGATCTGCACATCCACGAAGCCGGTCTTGTCGTCAATGAACTTGATCAGGTTCCACGTATCGCCACCATCGGTGGTCTTGTAGAGACCACGCTCCTTGTTGGGCCCCCACACATGGCCGAGCGCCGCGACATACACCACGTTCGCGTTGCGCGGGTCCACCTGGATGCGCGCGATCTGCCGCGTCTCGGCGAGGCCGAGAAAACGCCAGCTCTTGCCGCCATCGGTGGTTTTGTAAATGCCGCCACCGGGGGAGATGGAGTTGCGCGAATTCGGCTCGCCGGTGCCCCAGTACACGACGTTCGTGTCGGAGGGGGCGATGGCGAGATCACCACCCGAGGCCACACGGGCCGTGTCGAGCACGGGGAAGAAGGTCGTGCCGCCGTTGATCGTCTTCCAGACGCCGCCGGCGGCGGTGGACACATAGAAGGTGCGCGACGGCGAGGCGATGCCTTCGACGTCCACGATGCGGCCGGCCATGTTGGCGGGACCGATGTTGCGCCAACTCAAGCCGTTGATGATCTGGGCGGCGGCCGCGTCTTCTGGCGGCGCGGCCATGGGCCCCTGCGCGGCGACCGGCGCGGCGAGCGCGGCCAGCGACAGGGTGGCGAGGGAGAGGGTGCGTCTCATGGGACAGATGGGTCGAAATGGAGAACTGGGGCCGACGCGACGCGCGGCCTTCCCAACGTGGCGCTACGCCAGGCGCTTGGCCAGCGTTGACCGGCGCCCCCTGTTGGCGGGGGCACCATTCCGCGATACTTCAGGGGTGCGGGTGACGCATCCGGTCGCCCGACCTCCCGCGCGGAGCTCCGCCGTGCCAGCCAGTCCAGACCCTCCCCGCCTTCGACCCGCCAAGCGCCGGTCGCTCACGCTGCTCGAATCCGGGCGCGGCCACTCCGGCGCCGGTGCGCTGCAGACCGCGCTGGGCATGCTGTTGTACGGTGCGGTGGTAACCACAGCGGTCGTGGCCGGAGCTCGCGATGCCACCGAAGCGTTCGAAGAGGCACAGCGGTCGGCGGAGTATCTCGCGCCGGAGCCCAAGCCGGTGGGGCGCGCCACCGAAGAGCGACTGCAGTACCTGGGCATGCGGGCGGGGACGGTGTCCTCAGGCGTTGAGACCGAAGGCGACGGCGATGCGGGTGCCGTGGTCGCGGTTCCCGGCATGGGCGAGAACACCGAATCGAGCGAGCTCGTCGAGGAGGTCGCCGACGAGTTCGTGCTCAGCGAAATCGATGTGGACTCGGCGGTGGTCCCCGACCCCACCAGCGGTGGCCCCGAGTACCCCGCTGGCCTGCTGGAGCTGCGCGTGGAGGGTATCGTGCTGGCGAAGTTCGTGGTCGATTCCTTCGGCCTGGTCACGCCGGGGAGCTTCGTCTCGCTCGAGTCCACGCACCCCGCGTTCACGCGTGCGGTGGATGAAGCGATGGCGCGCATGAAGTTCCGGCCGGCCTACGTGGGGAACAAGCGTGTACCGCAGCTGGTGGTGCAGAGCTTTGCGTTCCGGATCGCGAAACCCGTCGCCGACACCACGGGCAGGCCGCCGGCGATCGTTCCGCCGTAGGCGCAATCCGATTCCTCCCTTCGTGTCGTACTTCGGACACTCACGCGTGAGTGCCCGATTTTTTTCGTGCGCCTCACGCTCGCGCGCCCGCGGTTCGCCGGCGCGCTTCGATGCGACTTGCCGTCCTGCGGCACGGAGGAACTCTCAATGCAACGAACGTCTCTGTCAGTCCGGGCCCTCATGATCGCGCTGTGCGCCCTCACCGCCGCGTGTGAGGGCGAGACGGGGCCGGCCGGTCCAACCGGGCCCCAGGGCGGCGATGGGCCGAGTGGCCCCGCCGGTCCGCAGGGGCCGACCGGTCCCGCCGGCCCCATGGGCCCGCGCGGCGATGCGGGGAGCAACAACGGGCGCCTCATCTACGCGGTGGACACGGCCAACATGCTCGTCACCTTCGGCGCGCTGCGCCCCGATCAGGTGATGCGTCGCATTCCCATCACCGGATTGCAGGCCGATGAACGCGTGGAGGGCATCGACTTCGGCCCCGTGGACGGTCGGCTGTACGCGGTGGGTTCGTCGAGTCGCATCTACACCGTGGACACGATGACCGCCGCAGCGACGGCGGTGGGGTCGGCGGCGTTCACCCCGATGCTCATGGGTCCGCATGTGGGCTTCGACTTCAATCCGGTCCCCAACCGCATTCGCGTACACGGCGGCATGGCGCAGAATCTGCGCCTGGTGCCGCAGCTTGGCGGCGCGAGCGATGGCACGGTGGCGGTGGTGGACGGCACGCTGGCGTACGCGGCCGATGATGCGGGCGCCGGCATGACACCGATGCTCTCCGGGACGGCGTACACGAACAGCGTGGCAAATGCGATGTCCACGGTGCTCTACGCGATCGACTACGAGCGGGATGCGCTCGTGATGTTGCCCGATCCGAACGCGGGCGTGGTACGCACCATGGCCATGCTCGGCGTGAACACCAACGGACACGTGGGCTTCGACATCGCGGGCAACACCGGCACCGCGTATGTGTCGCTCACCGTGGGCGGTGGTTTCAGCGGTTCAATGTTCTACGTGCTCAACCTCGGCAACGGCGCGCTCTTTCCGGTGGGCGGCGTGGCCAACTCGGCGCCGCTGCGCGGACTCGCAGTCGCGCCGTGATCGACTCGGCGACTGCGCGCAACGGCGCGCGTGCCGAGCGCATGCACGGATCGTTGCGCACGTCAGGGTGAACGACGTGCCCCACCGACCGCGGGCATGATGAGCTCCACCGAGCCCATCGTGCCCGTGCTCGGTAGCCGTAGTTGCGTGACGCGCGTGCGCGTGGCCTCGGTGAGGGCTTGCACGGACACGCGCGCGTCGCGGGGCAGGTCGCACAGCTGAAAGGTGCCATCGGGGCCGGTCGTGGAGGCGGCGTTCGCCAGCTCCCATGACCACGACGTGATGCTCCCCAGGTTTCGGAATCGCGTGCGCCATTCGGCTTCCACCCGCGCCCCCACCACGGGCGAGCCGTCGGGGCGACGCACCACACCGGCCACGTGCGCATTCGCGGCGTCGGTTCCGGTGCACGAGGGCGTGCTGGTCCACTCGGCGACCGCCGAGGCGGCGGCCGCGCGGTCGAAGGCGTTATCGAGCCGCGTGCCGATCGTGCGTTCCGCCGCCGGTCCGCCCACGGAATAGAGCAGCGCATCGCGAAGTCGCGCCTCCAGCACCATGCCCCCGATCTCCTGCACACCGGTGGCACGCGTCCGCGGTACGCGCATGGCACCACTCACTTCGGTCGCGAGCAGCGGCATGCGCAACGACCAGCGATCGATGATCCAACGCCCATCGGCGAGCTGCGTGTATTCCACCGTGCCGCCCGGATTCGCCGCGGCCTCTGGTGCGGCCTGTCCGTCGTAGCCGAACTCCAGTCGCTGCAGCGCGCGTGACGGCAGCTCGAGCCACAGCGTGCCACGCACATCCACGCGCGAACGCGCCGTGCGTTGCGGAGCGAACGCGATCCCCACGAGTCCATCCGACTCGCGCGAGAGATCGAGCGAGAGGCAGTAGCGTGCCAGAAATGCATCGGAGGTGAGCACCTGCGCGTCCGGGGCCCGATACGTCACACTGCCATCGCGCTCCTCCACCACGAACCCTTCGCGCAGCAGCGACGACACCGGCACGCTCCGAAACGGCTGCGTGCTGCTGCCGGTACGCACGACCGGTGCAGAGACGCGCTGCACATTGCCACGCAGATCGCGAAACTCTTCGGTGAGCACGGTGCGAACAACGAGCGCTTCACCCTGCGCGCTGCCGATCGACGCGCTGAGCGCCGTGAGCGCGTCGGCGAACAGCGTTCGCGTCACGCTCGACTCGTCGTCCGATGCGGCGCCACAGCGCGCGCGCTCCTGCACGCGCAACGTGGTGATGGACACCGGCACATCGGGGAGCGTACGCCCGATGTCGCGACTCTCGCCCACCAGCACGCGACCGCGCCACAGCTCGACGGGGCGCTGTCCGATGCGCAGCGCCAGCACGATCACCGAATCCTGGCCGAGCCCGAGGCGAAACGATCCGGTCGCCGAACTCAACGCACGCCCCACGATGGCGCGATCGGCGGCGCGCATGGCGGTGACCACCACGCCTTCCATGGGAGCGCCGCTGATCTCGGCGCGCAGCACACCGCGCACGTCCTGAGCCGCGCCGCGCGATGGCAGGAGCAGCGCCGCTGCGAGACACGCGAGCCGAGTCCCGCAATCGACGAGCCGGATCATGCGCTGAGTGCGAGTTGTCGGGTTCATCAGTCACGCCTCGTCAACATGGGACCCGTCGCCAGCGGCGTCCATTCACACGCGGCGGCATTCACCACGTACTGATCGAGAATGTACAGTCGACGCAGGCGCGTCGCCGCTCGATATCAATGACGGTCACGTGGTGGCTTCCGTTCTCCCCAGCACGACACGGTGCGCCCGAACTCCACCGCGCGGCCCGGAGCGCGCGCGTACGGCAGTGGACACCCTCATCCGCAAAGCCACCGGCGCGGTTGCGGTCGCGCCGAAGCATGTTCGCCGGTACTCGAGAGTCAGCGGACCGGGGCCGACACTCCCGCCACCGCGATTGACCTTCCTATTGGGGCGCCTCCGACGCCGACAGCAGCGCTCCCACCACCAGCCGCTGCATGTTGCTGAGCGACTGCTCCGCGAACGACCGCTGCAGGCGCCGCCCGACCAGCCGGAACCCGATGCGATAGAACCAGTTCGCGATGTGCCCCGTCTGCGAGAACGAGTGCACGCGAAACACCACCGCGCCCGTGGCAAGATGCTTGGCGATTTCGAAAGTGATCTCCCCGCGTTCGAGATGCCCGGCGAGCGTGTGATAGCTGTAGCCCCACACATACTCCTGCCCGTCGCGACCCTCTCGCGCTTCTTCGATCACGCGACTCACTCGTACCCCGAGCTCGAAGCGCATCCAGAGAAAACGCGCCGTGAGCAGCATGGGCCGATCGAGCAGCGGCGCCTCGGGATCGAAGGAACCGCGAATCAGGCGCGTGGGCGTGAACGAGTACGCCCGCAGGATCTCGGTGGCGATCACGAAGGATCCGCGCGGTTCCGGCTCGCCGGGCGCCTCGTCGGGCAGTCCGATTTCGCGCGCATCGACATTCCACCCGGCGGCTTCGACGTACGTATCGCGCTTGGTGAGATCGATCGTGGGCTCGAGTGTCGCAATCTCCGCCAGTCTCGCACGTTCCCGCTGGTCGAGCACTCGATCGGCCGCGGCGTGCCGTGATTTCACTCGGTGAGCTCCTCGGACCTGATGTCCACTTCGGGGACCTCCGTGCAGCCGACGCGCTCGGCCACGCGCTGCAGAAATGTCACCCACACTTCGGTTTGCACGGATCGCCCCACGGCGAGCGTTTCGTACGCGAGTTGCACCGCGCGATCGCGCACGCGCGCCCATGACTCGATGACCACGTCGAAACGATCGGGGGCGCGCGGAAGATTCACAACCGAGAACGTAATGTGCCCGGCTTCAGGATGCCCGTGCAGCGTGACGAGAGTGAAGCAGTCATCGAGCACTTCGGCCACGCGCACACGACCGTTCCATGGGCCGAGCATGGTGATGTCGTACTCATCACCGACTGCCATCCAGGCCACATCACCAGCGGCTTTTTCGAACGCGGCCAAACTCGCCGGCGACAGCTCCTGCATACTGCGCTGAATCTCCTGCAACAATGAGCGCGTGGTGAACGACGCCCGTGGCACGTTGACGGCATACCGACGGTGTGTAAGTTCGCCCACCCCCGAATGCTCCGCTTGCAGGTCGGAGCCGTAGTCGTCAGGCGCGCGCGGTGCGCCAGCGGAGGCGCGCGTACGTGACTGTCGCTGCTCGAATCGCGGCGCGAGCGCACGGCGCAGTGCGTGTGCGAGCAGGGCGGCGGCCACGATCGAACCACCGGCCAACAGGACCGCGGGTACGTACGTGCGACGAGCGCGGGACCAGGGCATAGACATGCGTAAAGCTGGCCGGTGCGGAGGCGCGGCGCGATGTCTCCTCGGGGCGAACTGCTGTTGGCTCCGGAGAGCGAGTGCGCCGGTCCCGCCGCCAAGACATCGAGCCGCGTTCGTTCCATCGCCCGCACATCGCGCCGGAGGACGTGTCGGGTCACCCCATCGCCGGCACCACCACCGTCCCCGGCACCACCGCCTCCTGCTCCATCGGCCCCGCCAGCAGCTTGTACAGCACCGGCGTGACCAGCCGCGCAATGAACGTACTCGAGACCAACCCGCCGATGATCACCCACGCCAGCGGCGAATACAGCGCCGATTCCTGAATCGCGAGCGGCAACAGGCCACCGATCGCCGTGATCGCCGTGAGCACGATCGGCACGAAGCGGATCTCGCCCGCCTTCTGAATCGCGTCGTCGAGCGCATACCCCTCACGCCGCAGCTGATCGGTGAAGTCCACCAGCAGAATGCTCGTCTTGATCTCGATCCCCACGAGCGCCACGAAGCCGATCATGGCCGTGAACGACAGCGTGTAGCCGGTGAAGAGCAACGCGAGAATGCCACCCACCACGCCCAGCGGAATCACGCTCGCCACCACCAGCGTGGTGCGGAAGCGCCGGAACTCGAGTACGAGAATGGCCAGAATGCCGAACACGGCCACGATGATCGCCGTGCCGATGCCGCCAAAGCTCTCTTCGCGACTCTCGATCTCCCCCGCCGCGTACAACCGATAGCCGTTCGGCAGGTCTATGCGCTCGAGCCCCTCGAGCACCGCCCGCGTGACGCGGTCGGTGTTGAACCCCGAGGCCACATAACTCGTCACACTCACCGCCCGCACACGCTCACGATGATCGATGACGGTGGGCTTGGCCTCGAAGCGCAGCTGCGCGACCTGCCCCAGCGGCACCATGGCACCGGACATGGACGGCACGTAGATGCGGTCGAGCGCCTCCGGTGTGGGCCGCCCGTTGTGCGCGATACGCGTCACGATGGGGTGCTCGTTGCCATCATCGGCGCGGAAGAACCCGGCTTCGAGTCCGGCCACACCAAGCCGCAGCGTGCGATCGATTTCCACGGACGGAATGCCCAGCAGGCCGGCCTTCTGCCGATCCACGGCCAGGCGCAGATCGGTGCGGCGCAACCGAATGGGATTGCGCACATACTGCGTGCCGGCCGTACCCGCCATCACCGCTTCCACCTGCACGGCGAGCGAGCGCAGCGTATCGAGATCGGGGCCTTCGAGGCGCATGGCGATCGGCGCCTCAATCGGCGGCCCGTTCTCGAACTCCTTGAGCTCGATGCGCGCCCCTGCATACACCGCGAGCCGCTGTCGCAGCGTATCGAGCACGAGCGGCGTGGTCGCCGCGTCGTACTCGTGCAGCAGCACGAACAGCTGGCCACGATTGGCTGCCTCGGCGCGCTGAAACACGTTGTAGTAGATGACCGGATTGTCCTTGCCCACGTTCGAGAAGATGCCACGCACGGCCGGGTGCGGGCCGATCACGCGCTCGGCAAAACGCACCGCCCGATCGGTCTCATCGAGACTGGCGCCGTCGGGTGTTTCGATGTCCACATGAAACTGCGGTGTGCCCGCCTTGGGAAAGAGCGAGAAGCCCACGGCCGGCACGAGCGACAGACTTGCCACCACCAGCGCGCCGGCCACCGCCAGCGTACGCCACGGATACGCAAGGGCGCGCCCGAGCAGCGGCGCGTAGGTGGCATGAATGCCGCGATCGAGCAGCTGCAGAAAGCGGTTGCCCTCGCTCGATTCCTCGCGCGGCAGCACGCGACTCGCCAGCCAGGGAATGATGGTGAACGACACGAACAGCGACGCGAGCACCGCGTACACCACCGCCACCGGCAGCGAGCGGATGTAGCGCCCCGGCAATCCGGGCAGGAAGAGCAGCGGCAGGAACGCGAACACGAGCGTGGCCGTACTGCCGAGCACGGCGACGGCGATCTGCTTGGTAGCCTGAATGGCCGCCTCGGTGCGATCCATGCCGGCACGCAAAAAGCGCGTGATGTTCTCCACCACCACGATGGAGTCGTCCACCAGCAACCCCAGCGCGATCACGAAGCCCACGATCGACAGCTGATTGATGGAGAAGCCGGTGGCGTTGAGCAGGGCCACGGCAATCGCGAGCGAGAGCGGAATGGACACCATCACCACCAGCGAGGCACGCTGCCCGAGCGGCAGCAGCGTGAGGATCACCAGCGCGAGTGCGATGGCGAAGTCGGTACCCAGGCGACCGAGTCGCTCGTCCACGTTCACGGATTGGTCGAATCCGCGTTCGAGCACCACACCGGCGGGAAGGCGTGCTTCTTCGTCGTCGAGCACGCGCCAAATGCGATCGCGCAGCTCGCTGATGTTGGTGTCGTCCTGCTTGGTCACGGTCACGAAGAGCGCCCGCTTGCCGTTCCAGCGGGTGACGTGCACCGGATCGCCGTACCCCCACTGCACCTCCGCCACGTCGCCCACGCGCACCAGGGACCCCGCGCTGCCGCCGATCACGGTGGCGCGCACCTGTTCGATGCTGCGATAGCGCCCCTCGGCCGAGAGGTTGAAGCGCCGCGCACCCACATCGAGGGAGCCGCCGGGGATGGTGGTGTTGTCGCTCTGCAGCGCGCCGAGCACCTGCGTAGGCGCGATACCGAGCGCGGCCAGTTTGCCGAGGTCGAGCGTGACTTGCAGCTCACGCCGCGGCGCGCCCCAGCGATCGGCCTGCCGCACGCCGGCTTCGCGCTCCACCTGCTCCTCGATGCGCTCCGCGATCTGGTCGAGCTCCACATACGGCGTGGTTTCACTCACGAGTGCGAGCTGCAGAATGGCGACCGTGTTGTTCTCGTTGCGCTGCACGTCGAGACGCTGCAGGCCGGCGGGCAGCGACGGTCGCAGCGCATTCACCTCGCGCAGCACCTCGTCGTTCTTGCGGTCGGCGTCTTCCGACACCTCGAACTCCACGGTGATCACCGCCAGGCCGTCGCCGGCGCGCGAGTACAGCTCCTTCACGTTTTCGAGCGTGGCGAGGCGTTCCTCGATCGGCTCTACGACCAATTGCTCCATGTCTTCGGCGTCGGCGCCGGGGTACACGGCAATCGTGGTGTAGATGGGCACCGGAAACGACGGGTCTTCGGCGCGCGGAATGTTGAGCCAGCTCATGCCGCCGAGTGCGATCAGCATGAGGAAGAGCAGCACCGTGAACTGCCAGCGGCGCACCGCAAAGTCCACGATCCTCACTGGGCACCATCCACGATGCGCACGGCGGCGCTGTCGGTGAGATACGCCGCGCCATTGCCGATCACGCGGGCATCGGCCGCGATCCCCTGCACGCCCACGCGCGCGCCCGCCAGCGACAGCACGCGCACGCGCTGTCGATACGCGCGCCCGTCACGCTCCACGAACACCGTGGCCGAGTCCCCATCGGCTTCGAGCAGCGCCTCCACTGGAACGAGCAGCATGGACGCGCTCGACGGCACGTTGATCTGCACGCGCGCCACCGCGCCGGTGGGCATGGCGTCCGCACCGGAGACCGACACCTCGATCATCACGGCCCCCGTACGCGGATCGGTGGCCACGCCACGCTGCATCACGCGTCCGGGAAAGGAGCGATCGGGCAACGCATCGAAGGTGATTGTGGCCGACTGCCCTTCACGCACTCGCACCGCATCTCGCTCCGGCAGTCCGATGCGCACAATGCGCCCGCGTGTGTCGTTGGCCATGAGCAGGATCTCCTGCCCGGGGCCCACCAGCGCACCGGCCTGGGTGCGGCGACGCAGCACACGCCCGTTGCCAGGCGCCGTGATCACCGCGTACTCGCGATTCACATCGGCGGTGGCGAGATCGGCCTCGGCGGCCGAGAGCGCCGATTCGGCGTCCTGCAGCTGCGCGCGGGTGGCGACGCTGTCGGCTACGAGGGACCGCAGTCGCGTGACGTCACGGGTGGCCTTGTCCACCGCCACCTGTGCTTTCCGTCGCATGGCGTCGATTTCGCGCAGATCGAGCGCGGCGAGCAGTTGCCCGCGTGTCACGTTGTCCCCCTCATCGACCACGAGGCGCGCGAGCACACCACCGATCTTGAAGGCGAGCGGCACTTCATCGCGCGAGCCGTACGTGCCGGTGGCGGTCACGGGAACGGCCACGGAATCCTGCTGCACCTGCACGAGCGAGACCGGCACGGGCGGCGTGCTCGATTCCGGCACGGCAGCGGCATCTCCACCGCACGCGGCCACGAGCGGCAACAACAGCACGGCGAGCGGGCGATACATGGGCAATGGCATGGTCACGACTCCGTCAGCGTGAGAGGGGGCGCAGTGCAGCTGCGCGCTCGAGTTCAACGCGGCGGGCCGCGTACGAAAAGCGGGTGATCACGGCGTTGAGCTCGGCTTGCGTGAAGGCGGCGCGGGCGGCCACGAACTCCACGTGCGGCGCGAGCCCCTCCTCGTAGCGCCGGGCCACGAGCGTGAAGGAGCGACGCGCGGCTTCGAGGCGGGCGGCGGCGGTACCGAGGGCGCGTTCGGCCACCTGCGCCGCATCCCACGCCTGCGCCACCTGCACCGCGATCTGCCGTTCGGCTTCGCGCTGCCGGAGCGTGGCCTTGCGCCGCTCGAGCGTGGCCTGCTCGCGGCGCGCCGCGTCCTGTCCGCCGTTGAAGAAGTTCCACTGCAGCACCACGGAGGCGAGCGCCACGTTGCCGCTGCCATCGAAGCGATACCGATCGCCCTGAATGCCCCAGTCGGCCGCGAGCGCGAGATTGGGGAGGAAGGCGCTGCTGGCAAGTCGCCGTTGCTGATCGGCGGCCTTCACGCCGAGCCCGGCCTGCACCAGCTCTTCGCGGCGCACGAGCGCAGTGGCGAGCGTCGCGTCCCGGTCAGCGGGCAGCGGGCGCACGAGCGTGCTGTCGTCGAGCACCAGGATGGGGGTGTCGTCGTCCCGATCGAGCAGGAGGTTGACGAGGCGTCGCGCCGCGTCGCGCTGCCGTTCGGCGTCGGCGAGTTGTTGAGCCAGCTCCTCGCGATCGGCGCGAGCCCGATACACGGCGTCTACGGTGCCCTGCTCGTTGGCGGTGAGGCGTTCGGCCACGCGTACGTTTTCATCGAGCACGGCGAGCGAGGCGGCGTACACATCGACCACGCGCGTGGCACCGGCGAGACCCAGCCAGGCGATCTGCACATCACCCACGAGCTCGCGGGCGGCCTGATCGCGTTGCGCGTCGGTCACGCCGGCGAGCGTGCGGGCGAGTCGCCACTGCTCGATGGCGGCCTGATTGTACAGCAGCTGCGTGGCGCGGAGGCGCGTCTCCTGCCGGAAGGGGAGGGTGGCCGCGACGTTGGTGGGGAAGCGGTCCTGCCCGATAAGCTGGTTGAGCGCCGCGTACGCCGGGTTGATGAAGTCACCGATGTTCACCACGCCGGAGAACTCGGAATAGCGGGCGTCCAGGCCGAGCGTGGGGAGCAGGACGCCGCGCGCCTGTTGCACCCCGCTCTCGCCCTGGTGGGCGGTGAGGGTGCGTTGGGCCAGGGCGAGATTGCGACTGAGCGCTTCGCGCACGAGCTGATCGAGCAGCTCGGCGGCGGTCCCGGGAGGTGGTTCGGCGGGTGGGGCCGGCTGGGCGGAGAGGCGGCCAGCGGTGGCCCCCAGCGCGAGCAGCGCGATCGCACGCCAGCATCGGCGAGCTGAAAACACGGATAGAATGTGTAACATTGTTAGGTATGGTGGCCGAAAATCGCCCCGTCTGGGCGGGGCGGCGGGCGGGGGTGAGTGGGAGGGGAGGCTACCCGCGTCGGGTGCCGCGGATCATCACGTCAATGGCAAGGCGGGTGGTGGTGCCGGGATCGCGCCACTCGATCCACGGGTCGTCGTGCTTGGCGATATGCAGGGCTACCAGCCCGTGCAAACCACCCCAGAGCAGCTGCGCGAGCTGATGCGCATCCTGGAACTCGGCACGGAAGAGCCCCTTCTTGAGCCCCTCCTCTACCGTCGAGACGAGGAAACCGTAGGCATCCTGCTCCGGATTGTTTTTCTCCATCCGACTCGAATCAATGGCTATGTGATTCGTTTGTGTCATGAACATGAACTGATACTGACCCCTATTCTGGAGCGCGAAGTCCAGGTAGGCCAGGCCCATGCGACGGATCCGCTCAATGGGATCGGGAATCTCTCCAATGCGCACGAGCGCCCCCGCCAGCGCGCGAAAATCGAGATAGCAGAGCTCCTCGATCAGGGCGTCCTTGTCGCGAAAGTGGTGATAGATCGCGGTGGGGGTGTACTCGATGCGCGCCGCGATGGCGCGCATGGTGGTGGCGGCCACCCCGTTCTGCACAAACAGCTCGCGAGCCGCATCGAGGATGCGGGCGCGGGTTTCCTCACGTTGCCGTTCGCGCCGAGCGAGGGAGCCGGAGGGTGGTGTGCGCAGAGAAGAGCTCATTTTCAAAATGTAACATCGTTAACCTAACACTGTCAACTTGAGCAAATCAGTAACCGCGGCCTGTCGGGGGATCGCGGTCGGTCAGTCCCCACGGTGATCGACACCGCGCCGCCCTCCCCCGTGCGAGGAAGTCTTAACGTCGGAGGGTACTCGGACGTACGTCAGCGTACAGTTTGACGCCCCCGAGGATCAGGGGGCGTCGCACCCCGAGCGCCCCCACAGTGTCTGAACATCGAACGTTCCCCGGAGCCGACGCGGTCAACCGTCGGCGATTTCTTGGAAGCGCTGCCACGGCGGCGACCGCTTTGGCCTTGCCGTGGGCGAGCACGGAGGGGGCCGCGGCCTTGCTTGCCACCTCTGCGATCGAGCCCGCTGGCACGCGGCCGAACGTCCCGCTGCTCGAGGTGACCTTCAGCGAGCTCGCCGAAGGCATGGATACGGGGCGCCTCACGTCACGCATGATCGTGGAAGAGTACATCGCCACGATCGAACGCTTCGATCGGCGCGGTCCTGCCCTGAACACGATCCTCGAGCTCAACCCCGACGCACTGGCCATCGCGGATGCGCTCGACGAGGAACGGCGGACCAAGGGCAAGCGCAGCGAGCTGCACGGCATCCCGATTCTCGTGAAGGACAACATCGGGACCGCGGACAAAATGCACACGAGCGCGGGCTCGCTGGCCCTCGCCGAGTCGTTCGCCCCACGCGACGCATTCCTCGTGGAACGGCTGCGAGCGGCGGGGTGCATCATTCTCGGCAAGTCGAACATGAGCGAGTGGGCCAACGCGCGCGGCCGTGCGTCGATTGGCGGATGGAGCGGACGCGGGCGCCTCACCCGCAATCCGTACGCACTCGATCGCAGCGCTGGTGGCTCCAGCTCCGGCACGGCCGCGGCCGTCTCGGCCAACCTGGCGCCAGCCGCGATCGGCACCGAGACCATGGGGTCCATCGTCTCGCCGTCGGCACTGTGCGGAATTGTGGGGATCAAGCCCACGGTGGGATTGGTGAGCCGCGCCGGCATCATTCCGGTATCGTACACGCAGGACACAGCGGGCCCGATGTGTCGCACCGTGCGCGACGCCGCCATGCTGCTCTCCGCGATTGCCGGCCCGGACCCGCGCGACAAGGCCACTACCGAGGGCAGCATCCGTCGGTCGGCCGACTATACCACGTTTCTCAACCCGGACGGATTGCGCGGCGCCCGCATTGGCGTGGCGCGTAACCTGTTCGGCGAGAGTCTGGTGTCCGACCGCGTGATCGAACGCGCCCTCGACGCCATGCGCGCCGCCGGCGCCGTGATCGTCGACCCGGTGACGCTGGAAAATGCCGAGGTCATCTGGAGCTTCGACGCGGAGGTCCTCTCCTACGAGCTCAAGGCCTCGCTCAACGAGTACTTCGCCTCACTCGGCCCGAAGTCGCCGATCAAGTCGCTGCGCGACCTGATCGCGTTCAACGAGCGCAACAGCGATCAGGTGATGCAGTGGTTCGGCCAGGAGACGTTTCTGTACGCCGAGAGCAAAGGCTCACTCGACAGTATGGAGTACATCGAAGCGCTCGGCATGGTGCGTCAGCTGTCGCGGCGCGGCGGCATCGACGCGACGATCGCGAAAGATCGGCTCGACGCGATCGTGGCGCCCACGACGTCCCCCGCCTGGTTGGCCGATTTGCTGCTCGGCGACAACTCGACGCTGGGTCCGTTTGTGACGTCGGCAGCGGCGGGCTATCCGACGATCACCGTCCCTGCGGGCGACGTGATGGGGCTGCCGGTCGGCATGCTGTTCATGGGGCCTGCCTGGAGCGAGGGCACGCTGCTCAAAGTGGCGTACAGCTTTGAACAGCAGGTGCGCGCGCGACGTGCGCCCACGTTTCTCCCGTCGTTGCCACTTCGTCCGTAGGGAACGAGCGCCGCGTGACGCAGTCGCGGCGCTCGCGTGGTGCTCAGGGGAGCACGACCCGCCACGGGACAGACAGCTCCGTGCGCTCCCACGCAAAGCGCAGCACACCGCTCGCGGGTTCAGGCGGCTGTCCCTGCGGCGACACATTGGGAATCAGCCACACGGTGAAGCTCTCCATCGCGTCGGTGAGCGTGCGCTGCTCGAGATTCACGCGCGCGAGGTCCAGGCTGGCATCGTAGTCGGTGCCCCACTGCCCCGTCTGCCGGTTCACGATCAGCTTCCACCCAGACGCTGAAGGCAGGGCAAAGAGCGTGTATGCGCCGCGCGGCACGGTGGTGCCGCCGATATCGAGATCGACGTCGGTGGTGAGGTGCGTCGCAAGATTGGCCCCGAAGCGCCACACGCTGTCCATCGGTACGAGCGCCGCACCCATCACGGCGCGTCCGCGCGCGTGCGGTTGGCCGTATTCGATGCGAATGACCGCAGGGCCGGCGAGCGGGGCCGCCGTGGGAAACCAGCGACCGGCGATGACGCGCCCGCCGAGGCGCACCTCGACGCTGGCAATCGAGCTGGCGGCCGCGGCAGGCACAGGCGGGCGCGGCGGCTGTCCCTGCTGCGCAGCGAGTGGTGCGGCGGCGAATGGCGCGGCGGCGATCAGCGCGACGGCGCACGCGCGCACCGTGGCATGGCACCAGCCGTTGGCCGGGCGACGGTTCGGCGAGGGAACGACTCGTGGTGTGGAGTGCATCAGCACAGCTCCTGCGTTGCGGTGGTCCGTGGACCGGTGACTACGGACGCACGCCATCGAGCGCGCGAATGGTCTTCGTGGAGGCGGGCCGTTCGCGCTGCAAACGCGCGGCGACCTGCTCCGCGCGCTCGAGTGCACGCAACACGTTGTTGCCAGCCAGACCGCGCAGTTCGTCATCGGTCCACCCACGACGCACGAGCTCGGCCAGCAACGCGGGATACCTGGACACATCCTCGAGACCCTGCACCACATCGGTGATGCCGTCGTAGTCGGCGCCGAGGCCCACGTGTGCCGCACCGGCCACGCGCTTCACGTGATCGAGATGATCGGCCACATCGGCAAGCACCGCGCGCGGCAACGGTGACGCCTGACGGAACGCGGCGACGGCCTGAAACTGCGCATCGGCGTCCGTGCCTGCGGCGCGACGCACGGAATCGAGCCGTGCATTCCAGTCGGCCACGCGCTGCGACGCAAAGCCTGGCACGAAGGTGATCATCACCACACCGCCGTTGGCGGGGAGCCGCTGCAGAATGCTGTCGGGCACGTTGCGCGGCACGTTGGTGAGGGCGCGCGCATTGGAGTGCGAGAAGATGACGGGCGCCTCGGTCGCATCGAGCGCATCACTCATGGTACCGGGCGAGGTGTGTGAGAGATCCACGAGCATGCCCAGTCGATTCATCTCGCGCACGACTTCCTTGCCGAACGCGGTAAGTCCGCCGTGTTTGTGCACATCACCGGCGGCGTCGGCCCAGTCGAGCGTGACGTTGTGCGTGAGCGTCATGTAGCGTGCGCCGAGGTCGTAGTAGGCACGCAGCGCGCCGAGCGAGTTTTCGATGGCGTGACCGCCTTCCATGCCGAGCAGCGAGCCGATGCGTCCGGTGCGATGCACGTCGCGCACGGATTGAGCGGTAAGCGCCCACGCGAAGTCGTTGGGGTAGCGCGCGATGGTGCGGCGCGCGATGTCGATCTGTTCAAGCTGCACGCGCGCGTAGCCGGAATCTCGCACTTCACCGGGTACGTACACGGACCAGAACTGTCCACCAATGCGCCCGGCGCGCAGGCGGGCGAGATCGGTGTGGCCCGGCGTGGGGCGCGTGAGATCGTACGCATCGAGATCGAGGGGCGACGCAGCAAACTCGCGCATGGCCCACGGCAGATCGTTGTGTCCATCCACCAGCGGCACGTCTTTCAACAGCGCGTGCACGTGCGCGAGGCGCGTGTCGAGATCGGCATTGCGCAACGTTTGCGTGTCATCGGCCGAACGGCGCGCGGTCGCCTGTGCACAGCCGGCAGTGGCGAGCAGCGTCGCGGCCAGCACGACGGCACGCACGCGCGTCAGCATCCCAGGCGCTCGAGGTAGTGCGGCAGCATCTTGCGCCACCACGGCCAGTCGTGGTTCACATCATGCCCCCACAGATCGAAGATGTGGCCAATGCCCTTGCGATCGAGCAGGTCGTGAAAGGCACGCGTGGCCTCCGGAGCCTCGTACGCGCCTTGTCCGGCCACGAGCGCAATGCGGGTCTGATGACGCAACGTCTCGAGGCCGGGGCCCCCGAGGTTGGCCACGAACCACATGGGGTTGTTGAAGTACGCGTCTTCGTTGCTGAGCCCTTTGAAGTAGCTGGGCGACAGATCGTAGAATCCGCTCATGCCGATGAGCCCGCCAAAGAGATCGGGGCGTCGGAAGAGCGCCGTGGCCGCGTAGAAGCAGCCGAAGCTCGCGCCGGTGGTGATGGCGCGGGCGCTCGGATCGCCGACCACATGGCGCATGAACGGCGCCACTTCGTCTTCGACATAGCGCGAATACAGCGTCTGGCGCCGTGCCGACTCGATCGGGTGCAGCTTGCGATCCATCCACGCCAGCCGATTGATGCTGTCGATGGAGAAGACCTGCACGCGGCCGGCGAGCAGCAGCGGCTCGATGGCCTTCACGAGCCAGAAGCGCTCGTTTTCGAGATAATCGGCCGCGGCGGTGGGAAAGAGCAGCACCGGCTGTCCACCCCATCCGTAGTGCACGATGGGCATGTCGAGGCCGAGGGCCGGGCTGCGCCAGCCACCAAGGCGGCGCGGGATGCGGGGGTCAACGTACTGTGGCATGCCGGAAAGGTGCGCCGCCGCGGGCTGCAGGGCAACGCGTGTGCAACGAAACCGTGGCGCACCCGGGACGCGCGCGTTGCGGGACCACCACTCGCCCGAAACGTCCCGACCCGATCCTGTGCGGGTCGCCGGAATGCGGTGTCCCCCCTGTCCAGGAGTGGTCATGCCCCACGTGATGCCGGAGCGGCCGATGCTGGCCGCGCCCGAGCTGGATGCCGTCGAGACCGAGGTCTTTCCGCACTTCCCCGACGGTATCCCCCCCGGTGTCCTCGACGCAGGTCGCTACCGGCTGCGCTTCGCCTGGACCCGGCTCGACCTGCATGCCGTGCAGCGCCTGCGTTTCGCGGTGTTCAACGAGGAGCTGGGCGAAGGGCTGGCCGCGTCGGCGGCGACGGGACTCGATGCCGACGAGCGGGATCCGTCGTTTCATCACCTGCTGATCGAGGACCGCACGAGCGGCACCGTCGTGGGCACGTACCGCCTGCAAACCGCGCTGATGGCGGCCACACGGCACGGCTTCTACGGCGCCACCCTGTTCGAACTGGCCACCGTGCCTTCGCGTGTACTGGCCGATTCGGTCGAGATCGGGCGCGCGTGCGTGGCACCCGCCCATCGCAATGGGCGCGTATTGCGTCTGTTGTGGCGCGGTCTCGCGCGCTATCTGCAGTGGAACGGCAAGCGGTATCTGTTCGGCTGCTGCTCACTCCCGGGCACGGACCACGCCATCGCGCACGACACGTGGCGCACGTTGCACGCGCGCGAGGCGCTGCACCCGGACATCCTCGTGCGGCCGCGACCGCATACCCGTGCCCTGGCGGACAACGGCCGCACGGCACCCATGCCGAGTTCGACCGTGCCCGCCCCGCTGCCCGCGCTCTTCGAGGGCTACCTGTCGCTGGGGGCGCGCGTCTGCGGACCGCCAGCGATCGATCGTGAGTTCGGCACCACCGACTGCCTCGTGCTGCTCGACATTCATGCGCTCGATCATCGCACGTTTCACTCGTTCTTCGCATGACGTGGCCCATGTCGCACGCGCCGAGCGCTCCGTGGCGGCGCTTGCAGGCGAAGCTGCCGAAGGCGCGCCGATCACCGACGCGCTCACGGAACGCGTGGTCCTTCACCCGCGCCGCGTTCCGCATCGGCACGCTGGCGCCAGTCATGATCGCCGGCGTGGCCCGCCTGGCGTGGGCGCATGCACCATTCCGCGACGCCACCACACGTGACGCGCGAGGTCGCGCCGCACTGCGTTCGTTCGCTGCCAGGCTGTTGCGCGCGCTGCACGTGCGGGTGCTCGTGGCGGGGCCACGTCCGCACACACCGGTGCTCTACGCCTGCAACCACATGAGCTGGCTCGATGTGCTGGTACTACTCGTCGCGTTGCCGGAGTGCGTGCTGGTGGCCAAGGCGGACGTGGCGCGCTGGCCACTGATTGGTCGCATCGTGCGCGCAACGGATACCGTGCTGGTGGAGCGCGCGCCGACCCGTGGATTGCTGCGCACCGTGGCGCAGGTCGCCTCGCGATTGTCGTGCGGCCGGTCGGTTGTCCTCTTCGCGGAGGGCACCACGAGCGACGGTTCGCGAGTCCTGCCTTTCAGATCGCCGTTCTTCGAAGCCGCGGTACGCGCCGGCGTCCCGGTTGTCCCAGTAGGCCTGCGTGCCAGCACCGGCCCCGGTGGCCCTTCGCACGCGAGCCATGTCTGCTGGTGGGGTGACGGCACGCTTGTCGCCCACCTCCCGCTCGTCGCCGGCACGCGTCAGATCCGATATGCCGTGCGCCTCGGCGACCCACTGCACGTGTTGCACGCGCCCTCGCTGGCCCCCACACGGTTTGCCGTGGCCCCCATCGGGGCCGACCGCGCGCTCCGGCGTCGCCGCTCGATCCTGCGCCGGCTACTCGCGCTCCGTGCGCACGACGCGGTACAGCGTCAGCGTGGGCACACCGGCATCATCGATCCGCCCGACGAGCAGCGACGACGCCTCGCCATCGAGCAGCTGCTCCTGCAGCCGCAAGGCGAGCTGTCCGATGCGTGTGCCGTCCCGAGCAAAGGCGTCCCAGCGCACTCGTGACGCACCGGCCTCCGGCATGGTCCGCACCCAGACGGAGCCGTCGCGCAGCACGACCAATCCGGTGATGGCCGCATGGCGCGTCGGCAGCTGCCGCAACCCTTCTTCGGCCTGTGCGGCGGCCCCCTTGAGTCGCGGATCGCGTGCCAGTCGAGTCGCGCGATCGCGTACGGTGCGTACAACACTGTCCCGTTCGGCGCGCGTAATGCGACGAGCGGGACGGTCGACCGTCAGCGTCCAGCGCTCGCCTTCGGCTGGCACGACGTGCACCGAGTACGTCGAGGCCGCAGTATAGGCCGCGTCACCACCGGCACCGAGCACGGTGCGTGGCACCGCGGCCAACGGCGCGAGCGGCCGTACGAACTCGCCACTTCCAGCTTCGTGCTGCGACGGGAGCTCGTAGGTGAAGCGCACACGGTTGCGAGTGGAGTCGGCGAAGACCTCCAGCACGGCGCCGGTGGCCTCCTCGCCCGCACGCGTGACGCGGCCAGCGGTCCACGCGGCAAGCTGTGTGCCGAGGAAGTCCATGTCCTGCACCGTCATTGGCGGCATCACGGTCTCGCTGCTGCCGCCCCGTCCGTCGAGCGAGGCGCGCACGAGTCGCATCTCGTTGTTGGCAAAGAGCAGCACCGAATCGGTGCCGAGCAGCCGCATGGCGATGATGTTGCGCAACTCACCCGGGCCACCGCCACGACGCGCGATATCGGCGAGCCGTGCACCGCTCGCGCTGAAGCGTCGCACGGGCGGCTCACGATCGCTTACCACGACGCCCCCATCGGGCAGCAGTCGCGCGAAGGCGAACATGCGCACATCGCAGCCGTCCGCATTCGGATCGTCACACCAGGACCGCACGCGCTCGGTCGCAAGCATGGGCGCGGCGGCGTACGCTTCGCGCGACTCGCGAAGCACCCGCGGCGCCCCCTGTGCCTCGATCGACGCGGCCGAGCCGAGCGCCAGCGTGACGGCGCTGACCGCACAGCGCCACCCGCGTACGGTCAGCGCCCCGCGAACCAGCTCGATGGGGCGAAGCCGACCGGATTGATCTCGAAGAACTGACCACGAGACCAGTGGCCCGTGGTGGGAAAGTACGGAGGCGGGAATCGCAGGGCGCACTGGTTGAACGAAATGTCGCTCACATAGCCGTGCAGGAAACCACCACTCATGGTTCCACCCTGCCCGGCACGAGACTGAATCCTACCGCCAACCTGCCGAACGGTTCCGCGGTGCACGTAGGATGCCGCGGCCAGACCCGCCGGCGGTGACGCACGTTCCGTGGCGATCGAGCCGAGCGCCAACACGACCGCATGCACGGCGAGGTCCGGACGGCTGGGCGAGGGATCGAAGTCCCGGCGCGCCGCAAGCCAGGCGGTGCCGTTGCCGGAGTTGTCACGCCGCTGCTGCGGCGTCTGCAGCGCATTGTCGGCCCACAAGACATGCCGACCGCTGAACAGGCCGACGATGTCATCATCGGGTGTGCACGATCCGCTCGTGGTGGACGGGTCGACCGCCTGCCGCAGTTCGTGCAGCACGACCATGTTGTCGCGACTGACGAGCGTGATGCGTCCCCGCACGGTGCCACTGACGCCCACGCGTCCTTCGGCGAAGATCACACCACGGAAATCGGGATTGAAGCGCGGACTCAGCGGCCACAAGTAGTCGCCATCGGCGCGCGCGGCAACAGCAGCAGGCACGGTGCCGCTGGTGCGCGGCAGCCAGTCACCGGCCGCATCGCTCGCCACGAAGGTGCCGGTGGGCGTGAGGCGCGGATCACCGCCGAGGAAGCAGCGCGCGTTCGCGTGATCAAAGGCATCCTGCTTGGCACGCATGCGCTGGCGGTAGGTACCGGCCGCCAGCGGTGCGATGGCGGCAAAAGTGGTGGGCGTAGCGACGCGACCGCCGACCATCGTCGTCACCCCGCAGTTTCGCGCATACAGCAGACTGTCGAGCGTGGTGGTCGAGCCACTGTGCACGGGCACACCGGTAGTCGGAGGCGCCGGCGTGCGCGCCATGGCCCATCCGTTGCCGTTCGGCATGGCGGGGCGCATCTGATACACGCGAAAGAAGCCTTCGTCCGGGCCCGTGGTCAGGCCGTCACCGTCGATGTCCACGGGGACGAACTCGATGCGCATGGTGACGGTGGCCGAGTCACCAGTGGTGAAGGACGGCGTGAACACATAGCCGGCGCGCTGCGCAATGTTCCGGACAACATTGAGCTCGGCGGTGGACGGGAGTTCGATGCGGCTCACCCCTTCGCGCGGCGGCGGCTTCTGGAACCACCCCTTGCCACGATTGAGGATGCCCTTGGCCGTGGTGACATCATCGCGGAACACGGCCTGCGGATACGTCCCGTCCCAGATGTACAGCGAATCGTTGGAGTGCAGCGGTCCCTGCGCCGTCCACCCGTTGGCGAACCACAGAATGGTGCCGCCGGGATTGGTGCCGATGTCGGTGAAGTAGGCGTAGCGGGCGAACGACTGCTGAAACATCAGCGCTCGACGCACGGCCGTGTTGCCGCTCGCATCCACCGTGCGCGACACGATTTCGCCCTGCACGCCGTATTCACCACCCACGTCGAGCGAATCGGAGTTGCCGATGCGCGCCACCCAGGTGGTGCGCGTGATGGGCTGGGGCGCGCCCGTGACCGTGACCCCGTTTTCGATGGTGGCGTATCCGGTGACGGGCACGGTATCGAGTCGCGCGTTGAGCCGCGCCCTCGCGATTTCGAGCCCCGAAAGCGCCGCATCATCCACTGACATGGCACGCTCGGAAGCGCTCTGGATGAGCACGTTGGACATCGAGAGCATCGAAAGCGCCAACGCGATCGTGGCGGCCACGACCGACACCAGAATCACGGCCATCAGCGCGAAGCCGCGACGGGGCCGACGGGGGCGCGACAGACCTCGGGAAGGCATCATGGTACCGTCACTCCCACCACGCCGGAGAGCGTGGACAGATTCGGCGTGCAGTCCTGCACGGCCAGCACGTATTGATAAAGGTGATTGAAGCCGACCTCGACACCACCATCGCGATATGCGTAGGTGCTCGTGCCGGCGACGGCGCCCACCGTCGCGATCGGATTGCGCCACGTGGTTGCACCGGCGAGGCGACGCCACAACACGTAGCGCAGCGTATCATCCTCGCCGCCACCGTCGTCGGTGGCATTCGGCCAGGCGAGCATCACGGCCGCACTGTCCGCGTTCCAGACCGCGGTAGGCGCCGACGGGGGCAAGGGGGGACGACCACAGGCGCGAACCGCACGCTCGGCGCCGATATTGGGCATCGGGATCATGTACTGAATGACTTCGCGCGTGCCGTCGCTGCGACTCGCCGCTTCGTACGTGACCTCCACGGCACGCAACTGATCGATGCGCGTGGACACCGCCGTGCCGGTATCGGGAGGTGTGCCACGCGTGGGCACCGACTTCGCCATCGGCAACCAGGCCTCGGGGACGCGCATCAGTGCAGACGCGTTCACGTCGTAGCGCGAGGGGTCATACCAGTAGCGAAAGAATGGCGTGTTTTCGACCTGACGCAATCCGTTGGCCACGAGTTCCGGCGCGTTGCCATTGACCTGACGCATCAGCTGATACGCGTCCGGGTCATCATGCTCCGGATCGGGCGTGAAGAAGAAGACCACCGTCTCCGCTTCGCCAATCGTACCGAGCACGCTGCTGTAGTCGGCCAGCGGATAGCTGAAGGTTGACCCGGGAATCACGATCGGCGCTTCGGTCGTGAGTGCCGAGGCCTCGGCATCGCTGGCATACGGGTCGACGTAGATCGCGCCCGTGAAGAGCGTGCTGTCGAGCAGGTTCGTGAGCAGATCGGCGTTGAATGCGAACACGCTGTCCGAGGCGTACACCGCGAGCGGCTGAGCGTCGACGACATTGGTGCCCGCCGTGCGAATTTCCTGACGCAGGATATCGTGTCCGAAGCGCGCGTTCTGCACCTGCTCGGTGCGCGTGGCGACCGTGCGATAGCCACGGGTCTGCACGAGCAGGAAGCCGAACGCGGCCGCCATCACGATGCCGAAGATCACCATCGTGACCAGCAACTCCACCAGAGAGGCGCCGCGACGTGCGCGGGATGTGCGCGAATGGATCATGGTGCAGCGATGGTGATGCGACGCACGACGGGGTGCGTCAACCCGCTGCCCGGTGCGCCGGCGACGGTCACGGTCACCGTGGTGAGCCGGACCCCATTGGTAGAATCAACCACCACGGCCGTTGAGGGCGTGAGCCCATCGCTCGCCACATTGTAGCTGCCGTTGGAGAGATCACTGAGTGTGCTGTAGGAGTTCCATACGCGCGCCAGCGAGATCTGCTGGTCGGCGATCGCGTTGGCGCGACTGCGTGCGCCGGCATCGGAGACGCTGTGCGACGTGGTCGTACTCGACATGGCCATCGCGAGCACCACACCGACAAGCAGCGTGAGCGCGACGATGATTTCCACCAGCGAAAAACCGCGACGAGCGCGGCGCGAGACGCGACGAGTCACGAGGCTTGCCTCCATTCGGTGCCGGTCCACGCGAACCAGACCGGTCGCCCGGTGGCACGCGTGATGCGCAAGGCCCGCGCGTCGGCGTGCTCACCGCCCGCGAGTGCGCGAGCCGAGGTGAGATAGATGATGCGCGCGCGGCTGACGGCGCCGTTGCGCTGCAGAATCAGGGTGACCGTTTCGGACGGATCGGAGAGATCACCGTCCAGTCCGGGCACGGAGGAAGGGCGACCGAATCGCACGGTCTCTGGGACGAGGAAGGGGCGACGCTTCTCGCCCGCATCGGGTACGCCGTTGTTGTTGAGGTCCCACGTGGACCGCGTGGTGTGTTCGCTGGCATCGAACGTGACGAGCACGTTGTGCCCACGGGACACGGCGTCACGCTGGGCCGTCATGATGGCCAGGTTGATCGTTCGCGCTGCGGTATCGACGGCTGCGCTGTCCACCCGCACCTTGGGGAGCGCCAGCGCGAACATGATGCCGAGCAGCACGATCACCACAGCCAGCTCGACGACAGTGAATCCGATGCGTGCGCGCGTGGCTCGCTCCGCTGCGTCCGCGCGGGGCGCTACGACATCTTCAGTTGAGAGGCGGGCCATGAAACACACGACGGAGGGCAGGAGACAAGCGGTCTCCGAGAGGACGAGCCGTCGGCGAGCACCGTCACCACGCGCTCGCCCTCACGCGTCAAACGTGACACCCAATGCCACCGGCGTGTTACCAGTCGGTCGGCACGTAGTCCTTGAGGAACTGCCCCCAGACGTGGCGTCCGGTGTTCACCCCATCGATGATCGGATCGACGATGCGCGCCGCACCGTCCACGATGTCGAGCGGCGGATGGAAGCGATGCTCCGCCGTCTTGCGTGCGGCGATCTGCACCGGGTCCTCGTCGGTGACCCAGCCGGTGTCCACGCTGTTCATGTGAATGCCGTCGGCGAAATAGTCGGGCGCTGACGTACGCGTCATCATGTTGAGGGCGGCCTTCGCCATGTTCGTGTGCGGATGCCGCGTGGTCTTGAAGCGGCGGTAGAACTGCCCCTCCACCGCTGACACGTTCACGATGTGCTTGTCGCGCTCCGGGGTGCGCAGCATGAGCGGCTTGAGCCGCGCGTTGAGCAGGAACGGGGCGACGGCGTTGACGAGCTGCACCTCGAGCAGTTCCACGGCGGGCACTTCATGCATCTGCAACCGCCACGAGTTGCGCTCGCGCAGGTCGATCTGCTGCAGATCCTGATCGAGACGACCCTCCGGAAAGAGTGCCTGCTGGGCCTCGTGCTCTTCGGCCAGGAGTCGCAGCTGCGAGAGCTGTGCGGCATGCGTGAGCCCGACGGCATCGCGCAGCTCGGTGGCCGCCACGCCGGGCTCCGTGCCGCCCTCGGGGAGCATGCGGTAGCCGCGCACGCCTTCGTACGTGCCCACCAGTCGGCGCACTGGCTCCGGCATGGCGTGCAACGCCGCCGTCTCGGCGTCCATCATGTGCTGATAGAAATCGGGCGGGCGACGCACGGTCTGGCAGGCGTTGTTCACGATGAAATCGAGACGATCGTGCGACTCGAGCAGCTGCTGACAGAACGCTTCCACGCTGGGCGTGTGCCGCAGATCGAGCCCGAAGATCTCGAGGCGATGTCCCCATTCGGCGAAGTCCGGCTCGGCCGCGTAGCGCATGGCGGAGTCGCGCGGGAATCGCGTGGTGACGATGAGATGCGCACCGGCCCGCAGCAGCTTGATACCGGCCTGATAGCCGATCTTCACGCGCCCGCCGGTGAGCAGGGCCACGCGGCCGGAGAGGTCCGCCGATTCGGTGCGCTTGGCGTAGTTGAACGCGGCGCACGAGGGGCAGAGCTGATCGTAGAAGTGGTGCAGCGCGGTGTAGTCCTGCTTGCACACGTAGCAGTTGAGCCGCTCGGGGGCCGGCTGGAAGTGCGGCTCCTCGTCGACCGTCTCCTGCTCGAAGTCCGACGGCGCAAAGAGACGCGGCGTGATGAACACCTCTTCGCGACGCAGCTTGCGAATGCCCGTTTCCTGCAGCACCGACTCGGCGCGCTGCGTGCGCTCCTGCTTGCGCTGGTTGCGCGTGGCCTTCACGAGACGGCGTCGGGCCACGGCATCGGGGCGCGACACTTCGCCTGCGGCGCGCAGCAGGCGCGTGCGATCGTCTTCGCCGAGCGCGGCGAGCAGCGCCCGATCCGACGCCACCGCTTCCAGCAAGGCCGCCGCGTCGCGAGCGCGCTCCGCCAGCGCCAGGAGGTCGGGCGCCGGGGCGGGGGCGTCGGGACGCGCAGCGGCGGAATCGTGGGGCGAGTGGGACACGGGCAGGTACGGAAGCGTGGTCGCGCGCCAGGCATTCCGGCGCAATCCTGAAAGATAGCGGATTCTGGCGCCGGTGTGCTACTTGGCGGCAATGCCGCGCAGTCAGGCGAGTCGCCGCAGCGCCTCGCGCACTACCGCGATGATCTGCTCGATCTGCGCCGGCTCCACAATCAGCGGCGGCGAGAGCGCGATGATGTCACCCGTGACACGGATCAGCACGCCGGCCTGAAAGCAGGCGGCCATGATCTCGGCGCCACGTGCACCAGGGGCGCCGACGCGCGGCTCGAGCTCGATGCCCGCCACCAGGCCGAGGTTCCGAATGTCAATCACGTGCGGTTCGCCGCGCAGTGCGTGAACCGCCGCTTCCCACGCCGGGGCGAGCTGAGCGGCGCGATCAAAGAGCTGTTCGTCACGATACACATCGAGCGTGGCGATCGCCGCCGCACAGGCCAGCGGATGGCCGGAGTAGGTGTAGCCGTGAAAGAACTCGATGCCGCCGGCACTCGCGTCGAGCACGGCATCGTGCAGCGCGCGCTGCATGAGCACGGCGCCCATCGGCACTGCGCCGTTGGTGATCCCCTTGGCGAGCGTCATGAGGTCGGGCGTCACACCGAATCGCGTGGCGCCGAACGCAGCACCGAGCCGTCCGAACCCCGTGATGACTTCGTCGAAGATGAGCAGGATACCGTGCGCGTCGCACAGCGCGCGCAATCGTTCCAGGTAGCCCACGGGTGGCACCAGCACACCCGCCGACCCGGCCATCGGCTCCACGATCACCGCGGCGATCGTGTCGCCGCCATGTATGGCGACGATCTCCTCGAGCGCATCCGCCAGATGTGCACCGTGCGTCGGCTGTGCGTGCGCAAACAGGTTCTCGGGCAGACCGTGCGTCGTAGGCAGATGCGCATCGGTGTGCGGCAGCAGATGCGAGGCGAACACGCGCCGATTGTTCTCCAGCCCGCCCACCGAGATCCCGCCGAAACCCACGCCATGATAGCCGCGCACACGCCCCACGAACCGCCGTCGTTTCGTATCGCCGCGTGCGGCGTGATACGCCATCACGATCTTGAGCGCCGTATCCACCGACTCCGACCCGGAGTTGGTGAAGAACACACGCTCGAGCCCCGCCGGCGCAATCGCGGTGAGTCGGTCGGCCAGCTCGAACGCGGCGGGGTGCGCCATGTTGAAGCCGGGCGCGTAGTCGAGGGTCGCAGCCGCGCGCTGGATGGCCTGCACGATCGGTGGACGGCAGTGGCCGGCGTTCACGCACCACAGCCCCGAGGTCGCATCGAGCACCGAGTTCCCGTCAGCGTCTCGGTAGTACATGCCCTCGGCCGCCACCAACAGGCGCGGCGCCCGCTTGAACGCGCGATTGGGCGTGAACGGCAGCCACAGCGCGTCGAGCGACGTCATCGTCTCAGCGTTCGGACAGACGGCGCGCAGCCGCAGCGACCGCGGCATCGGGATGTTCGGCGTACCGCGCAATGAACTTGCGCGCCTCGGCGTGCTTCCAGCGCGATGAGAGGTCGAGGGCGCACACGAGCGTGACCTGATCGCCGGCCTCCTTGGCGATGCCCTGGAACATCTCCGAGGCGCGCGTATAGTTGAGGCGCTCCGCCGTCGCCATCGCTTCCGCCGGCAGCGGCGTATCGAGCGCCTCGGCGCCGCGACCGCTCACGAACACCGGATTTCGCGCAGCAATGCAGGCGTCCATCGTCTCCGACACCATGTCGGTGAGACTCTCGCCGCAGCCGGCGAGCAGCAGGCCCGTGAAGGCGAGCGCCACGGGGGCGCGACGAGCGGACTTCGAGAGCGACATGGCAGAACACGCGGGTGCAGGAAATGCGAACGGTCAGGGACCGTTGAGGAATACGGTACCGTGGCCGTTGGCGTCAAGCAGCCAGCATCACGCCGCCGGGGGCACCGCGCCGAACATGGCCTTGACCTCGAGGTATTCGAGCATCCCCTCCACGCCCCATTCGCGGCCGTTACCGGAGTGCTTGTAGCCACCGAACGGCGCCGCGTAGTCGGCGAAGGCACTGTTCACGTGCACGGTCCCCGCGCGCAGCTGCCGAGCCACGCGGAGGGCGTGTTCCGGGTCTCCCGATGACACGTAGGCGGCCAATCCGTAGGGCGAATCGTTCGCGATGGCGATCGCGTCCGCTTCGGTGTCGTACGGGAGCAGGCACAGGACGGGGCCGAAGATCTCTTCGCGCGCAATGCGCATGTGATTGTGCACGTCGCTGAACACCGTGGGCGCCACAAACGCGCCGTGCTCCAGATGCGCGGGCCGATCTGCGCCACCGATGAGCAGTCGTGCCCCTTCGGCGACGCCGGCCGCGATGAGCTGCTGCACGCGCTGCTGCTGTGCCACGCTCACGAGCGGACCCATGTGCACGCCGTCGGCCGTTGGGTCACCTACGACGGTCCGTTCGGCCACGGTGCGCGCCGCCGCTTCGGCGTCGGCCAGTCGTGCGCGCGGCACGAGCAGGCGCGTGGGGGCGTTGCATGACTGTCCGGCGTTCAGGAAGCAGGCACGCGCGCCCGCGGTCACGGCGCGTTCGAGGTCGGCGTCTTCGAGAATGACATTCGCCGACTTGCCCCCCAGCTCCTGCGTGACGCGCTTGACCGAGTCGGCAGCGGCCTTGGCCACGGCCACACCGGCGCGCGTGGAGCCGGTAAAGGAGACCATGTCGATGTCCGCGTGCGCGGCGATCGCAGCGCCCACCGTGGGGCCATCGCCATGGACCAGATTGAACACACCGGCGGGCACACCGGCCTCGTGCAATGCGTCCGCGAACAGCATGGCGCTGATCGGCGCGAGTTCGCTCGGCTTGAGCACCATCGTGCAGCCGGCGGCGAGTGCAGGTGCGACCTTGCACGCGATCTGATTGAGCGGCCAGTTCCATGGCGTGATGAGGCCGCACACCCCGATCGCTTCGCGGCGGATGAGCGTGCGTCCCCGTGGTTCCTCGAACACGAAGTCGGCGAGCACCTGTCGCGCGACGCGCATATGCGCTGCCGCGGCGGGGGCCTGGGCGCCGCGCGCCAGCCGAGTGGGCGCACCCATTTCCTGCGTCAGTGCGGCCGCCATGTCGGCTTCACGCGCCACGAGGGCGTCAATAATGCGATCGAGCAGCGCCAGCCGCTCGTCGCGACTGGTCTCGCTGAAGGCGGGGAAGGCGGCCCGTGCGGCGCGCACCGCGCGATCGACGTCCTGATCGCTGCCCAGACTGATCTGCGCGATCGGGCGTTCAGTGGCCGGATTCACCACGTCGTGGGGATGCGGGCGCACGGGGTCGACCCAGGCGCCATCGATGTAGAAGTGCAGCCGTGTGATCATGAGCGGGTCCGGAAGGAAGTCTGTCCGGAATCTACCGCGGAGGCGGCCGCTCAGAGCCGCGTGTCGATCTCGCCGGTGGCCAAGGTGAACGCCGATGACGCCGCGAAGCGTGCGCCATCCCAGCTGTGCAGCAACGCCTCGAAGGCGTCGCGTCCCACCGGCGGCGAGAAGAGATAGCCCTGCGCGAGCAGGCAGCCGAGATCGCGCAAACGCTCCATCTGCGCGAACGTTTCGACGCCCTCCGCCACGGTGCGCAACGAGAGACTGCGGCCGATCGACACGATGGCACGTGTGACGCCATCGTTGGAGCTGTCGTGTCCCACGCCCGAGACGAAGCTCTTGTCCACCTTGAGAATATCGATTGGAAACCGACGCACGTAGTTGAGCGACGAGTACCCGGTGCCGAAATCGTCGAGCGCGATACACACGCCGAGGTCGCGCAGCGACTGCAGGCGCTCCGCAATCACGACTTCGTTGTCCGCCAACACCGTTTCCGTGAGTTCGATGGCGAGCGCGGAGCCGGGAATGGATTCGCGCTCGAGCACGGCGCGCACCTCGTGCACCAGCTCCGGCGACAGGAAGTGGCGCGCCGAAAGGTTCACGGCCACCCGCAGCGCCGTGGCATCGGGCGAGCTCGCGCGGAAGCGTGCCGCATCGCGCGCCGCCTGCCGTAGCACGAACTGGCCGATGGACACGATCAGCTCGGACTCCTCCGCGACGGGAATGAAGCGCAGCGGCAGCATCTCGCCCTTGAGAGGATGACGCCACCGAATGAGTGCTTCGGCACCGACGATGCGTCCCGTCTCGAGATGAATGACCGGCTGATAGTGCAGGTCGAGTTCCTCACGCTGCAGCGCGTGCCGCAGATCGGCTTCCACTTCGAGGCGCTCTGCCACACTGGCGCGCATCTCGCTCGAGTAGCGCTCGGTGCACCCCCGACCGGCACTCTTGGCGCTGTACATCGCCACATCCGCGTCGGTGAGCAAGTCGTCGACCGACTGCCCATCGGTGGCCCAGGCGATCCCAATGCTCGTGCGCACGAACACTTCCCGCTCCGCGAGCACGAACGGCTGCTCAAGCGCGCGTTGAATGCGCTCGGCGGTAGCGTCGGCCTCATCGGCGCGCTCGAGGTCCTCGAGCAGCACTGCGAACTCATCGCCACCGAGGCGTGCAATGGTATCTTCGGAGCGCAACGCGCCGCGTAGCCGCGCGGCCACGGCCACGAGCAGCAGGTCGCCGTTCGCATGCCCCAGCGTGTCGTTGACGAACTTGAAGTGATCGAGATCGAGCAGCAGCAGCGCCACGTCGGAGGAACGACGCGTGCGCCGCGCCAGGGCATGGGACAGACGATCGCTGAGCAGACGACGGTTGCCGAGCTGCGTGAGTGGATCGAGCAGCGCCTGTTCGAGCAGCCGCGATTCCATCTCCTTGCGCTCGGTGACGTCGCGACTGTTGATCACGATGCCGCCGATCGAGGGCTCATGCATGAGGTTCGTGGCCACCGACTCGATCCAGCGCCAGCGACCGGCGCCATCGCGCAGACGCACGACGCACGCTTCGTGCTGCGCGTTGCCGTTGAGCAGCAGCGTGAGACACGATTCGGCGGCTGCAAGATCGTTCGCGTGGACCTGTTCGATCAACCGACGTCCGACCAGCGCGTCAGGCGTGAGCCCCATGATGCGTCGATGGGAAGGGCTCGCATAGCGCACCGTGCTGTCGGGATCCACGATCGAGAGCATGTCCCCGCCGTAGTGCACAAGGGCGGCGAGTCGCCGATCGGCGGCCTCCATGGCGTGCTTTTCGCGCTCGGCGAGCTCCTGGCGCAGCCCGAGAATCTGCCGCCCGAGCGCCGCGAGTCCCACGATAATGGCGCTCACGACGGCCGCCGTGCTCGGCGCGTGCGTCGGCGACACGGTGGCCCAGAGCAGCATGGACAGCGCGGCGCCCGCCGCGATCGTGGGCAGGTAGGAGAGTCGGCGCGTCGTGCCGCACAGGATCCCGACGGTAATCAACGACGCACGATGGCGCGTGGCCGCAAGCCCGAGCAGCGCGAACGGCACCACGTTCAATCCATAGCCGACTCGACTGATCACGTTGCCCTCGCCGCCGCCGACGGCGAGCTGGGCGCCCACGTGCAGGAGTGCCGCCATGGCCAGCGGCGCCAGCGGATCGCTCCACCGACTGACGGCGCCGCGGAGCCACAGGGTGATCGCGGCCGCGAGCACCATCGCATCACCCACCATGCCGAGGCCGGCCGGCAGTTCGGCGCCGAATCCCGTGAGCGGCGCATACGCGGTGGGCAGCGCGAGCAGCGTGATCGTCGCCATGGCCCCGGACGTCACCACGACGTCGAGCATGAGCCGCACGCGGTCCAGCATGGTTTTCAGGCCGCACGGGAACGTGGCCACCGCCACGAACACCAGTGGATGAAACAGCAGGTGCAGCGGGTCCCGTAGTGCGCGGCTGCCTGCACCGAGCAGTCCACTGCTGGCCATGTACGCAACGGCCAGCGAGCCGAAGGCGAGTGCCAGAATCGTCCAGGAACGCTTGAGGGACGGGAAGACGTGCTTGTCGAGGATCAGTCCTGCGACCGGCACCAGGGCGGCGAGCACGACGACGGCGAACACCGTCAGCGCCGCCGTGCGCATCAGCAGGCCGTTCGAGACGGCCACACCGAATACAATGGCGATCAGCACGCTGGCCAGCACGACCAGTATCCCCACGCCTTCGCGGGCAGGGCTCAGTGGCCCCGCCATCGCGACGGTGCGCTTCGGGGCTGCATCGGTGCTTACCGACACGTGCGAAGAGTCTCCGCGCGTGCCAGATCGACGAACGGGGTTGAGAAAGCCATCTTGAAGTTGAGCGTCGGCCCGTGCGCCACGAACTTGACGTGCTTCGGGCAGCCTGTCCCTGTGGGACGAGTCGCTTTGGGAAACGTCAAACGGTGCCCGAACCGCCCAATGCGCCCCTTTGACCGCTCCCGCCTCACCCTGCCCCATGTCGCGACCGATCCGTTGGCTTGCTGTGATCGTACTCACCCTCACGCTCGCGGCGACGGGGGCGTGGTTCGGCGGCCGTGCGTGGCTGTCGCGATCGGTCGCCCAGTATGCCGGCGAGGTCATGCTGGCGGGTCTCGACGCGCCGATCGAGATCACCTTCGACGCTCGCGGCGTTCCGCACGTGTGGGCGGAGACGGACCGGGACCTGCGCTTCGCCATGGGGTGGTTGCACGCCTCCGAGCGCCTCTTTCAGATGGAACTCACGCGTCGCATGGCACGCGGCGAGCTCTCGGAGCTGTTCGGCGACGTGGCACTGGAGCTCGACACCGAGCAGCGACGACTCGGCTTCGCCTGGCAGGTCGCGCACGAAACGGCCACGCTCCCCGAGAAGGAGCGCGTCACTCTCGGGCAGTACGTGGACGGGATCAACGCGTGGATGCAGCAGGCCCCGTTGCTCCCTCCTGAGTTCGTCCTCCTCGGAACCACGCCGCGGCCGTGGACTGTCGAGGACGTGTTGGTGGTGGGGTTCTATCAGACGTGGTACTCGCTGTCGCTCATGGATCGCGGAGCGGACTACCGCGACCTCTTCGCCACGTTGGGCGGCGATGCGTCACGATTGGCCGGCGCGGTGCAGCGCTGGTCGCCCCCCACCGTACCCTCGCCGGCGCCGCGACTGGCGACGGCGTCCAACTCCTGGGTGCTGGGCCCCGCGCGCACTCGGTCTGGCGCTGCGCTGCACGCCTCCGACCCGCACCTCGAAACGTCGAGCGCACCAGGCCTCTGGTACGCGCTGGGCCTGCACTCGCGGGAGGGTGGCGACGCCGTCGGGGTGAGCGGTCCCGGATTACCCGGCATTGCGATGGGGCACAACTCCCATGTGGCGTGGGCCTTCACGGTCGCCCCGGTCGACCTTGTGGACGACTACTGGTTCACCATCGACGACGCCGAAGGCGCGGCCCCACAACTGCAAACGCTCGATGGGATGGAGTCACTCACCGTCCGCACAGACACGATTCTCGTGAAAGACGCGGTGCCGCACGTGGTGCGACTGCTTCGTGCCCCGATGGGTCCGGTGATGGAGGTGCGCGGGGATTCCGCGCGCGTCATGCGGTGGGTCGGATTCGAGAAGCCCTCGTGGTCCCCAGCCGTCGCGATCGGTGCCCTCTCGGCGGTGCGCGACTTTCCGTCGTTTCAGCGGGTGGTGACGAGCGCCGGCGCCTTCGCGGTGAATTGGACGTACTCCGATCGCACCGGGAACATCGGCTATCAGCTCGGCGCACCGCTCCCGATTCGCGGCCCCTACGACACGTTCACGCCGCAGTCGGGCACGGACCGCAGTGCGCAGTGGCACGGATACCATCCGTTGGCCGAGTCGCCGCATGCGTTCAACCCCGCGGTCGGGTGGCTCGTGAGTACCAACAACCAGATCGTGAGCGCCGATTGGTCGTACGCGTTGCCCGGCTACTACGACGTGGCGCGCGCCACGCGAGCCTTCGCACTGCTCGACACGGTGCGTGATGCCACGGTTGAACAGTCGAGGCGCTTTCAGGCCGACATGATCTCGGGGATCGCGCTGCGGTGGCGTGCGCTGGCCGTGCGCGGCGCGGAGCAATTGGAGCGTGCCGACATTGCGGAACGTCTGCAGCGCTGGGACGGCAACATGCGCGCCACCGATACGACAGCGACGTTGTTCGCCTATTGGTGGGAGCGACTGCCGCGCGAGTTCTTCGAAGATGAACTCGGCGCCGAGTGGGTGCGGGCGCGCGCGCTCACCATCGCGGCGCTCGAAGACACCACCCATGCGTTCACCGACGACGGACGCACGCTGCTGCGGGAATCACGTGAGCACCTGGCCGCGCGCGCGCTCGAGCACGCACTGCGCGAACCCTGGCAACGCCCGTTCGGCGCCATGCAGACGCTCACCGTGCGTCATCCCCTCGCACAGGTCGCTGTACTCGATCGGTGGCTGAAGCTCACGCGCGGACCGATGCCGCTCGGCGGCGATGATGCCACGCTCAATGCGTCATTCACGAGGTTCGATACCACCACACGTTCACTCGCGGTGACGACCGGGCCCAGCATGCGCTACCTGCTCGACTGGGCCGATGTCGATGGCTTCACGATGAGCCGTCATCTCGGACAGTCGGGCAACCCGCTCAGTCCGCACTTCGATGATTTTCTGGCCCCGCACCTCGCCGGCGAACCGTGGCCGATGCCCATCACGCGGGAGCGCGTGTTGGCCCGGGCGGTGACGACGTTGCGCCTGGTGCCACAACCGTAGGTGCCGCAAAGCCGCGACGCTCCATCTTGCCCCAGTCGGTGCGACCACGCAGGAACTTCCACAGCCCTCGCACGCGCCACAGCACCGTGAGCTGGCGATAGCCGAACGTTTCGAGCATGGACCATCCGATCACCATCAGTCGATCACGCGTGCGCCGATAGCGTGGAAAACTCAGTTCATCGGCGAGTACGGCGAGCGTCCCGTGAATGGCGTTCAAGCCGTACGCGATGGCGAAGAAGAGCAGCGCGACCTTCGCGTTGAGCGCGCCCATGAGCACCCACACCGCCAGCGCGACCCAGCCGAGCAGCTCGGTCACCGGCGCAAGCAGCTCCACGATCAGGAAGTACGGCAGCCCCACCAGCCCCATCGCCCCGTACTTCGGATTGCCGATCAGGCGACGATGCCGCCACAAAACATCGGCCAGACCGCGATGCCACCGATCACGCTGGCGACCGAGCACGGCCACCGTTTCCGGCACCTCGGTCCACGCCACGGCATCGGGTACGAAGAGCACACGGTGCCGCTGTCCCGCTTCGTAGGCACGTCGCCGCAACTTGAGCACCAGCTCCATGTCTTCGCCGACCGTGTCGTGCGTGTACCCACCGCACGCGATCATCGCTTCGCGATGAAACAGGCCGAACGCACCGGAGATGATGAGCGTGCCGCCCAGCTCGTTCCACCCGAGCCGCCCGAAGAGAAACGCGCGCAGATATTCGCTCACCTGCATGCCGGCGAGCGGGTTGCGCGGCGCCTTCACCTCGAGCACACGACCGCCGGCCACCTGCGACCCATTGGCCACGCGGATCATGCCCCCGGTCGCGATCGTGGCAGCATCGGCGAGGAACGGGCGCGCGAGTCGGGGCAGTGCATCGGCATCCACAATCGTATCGGCGTCGATGACACACACGAGATCACCCGTCGCAAGGTTGAGCCCCACGTTGAGTGCATCGGCCTTGCCACCGTTCACCTTGTCCACCACCACCAGGTTCGGGTGTGTTTTGGAGCGATACAGACGACGGACCGGCTTGGTGTCCAATCGTCGCCACACGATGGTGTGCACCGGCACGAGCGCAAACCGATCGCGCAATACCTCAAGCGTGCGATCGGGCGAGCCGTCATTGATCACCACGACTTCGAGATTGGCGTAGTGCAGCGCGAGCAGCGCGGTGACGCTTTCGGCGATCGTGGCCTCTTCGTTGTAGGCCGGCGCCAGAATGCTGATGCTTGGCGACACCGCGGAGCCGAGCACCCACTGCCGCGATTCTCCGCGCACGCGCAACACGTGACCGATCAACTCCCACAGCGCTGCGGCGACGAGGATGCCATACGACAGCAGCAGCAGCACGAAGTACGCGAAGATCGCCCGGTCGAACACCGGGAAGATCATGGAGTAGACGAACGACGGCACCGAGATCACGCGGCAATCCGGTGAAAGACGCTGTCCGGCAGGTCGAGCACCTGCGTGGCCATGTCCGCCGCGAATGGATTGGACGACTGCTTGGCGCGCCGCAACACGAGCACACCCACACTGCCGAGGCGTCGGAGTGAAATCGCGGATTCGCGTCGCACGGGGAAGCTCACGTCGCCGAGTTGATCGGCGAGTGCCGAGGCCAGGCCCCAGTGTCCGATTTCCCCGATGGCACGCGCCGCGGCTTCACGTACCGAGGCATCGTCGTCCTGCAATCGTTCGAGCAACACCGACGCGGCGTCATCACCACCAAGTGCGCCCAGTACCGACACGGCGCGCGCACGCACCATGGCCTCAGGATGCCCACACAGACGGATCGCGGGGGCGACCAACTCGGGCTGTGCGAGACCACGCGCGACCTGCAGCGCATCGGCGAGGGCGGTGGAATCGTCGCGCGCCAGAAACTGTGCGAGCGCGCCGGCCGCTGGCTGTCCGACGCGCAACAGCGAATCGCGCACCGTGAAGCGACACAGGCGCTCGGGGTCCACGAGTCGCGCCACCAGCGCGTCGATCACGTGGCCGTCCGCGCGTCCGGCCGCCCAATGCAGCACTTCCACGCGCACCGTGGGATGCGGGTCGTTCAATCGCGCGCGCAGTGCGGCGCAATCATGATCGAGCGCGCCCAGCAGACGCGCCCCCTGCAAGCGACTCCACCAGAACCGGCTCGCACACCGTGCTTCGGCTCGCGCGGTGATGCCGAGGCGTTGGCCGAGTGTGGACAGGCGCTCTACCGAGACACCGCGCACCGCGCGGCCGAACTCGAGCACCAGCGCTTCCTGCACGCCGACCGGGAGTGCACGCAAGACGGTTTCGTCGGCGTGCGCTGGTGTCTCGCTGGTGAGCAGTCGCGCCATGACATCGCGCGCGGTCGAAAGCTGTCGCAGTCGGCGACGGCGCCACCACTCACCGGCCGACGCCGCAAACATCACGAGCAACACCAACGCCGTTGCCATCGCCGTCTCCACGGCGAGGACCCGCAAACCGAGCGTGAGCAGCAGACTGTCGTTCATGCCACGAGTGCGCGGCGCACACGTTCCACCAAGACGGCCACACTGAACGGTTTGGGCACGTAGTCGAAGGCCCCCAGCTCGAAGGCCTGCAGCGTTTCCGCGTCGCTGTTGCGCGGGCTGAGCATCACGATGCGCGTGCGCCGCAGCGCGTGCGCGGCCGCGAGCGTGCGCAGCACCGAAAGCCCGTCGAGTGACGGCAGGTTCACTTCGAGAATGATGACGCGCGCGCTCAGCGCCGGCTGGTCACCCGTGAGTGCAGCAGCGGCTTCGGCGCCATCGCGCATCCACCGCACGCTGTAGCGGCGTCCTTCGAGGGCGTGCAACACAAGCGACGCCGACGCCGGATCGTCGTCCACCAGCAGCACATCGACGCGCCCGGTGGACTGTTCGCCAGGATCACTGGCGACGGCGAGCACGGCGTCCGTGGTATGCGCGCCCGCCATCAGCAGCGCCGAGTCGGCCGCGGCGTGCAGGAGCGCGACGTCGGCGGGCACGTCGGGCACAGACGCAATGCCCACGCTGCACGACGTGGTGAGCGCGCCGCTGGCGGACGCCATCGCGGGCGCGCTGCGCATCGTGGACATGATCGTACGCGCCCGTTCTCGCGCGATGATCGTGTCGGCGTCGAAGAGTCCGACGACGAGTTCACCCGCCCCCCAACTCGCGATCACATCCTCACCGCGAAACGTCTCGCGCAACAGCTGCGCGAGGCGACGCATGGCCGCATCAACGAGCGCTTGCCCATGCCGACCACGCAGCTCCTCATAGCGATCGAGGCGCACACTGAGCAGAGAGAATCGCTGTGCGTGTCGTCGCGCGAGGCGCAGCAACCGCTCGAACTCCCGCTCGCCCTTGCTGCGACTCGACAGCCCCGTCACGGGATCGGTCTCATCACGCCGACGCAGCTGTCGGCTGAGACGCAGTCGATTGTTCACGCGGGCCGTCAGCAAGCGCGGATCGAGCGGCTTGCGCACGACATCGTCGATGCCATCCACGTACGCTTCCCGCACGAAGGCTTCCTCGTGCGCCGCCGCCGCGAGAATCACCGGCAGGTCGCGCCACCGCGGGTCGGCACGCGTGGCGAGACTCAGATCCACGCCGCTGCACGCACCCAGGCGCGCCCCCACCAGCATGAGCTCCGGCACCACGGTCTCGAGCGTCTCCCACACGCGCTCGGGATCGAATAGCGTGTACACCAGGTGACCGGCGCGCTCCAGCGCCAAACGCGCCGTCTGCGCACCATACGGATCCGTGTCCACGACGAGCACCGTCCCGGGCTGCACCCGTCGCTCTTCGGCGAGGCGAGCCGCGTGCTGCAACACGTCGGAGGGCGAGACCGGTCGCGCGAGCGGGCCCACCGCGCGGCTGCGCGCAATGGCGAGGCGCTCGGCGAGACTGCCGTTGCCGCCGATTACGAGAATCGGAACACCCACGCGCGCCATACGCCGTACGCCAGCGAGTGCCTGCGGGGAGGGATGTTCGGGCAACTCCACCACGATCGCGCGCGGCGCCATGCGCCGGATCACATCCACATCCGTGGTGAAGTCCACGGGGGTCACGTCGGCGCCGCACGCCATGCCTTCGGTCACATAGCGATCCCGCTGCTCGACCTCTGCGGCCAGCAGCACGAAGCGTGGGCGTCGCACGCCGTCCCGCTCCCCCCCTTCGGCGCTGAGCGGACGCTCGAGCTCCGTGCGCAGCGCCACGACCTGGTCAGCCAGTCGCGCGGCCAATCCGCGCTCCAGCGTGTATCGGGCAGCGAAGGATTGCTCCAGAGCCCGCGCAATGCGCACGCCTGTGCGCACACCGAACGTTGGCATCGCGCCCGCGAGCGCATGCGCTTCCGACTCGGCCAGCTCGCGCAGTTCATCGGTAAGCGTGCCGTCCATGAGCGCCAGTACGGCGCGCTCCAGCACGTCCACTCGCTCCAGGTGCCGACCGCGCACGCGCTCCACGACCGCCTCTGCCTCACTCCCATCGGGGGTGAGGTGGCCGGGTTCATGGATGAGCGCTGAAGTCACGAGGCGGGGTTGGTCGGAAGGAGGTCGCGCGGCACGACCCGGTCGGCGACGATCCGCCAAGGGACCGTCACAGGACGGGCATCACACCACGAGAACGACGGTTGTGTGCCCGGGTCGTAACAGGGGCCGAACGCGGCGCCGCGCCGGTCAGCGCAGCAGCGGCAGTCGCCCGCTCGCCACCACGCCATGCCGCCGGTAGTCGGCCGGAGCGGAGACCCCGAGTGGGACGAGACCGGCCACGCTCGTGTACTCGTAGCCGAGCTGAAACTGCCCACCCAGCTCCCATCGCCGCGCCAGACCCAGGTACAGGCGCTGGGCCGGCCCGCGCTGGGCGGGGCCGATCAGCGTGACCTGCTGGGTGCCGAGCGCGCCCTCGAATCGCGCCCCCCAACCGACGGACTGGCCCGGCTCCCACCGCATCGTGGCTTCGGCGATGTCATGCCGTCGGGGTGAGAAGTAGCCGTCGGTGGCCACCCGGGCGTGCTGCACCTGCCGCACGCGCGCGCCTACCTCGAAGGCAGTGCGCGGGGCGGCGACGAGCGCGGCCTCCCACTCCTGCCGCTGGTTGGGCACCGCTCCTCCGCGAATCGACGACACGCCGCCGCTCGCCGCGAGGCGCCAGACTGAGCGCAGTCGCAGCTGGGTGGCCAGCACCGCCCCATCCATGACGATCGCGTTCGCGATGAGGGGGGCCGTCTCGTCGAGCACCGCGCGTCCTGCGCTGCCATCGAACCGCAGCCGCTGCGCCGCCACCCAGCGCCCGCGCAGGCGCCCGCTTGGCAGCAGCCGCGACGGCGACTCGGCGTCGGCGAGTTGCAGCACCCCCGCCTCGACCACCAGCGCGCCCCGCTCGGCGAAGACCCACTCGGCCGCGGCTTCCATGCCGCGCGATCGTCCGGCGCGCGCGCCAAGACCGGCGGATCGCTCGACGGCGCTCATGCGGGCCTGGTGTCCCCCGGAGAGCGGCATAGACGCCGTGAGTGCGACCGACCAGAACGAATTGCCTTCACTGTCGCTGCTTTGTCGTATTACTGGCTCTAAGGAGTTTGCATATGCTGCATACGCGCGCCGTCTCTCAGCACGAATCTCCTCGTGGTGTGGCGCCATCGTGAGCGCCCGTTCGAGCAGACCAAGCGCCTCAGCGCGGCGATCCTGCCAGCGCAGCACCTGCGCCAGCCCGAGCCAATGGTCCGGGTTCTGGCGATCGCGGTCGAGCAGGGCGCGCCACTGCTGTTCGCTCGCCGGCAAGTCCCCTCGCCACGCGGCCACCCGCGCCATCCCCTGCGCGGCTTCGAGGTCGTCGGGCCAGCGCGCAAGAATGTCGCGATATCGACCCTCCGCTTCCGCATAGCGCTTGCCCCAGGCGAGCGCGGTCGCCGCCCCGATCGCCGCATCGCGGTCCATGGGGACGATCGCCCGCAGCGAATCGTACAACGCGAGCGCGCGGTCGGTGCGGCCCGCGATCGCGTGCGCCCGTGCGGTGGCGTGCGGGCTGGCCAGCTCCTGCGCGGCGAGCGGTGCGATCGCGATCGTACTGGCCGCCAGCGGACTGACCGCGAGCACCAGCCGTACGGCGACCGACCTCGTGAACAGCTCGACTCGTCCAACGACCTGTGCAGCAGCGTTCGGCATGCGGGTGACCCGTCTCCTGTGCGGATATCCTCCTCAGCCGAACCGTGCCGCTGGGCGAACGATTCGGCCTCTCCGCGTGACAGACGACCGATCCGCGTTCGGGGCACGCCCCCCGGAGATCAGGAGATCGGCTTGGTCGCGTCCGGCCCCGCCACACGGCGCACGAGTTGATACAGGAAATCGAGCCCGTCATAGAACGACTTCACGCGCAGCTTCTCGTCGCGACCGTGCGCATTGGTCTCGCCCGGTGAAGAAAAGATGCCGCTCACGCCGAAGGTGGGGATACCGGCTCCCCGCAGAAAGCGGCCATCGGTGGCGCCGGTCGACATGGTCGGAATCACCGGCACGTCGTTGAACATCTCTTTCGTGAGCGCCTGCGTGTGCGCCATGAGCGTGGGGTGAATCGCCGTGGGCACCGCGCCGTACCGCTCTCGACTGCCGCCGCGCGTGGACACGGTCACGATCGGGTCGCCGATCACCTGCTCGAGGGCGGTCTGCACCTCGGCCGCGGTGGAGGTGGGCACAATGCGGCAGTTCACGTTGGCAGTGGCGGTCTGCGGCAGCGCATTGTCGGCGTGACCGGCCGCCAGTCGCGTGGCCACGCAGGTGGTGCGCAGCATGGACGCATAGCGTGGGTCCATGGAAATCAGGCGCGCCGCGGTGGTGTCGGCCGGGTTGGCCACGATCGCGCGCATCGCCTCCGCGAGCGACGGCATCTCCACCTTGGCGGTCTGCGTGAAGAACTGCGTGGTGACATCGTTGAGCGCCACCGGGAACGTGTGGCGCTCAATGCGACCGATCGCGTTGGCCAGCTGATAGATCGCGT
Organism: Gemmatimonas sp.; assembly: GCA_011390935.1. Taxonomy (GTDB): domain Bacteria; phylum Gemmatimonadota; class Gemmatimonadetes; order Gemmatimonadales; family Gemmatimonadaceae; genus JAABRT01. The sequence goes on from JAABRL010000006.1 coordinate 156,305, forward strand.
TGTCCTTGCGCGGGACGCTGGAGTGTCCGCCCGTGTTCAAGACGGTGAGTGTGAAGTTCACCGGCACCTTCTCGGCGGCCTGAACCGAGTGGAAGAACGGCTTGTCGTCCTTGAGCGTGCCGCCGCCCCCTTCATTGATGGCGTACTCCGCATCGATGAGTTCGCGGTGATGCTCGAGCAGCCACCCCACGCCGTTGCTGCCGCCCCCTTCTTCATCGGCCGTGAGGGCCAGAATGAGATCGCGCTCGGGCACCCACCCTTCGGCCTTGTAGCGCAGCAGGTTCGCCACGAGCATCGCCGCCATCGACTTGTCATCGGCCACGCCGCGGCCGAGGAAGTAGCCGTCCAGTTCGGTGAACTCGAACGGATCGCGCGGCCAGTCGGAGCGCAGCGCCGCAACCACATCGAGGTGGGCGAGCAGCAGTATCGGCTTTCCCTGCCCCTTCCCTCGATACCGCACGACAAGGTTGTGCTTGGCCGGCACGTCAGCCGGGCCGAGCACGTGAATGTCGGCGGCGGGGAAGCCGGCCGCGCGGAATCGCTCGGCCATCGCGTTCGCCGCCTCGGTGACCGAGCCCACGCCGTCGACGGTGTTGATCTGCACCAACTGCTGGTAAATCGCGCGCGCCGCTTGCTGCTGTGGCGTGAGCGTGGTCGGTGCGCCGGGCGCGCTCATGCGCGGCTGGGCGACGAGCGGAGCGCTGATCACAAGCAGCGCGGCAACGAGCGAGCGAAGCGACATGGGAGGACGGCGCATGGCGGCAATGGGGTGAGAGGCGGACCACTGTGCCGAAGCTACGGCTGCGACCCGAACCGTCAAGCAAGCCGCGTGACGCTCGCTTGCCCCTGCCCGTGCCGCGCGCGCACCTTTCCCGCCAATGCCTACCTCTCCTGTTCGCGCCCCCGGGCTCGCGGAGGCGCTGGTGCCGATCGTGGTGCTGATCGGCCTGCTCGCCTCATCGGTCTATCTCTTCGCTGACAATTCGTCGTACGGCCCCAACCAGATCGCGCTCATGCTGGCCGCGATGGTGGCGGCGCTGTTCGGCTGGCGCAATGGGTACTCGTGGCGCGAGATGCAGAAGGGCATCGTGCACGGCATCTCGCTCTCCACCGGCGCCGTGCTCATCCTGCTCATGGTGGGCGCCCTGATCGGCAGCTGGATTCTGGCCGGCACCGTGCCCACGATGATCTACTACGGCCTCTCCGTGCTGAGCCCATCGTGGTTCTACGCCGCGGCCGTGGTGATCTGCGCGGTGGTGGCGCTGGCGACCGGCAGTTCGTGGACCACCGCCGGTACGATCGGCGTGGCGCTCATTGGCATTGCCACCGTGCAGGGGCTCAACCTCGGCCTGGCCGCCGGTGCGATCATCTCGGGTGCGTACTTCGGTGACAAGATGTCGCCGCTCTCGGACACCACGAACCTCGCGCCCGCGATGGCCGGTACCGACCTGTTCACGCACATTCGCCACATGCTGTGGACCACCGTGCCCAGCATCACGATTGCGCTCGTGCTGTTCGCGGGGATTGGCTTGTACCTCGGTGGCGCGTCCGACGCCGCGGAGATCGCGATCATTCAGGCGCAGATCGCCGATCAGTTCAACGTCGGCTGGGTGATGCTGTTGCCCGCCGTGCTCGTGCTTGTGCTCGTGGTGCGCAAGGTACCGGCGTTGCCCGCGCTGTTCATCGGCGCACTCACCGGCTGCGTCTTTGCCGTGCTCTTTCAGCGCGAGGCCGTGTTGCGATTCGTGGGCGAGACCGACTTGCCCGGTTCACTCGCGCTCGTGAAAGGCGCATGGACGGCGCTGTTCGACGGCTTCAAGCTCGCCTCCGGGAACGCCGCACTCGACGAACTGCTCAGTCGCGGCGGCATGGCGAGCATGCTCAACACGATCTGGCTCATCCTGTGCGCCATGACATTCGGCGCCGTGATGGAAACGACACAGATGCTGCAGCGCATCGCGGCGGCCATTCTCGGCTCCGTGCGCGGCACCGGCAGTCTCATTGCGGCCACACTCGGCACCGCCATCGGCATGAACATCATCGCGTCCGATCAGTACATCGCGATCGTGCTGCCGGGGCGCATGTTCCGCGCCGAGTTCAAGCGGCGCGGCCTGGCGGCGAAGAACCTGTCGCGTACGCTCGAGGACTCGGGCACGCTCACATCGGCGCTCGTGCCGTGGAACACCTGCGGTGCCTTCATGGCCGGCACCCTCGGCGTGGCGACGCTCACCTACGCACCGTTTGCGTTTTTCAATCTCATCAATCCCATGGTCGCCGCGTTCTACGGGTTCACCGGCATCTCGATCGCGAAGATCACGCCTGGCGAGGATGATGTGGAGGGGTCGGAGACCGCCCTGTAGAAACACGCGCTATCGCGTCACACGTGCGCGCAGCGCCGAATCGACAGGCGCACACTTGGCGTGCGCCGTGCAGAGCGTGCTGACGCGCGCCTCCAAGGTATCGAGCCGCGCAAACAGCGCCCGCATGCTCGCATGGCTGGCGTCCACATCGTCGGAGTAGATGCTCAGCGCGCCGCGGAAGCCGCTGAGCGCCCCGTAGTTGGCGGCGTCGCCGGCAAAGAGTGTCTCGCGAAACAGATAGGCGGTGCTGCCAGGCGTGTGCCCCGGCACGGCGAACGCGCGCAGTGTGTCGCGTCCGAATACGAACGCGGTGTCGCCAGTGAGCGCGTGGATCGTGATCTCCTCGGCACGAGGATGGTGCGTATCGTTGATGGCCTCGCCGATCCGTGGCGCAAACCCGGTGTACGCCGAATCGCCGAGAAACCGCGGCACCTCATCGCGTCCCATGACGAACGTGGAGTGCGCCACGCTCGGCCACGCCCCGATGTGATCGCGGTGTGCATGTGTGAGAAAGGCGTAGCGGACATCGGCGGTATCGGCATCAATCTGCGCCAGCACGTCGCGCAACCCGCTCGACGCACGTCCCCACCCGAGATCGATCACGAACACCCCGCTGTCGGTCCGCGCAGCGAAGATCATGCTGGTCCACGGGCCGGCCGTGGTGGTCGCCGCGGCGGTCGGAGACGGGGGCAACAGGTGCAGGTTGCGCGTGCAGGCGGCGCCAAGCATGAGCAACACGATCGCCCCGCGTGCACGCCGCGACGCCGTGCGTATGCGCCGCCGTGCAATCGAGGTGCCCTTCGTCGCTGCGCGAAACCGTACCATGATCGTCCCACCTCGCTCAGTGGTGTCGCCGCGCGGATGCGGACCTGCTGACAACGAGTGATACCGAGGAATAGATTCGGCGATCCCCCTCACCCTGATTGCTCATGCATCTCCGACTTCCGCTCGCGCTCCCGATTGCGTTCGTGCTGGTCACCGCGATCGCCGGTGCGCAAGCACCGATGACCGCCACCGCCCGCAAGGTGCTGGGCGTGGACGACTACGCGCGCTGGCGCACGGTGGACGGAGCCCAGCTCTCCTCTGACGGCAAGTGGGCCGCGTACGGCCTCCGCTTCACGAACACGCTGCCAAGCGATGCCAAGCCGGTGCTCCGACTGCGCGATGTCGCCGCCGGCAGCGAGATCGAGATCGAGGACGCGTCGCAAGCCAGCTTCTCGCCAGACGGCAAGTGGCTCACGTACCTCGTGGAGACGCAACCGCGCCGCACACCGCCGCGCACCGGCGATTCCGCCGCAGTCCCAGCCGCACCCGTGTCGCCCGCACCACCCGCACCACCCGCGGCGCCGGGCGCGCGTGCGACGCCCACCGTCACGCGCCGATGGGAACTGCGCGAACTGGCCACCGGAACGGTCCGTACGTGGCGCGATATTCAGTCGGCCACCTTTTCGCCTACGTCCTCGCACCTGCTGCTGCGCCGGCGCCCGGCGACGGCGGCGACCGGTGCTGCGGCGGCAGGCCCTGGCGGCGCGGCTCGCCCCGCGGCGGCGTCCACCGCCCCCCGCGGTGTGGACGCGATCCTGCACACGCTCGGCACCGATCAGGCGCTGTTCCTCGGCAGTGTCGGCGAGGCGGCGTTCAACGTGACGGGTGACCAGCTCGCCTACACCGTGGATGCCGCGATCCGCGATGCGAACGGGCTCTTCCTCCACGCGCTCAGCACGGGGCGCACGCAAGCGCTCGACAACGACTCGTTGCGCTACAGCCGCCTCACCTGGAACGATCGTGGGACGGGGCTCGCCGTATTGAAGGGCCGAGAAGTGGCGACCAAACGGGAGCAGGCGAATCAGCTGCTCGTGTACCCGACGCTGACCGGCGAACGCGCACTGGTACGTCTCGATCCGTCGAGCGCCGCGGGGTTTCCGGCCGGCTTCGTGCTCACCGAGCGTGCCTCGCTCGAGTGGAGCGAAGACGGTCGCATGGTGTTCGTCGGCATCATGCCGCAAACGAATGCACCGGACACGGCGCGCCGCCGCAGCACCGACTCGCTCGCCGATGTCGATGTGTGGCGCACCCAGGATGAGCGCATTCAATCCCAGCAGATGATTCAGGCCGAGTCGGAGCGCAACCGCACCTTCCGGCAGGGCGTCGACGTGACCACCGGTCGGTACGTCACGCTCTCCGACTCGAGCATGCGCGAGCTCGAGCTGCCGATCAGCGGGGAGTGGGCCGTTGGGCGCGATCCGCGTCCGTACATCTCCGACTACAAGAGCGCGGCGGCGAACTTTTTTCGCGTGAACACACGCACCGGTGAACGAATCCCGCTGCTCACCGCTCAGCTCACGGGACAACACGTGGCCGGCATCACCCCCGATGGGCGGCATTTCCTGTACTTCGCGAACGCGCGGTGGAACGCTGTCGAGCTCGCGAGCGGCGCCACGCACGCGTTGGCCACGGGCGCGCCCAGCTTCATCAACCGCGAATACGACTACCCCGGGCCGCGTCCTCCCTACGGCATTGCCGGTTTCACACCAGACGGGAAGCACGCGATTGCCCGCGCTCGCTTCGACCTGTGGCTGCTCGCGCTCGACGGCACCACCGCCGCGCGCAATCTCACCAATGGTGTCGGTACACGGGAGCAGATCGTATTTCGCCCGGTGCGCATCGCACCGATCGATTCGTCAGCTCGGCGTGCGGCGCGCATCGAGCGCGAGATCGACATCACGCAGCCGGTCACGCTCTCGGCCTACGGCGAGTGGACCAAGAAGGCGGGCTTCTACACGCTGGCGAACGGGCAGCTGCAGACACTCGTGTACGACGATGCGATGTACAGCACGCCGGTGAAGGCCCGCGACGCGGATCGGGTGCTCTTCACCCGACAGACGTTCACGGAGTTTCCCGATGTGCGGCTCGCGGGCACCACGCTGGCCAACGCCGTGAAGATCAGCGATGCCAATCCGCAGCACAGCGAGTACCGCTGGGGACGACGCATTCTGTTCGACTACCAGACGCGCCGCGGCGTGAAGCTGCAGGGCGTGCTGGCGCTCCCGGACGACTACCAGCCGGGCCAGAAGCTGCCCATGCTCGTGACCTTCTACGAGAAGAACTCGCAGACGATGCATCGGTATCCCACGCCGTCGTTCATGACCGGCATGGGATCGATGCCGATCGAGGCGGTGAGTCGCGGCTACGCCACCATGCTGCCCGACGTGCACTTCCACACCGGCTCGTCGCACAGTGATATGCTCGACGCGGTCGAAGCGGCCACACGCAAGGTGATCGGCATGGGCTACGTGGACCCGAAGCGCATCGGCGTGCACGGGCACAGCTACGGTGGTGAAGGGGCCGCCTTCATCGGCACCCGCTCCACACTCTTTGCCGCGGTCGGCATGGGAGCCGGCGTGACCGATCTCTACTCGGACTTCTCGCAGAGCTGGGGCTGGAGCTATCAGGTATCAGGCGGCAGCGGCGCGAACGGCAACAACTACTACATGCTCGGCCAGGGGCGCTGGGGCTTCTCGCCGTGGGACAACCCCGAACGCTACCGCTTCGAATCGGCGCTCACACATGCGCCGCGCGCTGCGGCACCGTTTCTCATCATGCACGGCACCGCCGATCCCACGGTGTCATTCACGGAAGGAATGAACTTCTACAACGCGCTGCGCTTCAACGGCAAGGACGCCGTCATGCTGGCGTACCCCGGCGAAGGACACGGCCTGCGCGGACTCGCGAACCGCAAGGATCTCACGATCCGCTACTTCCAGTTCTTCGATCACTACCTGCGCGGCGCCGCCGCACCGTCGTGGATGACCGACGGCGTGCCGTACATCGCGAAGGACGAACGGCGCGAGCCGAAGTGAACGCGAGCGCCGAGCCTACTCGGCGTCGCTGAGCAAACGGTGCACCTGCGCGGCATGTCCGCGCAGGTGCACCTCGAGCAGCTGCAGCGCCTGCCGCACCGTGAGCGGCCCTGCGATCGGATGATGAAAGATCGCGCGCCGAGCACCTGCGGCATCCAGCGACAGTACGAACTCGCGCAGGGCATCCTGCTGCGCAATCCACGCCTCGCGCAGCTTCGTGAAGGACACACGGCCCGACGGACGCATCTCGGGCGAGGGCGTCGACACCTTGATGCGCTGCTGGAGCACGAAGCGCACCATGTAGTAGCGCACCCGATCGCGCAGGGATCGCGAGGCGCTGGGTCGATCACGCCACTGCGCACTCGGGCCGAGCACCACTCGCTCGGCGAGCACGAGATGCTCCACTACCTCGAGCGCGGACCACGCATCGGGTGATGGCCGGCGCCGACGAGTCGCGTCGGGGGCAGCGGCCACCTCGTCGAGCAGCGCGTCACGCATGGCCTCGATGCGCTGCAGCTGTTCGCCGAGTGCGCTCATCAGGCCAGCATGCCGGCCAGACTCGCCGACATGAACGCCGCAAGATTACCGGCGACCATTGCCCGCAAACCGAGTCCGGCAATCTCGCTCTTGCGCTCGGGCGCCAGTCCACCGATGCCACCGATCTGAATGGCGATCGAGCTGAAGTTGGCAAAACCGAGCAGCGCGTATGTGAGAATGATTGCGCTACGCGGCTGCAGCGCCTGGCCGGCAGAGAGATCCGCGCCGAACTGCGCGTAGGCCACGAACTCGTTGAGTGTGGCCTTGAGGCCGATCAGGCTGCCCACGTATGCGGTGTCTTCCCACGGCACACCCATCACCCAGGCGAGCGGACGCAGCACCAACCCGAGAATCTGCTGCAGGCTCAACCCCTCGATGCCCACGAGCGACCCCGTCCAGCCAAGCAGGAAATTCAGCATGGCCACGAGTGCCACGAACGCCATGAGCATCGCGCCCACATTGATCGCCAGCTGCACGCCCTGTCCGGCGCCGTTCGCCGCGGCCTCAATCACGCTGTTGTCATTGGTGTCGGCGCCCACGCGCAGAAACCGCCAGCGTCCCGGCTTGGGCGCTGCTTCCGCTGCCGCGCCAATGCCCGCACGCGTGACCGGCGTCTCCGTTTCGGGGAGCAGGATCTTCGACAGCGCGAGGCCGGCCGGCGCGTTCATCACACTCGCCGCCAGCAAATGACTGGCGATGCCGGGAAACCAGCCGGACAGCATGCCCACGTATGCCGCCAGCACGCCGCCCGCCACCGTGGCAAAGCCACCGACCATCACGGTGTTCAGTTCGGAGCGCGTCATCGTGCCCACGAACGGCTTGATCAGCAGCGGCGACTCCGTCTGCCCGAGAAAGATGTTGCCTGAGGCCGACAGCGTCTCCGCGCCCGACGTCCCCAGCGTCTTCTGCATCACCCACGCCAGCGCCTGCACGATGAGCTGCATCACGCCGAGGTAGTACAGCACCGACATCAGCGCGGAGAAGAAGATGATCGTGGGCAGCACGTTGAAGGCGAAGAACGCCCCCGTCTGCGCCACGAACGCGGTGCTCGCGTCGGCGCTGCTGCCGTCCGCGGGCACCACCGGCACCGTGGACTGCACCAGGTTGCCGAACACGAAGCGGGCCCCCTGCTCCTGAAATCCGAGCAGTCCGGTGATCGCTTCACCCACGCGCTGAAAGACCGCGCGCCCGACCTCGGTCTTGAGTACCACCACGCCGAACAACGCCTGCAACCCCACCCCGGACGCCACGAGCCGCCAGTTGATCGCCCGGCGGTTGTACGACATCGCGAACGCCAACGCCAGCATGGTGAGCAGGCCGAGCAGCCCGACGAGACGATCCGCAAAGGGCGTGTCGAGTCCGGCGCGTGCGCCGTCGAGGCGCTGCGCAGCGGATTGCAGCAGGAAGTGGCCGTGTGCAGCGGCAGACAGATGCATCGAGAGTCTCAGCGAGGCCGAACGGATGGCGGGCGCGCGGCGGGGCGCAGGGGCAAGCTACCGAGGGGCGCGGAGGGATGCGAGCGTGCCTCGTCGCGTTGCACACCTCTGCGCCGCAGGTAGCTTCTGCGTCGTCCGCGTGCATCCCATGCCTCTCGGAGGACTCGTGTCTGCTACCCGCTCCCTGCTCTTGTCGCATGTCCTCCGCGCGGCTGCGGCACTCATGCTCGGCGCCGTCGCCACCGGCAGTCGCGCGCTCGGCGCGCAGGGTACCGACGGCCTCGCCGCACAGGTGGACCGAGCGCTCGCGCGTGCCGTCACCTCCTCGCAGGGGCCGGGATGCGCCGTGGGGGTGACCGTTGGCGCCACCTCGATCACGCGGGCGCGAGGACTGGCCGATCTGGAGCGTTCGGTCGCGCTCACGCCGGCTTCCATCATCGAAGCCGGCTCCGTCTCGAAGCAGTTCACCGCGGCCGCCGTGATCCTGCTGTCGCTCGATGGCCAGCTCGGACTCGATGACGACGTACGCCGCTGGTTCCCCGAACTACCGGTGTACGACGCGCCAATCACCGTGCGACACCTGCTGACGCACACCAGCGGACTGCGCGACTGGGGCGCAATCACGGCCCTCGAAGGGTGGCCGCGCGGCGCACGCGCGCACACCAATGCCCATGTGCTGCAGGTGCTCGTGCGCCAGCGCGCGCTCAATTACACGCCAGGTGCGACGTATTCCTACACCAACTCGGGATACAACCTGCTGGCGCTGCTGGTGGAGCGCATCAGCGGACAGTCGCTCGCCGCCTTCACACAGGCGCGCCTGTTCGCACCACTGGGCATGACGAGTACGTCGTGGCGTGACGATCACCAGCGCGTGGTGGTGGGACGGGCGCTGGCCTTCACCGGAGGGAGCGCCCCGAAGTTGAGCATGCCCGATGAAAGCGCCTACGGGAACGGCGGCCTGCTCACGACTGCGGATGATCTGTTGCGCTGGAGCGAGGCGCTGCGGCGGCGGACGTTCGGCGTCGCATTTCAGCAGGCGATGGAGCAGCGCATGGTCGTGCGCAACGGCGACACGCTCGATTACGCGCTCGGTGTGAATGTGCTGCAGCATCGCGGCACGCGGGAGCTGTCCCACAGCGGGTCCACGGGCGGCTACCGCGCGCACCTGCTGCACTTTCCCGAGCGCGACGCGAGTGTGGCGGTGCTGTGCAATGGCGCAGCGCTGAACGCGACCCAGCTGGCCGAGCAGCTGGGGGATTCCTTGATCGGCGCGCGGATGCGTCGGGCGGCCCGTGGACCGCTGGGAGGCGTGGTGCACACGCTGCGGCGGGTGGACAGCACGCGCGCGGCGGTGCCGGCGACCGAGTGGCCCCGGCTCACGGGCACGTACGTGTCCGACGAGGTACGGGGCGAGCTCTTCGTGGTGACGCTGGAGGAGGGTGAGCTGGTGCTGCGGCAGGCACCGCACAGTCGGCGGGCGCTGGTCCCCGTCGCCGATGGTCGGTTTCAGTTCGGAGGGGGATCGATTCGGTTCGAGCGGGGCGCGGACGGTCGCGCGACCGCGATGCACGTGCTGCAGGACCGGGCGTGGGACGTGGTCTTCAACCGCGTTCCATAGGAGGAATCGATACGGGCGAAAGGTTTCCTGTTTTTGGAATACAGTTAGGACCGAACAGTCCGAGACTCTTGTGCGTATGTGCCGCGGGTGGCGTTGTGCCAACGCCGCTGTGCGGTCTTCAGCCGTGTCCTGACTCGTTCCCTTTCGCTGCTCTCCATGCGCGTGATTCGTTCTGTTCTGGTTGCGTTGACGCTGCTGTCGACGTTTGTGATTGCCCGTCCGCTCGCGGCCCAGGAACCGCCTACGCCGCCCGTTGAAGCGGGCGGTCGCGGCCCTGGCGGTGTGCGACGCGCTGGCCCGCCCGCCGGCGAGGAGGTCCTCCCCGACAGTCTGCTGCAGAGCTCGCTGCGCGTCTTTCTGGACTGTCAGGGCTACGTGCCCGGCTGCGACCGCAACTTCTTCGTGCAGGAGATGGGCTTCGTGAACTGGGTGCGCGATCGCTTCGATGCCGACGTGCACCTGCTGCTCACGAGCCTCGCCGCCGGCAACCGGGGACGCGCCATTTCGGTGAACTTCATTGGCCAGAAGGCCTACGCCGGCAAGATGGACACGCTGGTCGTCACCACGCTTCCCAATGACGCCGACGATCGCGTGCGACGCGACATCCTCCGCACCTTTCAGCTCGGGCTCGCACCGTTCGTGGCGCGCACTCCCATCGCGGCGCGCATGCGTTTGGGGCTGGTCAATGGCGTGGTGACGCGCCCGATGAACCCGCGTGCCCTGAAGGATCCGTGGAACCTCTGGCTGTATCGACTCGACGGCAACTTCTCGGCCAACGGTGAGCAGCTGACACGTCGAACGGACCTCTCCACCTCCTTCTCCGCCAATCGCACGACCGAGAAGTGGAAGATCAATCTCGGCGCGAACAACAATTACAACGAGCGCGTCTTCAAGCTCACGCAGGCAAGCACGACCGTACCCGGTGCACGCGATACGGTCGATGAGGTGGTGCTGCAGCGCAGTGCGAACGCGAACGCGCTGATCGGACGCACCCTGAACGATCACTGGACGCTGGGTACCAAGGTTTCCGTCGGCTTCAGCGAGCAGCTGAACCAGCGGTTTGCCATGCGGATCTCGCCGGCGATCGAGTACAACTACTTCCCGTGGGCCGAGGCGCAGAGCCATCAGCTGACCGCACTGTACTACGTGGGGCCCAACTACTACCGCTATTATGAAGTCACAGTCTTCGACGAAATCGAGGAAACACGGACCAACCAGACGCTGCTGCTCGCGCTGACGCAGCGCGAGAACTGGGGCAATACGAACGTGTCGCTCGAAGGCTCGCACTACCTTCATGATCCCCAGCGCAATCATGTGACCGTGTCCGGGAACGTGGAGTTCCGCCTTGGCCGCGGATTCTCGCTGAACCTGCGCGGATCGGCATCGCGCGTGCGTGACCAGATCTTCATCGCCGCGCGGCCGCAGTCCGAACGTGACATTCTCACACAGCGCCAGCAGCTGCAGACCAACTTTCGCTACAGCACATTCGTCGGCATGAGCTACACGTTCGGCTCCATCTACAACTCGATCGTGAACCAGCGCTTCAGCAATCTGGGCGAACTTGGCGGCCGTCGGTTCGGCCGCTTCGGCGGCTGAGTCGCGCGGAGCGGCGATGGGTCAGTAGCTTGCGCGATGTCACGTCGCGAAGGTCCCATCGCCGCGCAGCGGGCGCGCAACGCGCGTCTTGCCGATCAGGCGGCCGCCTACGCGGCTCTTGACGCCGTGCGCGATACGTCGGGCGCGCATGATCGGGCCACTGGCACGCACACCGCCGCGACGCCGGCGCTGCCCGTGATCCTGCTGCCGGCCAACACGCGCAACACCGAACCGCTCCCCGACGAAAGTCGCGACGCCTTCCTCGAACGACTCCGAGCTCGGCTCGCGACCACTTTCGTCGACGCGGCGCGAGACGACACGGCGCCGATGTCCGGGGAAGCACGCGCCGCCATGGAGGACGCCGCGCCTCCTCAGCGATTCGGTAACGCGCCAGTGGACGATGCGCAGACCACGCGCGATGCGCTGCTTGGCGCCGCCTGCGCGACCTGCCGAGGTGAGTGCTGCACCGCTGGCGGCACACACGCCTTCCTGCGCCCGGACAGTCTCGTGCGCGTGCGGGCGTACCTGTCGCGGGATGGCGCGACGGTCGACGCACAGCAGATCGAGGCCGAGTATGCGCGGCACCTGCCGGTACGCCACTACCGCGGATCGTGCGTGTACCACACGCCCACCGGGTGCGCGCTGCCGCGCACCCTGCGCTCCAACCTGTGCAACCGCTACCTGTGCGGCGGGCTCACGCAGCTCTCGCGTGCGCTCGATGCCTCGGGGGGCGACTCGGCGTATGTCGCTGCCGCCGACTCCGTACACCTTCGGCGTGTCGCACGACTCGGCCCCGACGGGGCGCGCAGCGTGGCGAGGCCCACCGGAGGATAGTCGCGCGTTTACCCCGCAGCCGCAGCCGCGACCACGGCGGCAGTGACAGCCGCCTGCGCCGCGGCGATTGCCTCCCGCACCGCGCGGCTCCCCGCACTCGACTCGGCGATCGTCTTGAGGCGCGGCTTGAGCGCACGCAACGCCTTGCGGTCATAGATCGCCGCCAGGGAGCCGGACGCACTCGCGAGTCCGATCAGTGCCGCCGTGCGATCCGTTGGCTTCTTGCCCACATCCAGCGTATCGCGCACGCGCTTGATCAGCGCGCGCTCCGGTCGGCTGTCGATGGTGGGATACAGGCGACGGCGAAACAGCAGGAGAATCTGCTGCTCGGTTTCCCGCAGCACGCCTGCGCGGCACAGCTCGCGCGCGATTTCATGACGCAGCTCTCGTTTCTGCCCGAACCGCGAGACCATGGTGCTCGGCGACGCACGCCGCTTGGCTTCCCGCACCTTGGTCAGCGCCGCGTCAAGCACGGGTTCTCCGATCCGGCGCGGGTTCGTGACCTGAACGAATCGCCGCTTGAAGCGCGTGCCCTCCTCCACGATCTCGAGCCGCTCCTCCAGCAGCAGCTCGGTCAGGATCGCGCCGCCGAGCCCGTACGTCAGCATGCCGCCGAACGCCACCTTGCCCGAATCATCGGCGAGGGCCAGCAGCAGCAGTTCGTGATAGAGTCGGAGCGTTGGTGTCGGCATGGCAGGTGCTGTGTGGCGGGTAGTCGTGTACCGAACGCGAGGAAGCCGAACGGATCCCCAATGTCCGGGAGGACGTTGGTGATATTTACGTTGCCGTGCACTCGTTGGCTTCACCCTCTCCGAGGTTCGCTTGTGAGCTCCGCTGCCGACATCCAGTCCCGCGATGCGACCGATCCGCTGCGCGCCTTTCGTGAGCGATTCGTGCTGCCCGACGGCGTGATCTATCTCGACGGCAACTCACTCGGCGCCTTGCCGGTCGCCACCGCACCGCGCCTCGCGGACGTGGTGCACCGCGAGTGGGGGCAGGATCTCATTCGCAGCTGGACCAGCAACGATTGGATCGGCGCGCCTGCACGCATCGGGAGCAAGATCGCACGGCTTGTTGGCGCGCTGCCGCATGAGGTAATCGTGGCCGACTCCACCTCGGTGAATCTCTACAAGCTGATCGTCGCTGCGCTGGCTGCTCAGCCAGGACGCACCGTGGTGCTCTCGGAACCGGGCAACTTTCCAACGGACTTGTACATGATCGAAGGGGCGCTGCGTACCACGCAGGCCGGGCACCGCATGGTGCTCGCCGAGCGCGACGCCATCGCCGACGCGATCACGAGCGACACGGCACTCGTGCTGCTCACGCACGTGCACTACAAGTCCGCCGACGTGTACGACATGGCGCGCATCACCGCCGCGGCGCACGCGCATGGCGCGCTGGTGCTGTGGGACCTGAGCCACAGCGTGGGCGCACTGCCCGTGGATTTGAACGGCGCCAACGCCGACCTCGCGGTGGGGTGTGGCTACAAGTATCTCAACGGTGGTCCGGGCGCGGCGGCGTTTTTGTACGTCGCCGAGCGGCATCATGCCAGGCTCGAGTCACCGCTCACCGGCTGGATGGGACATGCGCAGCCGTTCGCCTTCACCGATGGTTATGCCGCGGCTCCCGGGATCGCGCGATTCCTGTGCGGCACGCCGTCGATTCTCAGCCTGACCGCGCTCGAGGTTGGGGTGGACCTCATGCTCGAAGCCGACCTGTCCGAGGTCGCGGCAAAATCACGGGCCCTGGCCGAGCTGCTGATCGAGCAGGTGATCGCCAAATGCGAGCGCTTTGGTGTGTCGCTGGTTGGTCCCGCCGTGGGCGCGCCGCGCGGCAGCCACGTGTCGTTTCGTCACGAGCACGGATACGCGGTGATGCAGGCGCTGATAGCCCGTGGGGTGATCGGCGATTTTCGGGCGCCGGATGTGCTGCGCTTCGGTCTCACGCCGCTGTACCTGCGATTCGCCGATGTCGCGCGCGCGGCGGAGGTGCTGGAGGAGGTGCTGGCCACCGAGGCGTGGCGGGAGGCGCGGTACCAGGTGCGCGCCGCGGT
>JAABRL010000069.1 GCA_011390935.1 Gemmatimonas sp.
ACCGCCCCGGTTCGATCGCCACCGGATTGCGCGACCGCCGCGCCTTGTCGATGGCCTGCAGCGCCACGCTCTCGAAATCGAGCTGCGACCAGTCGTTGCTGTCGGCCGCGGCCCAGCCGGAGCCGGTGCCATCGTTGGTGCGCGCGGTGAGCGTGTAGTTGGCGTTGGTGCTGCGATGATACGCGAACAGCCCCGCACTGTTGCCCAGCGCTGTCGCACGCGCTTCGCACACGATGAATCCGGCCACCGTGAGATCGCTCGACGCACGCGCCGGCGCCAGCGCCGTGAGCGCCGCCTTTGCGCGATCCTCGGCGCTCAACTCGGCCGTGCTGTCGAACCACGCCGACACCGGCACGTACGACTGCGCACCGAGTTCGCCGAGATACTCGGGATCTTCAGGAGCAAGACGCGCAATCGCTTCCGACTGCTCCACCGCGCGACGCAAGCCGGCCTCGGTGCGATCGTTCGTGAGCACCGACGCCTTACGCTTGCCGAACACGCTCTGCACGCGCACCGTCGTGTTGGTGGTGGCGCCCGACGTGGACATCTGGTTGTCGGCAAAGCGCAGGTTCGTTTCGCGCGCACTCTGCACCGACACGCTCACTGCATCGGCCTTCGACATGCCGACCACACGCTCCACGAGCGACTGCGCCTCCTCGCGGCTGAGCACCGTGCTGGGCGCGAGCACACCATGCGCTTCGGCGCCGAGCAGGCGACGCGGCGCGCCATGGTTCTGCGCGCCGGTGGCAAAAGCGAAATCGAGGCTCACAGCTGCCGTCCCGTGTTGATCACGTTGATGTTCTTGAAGCGCACCGGCGGGCAGCCGTGGCTCACCGCGTTGGCCTGCGACGGCTGTCCCTTGCCGTCGTTGAAGGTGCCGCCGAACTCGTAGCTCGACTTGCCGCCGAGCAGGTCCATCGCGTTCCAGAAGTCTGGGGTGCGCATCTGATACGCCACGTCCTTGAGCTGCCCCACGATCTTGCCGCCGCGAATCTCGTAGCACAGCTGCGCCCCGAACTGTGCGTTGTAGCGCTGCTGGTCGATGGAATACGACGAGCGGCCGATCATGGCGATGCCACGATCCGTCGCCGCAATGAGATCGTTCCACGACAGGTCCTCGTCGCCCGGCATGAGCGACACGTTCGGCATGCGCTGGAACTGCACATCGGCCCAGCTCTGCGCATACGAGCACCCGTGCGAACGCGGCTGCTGCCCGTTCTGCGTGTACCACCAGTCGAGCCACGGCGCCTGCTCGCGCGTGGTCTGATAGTCGTTGAAGATGCCGTTCTTCACGATGTGGAACTCGTCGGGCTGCACACCGTCGTCGTCGTACCCGATGGTGGCCAGCGCGCCCACTTCGTTGCGATTGCCCACGAGGTTCATGTGCTCGGGGCCGAGCTTGAGCTTGCCCAGTACATCGCGCGGCGGCGCGATGAAGCTCGTGCCGGCGTAGTTGGCTTCGTAGCCCATCGCGCGGTCGAGCTCGGTGGGGTGCGCGAGCGATTCGTGAATGGTGAGGAACAGCTGCGACGGATGCAGAATGAGATCGTAGCGCCCCACGTCCACCGACTTCGCCGTGAGCTTCTCGGCGGCTTCTTCGCCCCACTTGAGCGCGTTGCCGGCCACATCGGCTTCGAGTACGTATTCCCACCCGCGCCCCATCGGCTGTACCACTTCGGGGCCGCGCTGCGCAAAGCCGTCGCTCGATACGGCAGTCGCCGCCAGCGTGACCCAGCTGCGCACGTAGTCCTGCGTGATCACCGATCCTTCGGTGTTGGCGTAGTTGCGCTCCTCCTTCACGAACGACAGCCCCGACGTCACGAAGCGCACATTGCGCGCCTTCATGGCCTCGGCGTTGGCCTTGAGCAGCAGCCCCACCTTTTCTTCGAGCGACACGGTGAACGGATCGATCGTGTAGCTGCTGCGCCAGGTGCGATCACCGAGCGACGGCGCCGGTGCGAGCTCCACACGCCGCCCCATGGCCACCCGATTGGCCTTGGCGATCGCCGTGGCCTCCAGCGCCGCGCTCCCTACGCCTTCCTTGGTGAGCTCCTGCGTGGCCGCAAACCCCCAACAGCCATCCACGAGCACACGCACGCCGCAGCCCATGGTGTCGCTTTCGAGCACGTTGGTGACCTGCTGCTCGCGCGTGTTCACGGAGTTGTTGCGGTTTCGCCCGATGCGCACATCGGCCCACGAGGCGCCGGCGCGTTTGGCGGCGTCGAGCGCCTCCATCATGAGCTCGCGTGTGGCGGGATCGGTGGCCACGGGCGGCAGCGCGCGGTAGCCGGTGGGCGCCGCACCGAACGGTGCACCGGCGTTCGGCATGGCCCGCAACACATCGGGGCCGACCGCCAGTGCGCCCAGGGCCACACCGCCGGTTTTCAGGAAGTCGCGTCGATTGGTCATCTCCAAGCTTACCCCCCGGACGCGATCGTCTCCAGCGCTTCCCAGCGCGCGAGGGCCGCGGTGGCTTCCGAGTCCACCTGCGCGAGGCGCGTATTCGCGGCCTGCACGGCCGACGCATCACGCTGCGTGGTCGGATCGGCCAGACGCGCGTAGAGCGCCTCGCGCTCCTGCTCGAGGGCATCGATACGATCCGGCAGCGCCTTCAGCTCCGTCTGCTCGGCGTACGTGAGCTTGCGTTTGCGCGGCGGGGTAGCGGTTCGTGTGGCCTCCTTGGCGGGCGCGGGTTTGGCCACCACCTTGGCCGGCAATCCGCCCGGGCGATCTTCGGACGTCCACATGCCCACGCCGCCGGGCCGCTGGCGCACCCAATCGCTGTAGCCGCCGGCGTACTCCGACACGGCGCCGTTCCCCTCGAACACCAGCGTGCTCGTGACCACGGCATCGAGAAACGCACGGTCGTGGCTCACCAGCAGCAGCGTGCCGCCGAACTCGAGCAGCCGATCCTCGAGCAGGTCGAGCGTCTCCACATCGAGATCGTTGGTGGGTTCGTCGAGCACCAGCAGGTTGAAGCGCCGCGTGAACAGTCGCGCCAGCAGCAGCCGATTGCGTTCGCCACCAGACAATGCTCGCACCGGCGTGCGCGCGCGATCGGGCGTGAAGAGAAAATCCTGCAGCCAGCCGTTCACATGCATGCGCTGCCCACCCACCTCCACGAACTCGGCGCCGTCGGCGATGGCGCTGAACACCGTGGCGTCGGAATCGAGCTGTTCGCGCAGCTGATCGAAGTACGCCAGCTCGAGATTGGTGCCCAGCCGCACCGTGCCCTGCTGCGGCTCGAGTTCCCCCAGCAGCAGACGCAGCAGCGTGGTCTTGCCCGCACCGTTGGGCCCCACCAGCCCCACCCGATCGCCGCGCATGATGGTGGTGCTCACATCGCGCGCAATCACGCGATCGCCGTGCGCGAAGTGTACGCCTTTGGCCTCCACCACAATGCGACCGCTGCGCTCGGCCTCTTGCACCTGCAGCTTCACCGCGCCCACGCGTTCGCGTCGATCGGCGCGCTCCACGCGCATGGCCTCGAGCGCACGCACGCGCCCTTCGTTGCGTGTACGTCGCGCCTGAATGCCGGTGCGAATCCACACCTCTTCCTGCGCGAGACGCTTGTCGAACTCCTCGCGCTCACGTGATTCGGCGTGCAGCGCCTGCGCCTTGCGGTCGAGGTAGGTGTCGTAGTCGCCGCCCCAATCGGCCAGACGCCCGCGGTCGAGCTCCACGATGCGCGACGCCACACGCCGCAGGAACGCCCGATCGTGCGTCACGAACATCAGCGTGAAGCCGCCGTCCACGAGAAATGTCTCCAGCCACTCGATGGCCGCGATATCGAGATGGTTGGTGGGCTCGTCGAGCAGCAGCACATCGGGCTGCCGCACCAGCGCGCGCGCCAGCAGCGCCTGGCGCTTGCGGCCGCCCGACGCCTGGTCGAAGGGCGCTTCCGGATCGAGACCGAGCCGCTCCAGCACCGTCTCCACACGCGTATTGAGCTGCCAGGCGTTGGCCGCGTCCACCGCCTGATGCAGGCGATCGAGGTCACGCAGCGCACGTTCGTCGGCGTGCGACGCCAGCGCGTGACTGGCGTGATGGTAGCGCGCCAGCAGCGATCCCAGCTCACCGAGTCCGCCGGCCGCCACATCGAAGATGGTGCCGTCGAGCTGCTCGGGGATGTCCTGCTGCAGGCGCGACACGCTCACCGTGCCCTGGCGCACCACGCTCCCCTGATCGGGCGCCATGGTGCCGTCGAGCACCTGCAGCAGCGTGCTCTTGCCGGCGCCATTGCGGCCGAGCAGGCACACGCGGTCGCCGCGAGCGATCGCGAGGTTGGCGCGATCGAGCACGGGGGGGCCACCAAAGGCCACCGA
The DNA here is from genome assembly GCA_011390935.1 of Gemmatimonas sp. Taxonomy (GTDB): domain Bacteria; phylum Gemmatimonadota; class Gemmatimonadetes; order Gemmatimonadales; family Gemmatimonadaceae; genus JAABRT01. Next base: position 4,326 of record JAABRL010000069.1, read on the forward strand.
GATGTCCTGCAACGTGAGCAACGCCATCGGGTACGCGGAAACGGGACAGAGCACACCGGCACGCCAAGCGGGCGCCACACACGGCCGCCCTCGCGTGGAGGGCACCCCGCAAGATATCGTGAGGGCATGCGGCGGCGATGCGCACACTCGAGTTGGTTGACGGCCCTGGGCGGGCTGGCCGCGTTCGCGCTGCTGGGCGCCGCGCCGGTTCAGGGCGTGCACGCGCAGGCGGTGCGCGCGTCCACCGTGGCGCCAACGCTCGCGCCGCTCAGCGATGTGCGCTTCGCCGAGCTGGTGGCCGAGCTGTCGGAGCCCGGCGGCTTCTTCGATACCGACAACCTCATCTCGAACGAACGCAGCTACCTGCACGCGCTGTCGGCGCTCGACCGTGTGGGCGTGCGTGGCGGGGCCTACATCGGCGTGGGTCCCGACCAGAGCTTTTCGTACATCGCGCACACGCGATCTGAGCTGGCGTTCCTGCTCGATGTGCGCCGCGACAACCTGTTGCAGCACCTGCTGTTCAAGGTGCTCTTTGCGCAGGCGCCGAACCGGGCCGTGTATCTGGCGCTCTGGCTGGGGCGGCCGCTTCGGGACGGCATCGCCCAGTGGGCCGCTGCGCCGCTCGACGAGATCCTGCAGTACATGACCGATACGCCGGTCACGCCCGCGAGCCGAGCGGCCGCGCACGAGGCGGTGCGATCGGCGCTGCGCTCGGTGCGCGTCCCGCTGAGCGCAAGCGACCTCGCGACCATCGCGCGCTTTCACGACAGCTTCATCGACGCCGGCCTGTCCCTGCGCTTCACCACCTTCGGCCGGCCACCGCGCCCGTACTATCCCACGCTCGGCGATCTGCTGCGCGAGACCGCCCGCGACGGCCAGCGCGCGAGTTATCTCGCCACCGAGGCCGGCTTTCAGTACGTGAAGGAGCTGCATCGACGCAATCGCATCGTGCCCGTGGTGGGCAATCTGGCCGGCCCGTCGGCGATGCGTGCCATCGGACGCGAAGTGCGCGCGCAAGGACTCGTAGTGAGTGTGCTGTACGCGTCGAACGCCGAAGACTACGTGCTGCGCGACGGGCTGTTCGCGCAGTACGCCAGCAACGTGCGCTCGCTGCCGAATGCGTCACGCAGCGTGATCGTGCGCAGCTGGTTCGGCGGCTCCGATTCGCACCCGCATGCCGTGGCGGGCTACTTCAGCACGCAGCTCGTGCAGACCTTCACCGACTTTGCCGCGCTCGCAGCCACCTCGCCGTGGAGCTATGGCGAGGTGGCCTTTTCACCGCACGTCACGCCGTAGTACGGCCGGCGTTTCGAGTCACGGCGCGGCCCGTGCGCGTCAGCCGTCCATGTCCCGCACCACGTCGCCGCTGAACACCCAGCGCGTGCGCGTGAGGCGTCCGTCGGCCACCGCCGCCACGATGTCCGTGGTGCTGAGAATGCCGAGCATCGTGTCGCCATCCATCACCAGCACGCGGTGCAAGCGCTTGCGGCGCATCAGATCGGCCGCCGCCGCCAACGACACGTTGGGCCGAATGGACACCACCGAGCGCGTCATCACCTCACTCACCGTGTGCTCATCGAGCGCCGTCCAGGTGCTCTCGCCGGCATCCGTGATGCGTTCGTTCACATCGGGCGCCTCTTCCCGCCACCGCGCGGCGAACCACGAGGCCTCCTGCGCCTCCGCGTCGTCGTCGCCCTCAAACTCCATTTCTTCGATCGGATCGTCATCGAGCGGCTCGAGCTCCGCACCGGCCAGCGGCGGCAGCGCGGCCGCGAACTCCATGAGGTCGGTGCCGCTCACCACGCCCACCACTGAATGCCCCGTGACGACGGGCGCACCGGAGACATGGTGCCGTGACAGCACTTCCATCGCTTCGCGCAACGTGTGTTCCGGCGACACGGCAATCACTTCGCGCGTCATGACATCGCGCACTTGCAGCATGGCGGCTCCTCCGGCCGAGGACAGCGAACAGCAGCGCAGCATGAGCAACCGCCACGCCACACGAACTCGACCTATCATGCCAAACGGTGGAGCCCCCGACCACCGGGAACTCCACCGCAGGCGATCAGGGGAACCCCGACCGAAGGTCGCAGCGTGCGACGCTTACGCCACCACGTACGCTTCCATCGCGAAGTACTCCGCCAACCCCAGCCGATCGAGGAACGCCGCCGTTTCCTTGTTGCGCGCATCCACGCGCTGCCAGAACTCGCGATCGTCCTGCCCCGGAAACGGCGCCGAATCCTTCTGCGACTGGTGCTTGAAGATGGCCTGGATCTTGAGCCGCAGTTCGTCCTGTGAAATCGGCACCAGCCAGGTGGCCTCGGTGATCGGCCACTCCTGCCACGCACCGCGATACAACCACACCTCCGGCTGCTCGAACGACGGATCGTCGGCCTTGAGCTCGGCGAGCGCGCTCTCGATCGCTTCCTTGCACATGCGATGCGTGCCGTGCGGATCCGACAGGTCGCCGGCCACGAACACCAGCTGCGGTCGCTCCGTGCGCAGCAGCTGCTTCACGATCGCCACGTCGGCGGGGCCGATGGGATCCTTGCGCACCTTGCCCGTCTGGTAAAACGGCAGGTTGAGGAACCGCGCGGCCGTCGCCGTGAGGCCGATGGTCTCGATGCCGGAAATGGCCTCGGCCTCGCGAATCACGCGCTTGATGTCCTGCACTTCGGCGCTGTCCACATCACCGGGCTTCTTCTGCGCGAGGAACGCGAGCACGCGCGCACGCATCGCTTCGATCGCCTCCACATCGAGCCGCTGATCACGCGCGAGGCGCGCCAGAAAGTCCACGTAGCGACGCACGTCGTGATCAAAGACGGCGATGTTGCCGCTCGTCATGTAGGCCACGGTAATCTGGTTCTCGTTGAGCACCATCTTGCGCAAAATGCCGCCCATGGAGATCACATCGTCATCCGGGTGCGGCGAGAAGCAGATCATGCGCTGCCCGGACGGCAGCTTCGACCGCCCGCGAATGCGCGAACCGAGTTCGTTGAAGATCATGCCGTTCACATCGCCCGCCGACCCGTGACGCGCCAGCAGCGATGACAGGTGATGCTCCGCGTAATCGCGCTCGGTGAGCTTGAGCACCGCCTTGCCCGTGGTCTGCGACAGCCACACCACGGCGCGCAGCACGAGTGCGTCGGTCCACTTCACCTCGTCGAGCAGCCACGGCGTAGCCACGCGCGTGAGATCGGCGGCCGCGGCCGCGTCCACATAAAACGTGGTGCCCGGGTGCCGCTGCAGGAACGTGGCGGCGACGTCCACCGCCACCTCGCCTTCCACCGCGCGCCGCACGATGGCGGCCTTGTGCTCGCCGGTGGCGAGAATGGCCACTTCACGTGCCGCGAGAATCGTGGCCACACCCATCGTGATGGCCTCGCGTGGCACGTTCTCCTCACCGAAGAAATCGGCGGCCGCGTCGCGGCGCGTGACCATGTCGAGCGCCACGAGGCGCGTGCGGCTTTCAGCACCCGAGCCCGGCTCATTGAAGCCGATGTGTCCCGTCTTGCCGATGCCGAGCAGCTGGAAGTCGATGCCACCGGCTTTCACGATCGCCGCTTCATACGCCACCACGTGCGCCTCGACCTCGTCACGCGGCAGGTCGCCGCGCGGGATGTGCACCTGCTCGCGCGGAATATCGATCTGCGAGAAGAGATTCTCCCACATGTAGCGCACGTACGAGTGCACGTTGTCCGGCGCCATCGGGTAGTACTCGTCGAGATTGAACGTCGTCACATGCGCGAACGACAGCCCTTCCTCGCGGTGCATGCGAATCAGCTCGCGGTATACGCCGATGGGCGTGGACCCCGTGGCCAGGCCGAGCACGCACGGGCGCCCTTCGGCGGCTCGTGCACGTACGATGGTGGCGATGCGCGCCGCCACAAGACGCGCGATATCGTCGTGGTCGGGGACCACCACCACCGGCAGACGCTCGCGAGCCGTTGCATCGCGGCCCGGCGTTGCGAACGCATCGTCGGCGAGGGACAGCGGGGACTCACCTGCAATCGGAACGTCGGACAGAGCAGCACGCCTCCTGTTGGCGCGCGAGGATCACCGCGTGCCGAACATGTAGCCGTTGAGGTATTGGATCGTGGATTCCTGCTCGGCAATGCGAAAGGCCAGCACGTCACCGATGGTGATCACCCCGTAGACCGTGTCCGCATCGGCCACCGGCAGATGCCGGATGCGCCGCTTCGTCATGATCACGCTGCACTCATCCAACCCGGTGTCGGGCAGGCACGTCACCACGTCAGTGGTCTGCACGTCCGCCACGAGTGTGGTTTCCGGATCGAGTCCGGTCACGACCACACGTCGAAGAATATCACGTTCCGTGAAGACACCGAGTAATTGCTTGGTTTCGTCGACCACCAGCAGGCCACCCACGCCGCGTTCGTTCATGAGCTCGGCAGCGGCTCGAACCGTGGTGGTGGGGGCGACCGAGACGATCACGTGGCCCTTCCGGGCGAGGACATCGCGAACCTTGGGCATGCGGCGGCTCCGGGCAGGGGGGGGACCGCGATTGTACCGTCCGAGGCCGCGGGGCGCCAGAGCGCCGCGAGCCTCAGCTCAGCGCGTGAGGCCGTAGATCAGGTAGTTCGTGGCGAACTTGTACGCATCATTGGACAGATTGACCGGATACCAGCCGTCACCCGACCATTCCATGTAGTCGCCGATGTCGTTGTTGTAGTTCACGATCACCATCACCCGCTTGGCCGGATCGTTGTCCTCGAAGATCGCCCAGTACTCGGCCCGCGCCTCGCGCGACGACGGGTGATGCATGCCATCCAGCGACGGGATGGTGAAGAACGAGTCGAAGATGGGGTGGTCGGCCGTGAGCCGCACGAGACGGCCCTCCGGCAGCACCTGCCGCATCGCGCGCTCGAACTGCATCCACTGGTTGAAGAGGAAATCGTCCACGATCAGGAAGCCGCCCTTGAGCAGCCAGGCGCGCAGTCCCGCCGCCTCCGATTCGGTCGGAAACCAGTAGCCCGGCTCCGAGAGGTACGAAATCGGGTAGTACCCGAGCGCCGGATCGTCCATCGCATGCACGTTGCTCTGGCGCACGTGCGGACGCATGGCGGTGAGATCGTGCAGAATGGTCATGAAGTTGCGCTCCATGGCCGGGTAGTCGTACGCCCAGCCGGGCGCTGAAACTTCAGGGTAGCGCAATCGCACGAAGGTGAAGCGTCCGTCGTAGTCCACGTTGGGCTCCACGAACACCCCGAAGCCGCGTCCGCCCCCGCCGCGGCGACGCTGAGCCTCGGCGTCGGCGGGGAGCAGCAGCCCGCCGAGCAGGAGCGCGCCGAGCAGGCCATGCACGGTCCTGCGCCAGGCGATGCGGCTCATCGCACCATCTCCGAGACCGAGTCCGCCGTGGTCAGCGGGCGCAGGGCCTCCGGGCGAAGCGCGTCCTGACGCGGTTGCGGAGACACTCGCACGTCGTCGGCCTCGGCGCGTCGCATGGCCACCTCGGCGAGTGCGTATTCCAGTTCGTTCACGAACGACCGGGCCTGCTCGCGTGCGGCCCGCGCGACCGGCACCCGGAGCTCACCCGGGTGGTCGAGCTGCAGTCCGTCGGCTCCCGCCACACCGTCAAAGGCGGCCAGATCGGACGCAGTGATCACCAACGACGACTGCCGTCGCCACCACCGCTCGTCGAGGCGCGCCGAGGTCAGCGCCGTGAGGGGCACCGCGGTCGTGCGCACCGCGTCGATCGCGCGATCCGACCGGATCTCCTCACCATACCGATTGGTCTGCTGCTCGCGCCGCCACTGTACCGTGAGCTGCTCGCCCTGCAGCACGAGCAGCCCCTGCAGCGTCTCCTCGATCACCCGGTATTCCGCACCGAACACCTGCTCCGTGCGTGTGAGCACGAAGGGCAGTGCCGCGCGAGGAGGCGCCGTGCTGTGTGCAACGGGCGCCACCGTGGTGGACAGGGGATCACGATCGGCCATGGTCACAGGGCATGCGGGTGGCAGAGGGTGGGCGCGTACACGGTGAATGCTCGCCCGAGGTTGGCGGTGCGTCAACGTGGGCGGCTGACCGCAACCACCGAGGCGCGCTGGTGGGAGATACCCGCGCCGGCCCATATTCGCTCCAGCACCCTGACCCGCCCGCCACCCCCCGTCTCATGCGCCTCACCCTGCCTTCGCGCGTCAAGCGCTGCCTCGCCTCTGCGGCATTGGTCCTGCTCGCGGCGGCAACGCTGACCGCGCCCGCCACGGCCCAGTCGCCCCGCCCCTTCACCGACGCCGACATCATGCGCCTGGCCGCCGTGGGCAGTGCGGCGATGTCGCCCGCCGGTGACCGCGTGCTCTACACCGTTTCGGCGTGGGAGCACCCGAACGCGCGCGGCGACACCGCCCTCGGCGACCGCCACGAACGGCGCTCGCATGTGTGGCTCGTGCCAGCCAGCGGCGGCGCGGCGCGACAGCTCACCACCGGCGAGCGCGGCGAATCGCAGCCCCAGTGGGCCCCCGATGGCACGCGCATCTCGTTCGTGGCCGCGCGCGGCAGCGGCACCGGCGATGACGCGCCGCGCCCGCAGATCTGGCTGCTCCCGGTCGACGGCGGCGAAGCGACGGTGCTCACCAGCGCCCGCGGTGGCGTGACGGCGTATGCCTGGTCCCCCGATGGCCGCCACATCGCGTACGTCACACCCGACACCGTGTCACGCGATGAAGAAGCGCGCGTGCGGCGCCGCGACGACCCGGCGGTGTACGAGGACAACTTCCGCCTCAATCATGTGTGGGTGATCGACGTGGCCACCAAGGCCGCACGCAAGGTCACCAGCGGCGAGTACACCGTACGCGGTGCGCCGTCGTGGTCTCCTGACGGCACGCGCCTGGCATTCGACGCGTCGCCTACGCCCATGATTCGCGATCAGCGCCGCGATGCGTACGTGGTGGACGTCGCCTCGGCGGTCGTGACGCCGATCACCACCACCACCGATGTGCAGAGCACGCCGCGCTTCTCCCCCGATGGCCGAACACTCGCCTTCACCATCTTGCCGCACGAATGGAAGCCGTACGCCGACGGCATCATGCCGCGCACGCTCGGCAATGAACGGCTCGTGACGTACGATCTGGCGAGCGGCACACTCACCGACCACGCGCAGCGCACCTTCGACATGGAAGTGGGGCAGCCGCAGTGGACGGCTGACGGACGCGCGCTCTGGTTCTTGTCTACCGATCGCGTATATCGCAGCGTCTTCAGCTACGACCTCGCAACGAAGCGCTATCAACAGCACACGCGTGAATCGCTGGTGACGGGCGTGTCGATGAACCGCGATGGTTCACGCGTGGCGTTCACGATGGACACGCCCGATGTGCCCGCCGAGGTGTACGTGGCCGCGTCACTCGACGCGCCACCGCAGCGCGTCACCACCACCAACGGCTGGCTCAGCGAGGTGGCGCTCGGCCGCAGTGAAGTGATCACCTGGAAGAGCCGAGACGGCAACAGCGTGGAGGGCGTGCTGCTGTACCCCGTGGGCTACACGCCGGGCACGCGCGTGCCGCTCGTGGTATCGGCACACGGTGGCCCTACCTCGGCACACACCAATGGCTTCAAGGGCGGCACCGGCCCCAGCCAGACGTGGGCCTCGCGCGGCTGGGCCGTGCTCTATCCCAACCCGCGCGGCTCCACGGGGTACGGCGCGCAGTTCATGCGCGCGAACATTCAGGACTGGGGCGGCGGGGACTACCGCGACATCATGGCCGGTGTGGACGAGGTGATCAAGCGCGGGATTGCCGACCCCGACCGCATGGCGTTCGAAGGGTGGAGCTACGGCGGCTATCTCACCTCGTGGGTGGTGTCGCAGACCGGTCGCTTCAAGGCCGCCATGATGGGCGCCGGCCTGCCGTCACTGCTATCCATGGCCGGCACCACCGACATTCCCGGCTATATCAGCACCTTCTTCAACGGCATCCCGCAGTACGACGGGTCGCTCGTGAACAAGAACATCCGCTTCTACCTCGAGCGCTCGGCCATCAGCTACAGCGACAAGGTCACCACGCCGCTGCTCATTCTGCACGGCGCGAACGACGAGCGCGTGCCGATCGGGCAGCCGATGGAGTTCTACCGCGCGCTCAAGGATCGTGGCAAGACGACCGAGCTCGTGTTCTATCCGCGCGAGGGGCACGGACTCAGCGAGTACTACCATCAGATCGACCGCATGAAGCGCGAATACGAGTGGATGGCGAAGTACACGTTGGGGA
>JAABRL010000070.1 GCA_011390935.1 Gemmatimonas sp.
CCGTGGCGCGGGGGCGTTTCGAGTGACCGGCAGCAGCGCGTGGCGGCAGCGTCGGCTCATGGTGTTGTGCTACCATGGTGTGTCGGTGGCCGACGAACACGAATGGTCGGAACTGTACGTGTCGCCCGGCCATCTGCGGCGGAGACTCGAGCGCCTGCGCGCACTCGGCTGCACCCTGCTGCCGCTTGGCGACGCGATCGAGCGACAGGCTCGTGGCGCGCTGCCTCCCAAAGCGGTTGCCATCACCTTCGACGACGGCGCCGCAGACTTCCATTCTCAAGCGTACCCGATTCTTCGCGAGTTCGACGCACCGGCGATGCTGTATCAGACCACCTGGTACGTTGACAAGCCGTTCCCGGTGTTCAACACGGCGGCCTCGTACCTGATGTGGCGCGCGCGTGGCCGAACGGCGGCGCTCCCATGGCGCGACGCGCGCGAGGTCATCCCCGCATCAACCGCGTCGAGCGAGTTCCGGGCGCTGCACAACAGCCTGCGCGATCATGTGGCGCAACACCAGCTCGACGCCGATCGGCAGAACGAGCTCCTGCAATCCATTGCCGATGCGTGCCGCGAATCGCTGGATCGCGTGTTCTCGCAGCGACTGCTGCACCTCATGACCAGTGACCAGCTGCGCGACCTGTCACCGAGCCTCATCGATGTGCAGCTGCACACGCACCGTCATCGCACCCCGCGCGATCGTGCGCTGTTCGTGCGAGAGCTCGATGACAATGCCAGCCACCTGCGGCTCATCCTGCAGCGTGAGCTTGCGCTGACGCACTTCTGCTACCCCTCCGGCGTGTATTTCCCCGAGTTCGCGAGCTGGCTGCGCGAGTGGGGCATGCAGTCTGCAACCACTAGCGATCCGGGGATCACCTCGAACGACACCGACCGACTGCTCATTCCGCGGCTCATCGACACCATGCATACGCCGGACGTGATGTTCGATGCGTGGGTCACCGGAGCGGCCGCGTTTGTCGCGGGGCGCCGACGCGCATGACACCGCCGGTCGCACTCGGTAACGGCGTAGCGGAGTCCGCCGAGCGTGTTGCTTCGCCCGGTGACGCCTCGGACGTCACCGTAACCCTCGTGAGAGGTGCGGTGGCCGCCGCCATGCTGCGCGATGACCGATTCGCCTCCGAATGGCACACGCTCGCCAGCTCGTGTCCATGGGCGACGGCCTACCAGCGCATGCCGTTCGTCCGGGCGTGGCTCGATGTGTTCGGCGATCGCTGTGAACCGGTGGTGCTCGAGGGACGAACTGCCGCTGGTGCGCTGCGCGGTCTGTTGTTGCTCGCGCGTATCCATGGCACCGGCCGTATCGAACACATCGGCACGTTTCACGCAGAGTATCAGACGTGGCTCGCCGTGCCGGCAGATGGCGACGGCTTCATCATTGCCGCGATGCGCGAACTGAGCAGGCACGACCTTGGCTCGACGCTGCGCCTGCACTTTCTTGCGCCGGGCACACCCATTGGCTGGACGAGTGCGTTCGAGGGAGTCCTCGCACCGCGCACCTTCCTGAGCGCACATCGTCGGGGGCTGCACAATCTCGATATCGCGCAGGTGCGCGCCTCGCTGCGCAAGCGCTCGAACCGCAGCAAGCTCCGTCGGCTTGGACGTCACGGCGCGGTGCAGCTGCTCGAAATCACGAACGCCGACGAGCTCGATGCGTGGCTCCCCACCATCGCGGCGCACTGCGACGCGCGGCAGGGCGCGATCAATGGCGTGATGCCCTTTCGCGACGAGCCGCGAAAAGCGGACTTCTATCGGGCCCTGCTGCGCGCACCCGAGCTGGCGCATGCGGTCATGCTCGTATCGGGCAAGGAGCTGCTCGCCTGCCACATCGGCGTGCGGGATGGGAATGGCGGCGTGATGCTGGGGCTGATCTCGCACGCGCCGCATCATGGCCCCAACTCGCCCGGCAAACTGCTGCTGTTGTCGTTGTTCGAGCGCCTCGCGGAGCAGGGGTTCACGCACTTCGACCTCACGCCGGGGGGCGCGTACAAGGATCGGTTCGCCACGAGCGTCGACGAAGTCTTCACCCTCGAGATCTGTCTGACCGCGACATCGGCCGCACGGACCAGCCTCTCGCGCACCATCAGGATGGTCGGCAAGCGACTGCTGGGTGGTCGCAAGGAAATCGCCGCCCCTCAGCTGCGCCAGGACCTTGCGGTGCGGCACGTGGTGGCCAGGCGCGAGGGCGAGATCGATGAGGCACTCGTTCGGCAGTGCGAGGCACTGATCGAGCAGGCAGAGGCTGAGGGGTGGACGCTTCGGTTGAACTGCGTGGCGTCGTTGCTTGAGTTCGGAGGGCAGAACATCCCGCGTGCCGAGCTGCTGCGATTTCTTGCGGCGGCGACGCCCAGGCTCGAACACGGCGCAACCGTCTGCACGGTGAGTCGGGATCGACAGATGCAGCTGTGTGCCTGGCTGGAGCCTGAAGCGACCTCCGATGTGACGGGTGCGCTGGAATCGCCCGATCTGCTCGATGCCGACGCGCCGATCGCGCTCGCGCGCGTGTCGGCAGTCAACATCAGCCTCGAAGCGCGTGACTCGTCGCTGCGCAGCAACGATCTGCCCTCGCAAGCCGCGATCGCCGCGCTGTTGCTGGAGGTGCGTAGGCGCTACGCCGACACGACCGTGTTCATGCTGCGGTCGAATGCACGCAGCGAAAGAGTAGTGCGCGATCTCCTCGAGGGCCGCACGGCGCGGTCGTAAGCGAGGACGGTGCGGCCAACCGTGAGGGTCAGCGCTCCGGGCGTGCGAGTGGTAGTGGCACCGAGAACGAAATCAGCGTGCCAACCGCGTCGGACGGCTCGAGCCGCAGCTCGCCATGCATCGCCGCGACCAGCTTGCGGGAGATTGCAAGCCCAAGCCCCGCACTCGAAAACGCCATGCCGCCATTGGCCACACCGCTCCCGGTGCGCGCGCGGAAGGTCTCGAACACTCGCGCCGCCACTTCGTCTGGAAGCCCGCGCCCCGTATCCTGCACTTCGAAGCGCACCGCATCCCCAGCCTCCACGATCGCCCGCACACTCACCTCGCCGCGGCTCGTGAACTTGCACGCATTCGTGCTCAAGTTGAGCAACACACGCAGCAGCGCGGCCGGGTGCCCCACACGCACGTCACGCGGCGGCGGCTCCACCACCAGCGTGAGCCCCTTCTCCTCGGCCACCGGTCCCACCATGCCATGCAGCTGGCGAAACAGCTCCGTGAGCCGGAATGGCACCGGATCGCCCCCCATCAGTCGCCCGTTGCCGCGCGCGAGCTCCATGAGATCGCTGGCCAGCGCGCTCAGCCCGAAAGCCGCGCTGTACACCAGCCCCAGCTGCCGCGCTGCAGGCTCGGTGATCTCCCCGCTTTGCCCCGATCGTACCCTGTCCACCAGAAACAGAATCGACCCCAGCGGCGAGCGCATGTCGTGCGCTACCTCAACGAGCAGGTCGAGCGCGCCCGCCCCGCCCAGCTGATCGGACACGCGATACAGGTCATCGCGGCAGAGGTGATCGTGCACGCGTTCCATGGCCACCAGCAGCGTGTGGCACTCGGTGTATGCCTCCTGATCGGCCGCCGCTGCGGTCGCACTCAGCAGCTGCCGGCGCAGCACATCCATGAGCGGGCGCGCGATCGCCGTCCACGGCGCATTGGCGAGCATGGCGTCACCACCACCGGCCACCGTGCGCACCGCGCCCGCCAGCTCCTCGAGCGCCGAACGCGCGAAGGATTCGTTGTGGTGCAGCGCCCAGTCGCCATGCGCGAGAGCGAGCGTAGCCGAGCGCAACGAGAGCGCCAACAGGTCACGGTTGGAGCCCGCTTCACGGGAGCGGCTGCCGGATGCAACGGGCGGTGCGGCAGACGCTGGCGTGTGGGAAACCGACGCTGGCCGTCGGTTCACTCGCCGTCGCCCTGCCCGTCGCGCCGGATATCGTGCTTCTCCAGCAGCCGATAGAGCGTGGTGCGGTCAATGCCGGCCAGCCGTGCGGCCTTGGACATGTTGCCTGCCGCACGCGTGGTGAGGCGCGCGAGATACTCCTTCTCGAAGTGCGCCACCAGCCGATCCTTGGCGGTGTGGAACGGGTCGTTGAGGTACGCCGAGGGCATGAGCGACTCCGTCGTCGCGCCGCCGCCGCCAGCCCCACCCATGCCATCATCCTGCACCGGAATATCATCCGGGTGAATATGCTGGCCGGGCTCGGAGATCACGGCCACGTGCTCGATCACGTTCTGCAGTTCGCGCACGTTGCCGCGCCAGTGGCGCGAGCAGAGAAACTGAATCGCCTCGTTGCTGAAACGCGGCGCGGTGGTCCCGCTGCGGTGCCGCTGCCACGAGTTGCGCAGGAAGTGATCGGCCAGCAGGGGGATATCTTCGGTGCGCTGGCGCAGCGGCGGCAGCTTGATGGGCACCACGCGGAGCCGGTAAAACAGATCTTCGCGCAGGAGCCCGCTCTTCACCGCGTCCTGCGGATCACGGTTTGTGGCCGAAATGAAGCGCACGTCCACCACGGCATCGTGCGTTTCGCTGCCCAGCCGCCGCACCACGCCGTCCTGCAGCACACGGAGCAGCTTGGCCTGCAGCGGCATCGTCATTTCGGTGAGCTCATCGAGGAACAGCGTGCCCCCGTTGGCCACCTCGAGCAGGCCGGCCTTGTCGCGATCGGCGCCGGTGAAGGCGCCCTTGCGATAGCCGAACATTTCGCTCTCGAGCAGGTTTTCCGGCAACGCGGCGCAGTTGAGCGGCACGAGCTTGCGCTGCCCGCGCCGGCTGTGCTTGTGAATGAACTGCGCGATCATCTCCTTGCCGGTGCCGCTCTCGCCCGAAATCATCACGCTGGCATCGGTGCCGGCCACCTTCTGGGCCAGGTCCACCGCCTTGCGGAAGCTGGGGCTCTCGCCAAGCAGCGCCATGAGGTCGCCGGCGCCGCTCTGCGTCACCAGCTGCGGACGGCCACCACTTGGCGACGCGGCCTGTTCACGCGACTCACGGGCGCTGCTCACCGCGTGCGCCGCGCGCCCCACGAGCACCTGCAGGTGCGACGCCGAAAACGGCTTGGGGAGGTAGTCCCAGGCGCCCATGCGCAGCGCTTCGATGCTCGAGGCCACGCTCGGGTTGCCGGTCATGACCACCACGATCGTATCGCGGTGCGTATCGAGACAGGCGCGCAGGATCTCCATGCCGCTGATCGGCGTCATATAGAGATCCACGAGCACCAGGTCGAACTTGCGGCGCCGCACCAGCTCCATGGCCTCTTCGCCACGGCCGGTGCTGGTCACGGCGTGCCCGTCCATTTGCAGGACCGAAGCGGTCCCCTCGCGAAGCGTACGGTCGTCGTCCACCACGAGCACGCGCAGACTGCTCGCGCCGGGCTCGGCGGGTGGGGCGGCGGGGACGGCGGCGGAAGTCATGCAGGTCGGGCGATCGGAAGGAAGAGGAAGGGTGACCGTTTGGCGCGCGCCGGCGTCGGTCGGTGTGGCGTGAATACTGCGACCTGTGGCACCAACGGGTGTCGCATCGACAAGACGCACGAACCGCGAAAGCGTATCATGTCCGCCACACCCGTGTCGATGACGCCACCCCTTCGTATCCCGAGTCGGGGGCTGATCGTCATGTGGCCGGAATGCGGCATGTCGAGCAGCCAGTGGATCGGGCGAAGTCTGGCCACTGGCTGGGATAAGTCAAGGGAAAGCGTCGCGCTGCCCCTACACGTTGTGTCTCGTGTGTGCCACATTAATCGAGTTGACGTTGCGCTTCGCCCGCTGTTGCAGTCTCCTCCGCTCATGTCAATGCGCGCCACGGCGCGCGCCCTCCACCACTCCGTAGGCGAATGACCGGATCTCACCTCCAGCCCGTTCCCTCGGGCGACGCGCCAATCAAGCCATATACCGATCCTGCGCCCCAATGGGACACCGGGGGCGTGGCGCCCCCGAACAAGGGCGTGATGAAGCTGCAGCGGTACGCCGCGGCGCTCTGGCGTTTCAAGTGGGTGGTGGTGCTGCTCGGAGTACTCGGCGCGAGTGCCGGCTCGTTTGCCACGCGCTACATCACGCCCGAATACGAAGTCGAGTCGGTGGTGTTGCTCTCGAAAGATGACCGGACCGCGACAGGTGCCTCTGCCGAAGGGTTCCAGCAGAACGCCCTGCTCGACCTGCTGGTGGCCTTTCAGGTCGTCGATCCGGTGGTCACTCGGCTCGCGCTGTTTGTGGAGCCGAGCGTGGTTGGCGATTCGGCAATCTTTCGCGGCTTCGGCTCCTCGGGTACGCTTGTGCCCGGTGAGTACTCGTTGCGGCTGAGTGGCGACAGCTATGAACTGCTGCTCAACGGCGCCCAGGTCGTGGACCGCGGCACGATCGGTGGCAACATCGGCACGCCCGTGGGGTTCTCGTGGCAGCCGACGGCTACATCGTTGCTCGGTCGTTCGTCGATCGAGTTCCGGGTGCGCACGCCGCGCGAAACGTCTCGCGAGCTGATCAAGAAGCTGCGCACGCCCGCACTGCGCGTGGGCTCGAACATTCTGACCATGCGCCTCACGGGCACGAACGCCAAGCGCACCGAAGCCACGCTCAACGCGTGGACCGAGAACTTCGTGGCGGTGGCCACGCAGTACAACCGCTACGGCGTGTCGCAGCGGGCGCAGGTGCTGGAGGGACAGCTCGAGTACGCGCGCGAGCGGTTGTCGGATGCGGAAAGTGCGCTCGAAGGGTTCAAGGTGAGCATTGCCACGCTGCCGTCGGAGAGCCGCATTCCCTCGCTGGCCGGTCAGGAGCTCACCACCAACCCGGTGTATGCCAGCTTCTTCAATCAGCAGGTCGCGGCCGAGCAGCTGCGCCGCGATCGGGAGTACATCCAACGCGCCCTCACGGCAGGCAGTGATGGCGGGGTCAGCGCCGAGGCGCTGCTCTCCGTGCCCAGCGTCAATACCGCCGAGGCGGCCACCAAGCTTCGTGGTGACGTCGCGGAGGCGCTCGCGCTCGAGGGTGAGATCCGCAAGCTGGAGCTCACCTACACCGACGAAGATCCACAACTGCAGCGTCGGAAGGGGGAACTCGCGCGCCTGCGCGGCACCGTGATCCCCTCGGCCGCTGAGGCCCTGCTCACGCAGCTCGAACAGCGTGGTACCGACCTGCAGGGGCAGCTCGATGCCCAGCGGCGCGATCTGCAGGATATCCCGTCGCGTACCATCCGATTGGCGGGGTTGGAACGCGAAGTGGCCGTGGCCGACCTGCAATACCGCGCCCTGCTGCAGCAGGCGCAGCAAGCCGCGCTGGCCGAGGCCACCACGCCGGCCAACATCAGCGTACTGGACTCGGCGGTGGCCCCGCTCGAGCCCACGAAAAAGACCGGCCCGGTTCTGATCGCAGGCGGCCTGCTCATCGGCCTCGCGCTCGGCATCGCACTGGCCATTCTGCTCGACCTGCTCGACAAGCGATTCCGCTACCCGCAGCAGGCCACCGATGAGCTGGGACTGTTCATTCTGGGGGTGATCCCCATGATCAGCCCCAAGCGTCGGCAGCGCACCGAAGAGGCGGCGCAGATGGTGGAAGCGTTCCGCACTGTTCGCATGAACATGCGATATTCCGTGGACCCGTCTCGCCCCTTTGCGGTCACGATCTCCAGCCCCGGCCCGAATGATGGCAAGTCGCTGGTGAGCAGCAACCTGGCGCTCAGCTTTGCCGATGGCGGCGCCCGGGTGGTGCTGGTCGATGGCGACATTCGCCGCGGCAGTCTCGAGGAGACGTTCAAGACCTCGGCCAAGCCCGGCCTGGTTGACTATCTCGATGGCGCGGCGCTGCTCCCTGAAGTGCTGCGCGGTACACACCACCCCAACCTCACGCTCCTGCCGTGCGGCAAGCGGCAGCGCCGCGGCCCGGAGCTGCTCACCGGCCCGCGTCTCACCCAGTTGGTGTCACAGCTGCAGCGGGACTACGACGTGGTGATCATCGACTCGCCGCCGCTGGGCGCGGGCTCCGATGCGTATGCGCTTGGCATTGCTTCGGAGAACATGGTGGTGGTGCTGCGCGCCGGCCTCACCGATCGCAAGATGGCGCAGGCCAAGCTGCGCACGCTCGAGTCGCTCCCCATTCGCCTGATGGGTGGCGTGCTGAACGGCATCGAAATGTCGGGGCAGTACCAGTACTACTCCTACTATCTGGACTACGCGGCGCAGGACGAGGATCAGCAGGTGAAGGCGCTGCCCACCAAGCCCGCTGGCGGCGCGGTGGTTCGGGCCGCCGGCGACTGAACGTGTTGCGGCTAGCCGCGGCGCGGATGGTCGGCCGTCGCTGCGCGGAGCGGAAGCGTCACCTCGCGCACGCGCACCTCGTTCGTGAGTCCGCCGCGCAGTTTGCGCAACTCGGCACTGGTGCGCTGCAGCATGTCCACCGGATCGGGGGTGTGCTCTTCGCCGCTCGCCGCGCACCAGGCCGCACGCAGCCGCCAGGCCTGCCCGGCCCCGCGGGGCGTGCTGTTCACCGCCACCTCGAGGCGCTGCACGTAGGCCGCGGTGCCTCCGGGGCCGCTACCGGGGGTGAACACGGCGAACTCGCCGGCCCCCGTGCGCCCCACCACATCGCCTGCGCGCCCGGTGCTGCGCAGCAGGTCGGCGAGCAACGCCGCCTCGGAGGCCGGTGGCTCCCGGTGCTGCCCATCGTGCAGGATATCAGCCGCCACAGCCACGCAGCCAATGGGCGTGCGCAGGCGCTGCACGCCCGCCCCGAGTTCACGGGCGCGCCGCGTGAGACCACGCATGGAATACACCCCTGTGGGCTGATCCAGCAGCGATTCGTCGCGAAAGCGGTCGGCTCGGCGCTTGGCGCCCGCGAAGGTGCGCAACCGCGCCGAGAAGGTGGCCCCGTCAAACGGGAACGCCAGATACTCCCACACCCCCGCTTCAAGCGCTTCGAGCACGGATTGCCGGTCGGGATCGTCGGTGGTGATGAGCACCACCGGCAGCGCAGTACCCAGGTCGGAGGTGGCCTGGAGCGCTCGGGCGAGATCCACGCCGGAGATGTCGGCCAAGCGCGTGTCACTCACCACCACGTCGGCGACGGCATCCATGCCGAGCGTGAGCGCGTCTCGTCCAGCATAGGCGCGCACGGTTACCATGCCCTGCTCGGCCACGAGCGTCTCGAGGCTGCGCGCAAGCCATTCCTGTTCGGAAACGATCAGGACAACTGGCGGTCGTGGAGTGGCGTCAGGAGTGAACACGGGGGCGGATGGGCGCGAAAGTGGCGGCGTGGTGCCGCCTGTTTGACGTTCAACGAGCGAATGTACTGCAGGAACCGTGCGATTGTGACGAATATCACGCTTTTCAATGAAAGCTCGTCACCGGAAGCGGCGTTGCGTCATGTTCTGATACAGCGTCTTTTGCGTGTGATATGACCGTGCCTCCGAGCTTCTGTCTTTTCGGTGCCCACCCCAAAGTGATGCGCAGTTGCCTCGTCTGCTGTAGCACTACCACAACACCTACTCGCCCGCTCCGGAATGTTCATCACAGATAATCGGCATTTTGGCCGTCACGACCGAGTGCAGTTGGTGATCAACGGCATGTCGCGTGCCCTGTTGGCCGGGGTAGCCGCGCTGGCGCTGAGTGGGTGCCTGCCCAAGCGCCCCGACTTCATGATTCGCACCGATCGGGCCATGGTACCGCTCGTGGACGGAAGTCGGGCCGAAATTGCGGCCCGCGTGGCGGAGCTTGAGCAGGGCACCAGCGACGGTTCACTCAAAGGTGAGGCACGAAAGGAGGGGTTGAGCGATCTGGCGCTCCTGCGCGCGCGCCTGGACAGCGGCGACTTTCAGGTGGGCGATCAGCTCATCGTGACGGTTTCGCGAGACGAAGTGCAGGTGGACACCGCCACGGTGCGCAACGGCAAAGTGGTGTCATTCGCGGCGTTGCCAGACGTGTCGCTGGCAGGGCTCTTGCGTAGTGAGGCACAGGGAAAGCTGCAGGAGCATCTGGACCGGTATCGCAAGGAGTTCTCGCTTCGCGTCAATCTGCTCACGCGCTTGCAGGTGGCGGGACAGGTGACGCGCCCCGGGTTCTACAGCATCTCCCCAGACCGACCGGTGAGTGAAGCCATCATGTTGGCCGGCGGCCCCACGCCGCTGTCAAAGCTGAACGAAGTGAGCATTCGGCGGGATGGGCGCCTGATCGTGAAGGCAAGCCAGTGGCGTGTCGCCGTGAAGTCAGGCACGACGATTGCTCAGTTGGGGTTGCAGCCGGGTGACGAGATCGAGGTTGCGGGACGGCGTCAGGGATTGCAGGCGGTTCAGATCATTCAGATCGGATTTCTCGCCGTCTCGGGCACGTTCGCCATCATACAGTTGCTGAACTGGATTTACGCAGAACCAGAATGAGGAAGGCAGGGATTATGGACACTACGATGGCCACCACCTCCGAGTTTCCTGGAATGTTCGGAACGCCCACCACGCCCGCGAAGGCGTTTGAGCCCCTCCGTGTGGCAGGCCGCGGCAAGGCCGTTGCAACCGCGGTGTCCACGCCTGCGCCGGGACCGGACACCGACACGGGCGAGGAGCCGCGGTCCGGGTTCGCCCCGCGTTCCCGCAGCGAGCTCGCGTGTCGCGTGCTCAACGTGACGGTCGCGCTGATTCTCATCGTGCTCACGCTGCCGATCACGGTGATCACCGCGCTGGTGATCAAGCTCACGTCGCGGGGCCCCGTGTTCTATTCACAGACGCGAGTCGGCCTCGATCGGCGATGGAACCGTACGCGAGCCCTCTACGAGCGCCGCCGAGAGGATCTGGGCGGCGAGCAGTTCACGATCGTCAAGTTTCGTAGCATGCGGGTGGATGCCGAAGTGGGTGGGCAGGCCGTGTGGGCCACCAAGAATGATGATCGGGTCACCCCTGTTGGTCGCTTCATTCGCGCCACGCGCATTGACGAGTTGCCCCAGCTGCTGAACGTGCTGCGTGGTGACATGAACGTGGTGGGTCCGCGGCCTGAGCGGCCGAGCATTTTTGTGCGCCTTCGCGAAGACATCGGGCTGTTTCCGGTCCGTCAGCGGGTGAAGCCGGGCATCACCGGCTGGGCGCAGATCAACCGCTCCTACGACACCGACCTCGAAGGCGTGCGTGAGAAGCTGCGCCTCGATATCGAGTATCTGCAGCGGCAGTCGCTGGCGACGGACATCGGTATTCTGCTCAAGACAGTACCGGTGGTGGTGTTCCGACGCGGCGGATGGTAAACGGAGCGCCGTCTCCCGCGGCCGCTGGGCCGCGTACCGCACCCAACGCGGGCCTGCGACCATTGGGTCGTCGGCCCGCCATGCTGCAGTTTGACGAGCCGGGGTGGACCCCGGCGCTCGTGTGCATTCTGCTGTATCTGTTCGTGGTGCACAGCTATCGGCTCCCTCTCGGGTCCACGGCGATCGGGGTGGGGCTCGTGGCATTTGCGCTCGAGATGCGACCGCCGCGAGCTCCGGGCTTCCTGCTCTGGTTCGGGGCGTTTTTGCTGTGGAGCCTGGCCACCATGGGGTTGGGCTGGTCACCACTCGACTCGTGGGATCGCTGGCTGGACTTCGGAAAGCTGTGGTTGATCTCGTTTCTGGTGTACAACGCTGCGCAGTCGGAAAAGCAGTGGCGCATTGTGCTGGTGGGATGGCTCGGCATGTTCGCGCTGTTCCCCTTTCGGGGAACGGCCGTCAACTATCTGTCCGGCATCTCGCACATGGGGCGGTACGCGTGGAACTTCACGTTCCAGAACCCCAACGATCTTGCGGCCATTTCGCTGCTCATGCTGGCGCTGTGCATGGCGTTCGTGCGCACGCCTCGTCCTGCCTGGATCCGCTGGAGTGCCCGAGCTGGCGCTGCGTCGATGCCGCTGCTGATCATTCTCACCGGCTCGCGCGGCGGACTGCTGGCAATGGGTGTGTTTTTCGCCGTGCTGCTGGCGTTCTCGAAACGCAAACTCGGTACGATCACGCTCACGGCGCTCGCGCTCGCCATTGCGTTTCCGCTCATGCCGGCGAACATCAAGAATCGTTTCCTGAACATGAAGTTCCTGCAGGACACGGAAACGATCGGCCAGGCGGACAGTTCGGCGGAGCAGCGCTATGCGATCCTCAAGGTTGCGTACACCGTGGCGAAGGATCACCCACTGTTCGGCGTGGGGATCGGCAACTACCCGCACGCCAATGAGCGCTACGCGGCGTCACGACCGGAATGGAAGCTTGC
>JAABRL010000071.1:0-3259 GCA_011390935.1 Gemmatimonas sp.
CCGACCTGGATGGACAGGAAGCGCGGCGCCCCCGAAATGAACGTGGGAATGCCGAAGGCACCACCGGTGTTGCCGGCGTCGATGATGTACTCCGTGTTCAGCACATTGCGGGCAATCCCGATCACCTGGAACCGACCACCGGGCAGCGTGACCGTCGTGCGCAGGTTGACCAGCCCGTACGCGTCCTGCTCGATGCCCGGCTGGTTGGCTTCTTCGAAGAAGTGCTGGCCGCGCCACAGATACGTCGGTGTGATTGCGACGCCGGCACCGTTCGCGAGGCGCAGGTCGTACGTGGCGCCCACCGAATAGTTGTGGCGCGGCGCCAACCGGAATCGATTGCCTGCGAGGCGCTGCGGGTTGCCGTTCACATCTTCCTCATCGAACTCGGCATCGAGGTAGCCGTAGGTCGTGAACGCGCTGAGCGACGACGTGAACTGCGCGCGCGCCGAGGCCTCGATGCCCTGCGCCGTCGAGAATCCGTCGTCACGCGTGATGAACAGCTGCTGCCCCTGATTCCCTGCATCGGGATCGAGAATCTGCGTGCGGAAGTTGCGATAGCTGTAGCGGAATCCCGCGAGGTCGGCGCTCAGGCGACCATCGAGCAGCGTGCTCTTCACACCGGCCTCAGTGCTGATCACCGACTCTTCTCGCAGCGTCGACGGCTCGAATGCCTGCACACCGGCATTGTAGACGATCTGCACGATGTTGGGGCGACGTCCACGGGCGATGCTGGCGTAGGTGTTGAAGTGCTCGTTGGGAGCGACCGAGAGCACCGCGCGTCCCACCCAGCTGTTGAAGTTGCCGGTACCACGCTGACGGCCGTTCGTCGGGCGGAACAGATTGTTCGTGCCGCCGCCCAGAAACGCGCCAAGCGTGCCCGGCGTGGTGGCGTTCGCCGTTTCCAGCGCGTTGTCCACCCATTCGCGCGTACCACGCAGACCGCCGGAGAGGCTCACCATGTCGTTCACACGAAACGTACCGTCAACGAACAAATCCGCCGCCGTGAGCTGGCCGAAGTTCTCGGTGACTTCAAAGTGCTCGGTCTTGAGTCGCTGCCCCTGGAACGGTGTGCCCGGAATGGTGGGGAGACGCTCGGGTAGTACCGGTTCTCCGTTGACCACGAATCCGGCGGGGAAGAGCGGCCGGACCTGTAGCTGCACGTTGGCCGGAAACGAGCCGAGCACCGACGGGTAGATGAGCGCCCAGAGCGAGCGTTCGTCGGGGTAGAACGGCACGCGCTGTGAACCGGACTCGTTGAAGACGCTCAACCCGCCGAACCCGGCGAAACGTCCACCGCGGTCGAACTCGAGACGGAACTCGCTGGAGTACTGCCGCCCGTTGGCGATCTCGTTCAGTGGTAGCGCCGGTGCGCGCGTGCCATCGGCGTCGAAGGCCTCGTCGCTGGTGAAGCCACGGGCGGCGGTGATATTGCGCAGCTGCCATCCGTTGGCCAGCTGCTGCGTGACGAGCAGCGTGCCGCTGTACACCTGACGGTCGATGCCGAGTTCGTCGCCGCGTTCGAGATCCGCCGCGCTGAACGGACGCGTATCGCCTCCCACGGGTGCGAAGGCGCCACTCTTGAAGGCCGTGCCGGGCGGCTGATCGTTCTGGTAGTTGGCAATGAAGTCCACCACGGTGCGATCGGACGGGAGCCAGCGCAGCGAACCGCGAACGGCCGTCGTGGCTTTGCCGAGCAGCGTGCCACCGGAAACATTCTCGAGGAAACCGTCACGACGATTGTCGATGATGGCGAGGCGGCCGAGCAGGCGATCCTTCACGAGTGGCGCATTCAGCACGCTCATGGCGTAGAACTCACCGAAGTTGCCGGTACCCATGCGCAGCGCTGCCGTACGCTCGTTGGTGGGCTTGTTCTGGATGAGGTGAATGGCGCCGATCTGTGCGCCGCGTCCGAACAGGGTGCCCTGCGGGCCCTTGAGCACCTCCACACGCTCCATGTCGAACAGCTCCACCACGCTGCCGCGGGACTTGCTCATGGGCACGCCGTCCGCGAAGAGCGACACACGCGGCTCGATCTGTGAACTGCCGTCGTCCGAGGTAATGCCGCGCACGGAGAAACTCGGGTTGTTCGGGCTCTGCAGCTGCAGGTTCAGATTCGGCACCACGTAAGCGAGCGCGTCGAACTCCTGCACGCTGGTCTGTGTCAGAAAGTCTCCGTCGTACGCGGTGACCGAGATCGGCACATCCTGCAACTCCTGCGTGCGGCGCTGCGCAGTGACGACGGTCGTGGCGAGCTGGGCAGCCGCGCGCTCGAGCGTGACATCGCGCTGTACGGAGCCACCTGCGGCAACCGTGACCCGCTGTGTGTCCGGGCGCATGCCGAGCGCCGCGAAGACGAGCGCATGTTCACCGGCCGGCAGGCGGAGCGAATATCGGCCGGCGTCGTCGCTGATCGTGCGCTCTGTGCGAGCCACGACACCAACCAGTGCATTGCTGAGTGGGATTCCGCGTGCGCGGTCGGATACCGTGCCGCGGACGGTGCCCTCCTGTGCGCCGAGCGGTAGCGTGGCTGCAAGCGCGAGCAGTGTAGTGCCAAGAATGATGCGTGACATGAGCAGCTCGGGAATCGAGGAGAACGGCCGGTCGTCACAGAGTGCCCGGCAGATTCCAGATAAAGCGCCCCGATGCGACGGCGAGGAAACGAGCGGGTCCGGGATTGGCAACGGTTCCGTGACGATCGCCGATGCGGTTTCTATGTTTCGTGCATGATCCCGATCCCTCGCGCCGTCATGGGCCTGTCCGCGCTCGCGTTGATCCTCAGTGCCTGCGCCACCGCCACGGTGCCAGCAGCCGGAGTCCCGGTCGCTGACGGCTCGCGCCGCGTGATCCTCGTCTCCTTTGACGCGCTCAACGAGCGTCGCGCGCTCGAGACGATTCCAGCCGATGCCATTCCCGCACTGCGCGCGCTCTTCGCCAACGGGGCATGTGCCGCGTCCGCGCGTCCCGCCTTTCCCAGCGTCACGGCTCCTGGGCATGCCGCCCTGTGGACTGGTACCTACGGCAATGTGAACGGCATCGCCGCCAACAGCATGCCACGATTACCTCGCAGCGAGAATGCGCTGACGTCCAGAGTGTCGGGCTACTTCGTGGACAACCTGCGCGCGGAGCCCATCTGGATCACGGCCGCGCGCGCGGGGCTGCGCGCCACGGGACATCACGGCACACAGGCACCGGGCGCGCCGGGCTACCCAGGCATCGACGGCGACGATGCTGCCATGATCGCGAAGCGCGCCGAAGCCAC
>JAABRL010000071.1:3785-11908 GCA_011390935.1 Gemmatimonas sp.
GCCGGCCGGCTCGGTACCACGCTTGCTCGCGGCGGTGATGGTCGCGCCGAGCGACGGTATGTCGAATCACTCGAGCTGCTCGCGCGACAGTTCATGCGCGGCGGCGCCTGGATGTGGAACACGCGACAGCCGCAGCTGCATCTCGACTACCTGCCGCTCATCGATGAAGTGGACCATGAGTGGTTCGGCATCGTGGACGCGACCACGGCTCGGTATGATACGGCGCTCGCCGCACGCGTGCAGCCATACCGCGTGCGCGCGTGGCAGCTGGCCGATCAGGTGCTCGCGTCGTTGCAGTCGCTCGTGGCCGGTGATCGCCATGCGGCACTCGTCGTGTCGGGCGACCATGGCATGCGCAGCTACTGGATGGGCTTTCGCCCCAACGTGGTGCTCGAGGAAGCCGGTCTTCTGGCGCTCGACGCTGCCGGACGAGTGGACCTGTCGCGCACCCGCGCGTACTCGCCCACCGGGTATTACATCATGCTCAATCGTGTGGCGTGGCAGCAGGGCATCGTGTCGCCGGCCGAGGAACGGGCGACGCTCGACGCGGTCGAGCGCGCGATGCTCGCCGCGCGTTCACCCGATGGTGAACCGTTGGTGGTGCAAACATGGCGCGCCGACGCCGCCGGGGCGGACACGCTGGGGATCGGCGGAGCGACAGGCGGCGACCTCTACTACGATGTGGCGCCCGGCTATTTCTGGAACGCGGGGCTGACCGGCGGCGTCACGTCCAGCTTGCCCGGACCCGTTGCCGGTCACGGGTTTCCGTCCCCCAGCCCGGAGATGCATACGGTGCTGTGCTTGTGGGGAGATGCGGTCGCCGCGCGGCGCATCGGGCCGGCGCGCAATGCCGACGCCGCACTCGTGGTGGCCGACTGGCTCGGCATGCCGCGTCCGCCACAGGCCACGGGTGTGTCGCCCTACCGCGCACTGATGGGACTGACGCCCTGACGGAGACGCATGCGGCGTGTGCTGCGCCCACCGTCGCTTCAGCGACGCGCCTGATGCATCGCCGCCTTGAGTTCCAGATCGGGGAGCACCGTTCGCAGCACGCCGTTGACGAGCGAGAGGCGCGTCATCGGAGAGCGTGACTCGAGCAGCGCCTGTCGTTGCGCGAGTTCGAAGTCCACCATGCCCGCAATCGAAAACGCCAGCTGCGCCGGATCATCGGGAAGCGCCGGCGGCGCCGAGGTGTCGTCGTTCAGTGTGTGCACCGCGCTCACCACGCGTCGAAAGTTCGACGCGACGTCATCGGCGACCACGGCGACCGCCACCGGTGGGTCCGTTCCCTCGTCATCGATCGTGGTGACCTCGCCCACATGATATGGCGCAGCGTCATCGACAAAGCGCTCGAGGGCAAAGCGCGATTCGCCATCGACCACGATGTTCGCACGCCCATCCGGCATCATCTCCACATCGCGCACGGTGACGAGACACCCCACGCGTCCCGGCGGCAGCGCACGCTCGGCCACGCCTGGCAACGCGCAGATGATGCCGAACTGTTTATCGCCCTGCTGCACATCGGCCAGCAGCTGCCGATAGCGCGGTTCGAAGAGGTGCAGCGGCGCGCTGGTGCCGGGAAAGAGCACCATGCCGAGCGGGAAAAGCGGAAGCAGGCGAGTAGACACGGAAACCGGGACGAAGGAGAGCTCTCTGTATGCTACCAAGCGTCGCGCCCCGCCGCTGCGTTCCTGAGGGTGAACTACTCGTGACGAATGGCGTCGATGGGGTCGAGGCGAGCCGCCCGTCGCGCGGGATAGGTGCCGAACACCAGGCCGACAAACGCCGCGCTGGCGACGGCCACGAAGATCGTGCTCCACGACACGCTCGCCTGAATCCCCATGCCGGGCAGCTTCGCGCGCATCAGCGCGGTGATGCTGAACGCCGCCGTGAGCCCGAGCGCCACACCGAGCGCGCTGCCAAACGAGGCAATCGCCACCGACTCGGCGAGAAACTGCGACCGCACATCGCCTCGGCTCGCGCCGACTGCCTTGCGAATGCCGATTTCTCGCGTGCGCTCGGTGACCGACGCCAGCATCACGTTCATGATGCCGATACCGCCCACCAGCAGCGAGATCCCCGTGATCGCGCCCATGAACAGCTTGAACAGCAGAATGCCCTGCGCCGCCTGTTCCAGACGCGAGGCGTTCGAGCGCAGGCGCGTTGTGCCGGGCCCGAAGCGCGCATCGGCCCACTGCGCAACGCGCGCTCGCACGGAATCGGCGAGCACCACATCCGCGAACTTCGCCGAGAGACTGACGGCGCGTGGTCGCACGGTGGGCGGGAGCGCACGGTCTGCGGTCGCCAGACTCACCCAGGCATTCTCCGCTGCGGAGGAATCCGCCACCACGCCGCGCACGGTGAACGGGGTACCTTCGAGCAGGATCACCTGATCGAGCAGTCGATCGACGGACGGCAGGGAGTCGGCGTCTGCGAAGCGCGCGGCCAATGCGCGCGACAGCACCACACGCGGCGTGGTGGTGTCGTGCACATCGTCGGCGTTGAGCATGCGCCCTGCGGCGATCGGCAGCTCGGCCATGTCCTGCCAACTCTCCGTAATGCCCCACACGGACACCATACGTCGAACGCGCCCGCGCACGTCGGAGGCTTCGCTGCGTCCGGTGACTTCACCGGTGAGACCCGCGAGCCCCTCAATGCGCGCTGCCTCCCGCACATCGGCCACGGTGAAGACGGGAAACGAGTCGAGCGGAAACTGCTGACCGTCCACCTCTTCGGTGGTGACCGGTGCCACGGTGAAGTACAGCACGCTCGTCGTGGCATCGAGCTGTTCGCGAATCGTGGCTTCCATGCCGTCGCCCACGGAGAGCACGGCTACGAGCGAGCCCACGCCAATGATCACGCCGAGCGTGGAGAGCACGGTGCGCAGCGGATTGGCGCGCAGCGCATCGAGACCGACGCGCAGGTTCTGCTGGAGGGTGGAGGCGGGCATGCCGACTCCTACGCGAGGATTCGGCGCGAGGTGTCACGCGCTCGTGCGCCGGCCCTCACGCTGCGGGTGTCAGGCGTCGCTGGTCACCACGTAGATCGTGTGGATCGGCCCCGAGGTCTCATGGGCGCGAGCATGCACCGTCTCCACCGCCAGCCCCCGCTGTCGAAGCGCGCGCGCAAACCGCGGATCGTTGCCCACCGACCAGTAGGCCAGCACGGCACCAGGGCGGCGTGCGGCCAGCGTGGTCGTGACGCCGCGCGCCGTGTACAAACGGGTGTTCTCCGACATGAGCTGGCCGTCGGGTCCGTTGTCGGTGTCGAGCATGATGGCGTCGAACCCGCCGGGGTTGTCCCGCAGCACGTTCACGATGTCGTCCTGCACGATCTGCACGCGCGGGTCACGCATGGCCTCGGTGGAGATCCCGAACTCCGGGTCGGCGTTCCACGCCACGACCTCCGGAAGGAACTCGGCCACCACAACCTGCGCGTCTTCGGGCAGCACGCGCAGCGCCGCGCGCATGGTGAAGCCGAGGCCGAGCCCACCCACGAGGACGCGGGCGCCAGCCACCTGCGTCACGTGCGCGCACGCCAGCTCCGCGAGCCGATCTTCGGAGTGATGACGCCGCGTGGACATCAGCTCCACGCCATCGGCGCGGATGAGATAGGCGCCGTCGTGGCGATAAAGGGCGAGGACGGTACCGTCGGGCGTGGTGGCCTCGCCGAGCTTTTCGTAGGGCTTCATGCCCTCACGATAGTCGCTGCGCATCGGTGGCGTAACAGGAGTGCCACGCCCCTGCAGCCGATCGCGCGCGTGTCTAGTCTTCGTGGCATGCCGATTGCCCCTGATGCGGTCGCCAGCGCGTATGACCGCTGGGCGCCGAGCTACGATAGTGTCATGAATCGCACGCGCGACCTGGACGCGGAGGTGCTGCGCACGCAGGGCCCCGAGGTGCGCGGACTCCGCGTGCTCGAACTCGGCGGTGGCAGCGGCAAGAACACCGTCTGGTTGGCCGCGCGTGCGACGTCGGTGCTGTCGCTCGATCTGTCGCTGCAGATGCAGGCGGTGGCGCGTGAGCGGGTGGCATCGCTGGACGTGCCCGCGGATCGTGTGACGTTCGCGCTGCACGACCTGCGCGAGCGGTGGCCTGTGGAGGACGCATCGGTCCATGTGGTGGTGGGCAACCTGGTGCTGGAACACGTCGCGTCGCTCGAGGCGGTGTTCGCGGAAGCGGCGCGGGTGCTCACACCCGGCGGCACGGTGTGGGTCTCGGAGCTGCATCCGGAGCGGCAGCGGCTGGGAGGGCAGGCGCACTTCGAAGACGATGACACCGGAGAACTGGTGCACGTGCCCGCGTTTCGGCACACGGTGAGCGAGTACGTGAACGCGGCCATCGGAGCCGGCCTTCGGGTGCGGCGCCTCGGCGAGTGGCTCGAGGACGGGGCTGACCCGATGGCGCCGCCGCGCCTGTTCACGATGCGCGCCAAGCGGTGACCTCAGCGGGCCAGGGGCGGTCGCCGGGCACGGAAATGTTGACTTTGAACGCGTGTTCAGCGTCATTTCATGAAGAGGCCGGCGTGTGCGGGCCACCGTTCCCGCTTGCCCAGCATGGCCCGTCGCTCCGCTCCCGAATCGTCCCGTCGTGATGAACTGCTTCGCGCCGCCTATGCGGTGGCGGCGCGCGATCGGTTGGGCGGGCTCACCATTCGAACGGTTGCGGCCGAAGCAGGCGTGAGCCCCGGGCTGCTGCTTTACCACTTCGAGTCCAAGGACGGCCTGCTCGTCGACCTGCTCGACTGGATGCTGGCCCACACCATCGTAGCCGGCGAGATGCATCGACAGCCGCCGGTCGATGTGCCTGCGGAGCGCTGGTTGCTCACACTCGTGGAACGCGATTTGCGCCACCTGCTCGCGCAGCGAGAGCGTGTCGAGCTGTTCTACGACTATTGGGTGCTGGGCACACGCCATCCGGTGGTGCGGCGGCTCATTCGCCGTGCGCTGCACCGCTATCGCGAAAGCTTTCGGCCGGCTGCGTTGGCGATCATTGCCACCGCCCCCGGTCGATTTGCGCATCTGAGTGCCGATGACCTCGCTGGGGTGTGTGCGGCGTTCATCGAAGGGTGCGCCACGCAAACCATTCTCGACCCCGATCGCTTTGACGCCGTGCGCGCCATGGCCACTCTCGACGCTCTCGTCCTCGATGCCGGGCGAGGGGTTCGTTTCACCCGTACCTGATCAGCCGGAGTTCCGTTGTCCACGCTGTCCCGTCCCGAACTCGACCCCCGCGACCTCGCCGAGGCGCACCACCATGACCACGACGACACCGTCTATCCGGGCAAGGTGCTGTTCGTGGGTATTCATCTCGCGTGCTTCGCCGCCATCTGGACCGGCGTCACGAGCACGGCGCTGATCCTCGCGTTCTCGCTGTACGTCGCGCGCATGTTCGGCGTGACGGCGGGCTATCACCGCTACTTCTCGCACCGGTCGTTCAAGACCAGTCGCGTGATGCAGTTCCTGTTGGCGATGCTCGCGCAGTCGAGCGCGCAGAAGGGCGTGCTCTGGTGGGCCGGCCATCATCGGCATCATCATCGCTACAGCGATACCGAGCAGGACGTACACTCGCCGCGGCATGCCGGATTCTGGCATTCGCACCTGGGGTGGATCTTCGCGCCGCAGTGGGACAAGACCGACTACGAAGCGGTGCCCGATCTCACGGCGTACCCCGAACTCGTGTTCCTGAACAAGTTCGAACAGCTGCCCACGCTGCTGCTCATTGCGCTGTGCGCCTGGATCGACGGATGGACCGGGTTCGTGGTAGGCTTCTGCTGGAGCACGGTGGCCACGTGGCACGGCACGTTCATGATCAACTCGCTGGCGCACGTGCATGGCAATCAGCGCTACGTGACCGGCGACGATTCGCGCAACAACTGGTGGCTGGCGCTCATCACGCTTGGCGAAGGGTGGCACAACAACCACCACGCGTACCAGCGCAGCACGCGCCAGGGGTTTCGGTGGTACGAAGTGGACATCACGTTCTACGTGCTCAAGGCCATGAGCTGGGTGGGACTGGTGTGGGATCTCGGCGCGCCGCCGCCGGAGGTTGTGCGCAACGAGCGGCCGGTGGGCAAGGCCGTACTCGAGAAGGTCGCGCGTCAGCTCGTGGAGACGTTCAATGTGGAGCAGCTGGTCACCGATGCGCGGCGTGCGCAGGCCAATGCGCAGCAGCAGTTCGCCGACATGAAGCACCACGCGGAAGATCGCTTCGAAGAGATGAAGCATCACGCCGAGGATCGGTTGAGCGAAGCAAAACATCAGGCCGAAGATCGACTGGCGTCCATGCGCGCGCAGATGCAAGGTGCGATGGCGGGTGTGCAGTGGCCCAACTTTCCGTCACGCGATGAACTGCGTGCGAAGGCGCAGGCCATGCTGCCAGCGAGCCCGTCGCTCGATGCCATCGCGGCGCGCGCGCACGAAATGCTGGCCGAGCGCGTCGCTGAGCGGCTGGCCGTGGTGCGGTAGCGACAGCGCACGTGTGACCTGTGGCCGACCGTTATGTCGGCACCAGTCACGCGTGCTCGTCGTTGTCTGTGCATGACAACACGTCGACGGATTCTGCTCTCGGTTGCCGTGCTCGCGCTCATGGCGTGTGGCGCGGTGTTGTATACCCCCGATCGCGACCGCGCTGTGCTCGAGGCGCAGTATCTCGCGCGCCCCAGCGACCTGCGGCTGATCGACGGCGTCCGTCTCCACGTGCGCGACGAAGGGCCGCGCGACGCCGAGGCGATCGTGCTCATTCACGGGCTGGGGGCGAGCCTGCATACGTGGGAGCCGTGGGTGCGCGATCTGTCCACAACGCACCGCGTCGTGCGCTTCGATGTGCCGGGGCACGGGCTCACCGGGCCCGACCCAGCAAATGACTACAGCGACGCGCGCTCCCTGCGACTGCTGCACGCCCTGCTGGACTCACTGCAGCTCGATCGCGTGCTCCTCACCGGACACTCCTTGGGTGGGCGGTTGGCGTGGTCGTATGCTGCCGAGCATCCCGAGCGCGTGGCGCGACTGGTGCTGATTGCGCCCGACGGTTTCGCGAGCCCCGGTTTCGAGTACGACAAGCCGGCCGAGGTGCCGTCGGTGCTGGGCGTGATGCGCTGGGTGCTGCCGGCGCCCTTGCTGCGTGCGAATCTCACGCCGGCGTACAGCGATCCCGCGCGTCTCACCGATTCCGTGGCCGGTCGCTATCACGACCTCATGCTCGTGCCCGGCAATCGTGACGCGCTGCTGTCGCGCCTTCGGCAGACTGTGCTCACCGACCCGGCGCCTCGGCTGTCGCGCATCACGGCGCCCACGCTGCTACTCTGGGGCGAGGATGATGCCATGATCCCGGTGCAAAACGCGGAGGACTACTTGCGGCTGATACCCAATGCCAACGTGGTGCGGCTGCCGGGGTTGGGGCACGTGCCGTTCGAGGAGGCGCCGGCGGAGGCGCTGGTGCCGGTGCGGGCGTTTCTGGAGGGAGACGGTTCAGCGGGCGACTGACCGTGCGCATGATGCCCGACGCCCGGCTCGAGTCGCCGCGTCAGCGCTCGCCGAGCGCCTCGGCGCACAGCGCATCGAGGTCGAGCGTGAACGGTGCGTTGCGTGTTCGGGCTGCCACGTCAGCGTACCGGACACGATCTCCGGATGCTCAACGTCGGGCGTCCAGCGCTCCACGAGGCGCGCATCCACGTCCACGATCCAGTACGGCACTCCGTGCCGCTGATAACGCTGTCGCTTGAGTACCCGATCGGCCCGCGCGGTGCTCGGTGAGAGCACTTCGACGAACAGCAGCGGGTGCCCCAGTTCGTCGGGGGTGACCGGACGCCGGCCGTTCACGAGCGGCACGATGAACACGTCGGGCTGCACGAGGGTGTAGCGATCGAGCTCGAAGTCGGATGGTGCCATGCCGACGGCGGCCAGGCGGTGCTGGCGGCAGTACGCGCTCAGCGCCTCGAACAGCGTGCCCAGCGCCCATTGGTGCGTGAGCCGTGGGCTCGGACTCACGAGCAACTCCCCGTCCACGCATTCGAATCGCTTCCCGGGTTCGTCGGGAAGGGCGCGGACGTCGTCGGCAGTCCAGCGGTGGGGCGTGACGGCGGGCATGACCATAAGCTGTGCAGGCTCGGCGGGGGTGGGCAAG
>JAABRL010000072.1 GCA_011390935.1 Gemmatimonas sp.
CCCGGCCGGCGTGGCCGCCTGCAACCGATCGGCCGCCCACAACGGCAACGCCATCGTGGGTGCCGTGCTTTGCACGTCCACCACCAGTCGGCGCATCGCGCTCACCCCTGCCGCACCGGATCGAGCCCCATGCGCGTCTTCACCTCACGCATCGTCTCCTGCGCAATGCCGCGCGCCGTGCTCGCGCCCGACGCCAACGCATCGAGCACGCGCGCCGGCTCCTCCGCCAGCTGCTGCGCCCGCGTACGAATGGGCGTCAGCTCGGCCACCATGTTCGCGTGCAGCACCTTCTTGCAGTCAATGCACCCCCACCCCGCACTGCGACACTGCGTGTCAACGTCAGCCACCGTCTCGGCCGGCGAAAACGCCTTGTGCAGCTGGAAGATGTTGCACACCTCCGGATTCCCCGGATCAGTCTTGCGCACACGATTCGGGTCGGTCACCGCCGGGCGCAGCTTCTGCCAGATCTCCTCGTCGCTCTCGAGCAGTCCGATCGTATTGCCCAACGACTTCGACATCTTGGCCTTGCCATCGAGGCCGAGAATGCGACGCGTTGGGGTAAGCAACGGCTTCGGCTCGGGGAAGAAGTCCTCGCCAAAGCGCGCGTTCCACTTGCGCGCGATATCGCGGGATAGCTCCAGATGCTGCACCTGGTCCTCGCCCACCGGCACGGCATCGGCGCGGTACAGCAGAATGTCGGCCGCCTGCAGCACGGGATACATGAGCAGGCCGGCCGGAATACTCTCCATGGTGCCCGACTTGTCCTTGAACTGTGTCTGGCGCTCGAGATCACCGAGCGGCGTGAAAGTCGTGAAGATCCACGACAGTTCGGTATGTTCCGGCACATCACTCTGGACGAACACCGACGCGCGCTCGGGGTCGAGTCCGGCCGCGAACAGCGACCGGGCCATGTCCCAGCGGCGCTGGCGCAGCACGGCCGGATCGTAGTTGCCCGTGATGGCGTGGTAGTCCACTACGCAGAAGATCGCGCCGGTGTGCTGCTGCTGGAGCGCGACCCAGTTCTTGATCGCGCCGAGATAGTTGCCGATGTGCAGTTCACCGGACGGCTGAATCCCACTGAAGATGCGTGACATCCCACAAGCCTAGGAGCGGCAGAGTCCTCGTGCAAGCGAATCCCGAATCCGAATCGCCCGTGAATGCGCGCGAGGCACGTCACCTGCGCGACGTGGCGTTGGCTGCCGCCCGCGCCGGCGCCACCGTGATTGCCGCGCGTGCGCAGGGTCGCGCCTCGCTGCAGTGGGAGGTGAAGCAGCCCGCCGACTTCGTAAGCGATGTGGACCGCGCCGCCGAAGACGCACTCGCCGCGGTCATCGCCGCGGAGCTCCCCGAGGCGTCACTGCTGGCTGAAGAAGGCTCGCCCAACGCCGCCATCACACGCGGCGTGACCGTGGTGGCCGACCCGCTCGACGGCACCACCAACTTCCTGCACGGATTCCCCTGGTACGCCACGAGTGTGGGTGTGCTCGTGGACGGGGTACTCACGGCGGGCGCCGTCGTGAACGCGGCCACCGGCGAGACGTTCGTGGCAGTGCTCGGCTATGGTGCGCAGCGCCTGCGGCCAGACACCGAGCCCGAACCGCTGCGCGTCTCGCCCATCACCGAGCCCATGCGATCGCTCATCGGCACCGGCTTCCCGTTCAAGCACGCGCATCACCTGCCGGTGTACCAGCGCCAGTTCGCCGCGGTGGCCACGCAGACGGCCGGCATGCGCCGCGCAGGCTCTGCGGCTCTCGACCTCTGCGACGTGGCCTGTGGGCGCTTTCAGGGCTTCTGGGAGCTTGAACTCGCGCCGTGGGACGTGGCGGCGGGCATTCTGCTCGTGCGCGAAGCAGGTGGGCTCGTGACCGACTTCGCCGGTGTGGACGTACCCGTGCAGCACGGGCCGATCGTGGCGAGCAATGCGCACATGCACCAGTGGTTGCTGAACGCGCTCGCCGAATAGACCGAACGCGCCTTCGTGACCGGTGCGCTTGAGTCTGCGCGGCACACGCCTGATCTTGCAGGGACCCCCAGCCCCCAGCGCCATGCCCCTCGTTGAATGCGTCCCCAACTTCTCCGAAGGCCGCGACCCTGCGGTGATCGCCGCCATTCGTGACGCCATCGCGGGTGTGACCGGTGCGCACGTGCTCGATGTATCGAGCGATGCATCGCACCACCGCACCGTGGTCACCTTCGTGGCGCCGCTCGAGGTGGTGGCCGATGCTGCGTTCGCCGGCATTCGTGAAGCCGCAGCACGCATCGATCTCACCAAACATGTGGGCGAACACCCGCGGCTCGGCGCCACTGACGTGGTGCCGTTCATCCCGCTCGACGGCTGCACCATGGACGACTGCATCGCACTCGCCCGCTCGCTCGGCGAGCGCGTGGCGCGCGAACTCTCCATCCCGGTGTACCTGTACGAGCGCGCGGCACGCACGCCGGCCCGCGAGAATCTCGCCGATGTGCGACGCGGCCAGTTCGAGGGCATTCGCGACAGCATTGCCACCGATCCGGCGCGCGCACCCGATTTCGGCGACGCGCGCGTGCATCCGACCGCAGGCGCCATCGCCATCGGCGCGCGTCCGTTTCTCGTGGCCTACAACATCTATCTGGGTCCGGCCAGCAACCTGCCCGTGGCCAAGGAAGTGGCCAAGGCGATTCGCGGGTCCAGCGGCGGCCTGCGGTACGTGAAGGGCATGGGACTCGAGGTGGACGGACAGGCGCAGGTGTCCATGAACCTCGTCGACACCGAGAAGACGCCGCTGCATCGCGTGTTCGAAATGGTGCGCAGCGAAGCGGCCGCGCATGGCGTGGCCCCCACGTGGAGCGAACTCGTGGGGCTCGTGCCCGAACGTGTGCTGCTCGAAGCGGGCGCGCGCCACGTGCAGCTGCGCGGTTACTCCGCAAACATGCTCATCGAGTCGCGGGTGCGCGACGTGGCGCAGGGCGGCGAGGGGCTTGACGCGTTCGTGGCGCGGGTTGCGTCACCGGCGCCAACACCGGGAGGCGGGAGTGTCGCCGCGCACGCCGGCGCACTCGGCGCGGCGCTCGCGCAGATGGTCACGGGCCTCACGATCGGCCGCAAGAAATACGCAGCCGTAAACGCCGACATGCAGGAGATCGCGACCGAAGCCGCCACGCTACGGCGCACCCTGTCGCGGCTGGTCGTCGACGACGCTTCGTCGTACGACGCGGTGCGGGCCGCGTATCAGCTGCCGTCGGAAACCGACGAACAGGTCACCGCGCGTGCGCTCGCGATTGAAGCCGCACTCATCGGTGCGGCCGTCGTGCCGCTCGACACCGCGCGTGCGGCCGCGCAGGTGTGCGTACTCGCGGCACGCGTTGCCGAGCACGGCAATCGCAACGCCGTGAGCGACGCGGCAGTCGCGGCGCTACTCGCCGAAGCGGCGTGCAAGGGCGCCGTGTGGAACGTGCGCATCAACGTGAACGCGCTCGCCGGCGAAGGGGCCGACGTGTCGGCGACATCACGTGCGGGAACGCTGCTCGCCGAGGCACTCGAACAGGTTTCCCACGCCAGCGAAGCGGCGCGTCGCGCAGAGCGACACGCCGAATCGTCGCTTACGGCAGGATCGTAAGGATCCGCGGGCCGTCTTCGGTGACGGCGATCGTGTGTTCGAAGTGTGCCGATCGCTTGCCGTCGGCGGTGACCACGGTCCACTTGTCGGCCAGCGTGCGCGTCTTGGCGGTGCCCACATTCACCATCGGCTCGATGGCAATGGTAAGTCCCGGCACGAGCTTCTTCCCCCGCTTGGGCTTGCCGTAGTTGGGGATCTGGATCTCCTCGTGGGGCGCAAAGCCTACGCCATGCCCCACCAGTTCGCGCACGATCGAAAAACCGGCCGTCTCCACGACGGCCTGAATGGCCGCACCGATATCGCCCACGTGGTTGTCGGGCACGGCGGCGGCGATTCCTGCGGCGAGCGAACGCTCCGTGACGTCGAGCAGACGCTGCGTGACTTCATCGATCTGTCCTACCGGGTGCGTGACGGCGGCATCGGTGAACATGCCCTCGTATTTCACGCCGATGTCGACGGTGACGATGTCGCCCTCGGCGAGCACACACTTGCTCGACGGAATTCCGTGCACGATCTCTTCGTTGACCGATATGCACACGGCACCGGGAAACCCGTAGAGCCCCTTGAACGCGGGCTCGGCACCGGCATGACTGCGAATGAAATCTTCCGCGATGCGATCGAGCTCGGCCGTGGAGATGCCGGGGCGCACGTGCGACTTCACGTGCGCATGCGTCGCGGCGAGGATCACCCCACCGCGATGCATCGTGTCGATTTCGCGCGGTGACTTGAGCTGCAACCCTGAGGACAACGACCCGATCGCCATGTCAGCGGCTGGGGCCGAGGCCCGCCAGCGCGCGAGCTTCCACTTCGTCGAGCGATCCGATGGCGTTGATGGCCACGATGCGCGCGCCGTTGCGGCGGTACCAGTCAATGACCGGCTCCGTCTGCGCGGCGTACACTTCGAGGCGCTTGCGCACCGCTTCCGGTTCGTCATCGCGGCGTCGCGTGAGCACACCGACCCCATTGTTCTCGGTGCAGCCGCACGGCTCGCCGGGCTCGCGCCCGAAGAACGGGCGCTGACACTGGCCGCAGGTGGTTCGTCCGCTGAGGCGACGCACCAGCTCTTCCGTATCCACGTCGAAGAGCAGCACCGCGTCGAGTTCGCGACCCAGCGACTCGATCATGGTGGTGAGTCCTTCAGCCTGCGGTATCGTGCGTACGACACCATCGAGGATGGCGCCGTTGGCTGCGTCGGGTGAGGCGAGGGCGTCCTTCATGATACCCATGATGACCTCGTCAGGGACGAGATCTCCACGGTCCATGGCAGCCTTCGCCTCGAGGCCAAGCGGTGTGCCTTCGCGCACCGCCGCGCGAAGCACATCACCGGTGGCGATCTTTGGAACACCAAGGCGAGC
Source organism: Gemmatimonas sp. (assembly GCA_011390935.1). Taxonomy (GTDB): domain Bacteria; phylum Gemmatimonadota; class Gemmatimonadetes; order Gemmatimonadales; family Gemmatimonadaceae; genus JAABRT01. The sequence goes on from JAABRL010000072.1 coordinate 4,952, forward strand.
GGCAAGCCGCTCGCCTTGAGTCCCCTTGCCGGCCCCTGGAGGCCCGAGGAGAACGATCAGCACGTGGTCACATTCCGGTGGCGGGAGCCCGTCCGCGGAAGCGAACGCGTCCCTTCTTCATGAAGCCGTCGTACTTGCGGAGGAGGAGGTGCTGCTGCATCTGCGACATCGTATCGAGCGCCACACCCACCACGATCAGCAGCGAGGTGCCGCCGAACAGGAAGGGCACGTTGATCCAGCGCATGATCAGCATCGGCAACAGCGCAATCGCCGTGAGGAACAGCGCGCCCGGGAAGGTGATCCGCTCGATCACCTGCTCGATGTATTCCGCCGTCTTGGCACCAGGCTTCACACCCGGCACGAAGCCGCCCTGCTTCTTCAGGTTCTCCGCAATGTCCACCGGATTGAAGATGATGGACGTGTAGAAGAACGTGAACAGGATGATGAGCACCGCCGAGACGATGAAATACACCCACGGGTTGGGACCCATCGGGTTGAACAGCTCGGCCATTTCCTGCAGACGCGGATTGCCGCTGAACTGGCCAATCGCGCCCGGCACGATGATCACCGACTGCGCGAAGATGATCGGCATGACGCCGGCCGTCGTGATGCGCAGCGGAATGAAGTTGCGACTCGCTTCGCGCTGACGGCCACGCCCCATGGTACGCTGCGGGATCTGAATCACGATCCGTCGCGCGGCCACGGTCACGGCCACCACCGCCGCCACGATCGCCAGCATCAGCACGCCCAACAGAATCAGCGAGAAGATGGGGATGGCGCCCGTGCTGAACAGCTCGAACGTCTGGAAGATCGCGGGCCAGAAGCCCTGCACGATGGAGAAGAAGATCAGGAGCGAGGCGCCGTTGCCGATGCCACGCTCGGTGATCTGCTCGCCCAGCCACATCACGAACAGCGCGCCCGTGGTGAGGAAGAGCATCATCTGCACCGTGAACCAGGCGCCCGGACGCGACACCGCGTTCGGCAGCCCCGCAACGAAGAGTGCGAAGCCATAGGCCTGCACCATCGCCAGCACCACCGTGAGGTAGCGCGTCCACTGCGTGACCTTCTTCCGGCCCTCTTCATCCTTGTTCATCTTGTCGATCGTGGGCACGACAGCGCCCGCGATCTGCATGAAGATGCTCGCGGAGATGTACGGCATGATGCCGAGCGAGAGCACGGTAGCACGCTCGAGCGAGCCACCCACGAACAGGTTGTACAGCCCGAGGAGTCCGCCGCCGCCCTGCGAGGCGAAGAAGTCCATCATGGCCGTCACGTCGATCCCGGGCGCCGTGACGTGCGCGCCCGCGCGGTAGATCACCAGACACACGAGGGTGAAGGTGATCTTCTGCCACAACTCGGGCGTCTTGTAGATATTCGCAACGGCCTGCGCCGCCGCATTCGTCTGGGCCATGCCGGGTGGGCCTCCCTCAGCCCTCGACGCGGCCGCCGGCCGCCTCGATCTTTGCCTTGGCGGATGCGCTGACCTTGACGCCGCGCACCGTTACCGGCCGGGTAAGCTCGCCATTCGCGAGCAGCTTGGCCGGACCCTTGCCCGCGCGCACCAGACCGGCGGCCAGCAGGATCTCGGTCGTGATCTCTTCGCTCGTGAGTGCCGCAATGGCGTCGAGACGCACGATCTGCGCCTCCTCACGGAACGGATTCGTGAAACCGCGCTTCGGGATGCGACGCGTGATCGGCATCTGACCACCTTCGAAGTGCGGCTTGCCGCCACCAGGTCCGCCGTGGCCCGACCGCGCCATGGAGCCCTTGTGACCCTTGCCGGACGTCTTGCCGAGGCCCGAGCCGGGACCGCGACCCACCCGACGGCGCGCACGGTGTGACCCGGGCGCCGGCGAGAGGTTGTGCAAGCCGATCTGTGTCGAGGCGCCGGCCTTGGCCGCGCCAGAGTTCTTCGTTCCCACGGATTACTCCTGAACCGGCGTCACCTGAACCAGGTGCCGCACTTGCTTGAGCTGGCCGCGCAACGACGGGGTATCCGTCTGCACGACGCTGTCCTGATGATGCTTGAGCCCGATCGCCTTGAGCGTCAGGTTCATGCGCCACGAATGTCCGATGCCGCTGCGCACCTGCGTGATCCGGACCTGCCCACCCGTCGCTGCTTCCAGCTTCGGGGTGTGCTTCGGGCCCTTCGACGCGTGCCACACGAAAGTTCTCGGCATTATGCCACCTCCGCCGCGACGACCGGCGCCGCTGCATGCGTATCCACCGAACGCAGCTTGGCGCGCGAACGGTATCCAAGACGACCCGGCTCCACGCCGCGCTCACGCGCCGCCTGTTCCACCGTGATCAGATGCTGCAAGCCATCCATCGCCGCCCGCACCATGTTGTGCGGATTCGTCGAGCCCAGGCTCTTCGTCAAGATATCATGAATTCCCACGCATTCCATGATCGCGCGCACCGCGCCGCCGGCGATCACGCCGGCACCGGGAGCCGCCGGCTTGAGCAACACCTTGCCCGCGCCATGCTTGCCCACGATCTCGTGCGGAATGGTCGAGCCCGTGAGCGGGATCTGCACCATGCTCTTGCGCGCCCCTTCCACGGCCTTGCGGACCGCTTCGGACACTTCGTTGGCCTTGCCGGTGGCGTAGCCCACCTTCCCCTGCCCGTCGCCCACGGCGACCAGCGCGTTGAAGCTGAAGCGACGACCACCCTTCACGACCTTCGCCACACGGTTGATCGCGATCACGTTCTCCACGAGGTCGCTCTGCTCGCGATCCGCGCCCGGAGGCCCGCCGCGACCATCACGTCCACCGCCGGGGCCGCCACGGCTGTCGCCGCCACGTCCACCCGGGCCGCCGGGTCCGCGACCGCCCGGGCCACCAGGCCCGCCCGGTCCACGACCACCGCCCGGACCGCCACGACCGCCACCCGGGCCGCCGCGACCACCGCCAGGACCACCGCGACCGCGGCCACCTGGGCCACCACCGCTCCGTGCACTGCGTCCCGGGCCGCTCGTCGGCGCCCCGCCGCCCTGATTCGTCTGTTCAGCCATGTCAGAACTCCAGGCCGCCCTCGCGGGCGCCATCGGCCACGGCCTTCACGCGGCCGTGATACTGGTATCCGGCCCGGTCGAAGACGACCTTCGAAATTCCGGCCGCCTTGGCACGCTCCGCGATGCTCTTGCCCACCGCGACTGCCTTCTCCGACTTCGAACCCGTCATCGCCTGATCGCCCACCGTCAGCAGCGTCCGCTGCGACTGGTCGTCCACGATCTGCGCATATACGTGCTTCAGCGAACGGAACACCACGAGGCGCGGACGCTCCGTCGTGCCCGACACCTTCTTGCGAACGCGCAGATGACGACGCGCGCGCTTCTCCGATCCCGTCTTGGGAATAGCCATCCGAGCCATTACTTGCCTCCCGCCTTGCCGGCCTTGCGCCGGATCACTTCACCCTGGTAGCGCACGCCCTTGCCCTTGTACGGTTCCGGCTTCCGGTAGCTGCGGATCTCCGCCGCCACCTGCCCGACCAGTTCCTTGCTCATCCCGGCCACGACCACCGTGGTGGGGTTCGGCGCCGTGATGCTGATCCCCGCCGGTGCCTTGTACTCGATCTGGTGCGACAGGCCCAGCGACAGCTTCACGCCATAGGGCTGAATCTCCGCCTTGTACCCGACACCCGTGATCTCGAGCGTCTTCTTGAAGCCCGTCGTCACGCCTTCCACCATGTTGGCGACCAGCGTGCGCGTCAGCCCGTGCAGCGACTTGTGCGCGCTCTCGTCACTCGGGCGCTCCACCAGCAGCTCCGCCCCTTCCTGCTTCAGAATCATCTCGGGATGCAGCGACCGCTTCAGCTCCCCCTGGGGACCCTTCACGACCATCACGCTCCCATCGATCGTCACCGTCACTCCGGCCGGAACCGGAATCGGACGCTTGCCAATTCGCGACATGTGCGCGTCTCCTTACCAGACCAGGGCGAGCAGCTCGCCCCCGGTGTTCGCCTGACGTGCGTCACGATCCGACATCAACCCCTTCGAGGTGCTGAGGATCGCCATGCCGAGGCCGTTGCGCACACGCGGGATCTCCTGGACCCCCACGTACTGGCGCAAACCGGGCGACGACACGCGCTTGAGTTCACGGATGACCGACTGCCCACCGTGCGCGTACTTCAGGATCACGCGCAGCAGGGGCTTGCCGTCTTCCGTCTGGACCGTGCGAAAATCCGTGATGAAGTGATTCTCCTTCAGGATACGCGCGATCTCGGACTTCATGGTTGACACCGGCATATCCACACGGCGGTGGTTGGCTGCACACGCATTGCGAATGCGCGTCAGCATGTCGGCGATTGGATCGTTCAGGCTCATGTCAGGTCGTTGCTCCTATGGTTTCCGGGTTCGCCGGACCTGTAGGAAGTGAATAAGGAGCGGCTTACCAGCTCGCCTTGCGAACGCCGGGGATCAGGCCGTTGAGGGCCATGTCCCGGAGTGCAATGCGGCTGAGGCCGAACTGCCGGATGTACGCGCGTGAGCGCCCCGACATGTTGCAGCGATTGCGAATACGCGTGGCCGAGGAGTCACGCGGCAGCTTGCGCAGCTTGGCGTACGCCTCCGCCCGGGCATCCGGCGAGGTGTTCGGGTTCTTGATGATCGCCTTCAGCGCCGCCCGACGCTCCGCATAACGGGCGACGAGTTCCTTGCGCTGGGCGTTCCGGGCGAGCTTGCTGGTCTTGGCCATCGGGATGATCTCTTGTGAAAACGATGCGGTCCGTCAGGCCGCGGCGGCCGGCTGCGCCACCTTGGGCGTCACCGGCTTGTCGTCGCCGCGGAACGGCATGCCGAGCAGGTGCAACAGCGCCAGCGCGACCTCGTCCTTCTCCGCCGTGGTGACAAACGTGATATCGAAGCCGTGGATCTGCTCGACCATGTCGTAGTTGATCTCCGGGAAGATCATCTGCTCCTTGATGCCGAGCGTGAAGTTGCCGCGACCGTCGAACGCCCGCGTGCCGAGTCCGCGGAAGTCGCGGATACGCGGGCACGCCACCGTCACGAACCGATCGAGGAACTCCCACATCCGAGCGCCGCGCAGCGTCACCGACGCGCCGATCTCCTGTCCCTCACGGAGACCGAAGTTCGCGATCGACTTCTTCGCCTTGCGTCGCACCGGCTTCTGACCGGTGATGAGCGCCAACTCCTCGACCACCACGTCGAGCAGCTTCGGCTGCTTCACCGCCTCACCCACGCCGCAGTTCACCACGATCTTCGAGACCGTGGGGACCTGATGCACGTTGGTGAAGCCGAACTTCGTCGTGAGCGCCTCGCGCACGACCTGCTCGTAATACGTCTTCAGGCGGGGCGCGGCCACCGGCAAGCCGGCACCCGCGTGGTCGCGCTTGGTGAAGTCGACCGCGGCACGTCCTGCCGACGCGGCCTTCTTGTCGGCCTTGCTGCCCGGCTTCGCCGCGCCCGCCTTGCCGCCCTTGGCGCCACCCTTCGCGCCGCCCTTTGCTCCGCCCTTCGCGGGCGCCTTCGTCTTCGTGGCCATGATCGATGTCCGTCCGGTCAGCGATTACGCGCGATCGACTGCCCGCTCTTCACGGCGATCCGCTCTTTGGTTCCGTCCGCGTCGATCTTGGCCCGCACGCGCGTGGGCTGACCCGACTGGGGGTCGATCAGCATCACGTTCGAGGCCGCAATCGGCGCCGCCATCTCGATGATGGCACTCTGCTCTTCAGCCGTCCGGGCGCGACGGTGCTTCTTCACGATATTCACGCCCTCGACCACGATCCGCCCCGTCTTGTGGTTGATGCGGATCACCTTGCCTTCCTTGCCGGCATCGTCGCCACGCATCACGCGCACCACGTCACCCGTGGTGACGTGCACGGGCTCGCGCGACGCCTTGAGGGCGTGACGCGACGAACCCAGACGCTGACCCCGATCGGCCTTCTTGTACGTATTCACGCGCATGATCAAATCACCTCAGGCGCGAGCGAGACGATCTTCATGTACCGCTTCTCGCGCAGCTCACGGGCCACCGGACCGAAAATGCGCGTGGCCTTCGGATCGCCGTTGTCATTGATGATGACGACCGCATTCTCATCGAAGCGGATGTAGCTGCCATCCTTGCGACGCGTCTCCTTGACCGTGCGCACGACGACCGCCTTCGCCACGTCGGACTTCTTCACCGTGCCGTTCGGAAGCGCATCCTTGACGGCCACGATGACTCGGTCACCGATGCCGGCATAACGACGCCGCGTTCCGCCGAGCACGCGGATCACCAGGGCGCGCTTGGCGCCCGAGTTGTCCGCTACCTTGACGACTGATTCCTGCTGGATCATTGGTTGCTCTCCGGCCCCTTAACGGGCGCGCTCGACGATTTCGACCAGGCGCCACCGCTTGTCCTTCGACAAGGGCCGGGTCTCCATGATGCGCACCGTGTCGCCGACCTTCGCCGAGTTCTCCTCGTCGTGGGCTTTCAGGCGCTTGGAACGCGTCACCATCTTGCCGTAGACCGGATGCGGCATGCGCCGATCGATCTGCACCACGACGGTCTTCTGCATCTTGTCGCTCACCACCACGCCCACACGCAGCTTGCGTGCGGCGCGCTGGGCGCCGGTTTCGGCGCTGGCGTTATTCATCTCTGCCATCGTTCGTACCACTCCGGGTTAACGCGCCGTGGAGCGACGCGACGCCTTTTTGGCGACGGTCTTCTTCGCGGGCGCGGGCGATGCGGCGGCGGAGCCGCGCACCAATCCCGTTGCCCGCTCGCGCAGGATCGTTTGCAGGCGCGCGACGTCGCGCCGGATCACACGCTGCCGGAGGGGATCCTCCAGAGCCTCCGTCGCCGACCGGAAGCGAAGACGAAAACGCTCCTCCTCCAACTCGGCGATGCGGGCGCGAAGCTCGTCGTCACCGAGCGCGCGGATATCTTCAGCCTTCATTGCTCACCACCTCTTCGCGCACGACGAA
>JAABRL010000073.1 GCA_011390935.1 Gemmatimonas sp.
CCTCGCGCGTGAGGATCGGTACCGATGAGCCACCGGGAATCACCGCCTTGATCTCACGGCCCGGCAGCGCACCGCCGCACAGGTCGTTGAGGAACTCGCCAAAGGGGAAGCCCATCGTCACTTCGTAGTTCCCCGGGCGCGCGATGTTGCCGCACACGGAAAACAGCTTCGTGCCGCGACTCTTGGGATTGTCCTCGCGACCCAGCCCCTGATACCACTCCGCCCCGTGCTTGATGATGTGCGGGACGGCGGTGAGCGTCTCCACATTGTTGATCGTGGTGGGCTGACCGAAAAGACCGGCAACCGCCGGGAACGGCGGCTTGATGCGCGGATTGCCACGGCGCCCCTCGAGCGAGTTCATCAACGCCGTCTCTTCACCGCAGATGTATGCGCCGGCGCCGCGATGCACGTGTACATCGAGCCGACGTCCGGTGCCCATGGCGTTCGCGCCAAGGATGCCCGCGGCGTAGGCCTCTTCCACCGCTGCCGTGACGCGGGCGATCGGCTCCGTGAACTCGCCGCGGATGTAGATGTAGGCCGTTTCGGCGTAGATGGCGTGTGCACCGAGCGCGACGCCTTCCACGAGCGCATGCGGCGTCCAGCGCATGATCTCGCGATCCTTGAACGTGCCGGGCTCCGACTCGTCGGCGTTGCAGCACAGGTAGTGCGTCTTGCCGTCGGGGCGCATGAACGACCACTTGATGCCGGTGGGGAAACCGGCGCCACCGCGCCCGCGCAGCCCCGAGTCCTTCACGATGGTCTGGATCTCCGCCGGGTCCATGCCCAGCGCCTTCTCGAGCGACTCGTAGCCGCCGCGCGCGCGCCATCCGGCGAGCGTGCGTGCTTCCGGGTCGCCAAAGTACTTCGACAGCACCGGCGTCTCACGCCCGTGCGAAGGATGCGGATAACCCATCAGTCCCGTTCCGCCACGATCCGCGTCGCCCGTTCCGGGGTCACGGATTCGATGAACTCGTCATTGATCATGATCGGCGTGGCGAACCCGCACGCGCCGAGACACTCGACTTCGATCACGGTAAAGCGCCCGTCGGCCGAGGTCACGCCAAGCTCGCCGCAGCCGGTGGCGTCGAGAAACGCCTTCACCACGTCTTCCGCGCCACACACGTTGCACGGCGTGGTGGTGCATACCTGAATGAAGTGCTTTCCCACCGGATGCTGGTGGTACATGGTGTAGAACGAGAGCACGCCCTTCACGTATGCGGGCGAGAGCTCGAGCACCTGCGCCACCTCTTCGACGGCGTGCTCGCTCACCCAGCCGTGCACGTCCTGCACCATCCACAGCGCCGGCAACAACGCCGCCATCTTCGTGGGATAACGTGACAGGATGACATCCAGCTGCTCGCGCCGCTCACCCGTAAACACCGGCACGTACGGCGCATCATGATGATGCTCGGGCGGTCGCACCAACTGCCCTGCGCTCGGCCCGTACGTCATCGGTCGATCTCTCCCATCACGATATCAATGCTCGCATTGATGGCGATCACGTCGGAGAGGAGATGCCCCTCCACCATGCGCGGAATCGCCGACAGATTCACGAACGCCGGGGGGCGAATGCGCCACCGCACCGGCTTGCTGGTGCCATCCGACACCAGATAGTAGCCCTTCTCACCCTTGGGACTTTCCACTGGCACGTACACCTCACCCGCCGGCGGACGCGGCCCCTCCATCACGAGCTTGAAGTGATGGATCATGCTCTCCATCTGACTTGTGGCGCGCGTCTTCGATGGCAGGATGATGCGCGGATCATCCACGTTGAGCGGGCCGTCGGGCAACCGCTGCACGGCCTGCTCGAGAATGCGAATGCTCTGCCGCATCTCTTCCACACGCACGAGATAGCGGTCATACACATCGCCCTGTGTGCCGACAGGAACATCGAAGTCGTACGTCTCGTAGTCGAGGTACGGCACGTCCTTGCGCACATCGTACGCCACGCCCGACGCGCGCAGCATGGCGCCCGAGAGACCGGCGTTGATCGCTTCCTCGCCCGTGAGGGCGCCGATGCCAACCGTACGCCCCATCCAGATGCCGTTGCGCGCCAGCATGCGGTCGGCTTCGTCAAGCGTTTTCGGGAAGTTGCGAATGAACGCGTTGAGTCCGTCCATCCAGCCATCGGGGATTTCGGCGGCCATGCCACCAACGCGCGTCGCGCTGGTGGTGAGTCGAGCCCCAACCCACCCTTCGAGCAGGTTGTACAGGTTCTCCCGCTCCTGGTACAGCCACAGGAACGGCGTGAACGCGCCGATGTCGATGCACGTGGTGCCCATCCACACCAGGTGCGACATGAGGCGCGACATTTCCATGGCGATCACGCGCAGCACGGTGCAGCGCGGCGTGATCTCGATGCCGAACAGCCGCTCGCAGCCCAGCACGAACGCCACGTTGTTGCCGATCGAGTTGAGGTAGTCCTCGCGATCGGTCCACGGAATGATCTGATTGTACTGGCGATACTCGCCGATCTTCTCGAAGCCGCAGTGCAGGTAGCCGATGTGCGGCACGCAGCGCACCACGGTCTCACCATCGAGCTCGAGCACCAGGCGCAAGACACCATGCGTGGCCGGGTGCTGTGGCCCGATGTTGATCAGCATGTGATCGCCTTCGAGCTCGGGCTCGGGTGGGGCGTGCAGCGCGAGGCCGCCGCGCTCCCGCACGGTGAGCGGCGCACGAATCGGCTGCCCGAACTGGTCCACCCCTGCCGTGCCCACGGCCATTTCCACGGTACGACGACTCATGCGCCGGGCTCCGTATCGGCGCCCGATGAAGCGGCCGGCATGGCGGCCGCGGCCTCCGCGGCGCGTCGCTCGGCGAGTCGCGCCTTCATGTCGGCAGGCAGGTCGTCGAACGCTTCGGCGATCGTGAGCTCCGTCATCGAGTAGCGGCCGACGGTGTCGATCGAGAGCGCCTGCGACAGCTGTTCGGCACGACTGAAGCGCCCGCGCAGCGGGAAATCCTTCCGCAACGGATGCCCTTCCTTGTACGTATCCCACATGAGGATGCGCCGCAGGTCGGGGTGTCCCGTGAACGTGATGCCGAACATGTCGTAACACTCGCGCTCGAGCCAATCGGCGCCGGCGTACAGATCGGTAATGCTCGCGACCTCCAGCGCGGCCCCAACGGGCAGCTCTACCTTGAGTCGCAGAAATCGCTGCCACGGCAGCGAGCGAAGATGCCACACCACCTCGAGCGGCTGATCGGCGTCCCGAAACTCCACCGCCGTGACATCCACGAGATAGTTGTACGCGTGAGCGGGATCATTGCGCAGAAAGCGCACAATGTCGTGCAGCGACTCGCGCGTGACCACGACGGTGCTGTCCCCCCACATGACGAACGAGCGCACCACAGCGGCAGGAAATCGCTCGCGCAGCGCAGAAACGCTCGGGTTCTCGGCACCACCGTGCAGCGCGAGCTGATGTGGCGTGACGGGCGCCGGCAGCCCCGCGGCCTCGCGCGCGCGGCCTGGCAATGGCGACTGATACGGCGGCAACGAGTCGCTCACGGGGCGCTGCGCGTCTGGTGAACCGAGTTGCCGAACGGTTCCGACAGCTCGTCGATGCGCGACGGCGGGATGTACAGGTGACTCACCGGATCGGGGGTCATTTCCGTGTGCAGTGTCCCGTCGCGCAGCCGCTCCGTCTGCACCTTCTTGTGCAGCATGAGAATGGCGTACATGAGCGCCTCGGGGCGCGGCGGGCAACCCGGGACATACACATCGACCGGAATGATCGTGTCGATGCCCTGCACCACCGCGTAGTTGTCGAACATGCCGCCGGTGCTCGCGCAGGCGCCCATGGAAATCACCCACTTGGGCTGCGGCATCTGCTGATAGATGCGGCGCAGCACGGGCGCGAGCTTGAAGGGCACGCGACCGGCGCAGATGAGCACATCGGCCTGCCGCGGCGAGAAGCTGAGCCGCTCCATGCCGAAGCGCGCGAGGTCGTAACGGCTGGCGGCGGTGGCCATGAACTCGATGGCGCAGCAGGCGGTGCCGAAGGGCATCGGCCACATCGACGACGAGCGCGCCCAGTTCACCAGAAAATCGAGCCGCGACGTGACCCAGCTGTCCTGCGACGCGCCATCGGGCACGCTGCTCGGCGCCGGTCCGCGCACCACGGTGGTTTCGCCGGTGGTGATCAGTCCCATGAGAGACCTCCCTTCTTCCAGACGTAGACGTAGCCCACGAGCAGGATCATCGCGAACACCAGCATTTCTCCGAGTCCGAAAAACGACAGCTGGCCGGCCGGACAGACGCCGTCGACCAGACGGACGGCGCAGGAGAGCTGCTGGTAGTGCACCCCCCACGGGATCATGAACACGGTCTCGATATCGAAGACGATGAAGAGCATGGCCACGAGGTAGAACTTCACCGAGAAGCGATCACGGGCGTCGCCGAGGGGCGCCATGCCCGATTCATACGGTTGCTTCTTGATGTCCGTCGGATGGGTGCGCGTGACCAACTCTCCGAGGCCGAGGATCACGACCGCATTGACGGCCGCGAAGCCGAGCAGCAGGAGGACTGGGAGATATTCGCGCAGCATGCCAGATGTGGGACGACTTTGTGAATGATTTCACATGAATGAACGTGGAACCTAGCGGGAGGACCACGCACGCTCAATGCGAGTATCGACCGCTCCCCCGAGCTGTAAATGGACCGTAGAGTCCTAACCGACAAGCACTTACGTCCGGGAGGGGGCTTCGGAATGCCTCTTGCGGAGGAGCGGCTCGCGTTGCTCCAGCGTTCGTAGGCGCAGGCGGCGGGTATCTTCAAAGCGCCGGAGCGCATAACTTGGCCCGGGCGGCGCCCCACGACGTACGGCGCTTCCCAGCTTGCGTTCGTGTCGCGGTGACACGATGTCCGCCCTTCCCTCCCGACCGCTCCACTCTCATGGGTCTCAAGAACGACCGTTGGATCACCCAGATGGCGCGCGAGCACGGCATGATCGAGCCGTTCGCCGAGCGCCAGGTTCGCCACGTGGAGGGCGCGCCCTCCGTGATTTCGTACGGGGTGAGTTCGTACGGCTACGACATGCGTGTGTCGCACGAGTTCCGCATCTTTACGAACGTGCTCAGCAGCATTGTGGATCCCAAGGCGTTCGATCCGAAGTCGTTCGTGGAGTACGAGGGGGACGTGTGCATCGTGCCACCCAACTCCTTCGCGCTCTCGCGCAGCGTGGAGTACTTCCGCATTCCGCGCAACGTGCTCACGCTCACCGTGGGCAAGAGCACCTACGCGCGCTGCGGCATCATCACGAACGTCACGCCGTTCGAGCCGGAATGGGAAGGCTACGTGACGCTCGAAATTTCCAACACCACGCCGCTGCCCGCCAAGATCTACGCGAATGAGGGCATCGCGCAGGTGTGCTTCTTCGAGGGCGACGAGCCGCCCGAGGTGAGCTACGGCGACAAGAAGGGCAAGTATCAGGGTCAGGTCGGGGTGACGCTGCCGCGGTTGTAGGCGGTTCGGCAGGGTCGGAGCCGGGCTGCTGATCGCATCGATCGGCAACGGGGCACCGCACTCACGTCAAGCAGCGCTGCGGTCGAGACTTGTGTGGATACCGGTTGTACTGACCAGACGTGACCGCGTGTGTGCGGGGCTCGTCGCTGGTGGTCAGACCTTCGACCCGATCCGAGAATCCGCACGTCCATGAGAGAAGAGAACGATCGCACCCCGGCGGCCACCACCTGTCGAACGGGCCGCTGCTCACGCTGTGAGCAGCTGCCGGTCGATGAGCCGCGCGCTGGCGACCTCTACTGCTGGTTTCCGGCTCCGCATCTCGCGGGCAAGGTGGCGGCCGTGTTCCGCCGATTCGGCATTCGGGGTCGTGCAACCGTTGCCGACGGTGTGGTCTATCACCTCGCTGAACAGGCGTGCGAATCGATCTCCGAGGCGCTGGAGCAGGCGCTTTCGCAGATCGAGCGCGATGACACGCGCGCCCTGCTGCGTCCAACAGGCGTCGCTCCTGTGCCCGACGATCTCGCGCGTGTCGAGCCGCTATCACGCCTCATCATGCGCGTGCGCAGCGGATGGCTGCTCGGCGTGTTGGCTGAGGAGCGACTGGTCGCCCACTTCCAGCCCATCGTGCACGCGTCCGAGCCAGAGCGTGTGTACGGGCACGAAGCGCTGCTGCGCGGTGAGACGGCGGACGGTGACCTGATTTCGCCAGGGCGCCTGTTCGAAACGGCCCGTGGCGCGGGCCTGCTCTTTCAGCTCGATCTCGCCGCGCGTCGCGCGGCGATTGCCGGTGCCGCAAAGCACGGGCTGCGTGGTGCACTCTTCGTGAACTTCGCGCCAACGGCGATCTACGATCCTGCCTCGTGTCTGCGCACCACCGTCGCAGCGATCGACGAGGTCGGCATCGCGCGCGATCAGGTCGTGTTCGAGATCGTGGAGACGGAACGCGCCCACGACCCCACGCACCTGCGCCGCATTCTCGACTATTATCGCGGCGCCGGTTTTCGCGTGGCGCTCGATGACGTGGGCTCCGGCTACTCGTCGCTCAACCTCATTCACCTGCTGCGCCCCGACATCCTCAAGCTCGACATGGAGCTGGTGCGCAACGTGCACGCCGATCCCTACAAGGCGCGCATCGCCGCCAACCTGCTCGACGTGGCGAACGCGCTGGGCATCGACGCGCTGGCCGAGGGGATCGAGACCGAGGAGGAGCTGCGCTGGGTCCAGGAACACGGCGCGACATACGCGCAGGGCTACCTGATTGCCCGACCGAGCGCCTCGCCGTGCGCCCGGGCGACGCTCGCTCGCGCCTACGGCACTGCCTGAGCGGGCACCAGGTCGCGCACATCGTACACCCGCCCATTGGCCACCGTGTAGCGCACGCGCGCGGTGGCGGTGATGTCGGTGAGCGGGTCACCATCCACGATCGCGAGATCGGCCAGCTTGCCCGCCTCGATCGAGCCGGCGTCGATGCCGAGCGCCGCCGCCGGGTGCACCGTGGCCGTCTGCAGCGCCTGAAACGGCGTCATGCCGGCCATCACGTAAGTCAGTAGCTCGCCGTGCAGCGTGGCTGCGTTGGGCGTGTCCGTGCCCGCCACCACGCGCGTGCCGGCGCGGAAGAGCTTCATCATCATCTCGCCACCCGGCCCCGCGGACGTCGCCGGCGCGGCGCTGAACGGCTGCGGCTTGAGCCACGCCGGATACAACGAAAACCGCGCATCGCGCACGAACGTGGTGTCGCGCGCGAGCAGCGCCCGCATGCCGCCACCGCCGAGTGCCAACGTTGGCGTGAGCGTCATGCCGGAGCCTGCGAAGATCGCGGCCACATCGCCGTATGAGCGCTGCAGCGTGGCGGCCTTGGTGGAGTAGCCGCGACGGCTGGTGCCGGTGGTGTGTTCCGTCCCATCCATGCCCGAAAGCGCGGACGGATACACTTCATGCGACGCGGCAGGCACACCCATCTCGTGTGCAAACTCGATGATGCGACGCTGCTGCAGGTCGGGCATGCGCACGTAGCTCTTGAGCAGATCGAAGTGCAGCGCCTTCGCACGGGCGAGTTCGAGATCGAGATGCGCGGTGCTCGAGATGGCAACGGCCATCTTGTAGTACACGCGCTGCCACTCCATGAGATAGCCGCTCACGAACAGCCGCGGTCCGGGACGGACGCCGGCGTCCACGGCCTCGCGATCCTCGATCGCTTCGTACGGCGTGCTGCCCGGACTGCGCACCGTGGTGACGCCGAACGCGAGATAGGCGCGCATGGCGTTCGTGCCGAAGTCCTTCTGCAGGTGCGTGTGAAACTCGAGCAGCCCCGGCATCACGGTGAGGCGCGACGCATCCACCGTCTGCGCACCCACCGCGTTCGCCGCATCGTGCGGTACGATGCGTTCAATCCGATTGCCGCTGATGATGATGTCCACATTCTCGCGCGCGACATCACGCGTGCCGTCGATCAGACGTCCGGCGTGCACCACGACCCGCCCCGTCGGAATCGCCGGCGTGTAGGACAGCGCCACGGGCACATCGCGTGTGGTGCCGAGCTCGAGATCGAGCAGCCGCAGGCGATCGTTCGACTGGTAGAGCAAGCGGCGCCCGTCGGCCGACCAGCTCGGTGCGTGCGCTATTTCGCTGGTCACACGACGCGGCGGGCCGAGCGGTGCGCCTTCACGCGACACGGGCACAACCGAAAGCTGCCCTTCGTACACGAGCGCCAGCCGGGATCCGTCGGGCGACGCCACGGGGCCGGCGCCCACGCGCGAATCGATGGACAGGTGCGGCACCGGTACATGCCACACGTCGGGATCCCCGTTCACCGAGATCGACAGCAGCTGGTTCGTGCCTTCGCGAAAGCGTGACGAGTACGGCCGCAGCGCCGCGATGAGTACGCGCGAGCCATCGGCCGACCATGTCGGTGCGCCGGGACCGAACATCTGCGAGTGAATCGTGGTCACGTTGCCCGTCGCCACTTCCACCACGGCGACACTGGCGGCGCGCCAGATGCCATCGACATCGAGGAACGCGATGCGTGAACCGTCCGGACTCCACGCGGGACCCATGGCCGAGGTCGCCTCGCGCGTGAGCTGGCGCATCTGCTGCGTTTGCGTGTCGTACAGCCAGAGGTCGAGCAGCGTGCCCCCGGCGCGGTCGCTCGACCAGGCGAGGTAGCGACCATCGGGACTCCACGCCGGTTCGGTGTCGAGCGCGGCATCGTTGGTGAGGTTGCGCGGCGTGCCGCCAATGGGCATGAGATACAGGTCGCCGAGCGCGGCGAACGCCACCTGTGCCCATCGGGCGAGAGCACCGGGTTCACGATGCCGAGCGCCTTGCGCGCGTCGCGTGCGTCGAGATCGCGCGTACGCGGCGTGTAGGGACTGCGCACGATCGCGAGCGTCGCCGTGAACGGAACCGGGGCGACGGATGCACCGCCAAGAACGCGCTTGCGAATCAGGCCATCGGCGACATACACAAACTCGCGCTCTCCGAGCCAGCCGACGCGGAAGGCGAACGCATTACCCTCCGTGGTGATCGGCGTGCCCTGCACCGCGAGCTGGCTGTTTCCGCCACTCGTGGTGTGATACACGATCGTGCCATCGGGCCCCCACGACGGTGCGTCCACTCGTCCCGTGGCGCCGACGAGTGGCTGTTCGACGCCGGTGGTGAGCGATATGGTGTAGATCCCGCGCGTGTTGCCGCGCGTGCCGACGAACGCCACCCGGTCACCTTCTGGCGAGAAGGTCGGCATGAAGTCATCGCCGGGGTCGGTGGTCACTTGTCGCAGCGCGCCCGTGCGCACGTCGAGCACCCAGATGTCGTAGTTGCCGCTACGGTCCGACGAGAAGGCCACGAAGTTGCCGTCGGGCGAGTACGTCGGCTCGCGGTCGTCGAACGGCCCCCACGTGAGCTGACGCATATCGGTGCCATCGGCGTTCACGTGCCAGATGTCATAGCCTCCATCGCGAAAACCCTGAAACGCAATCGATCGCCCGTTGGGCGACCACGCCGGCTGTCGCGCGTCGTGGTAGGCATCGGTAATGCGTGTGGCCGTGCCGCCGTTCACCGGCACGATCCAGAGCGACCCCTGCAGGTCGATCACGAGGCGCTGGCGGTCCGGCGACGCGGACACCGACATCGAGGTGCCTTCGGACACGGTGACGTACGTCGTGTCGGCGGTGATCGTCGCGCGCGATGCGAAGCGCGCGAGAGCGACATCAGGCACCAGCACAGCCGACGGCACCATGCCGGCCGCGAGGAGCGCGGAGAGCGAAAGGAGGGGGCGCATGCGCGCTAGAGTAGCACGCTAGTGCCTCGCGCGCGAGCGACGTCCTACGGCTGGCGCGGCGTCCCCTCGACCTCACGCAGAAACGCCGCGACGGCCGCCACATACTCCGCCGTCTTCTCCCGAATCACGCCGTGTGCCGCCTCGGGAATGACCACCAGTCGGGCATCCGGCATGCTGGCCCGGAACGTCTCCAGCGTAGCCGGCACGGCCTCGTCGTACTCGCCCGCAATGAAGAGCGTGGGCACGGTGATCTCGCCCAGCTGCTCGGCGCGGCTCCACGTGCGCAGCGACCCGGTGGAACGGAACTCCGTGGGCCCCCACATCTGCAGGTAGATCTCACGATTGCTCGTGACGCCCTCGCACAACGGTTCCGGTGTCACCGGCAGCCGCCGCACATGCCGCGCGTAGAAGGAATCGGTGGCAGCCGCGTACTCCGGCGAATCGAGCGTGCCCGCGGCTTCGTGCACATCGAGTGCCTGCTGCACCGGCTCCGGTAGCAGTTCACGCAGACTGTCCGCGTCAGCGATCCAGCGCGGCGTGGAAATGAGCGGGCTGCTGAAGATCACCGACGCTACCCCCGCCGGCCGCGCGGCCAGCATGTATTCCGCTGCCAGCGCCCCGCCCCACGACGAGCCCAGCAGGTGAATGCGCTCCAGCCCCAGCCCCCGGCGCACCGCGTCCACCTCCTCCACGAAGCGAGGTAGCTGCCAGAGTGTGGTGTCCGTGGGGCGCTCCGATCGCCCCGAGCCCAGCTGGTCGTAGAAGATCACCGGTCGATCGGCCGCCAGCGGCGCCAGCGCTTCGAATCGGCACGAGGTGCCACCCGGGCCGCCATGCAGCGCCAGCAATGGCGTGCCGGGGCGCCCTTCGCCCAGCATGCGGAACCACACTTTGCCGCCGGGCACGTCGAGCATGCCCTCGCGGGCTGTCGGCTCGGCGGCGGTGCTGGTGGTGGCCGACTCGGGGGTCGAATCGGCCGCGGTGCCGCAGGCGCCTACGAGCAGCGCGGCGACGAGGGCGAGGGCGAGGGACGGGGTGCGGATCATGCGCGACGTTACCCCGTGGGGCGTGCCGGC
>JAABRL010000074.1:0-2586 GCA_011390935.1 Gemmatimonas sp.
TCCAGCGATGGGTTCACACGCAAGTATCTGCTCTCGCTTCCCGACACGCGCCGCATCGAGACGGTGCTGATGCGTTTCACCGGGCGCGTGACCGCCTGCGTGAGTTCGCAGGTGGGCTGCGCCATGGGGTGTGTATTCTGCGCAACGGGGCAGATGGGCTATACGCGTCATCTCACGACGGGCGAAATCGTCGCGCAGGTGGTGCATGTCGCGCGCGCACTTCGCCACGAAGCGCCAGCAGGTGCGACAGCGCGAGCAACGCGACAGCCACGCGGCACGCGGCTGCGCAACGTGGTGCTCATGGGCATGGGTGAACCGCTGCACAACTACGAGGCGGTCATGCAGGCCATCGACATTCTGCGCGATCCGCATGGTCTCGCGCTGGCGGCCGATCGCATCACGCTCAGCACGGTTGGCGTGGTGCCGGGCATCCTGCGGCTCGCCGCTGAGCAGCGCCCCGTGCATCTGGCCGTCTCGCTGCACGCCGCCACGCAAGCGGAGCGCGCCGCACTGGTGCCCGCGGCGCGCAAGTGGCCGCTCGATGAACTCATGGCGGCCTGCCGCACCTATAGCGAGCGCACCGGGCGCCGCATCTTCTACGAGTGGACACTCATCGAGGGCGCGAACGACAGCGCCGAACACGCGCGCGCGGTGGGTGCGTTGCTGCGCGGATTGCCAGCCCAGGTCAATCTGATTCCGCTCAATCCCACCACTGGCTACCATGGTACCGCCACGCGCAGCGAGGCGGCCACACGCTTTCAGCAGATTCTGGCGCAGGAGTTCGGTGTGCCCAGCACGGTGCGGCAGCGGCGCGGTATCGATATCGACGCGGGATGCGGGCAGCTGGCGGTCGCGGCACGGTAATCTTGGCGTGCCGTCGCGCCAACGCGAAAACTGCACGCGCTGCTGAGATCACAACTCGCGGTCGAGTCCGCGCCTGTACGCTTACCTGGCCGTCGTGAGCCAGTACACGATGAGATCGCAGCTCACGTTGTCCACGATCTGCCGGTAGGCGATCGGCACATGCCGCCATTCGTTGTAGTACTCCACCGCCACCACATCGCGCGCCGTCCACCACCGCGCGGCGATCTCCGGGCGGCCGTTCACCAACATCTTCAGGCAACGGCTCGGCCGCACACTCGGCGCCATCTCCTGCACTCCGTTGGGGCCTCGGCTGGTGACCGGTCGAATGCCCGGCAGGTCGCTGAGCAGGTCGAACAGCTGCTCCGGCCGGCGCGCGGACAGTTCATCGGCATCGCGAAGGTAGCCCACACCCGATTGCTTGCGGCATTCAAAGCCGGCGAGCGTGGCGTTGTCGCACGTGTTCGGGTCCACGCGCACGCGCACGGTATCGAGCAGTGGCGCGGCCGGCTCGAGGGTGACGTAGAGCCGCGCACGCTGGCCCGCCTGCACCACGACCTGCTCCGTGTGCTCGCGAAACCCGATGCGCCGCACACGAACCCGGTACGACCCGGGTCGGAGCGTGGGCAGTGCGAAGCGGCCCGTGCCATCGGTGCGAATGGACGCGTCGCCCGGCTGCACAGAGACCAGCGCATTGAGCAACCGGCGACCGTCGGCGTCCACCACTTCGCCTTCGAGGCCTTGCGCGCGTGCGGTGGTCGGGAAGAGGAGCGCGAGCGCGGACAGCACGAGAACGAGCGCGAGCGCGGCTGGTCGAGGCAACAGGAGCATGAGCGACGAGGGGCAGCGGTCCATACGAAGAAACTATACGCGGGACGCCGACGCGGCTCCCGCGCAGCGATTCACGGCGGGCCTGATCACGGCGCCGTCGTGAGCCAGTACACGATGAGATCGCAGCTCACGTTGTCCGCGATCTGCCGGTAGTCCAGCGGAATCTTGCTCCAGTGGTCGTAGTACTCGAGCGCCACCACGTCGCGCGCGCTCCAGCGGCGGAACACCGGCGAAAAATCGGGTCGCCCGTTTACCAGGGTCTTCAGACACCGACTCGGACGCGGCCACGGGACCAGCTCCATCAGTCCGTTCGGACCACGCCCGGTGCCCTGGCGGATACCTGGCAAGTCGCGGGCGAGATCGAACAGCTGCTCCGGATTGAGCGCCGCGATGTCATTCGCGTCGCGAAAGTGGCCAATGCCCGACTGCCGACGACACTCGAACCCCAGCAGCGTGCGGTTGTCGCAGGCGTTCTGCGACACGCGCGCGCGCACCGTATCGAGTGTCGGCGTGGCCGCATACAGCGTGATGGTGAGCCGGGTACGCTGTCCCGCGCGCACCGTCACCTCTTCGAGCCGCTCCCGATAGCCGATGCGACGGATCCACAGCTGATAGGTGCCCGGGCCAAGCCCGGGCAGCACGAACCGACCGTCGGCGTCGGTGCGTGTGAGTCCGTCGCCTGGCTGCGCCGTGACGACGGCGGCGAGCAACGGGCGACCCAGCGTGTCCACCACGTGCCCAGCGATGCCCTGGGCATGCGCAGACAGCGGGAGGAGGATCGTGAGCGCCAGTGCGGCGCAGCGGGCGGGGAGGGCGGCGACGGGCATGGTGAGAGAGGAAATCTGCGCGATGTACCCCGCGTTCGGATCCGTGTGCCAGCCCGCGCGCCGGCCC
>JAABRL010000074.1:2757-4179 GCA_011390935.1 Gemmatimonas sp.
GCGGAATGCGTAAGCCCCTACGGCCGCGCCACCACCAGCCGCTCGCCACCCTCCTCGACCAGCACGCCGACGAGCCCTTCCCCCATCACCTGCGGCAACAGCACGGGCGGCAGTGACCATCGCGTTTGCACACGACCATCGGCCGACACGCGAACCCACGACTGCAGCGAGTCCGCAGGCAGCATGGCCTCCGCAACCACAACCTCACCCGCATCACCACACACCACCGACTCGATCACGGGCCGGTTCTCCACGCGCAAGCTCCGCGCCCGTTCACGCATCCCGGCACGCAGCGCCTCCGGAGTGCGACGCAGCGGCCCCTGCTCCCAGTCGCTGATGATCGCGTCCAGCGTGCTCGCATCAAGCGGATCGGTGAGTGCACCCGCACGCTCGAACCGCTGCACCGTATCGCGGCCACGCACGCGCGTCACCGCCCAGCGATCCGACACCGCCAGCAGCACGCTGCCGTCGGCGCACACATCCCACCGCAACCTCGCCTCCCACGGAAACCGTGCGCGTTGCATTGATTCCTCGCCGATCAGCGACGACGCCGCGTCGGAGAAGTGCGCCAGCGTGTCGCTCCACAGATTGCGCTCGGGATCGAAGGCCACGATCGCACTCTCCACCGTCTCATCGTACGACGCGGCCGGCGGTGTGAGGTACGCCAGCAGGCGCCCGTGACGCATCATCGCCCACCGAATCCTGAGCGGCGGCAGCACGGCATGCTCGCTGCGCAGACCAGCAGGCGTGTAGCGCACCAGCTGATTGCGTGCGATGTCGTACGCCGTGAGCACCGTGTCATCGGCAGCACCGACCGCGATCGGAGCGATCAGCTCTCCGGGTCCCGGCCCTCGACGCGCTACCAATCGCGCCGATTCCTGCGCGGACTGCCACCAGAGCCCCTCACGTCCCACGCGCCACGTCCCGCGCACCGACACGTGCAGCGCCTCGGCACCGTCGATCGCGCAGGGCGTCTCGGCCACCTCCGCATCGCAGCCCGCGGATTGCCACGTGGCCGCGACCGGCGGCGCGCTGACGTCCACGCGCACGAGGTCGGCTTCGCCTTCATTGGTCGACGGTGACTCGGTGCACGCCGACAGGATCATGGCGACGAGCGCGGCCCAGCTGGCCGGAAACCCCGAAATCCTCACGTGTGTCCCCGGTCAGTTCGATGCGCACAGAATCGCACGTCCACCCGGCCGTGCCTCCGCCAACTTCCGAAACTGCAGCACAAACACCCGGCTCGCGACAACCCGTATTTAATGCTATGCTTCTATATATGAAAACATCCCTCGACCTCCCCGACGACCTCTACCGCCAGGTCAAGGCGCGAAGCGCGCTCGAAGGCCGAACCGTTCGCGAGGTCGCCACGGCGCTCTTTTCCGCCTGGGTCGCGGGCGACGTCGAGGTCCACAACGCCTC
>JAABRL010000074.1:4384-10154 GCA_011390935.1 Gemmatimonas sp.
AACACGCCGCATGCGCCGAACTGCTGCAGTCGCTCGTCACTCGGCGAATCCGCGTGCACCAGCCCACGCTGTTCCTCGTGGAGGTGTGCGCCACGATCGCGCGGCGAACCGGTGACCGCGCACTCGCCGTCGCGGCGGGCGACACGATCGTGGGTATGCCCTTGCTCGACCTGCACGCCCTCGACGATGCGTGCGCCGCCGACGCGGCCGGAGTCGCCGCCCGATGTGCCCTGCGCGGCGCCGATGCCGTGTACGTCGCAACGGCACGCATGGCACACGCCACCCTCATCACGCTCGACCGCGACGTGCTCACGCGCGCGTCCGCCGTCGCTGCCGTGATGTCTCCCACCGACTGGCTGGCGCACCACCCCGCTTGACGCTGCCTGACCGGGGGCGGATGCTGAGGGCGTGGTGTTCCCTCCGAATCCCGACTCCGCACCCCGCCTCATGCGCCGTCTCACGCTGCACGCCCTCGCGACGCTCGCCGTCGCCCTGCTCGCCCCCGCCCTCGCTGCCCAACCCGGCGTCCGCGGCTTCTACCAGCACCCCACGCTGCACGGCGAAACGATCGTCTTCGCCGCCGAGGGTGATCTCTGGACGGTGCCCATCGCCGGTGGCGTCGCGCGACGCCTCACCTCGCACCCCGCCGAGGAGTCGCACCCCGTGATCTCCCCCGACGGCACCACGCTCGCGTTCACCGCGCGCTACGAGGGGCAGACCGAGGTGTACACCATGCCGCTCACCGGCGGGCTGCCGGTGCGGCGCACCTGGGAGGGCGAGGCGTCCATCGCCACCGGCTTCACGCCCGACGGCGAGCTCGTGTACACCACCACGCACTACAGCGGCATCCCCAAGCCGCAGATGGTGCGTGTGCGCCTGAGCGATCACGTGCGCACGCACATTCCGCTCGCCGGTGCCAGCGAGGGACACTACGATGCCACCGGACGCGCACTCTACTTCGTTCGCCCCGGCTTTCACAACAACGTGACCAAGCGCTACACCGGCGGCACCGCGCGCAACGTGTGGGTGTTCCGCGAGGGTGCGAGTGAGGCCACGCGCGTCACGCCCGACTGGCGCGGTGAATCGCACACACCGCGCTGGTGGAACGGCCGCGTGTACTTCGTGACCGATCGCGACGGCACCATGAACATCTGGTCCGTCACCGAAGCCGGCGCCGACCTCAAGCAGCACACGAACCACAGCGGATGGGACGTGATTCGCCCTTCGCTGCACGACGGACGCATGGTGTACCAGAACGGCGCCGACCTCTGGCTGCTCGACCTGCGCACCGATAGCACGCGTCGCCTCGACATCCGCATCGCCTCCGATCTCGACCAGCTGCGGCAGCGTTGGGTCACCGATCCGCTCGACAATCTCACCTCGGCGCACCTCTCCCCCACCGGTGATCGCGTGGTGCTCACCGCGCGCGGCCGCGTGTTCGTGGCGCCCGTTGGCGCGGGCCGACTCGTGCGCGCCAGCACCAAGGACTCCGTGCGCTGGCGCGATGTACAGTTCCTCCCCGACGGCCGTCGCCTGGTCGGCCTCACGGATGAGACGGGAGAGCTCGAGTTCGCCACGCTCCCCGCCAATGGCGCCGGCCCCGACAGCCTGCTCTCACGCGATGGCACCGTACTGCGATTCGCCGGCGACCCGAGCCCCGACGGCACCTGGCTCGCCTACTCCGACAACAACAACCGCTTCTTCCTGCGCAACCTGAAAACGGGCGCGGTGCGCACGCTGCACCAGAACGAAGAAGGCGTGGGTTCACATGCGTGGTCCCCCGATTCGCGCTGGCTCGCGTGGGAACACACGGCACGCAACAGCTTCCGCGTGCTCATGCTGCACGATGTGCAGGCCGATCGCTCGTTCGCCGTCACCAGCGATCGCGTGAACTCCTTCTCTCCGGCGTGGGACCCGAAGGGCGACTTTCTCTACTTCCTGAGCGATCGCAACCTGCGCACCACCGTGGGCTCGCCCTGGGGCGCACGACAGCCCGACCCCTACTTCGACAAGCAGATCGAGCTCTACCAGCTCGCACTGCGCCCGGGTGTGCGCTCGCCATTCCGCGCAGCCGACGAACTGCACGCGGCCCCCACCAACGATTCCGCAGCACGCACGCGCGCGGTCTCACCCGTCACCGTGCGCATCGACACGGCCGGCCTTGCACGCCGCATTGATCGGGTCCCGGTCGCGGCCGGCAACTACTCGTCGCTCTGGGCCAACGGCGACGCGCTCTTCTTCCTCTCGCGCGGCGAATCGCGCACCGATGTGCATGCGCTGAAGTTCGCGCACAAGGCCGAACCGGTGGTGCTGGTGGAGAGTGCGCGCAATCTTGAAATGTCGCGCGATGGCAAGAAGCTGCTCCTGCGCCGCAATGATGCGTTGCATGTACTCGACGCACGCCCCGTGAAGCCGGCCAACCTCACCGATTCACGTGTGGACCTGTCGGGCTGGCGCTTCGCGATCGACGTGCGCGACGACTGGCGCCAGCTGTTCGTGGACGCGTGGCGTCTCGAGCGCGACTACTTCTACGACCCGGGCTTCCACGGTGTGGACTGGCAGGGCACACTCGCCAAGCATCAGCCGCTGGTGGAGCGCATCACCACGCGCCAGGAACTCTCCGTGCTCATCGGCTGGATGGTCGGCGAGCTCTCGGCGTTGCACACGTCCGTTGGCGGCGGCGACCTGCGCCGAGCGCCGGATGTGGTCAATGTGGCCTCACTCGGCGCACATCTCGTGCGTGAACCGGCACGCGGCGGCTATCGCATTGCCCGCATCTACGACGCCGATCCCGACTACCCCGCCGAGCGTGCGCCGCTGGCCGATCCGTATCTGGATGTCGCAGCCGGCGATGTGATCACGGCCGTGAATGGCGTGCGCACACTCGACGCACCCGACATTGGTGAGCTGCTGCGCGATCAGTCCGGCAAGCAGGTGCTGCTCACGATCGCGCGCGGCACCACATCACGCGACGTGGTCGCGGTGCCAATGACCAACGAAGCCAACTTGCGCTACACCGATTGGGAGTACTCGCGTCGCCGCACGGTGGAAGACTCGAGCAAGGGCACCATGGGCTACGTGCACCTGCGTGCGATGGGGGCGGGGGATGTGAACCAGTGGTACCGCGAGTTCTACCCCGCGTTCGACCGGCAGGGACTCATCATCGACGTGCGACAGAATCGCGGCGGCAACATCGACGCGTTCATTCTCGACAAGCTGCTGCGTCGCGCGTGGATGTACTGGAAGGGACGCGCCGGCGAACCCACGTGGAACATGCACTACGCCTTCCGCGGTCACATGGTGGTCCTGGTGGACGCCGAAACGGCGAGCGATGGCGAGGCCTTCGCCGACGGGTTCCGACGGCTCGGACTCGGCGTGGTGATCGGCACGCGCACCTGGGGAGGCGAGATCTGGCTGAGCAACGTGAATGCCCTCACCGACGGCGGCGTGGCGCGCGCGCCCATGACCGGCGTGTACGGCCCCGAGGGGAAGTGGCTCATCGAACAGGAGGGTGTCATCCCCGACATCGTGGTGGACAACCTGCCGCACGAAACCTTCAACGGCCGCGACCGGCAGCTGGAGGCGGCGATCGCGCATCTGCGCGAGAAGATCGCCGCCGATCCGCGACCGGTGCCGAAGCCGCCGGCATATCCGCGGCCGGCGTTTACGTATCCGAATCGGTAGGGGGGGGGGTCAACCGCAACGGCAACCGCAACAGAGTGGGGAAGGAGGGAAGGAACTGCATTAAGCGTTACAAGGCATTTGAGCCACGATGCCTTGTTCCCGCTTGATCCATTCTTCCCTCCTTCCCCCACTCTGTTGCGGTTGCGGTTCGCCGCCACCCCCCGTGGCCGAACCGCACACCCGCACGACATCTTGCAGAAGCTGAGCACGGCGCATCGCGCGGTGCCCCGACCCGAGCGATCAGGAGATCAGATGACCGCCCCCACGCTGCCCCCCACTGCACACGATCTGGTGGCCTCGCTGCTCGCGGCCGCCGAGCCGCTCGCGCCGCAGGTGATCGCCTGGCGTCGGCACCTGCACCAGCACCCCGAGCTGTCGTTCGAGGAGCACGCCACCGCGCAATACGTGCACGAGGTGCTCGCCGCGCTCCCCGGGCTCGAGCTCTCTCGGCCCACGCCAACGAGTGTGGTGGCGCGTCTGCGCGGTTCGCACCCCGGCCGCACCATCGCCGTGCGCGCCGACATGGACGCGCTGCCCATCGACGAAGAGAACAACGTCCCCTATCGCTCCACGAAGCGTGGCGTCATGCACGCCTGCGGGCACGACGGGCACACCAGCATCGTGCTCGGCCTCGCCACACTGCTCAGCGGTGCGCGCGATCAGCTCGCGGGCGAGGTGCGCTTCGTCTTTCAGCACGCCGAAGAACTCTCGCCCGGTGGCGCCGAGCAGCTGGTGGAGGCTGGGGTGATGGATGGCGTGCACGAAGTGATCGGACTGCATCTGTGGTCCTCCATGCCGGTGGGCAAGATCGGCATCGTCTCCGGCCCAGCCATGGCCGCGCCCGACACGTTCCAGTGCACCATCACCGGTCGCGGTGGCCACGCCGCCATGCCGCACGACACCGTCGACCCCATCGCCATCGCCGCGCAGGTGGTGACCGCGCTGCAGCAGATCGTGTCGCGTCAGGTCGATCCGCTCGAGCCGGCCGTGCTCTCCGTCACGCAGTTCATCGCCGGTACGGCGTTCAACGTGATCCCGAACAGCGCCTATCTGTCGGGTACCGTGCGCACTTTCGACGCTGCGCTGCGCACGCAGATCCCCGAGCGGATGGAGCGCCTCATTCGCGGCATCTGCGACGGCTTCGGCGCCACCTGCGAGTTCACCTACGAACTCGGCTACCGCCCCGTGATCAACGACGCCGCGCTCACCGCTCGGCTCACAGAGGTGGCGTCACGCACCTTCGGCGCGCACGTGCTCGAACCGCTGCGCCCCGTGATGGGCGGCGAAGACTTCAGCGCCTATCAGCAGCGTGCGCCGGGGGTGTTCGCCTTCGTTGGTGCCGGGAATGTGGACCGCGGCATCACCGCCGCGCATCATCACCCGCGGTTCGACATCGACGAAGCGTCGCTCGGTGTGGGACTGCGGTATCTCGTGGCGGCGACGGTGGAGCTGCTGGGGGGCTGAGTGCTCGGCAGCAAGTGCTTGCAACCTCAGTTGCGTGCCATCATGGTTGCAGGCACCGGCAGCATCGGACGGCGCCTGGCTGGACAATTCCCACGCGCGTGCGCTACCGTCGGCGAGAGCTTGCTGCAGTTGCCCCCGATGCCCCGCCCACCATGCGTCTGTACTCCACCACGCTCGCCCTCCTCGCCCTCCTCACCCTCCCCGCCGCACTCGCCGCCCAGCCCGCGCCGCGCACGCTGGTCCTCACCAACGTGCACGTCATCGACGGCACCGGCGCCGCGCCGCAGCGCAACGTGCAGGTGGTGAGCACCGGCACGCGCCTCGTGCACATCGGCCCCGGCCCCGTGCGCGTCACCGCCCCCGCCGACACCATCTGCCGCGAGAGCCCGCGCGCCTGGCATCGCGCGGCGGGCGATACGCTCTGGCTGTACATCCTCATGGACCGCGCCACGCAGCGCGTCGACACGCAGGCCGTGGTCATTGCCGGCGACAGCGCCATCCAGCTGCGCCCACGCCCGCGCCGCCTCGGTCCCACGCAGGCCACGCGCATGCGCGCCATGCGCGATCGATGCGCCGCCCGGGATACCCTCGCGGCCCGTTGAAGACGCCCCTCGCACCGGCT
>JAABRL010000075.1 GCA_011390935.1 Gemmatimonas sp.
AAGAACGGTTCGAAGAGCCGAGGCTGCACGCTCGGCGCAATACCGCAGCCGGAGTCTGCAACGGTGAGCTGCACGTGCGCGGCCGACGAATCCGCCGTCGGCATCGCGTGCTCCGTCGGCGGATCGCGGCGCAGTGCGACGCGCACCCAGCCGCCACGGTCTGTTGCCCGCAGCGCATTGGTGAGCAGGTTCAGCGTGACCTGCTGCATGCGATCGGCATCGACCGAGACCAACGGCAGCTCGTCGTCGTGTTCGAAGGTGACCTCGATACCGCGACGCCGTGCGGTGGGCTCGATGAACTCCACCATCGGCTCGACCACCCGCCGGAGATCGTGCGGTGCGATCGCGAGAGGCAGGCGGCGACCGAAGCTCAGCAGCTGCTGCACGATGCGAATGATGCGTTCGGTCTGCGTCACGAGGATGGCAGCCTGACGCCGAACCTCCGCCGGTTCGTGCGTCGCATCGCGCAGCGTGGTCGCGCGACCATGCAGTACCTGCAGGGGCGATCCGATCTCATGCGCGAGTCCGGAGGCGAGTTGCCCCACGGTGACGAGCTTGTCCACGTGCTGCAGTCCGCGCTCCAGCGCGTTGCGCGCTTCGATCTCCTCTTCGAGACGCTGTCGAGCCTCCGAGACAGCCACCACCATGGCATTGAACTCGCTCACGAGCGCGCCGACTTCGTCCTGGTGCGGCGCGGTCGCCCGTACGGCGCCGTCACCATCGCGCACCTCGCGCATCGCCGCTCCGAGGGACTCGAGCGGCGTGGTCACGAAGTGGCGCCCGGCGACGCGTCCGATCCAGAGCACGGCCAAGCCCGCCACCGCCAGCGAGGCCAGCCAGGCCAGCTGCGTCACACGAAGGTCGCGCCCGAGATCGCGCAAGGAGCGCGTGAGCACCAGCGCGCCAAATGGCTCCGTGGACTCGTCGGTGCGCAGCGGTTGCACCAGCAGCAAGGCCGCGCGTCCATCGGGGCCGAGCGCGCGCAGGACGGCGCGTTGCTCGGTCACGCCTTCCGCGATCGCGCCGGGCAGCAGGTCCCGCCAGTCGTCGGCGGTCGCCCGCGCCCCATCGTTCGGCAGCGCTGGGACCGATCGCACGTCCACAAGCGGGACGCCCTGTGGGTCGGTGATGCCGATGCGAAGCGACGGGTCGATGCGATGGAGCGAATCGAGCGTTTCGCGCACATCGGCGAGCTGCGCATCGCGGAACGCGTTGGCGACGGCGATCTCGACCACCGTGCCGAGCACGCGCAGCTCCCGCTCCGCGACCGCGCGGAGATCGCGCTCTTCGCGCCGGAACTGCTCGTAGCCGGAGACCGCCAAGGTGACGAGCACCGCCAGCCCGATGGCGAGCGAAATCCGGGTGGAGGTGGAGGTGCGCACGGCTCAAGTATGACAAAAATGCACAACTGGCACAATACTGCGCATCGATGCAAGGCGTTGCGCGACATCGACGTGGATCGCAAGCCGTTGTGAGGTAAAGACTTGAGTGCGCGTATCCGAATGGCCCGCCGCTTGCAAACGCTGGTGGGTGTCCGCTGCCGGGTCGTGCAAAAACGATCCGGCGTTGCTCGCGTCTCCTGCTCGGTCTATGTCTTTCGCCCTCTCAGTCTCCGTTCGCCACCGCGCCGCGCTCAGCGGCGTCGGCCTGCTCAGCCTCTTTGCGCTACCCGCCGGCGCCCAGTCTCATGCTGGCCACGTCCCGATGCCGGAACCGATGGTGTTCGATCTGGTACGCCCCCTCGGCGCGAAGCGCGGGGAGCTGGAAGTCAACACGCTGCTCGTGCAGTCGACGCAGGCTGGTGCGCCCCTGGCGTGGGCCCCCGAAGTCGAGTGGGCGTTTCGCGATGGGCTGGCGATCGAAGGAGAGCTGCCGTTCGAAAACGGTCAGCTCAAGACGTACAAGGTCGCGCTGCAGGGGACGCTCGCGTCGAACGCGAGCGGACGGTTTCAGCACGGCTGGCAGGTGATCGGGCAGCGTGTGCGCGCCGATCGCAGCTGGTCGGCCGATGCCCTCTACCTCGCCGGATATCGTCCGTGGTCGAAGGTCACGCTGTTCACCATGAGCGGCGCGCGGCGCAGCGTGTTCGATGGCGACGCCGTGGTCCAGACGGTGCAGAACACGACAGTGTTCTATCAGCCATCACCGAGAGTGATCTTCGGTGTGGAAGCGAATCTGATTCTCGGGGCAGCGGACCGCCGCTCGCGCCTGATCATGCCGCAGGTGCAGCTGGAGCTCGCGGGCAAGTATCTCGCGGAGTTCGGGGTCGGTGCCGAGGAGCGCGCGCCGGGTCGGTGGGGCACCGCGTTCGGTGCGCGGTTGGTGCGACAGCTTCACTGACGCGTCGGCGCCCCGCCCCGTCCGCTCAGTCCCAGCCGGATCTGCTTTTCGATCTCGATCAGCGCAAAGAACGCCGCTCCGATCGCCACGATCAACAGGCCGTCGAGCAAGGCGACGGGCTCCGTGCCGAGCAGCGCTTGCAGCAGCGGCATGTAGGTGACGGCAAACTGCGCCGCCGTGATCGCGAGCACGACGGTCCACACCACCTTCGTGCCCTTGACGGTGTCCCACGACAGGGATGCGCCGTGAATGTTGCGGATGTAGAAGAGATGAAAAATCTCGAGCACCACGAGCGTGTTCATCGCCATCGTCTGCGCCATCGGCAGTGCGTAGCCCCGGTCGATCGCGTACGTGAAAACGCCGAACACGCCCGCGAGAAACAGCAACCCGACGAACACCACGTGCCAGACGAGGGTGCCTGACAGAATCGGCGCGTCGCGCGGGCGCGGTGGCCGCGCCATGGTATTCGCTTCGGTCGGCTCGAACGCCAGCGCGAGTCCGAGCGTGCACGCCGTGATGAGGTTGATCCACAGGATCTGCACCGCCGTCACCGGCATGGAGAGTCCGAGCAGCAAGGCCACGATGATCGTGAGCGACTCCCCCGCATTCGTGGGCAGCGTCCAGCTGATCACCTTGGTGAGGTTGTCGTTCACCGTGCGCCCTTCTCGCACGGCTGCGGCAATCGTGGCGAAGTTGTCGTCGGCGAGCACCAGATCGGCCGCTTCCTTCGCCGCCTCCGAGCCCGTGAGCCCCATGGCAATGCCGGCGTCGGCGCGTTTGAGCGCCGGCGCATCGTTCACGCCGTCGCCCGTCATGGCGACAGACAGACCATTGGCCTGCAACGCCGTGACGAGGCGCAGCTTGTGCTCGGGGCTGGTGCGCGCGAAGACATCCACGGTCGCCACTTCCAGGGCGAGCTGCGCCTCGTCGAGTCGGTCGAGATCGGCGCCCGTGAGCACGCGCGTGAAATTCTCCAGACCGATCTGCTCAGCGATCGCCGTCGCGGTGCCGGCGTGGTCCCCGGTGATCATCTTCACGCGAATACCGGCGGCACGGCACGTGGCCACGGCCGCGATGGCTTCCGAGCGCGGCGGATCGATCAGTCCCACCAGTCCGAGGAAGGTGACGCCACCGTCGAGTGTGGTGGCGTCGATCCGATCGCCCGCTTCCGCGCGTTCCGCGAACGCGAGCACGCGCAGCCCCTGCCGCGCCATCGCGTCGGCGCGATCGTGCCACTGCGGTGCGTCGAGATCGCGACACATGCGCAGAATGCGTTCGGGCGCGCCCTTCACGGTCGTGAGCCGGCCGTTGGCTGTGTCGGTCAGCACGGCCATGAACCGATGACGACTGTCGAAGGGAATCGCGTCGAGACGCGGCGCTGCGTGATGGCCGCCCACCTTTGCGGCGAACGCGAGCAGGGCGCCTTCCATCGGATCGCCTTCCACAACCCACGTCCCGTCACGCTGCAGCAGCGCGGCGTCGTTGCACTGTACGGCCGCGCGCGCGAGCGAGGTCAGATCGCCCGTTGGTGTGATCTCGCCGAGCGGTCCGTAGCCGTCTCCGCTCACGGTGAATAGGCCCGCCGGCGTCTCCGCCGCCGCCACCATCATCTCGTTGCGCGTGAGGGTGCCGGTCTTGTCCGTGCAGATCACCGACACGGAGCCGATGGACTCGATGGCGGGCAGTCGACGCACGATGGCGTGGCGACGTGCCATGGACTGCACACCGACGGCGAGCGTGATCGTCATGACGGCGGGCAGCCCCTCCGGAATCGCGGCGACTGCGATGCCAACCACCACCATGAACAGGTCGCTGAACTCGTAGTGGTCCACGAAGTAGCCGTACGCGAGCAGCAGCGCAGCCACGAGCAGGATCAGGAACGACAGCCAGCGCGCGAAGTGGTCCATCTTCGCCACGAGCGGCGTGGTGAGCTGCTCGACGCCTTCCAGCAGGCCGCCAATGCGCCCGATCTCGGTGGCCTGCGCGGTGGCCACCACCACGCCGCGCGCGGTGCCCTGCGTGACCAGCGTGCCCGACCAGAGCATCGAGCGCCGGTCGCCGAGCGGCGCGTCGGTCGCCACGGCGTCCACGGTCTTCTCCACGGGGACCGACTCACCCGTGAGGATCGCTTCCTGTGCGCCCAACCCGCGCGCTTCGATGATGCGCAGATCGGCCGGCACCTTGTCGCCCGCTTCGAGCAGCACGATGTCGCCAGGCACGAGGTCGGCGCCGTCGATCGTGGTGCGCCGCGCGTCGCGTCGCACGGAGGCGCGCGGTGCGAGCATGCCGCGAATCGCCGCCATCGCCGATTCGGCCTTGCCCTCCTGGATGTAGCCGATGATGGCGTTGGCCAGCACCACGGCCAGGATCACCCCCGTGTCCACCCAGTGCTGCAGTATGCCGGTCACGATCGACGCGCCGAGCAGCACGTAGATGAGCACGTTGTGGAAGTGCGCGAGGAAGCGGACGAGTGGTCCGCGCGCACGCACCTCGGGCAGGCGATTCGGGCCGTGTTCCGCCAGTCGCCGCGCGGCCTCGGCGCCGGTCAGTCCGTCGGGGCTGCTGTCGAGAGCGGTGAGACAGGCGTCAGCGGGACGGGCGTGCGGTTCGGTCAGCGTCACCTCAACGTGCCGTGTAGCCGCCGTCGATCACGAGCTCGGTGCCGGTGACGAACTTGGATTCGTCGGACGCGAGGTACACCACGCCCCATGCGATGTCGTCGGGCTCGCCCATGTGTCCCACCGGGTGCACGGCACCGGCGGCTGCCTTCGCCGCGTCGAGATCGTCCGACGTGGCGCGCAGGTGGTTCTCCACCATCGGCGTCCAGATGTACGCCGGGTGCACCGAGTTCACGCGAATGCGTTCAGCGGCGTAGGTGATCGCATCGTTCTTGCTCATCAGCCGCACGGCCCCTTTGGACGCGTGATAGGGCGCGAGGTTGCCTACGCCGATCAGTCCCGCGATCGATGACAGGTTGATGATCGACCCGCCGCCGGCTGCGCGCAGGTGCGGAATGGCATGCTTGGTGCCGAAGAACACGCCCTTGACGTTCACCGCCTGCACGTGATCCCAGTCGGCTTCGCTGACCTGATCGGTGGGGGTGGGCGAACCGGAGATGCCGGCGTTGTTCACCATCACGTCGAGTCCGCCGAAGGTGGCGGCGACGTCGTTGATGGCGTGCTGCACGGCGGTCTCGTCGGTCACGTTGACGTGCCGGTAGAGCACGGTGTGGCCGAGCGCGCTCAAGCGGTCGGCGAGTTCGCGTCCATCGGTGTCGAGTACATCGAAGACGGCGACCTTCGCGCCTTCCTCGGCCATGCGTTGCACGCAGGCGCGGCCGATACCGACGGCGCCACCGGTGACGATGGCGCGTTTGTTGGCCAGTCGTGGCATGTCCTACCTCCGCAGCTGTTTCAGATCGGGAAACCGGTCACAACACGCCGCGTCGCGCACCAGTAGCATGCACGCATGGCAGGCCGGGCGCAACGCGTGCGCGGCCGCGATTGCCCGCCGCGATTGCCCGCCGCGACGCAGCGGCAGCCTAGCGCGTCTCCGGTCGCTCACTCGCCCTCGCCCGCACCATGTGGGCCTGCGGGGAGCGCAGATACTGGTGCAGCGATTCCTCGACCGTCGGCATGAGGCTTCCTCGTTCGCTGCCCAACACGCTGTACTCCGGTCGTACTGCGATCCAGCCCATGCCTTCGGGCGTGTGCTGATCCACGAGTTCGGGATCGTAACCGGCTTGTTCGGCGACAAACCGTGCGAACGTACACCACGACATCGCTCCACGATTGCTGAGGTGCCAAACGCCACCTTCGCGGTCAATCAGCAAGTCGAGCGCCGCATCGACCAGCGCGGGCACGTACGTGGGCGAGATCATGTTCGCGCACGCCGGTACCGTGCCGCCACGCGCGAACGCTCGCATCGCCGACGTGACGAAGTTCGCGTTGTCCCACGGACCGAAAAACGCACTCGTTCGTACGACCAGCGCCTCCGGCAGGCACGCGCGCACGGCATGCTCGGCGATCGCCTTGCTGCGACCGTAGGCGCCCAGCGGACGCGTTTCGTGCTGCTCGAGGTATGGCGTGCTCTGATTGCCGTCGAAGACGAGATCGGTGGAGAAGGTGAGCAGCTGCGCGCCATTGCGCGCGCAGGCATCGGCGACGTACTCGGCGCCAAGCGCATTCGTGCGCAGGCAGTCCTCCACTGCGTGTTCGGCCGCATCGACGTTCACGAATCCGGCCGCATTGATCACGGCCCACGGACGTGCCGCCGCAATTGCCCGCCGCACTTCGAGCGGCTCACGAATGTCCACATCCACGCGTGTGAGGGCGAGGTGCGCCAGTCCTCGCTGCTGGCAGTGGCGCACGAACGCGCTCCCCAGCGTGCCGCCCGCGCCAAGGATCAGCACCGGCTGATGCCGTGGCTTCTGTGCACCCGGCGACGTCTTCGGTCGCACATGCTGCTCCCACCAGCCGCGCTGCGCGAGCACCGGATGTGTCATGCACCCGCTGGAGGCAAGCGATGTCACCGCGCGCGCGATGGCCGTCTGACGTGGCGGCGAGCTGCGCACATCGAATGCTCCAGGCTCGTAGTGCCCGCGCTCCGTCGTCACCAGTCGGTCCCAATCGAACGCGCCGAAGAGCGACCACGTGGTCACGGCGCGCACTTCGACACCAGCGTCTTCGGCGTCGCGCGCCGCCTCCCACGCCGCATGCAGCCATCGCAGCTGCTCTTCCCGCGTGCAGCCAAGATGCACCTCGGTGAGTGCGACGGGTGTGCGATACCGCGCATAGGTACGGCGAAGTGCTCGGCCGAATCCCAGTCGCCACCCCGACATGCCGTGACTGGCCGACACATCGGCATATCGATGCGCACCGTTCCCGCCCAGCGATTCGATCGGATGGTTGGACAGCCGATGATCGAGATAGCGGTCGCTCGACGCGTAGTAGTCGATGCCGATGACGTCCGGCACCACGGGCGCATCAGCGAAGAACGCCAGCTCCGACTCCGTGGCACCGTGTCGTCGCAAATACTCCCACTGCGGGTGTTCCGCAGTCACACGTCCGTAGAGCAGATCGAGCAGCACATCGCGTCGATTGTTCTCGAAATCCGCCTGGTACGACAGCGAGGGCGCACTGAACACCGTGCCGCCGTCCTCCGTGTGCACGTACTCCGCCGTCGGGTTGATTCGTCGAATCGCCTGCATGGACAACACGATCGCCAGCGCCTGATGCATCACCATGCGCACAAACGACTGATCGCTATGATGATGCGGATACCAGTGACCATACAAGCCGGCAAAGCGCGCCGTCACCATCGGCTCGTTCACCGGGGTCCAGGCGTCGATCCACGGGTACCGAGCGGCCACATCGCCTGCGTAGCGCGCCAGCAGCTCCGGAAAGCGCGGATCGAGCAGGTTCGTATACGCGGGACCGCTGCCGTGATGCGTCAACCCCGCAATCGGTGCAAGCCCCAACTCGCGAACGCGTGCCAGGTGTGCATCCACACGATACCACTGCCGATCATTCGGGCAGTTGGGCGCCATGCGCTCCCACAACACCGGATAGCGAAGCCGTCCAACGCCGAGTGACGCGATGCGATCGATGTCCGAGACTCGAACGCTGTGCCCGGTGCGATCGACCTGATCATGGAACCGGTCACCAACCCGATTGACCGTGCACTCGAGCCCGACCCACGTCTCGATCATGAGGCGGCCGCCAGCTCCGCACGAGATACACCCGTGAGTCGCGTGCAGAGCGCCAGCGACTGCGCGACGACCTGATCCATGTTGTAGTAGCGGTACGCTGCCAGTCGCCCGGTGAAGTGCACGTCGGGCAGCGCATCCGCCAGTGCACGGTACCTGGCATAGACCGCCGCGTTCTCCGGTCGGGGCACGGGATAGTAGGGATCCCCATCGGCTCGCGGAATTTCGTAGCTGAGCGTGGTGTACTCGTGCTGCTGCCCCGTAAGCTGCGAATACTCGGTGATGCGCGTATACTCGTGGTCGTTGGGGTAGTTCACGACCGCCGCCGGCAGCATACGAGGTGTCTGGTGCGTCTCGAAGCGGAACTCCAGCGAACGGTAGGGCAGTCTGCCGAACGCATGGTCGAAGTATTCGTCGATCGGGCCCGTGTAGATCAGTGCCCCGTAGTGCGCGCGCTTGCGGACATCGGCGAAGTCCACGCCGAGCTCCACCTCGATGTTGGGGTGGTCGAGCATGCGTTCGAACATGGCCGTGTAACCGTGCAGCGGCATCGCCTGATGCCGGTCGGTGAAGTATCGATCGTCCCGATTGATGCGCACCGGGACGCGAGACGTCACCGACGCGTCCAGCTCGGACGGATCGAGCGCCCATTGCTTGCGCGTGTAGTTGCGAAAGAACTTCTCGTAGAGCTCGCGGCCTACGCGCCCGACGATGACATCTTCCGATGTGCGCACCTGCGCCACCGGCTCGGCGATGAACTGGAAGTACGCCTCGAGCGCGGCGCTATCGAGTGACCATCCGTACAGCCTGTTGATCGTGTCGAGATTGATCGGAATCGGCAGCAGCATCCCGTCCACGGACGCCAGCACGCGGTGTTCGTACGGGCGCCATTCCGTGAACTGCGACAGGTACGCAAACACTTCGTCGGAGTTCGTGTGAAAGATGTGCGGACCATACCGGTGCACGAGTACGCCGTGCGCATCGATGTGGTCGAACGCATTGCCGCCGATGTGCGGTCGACGGTCCACCAGCAGGACGCGTTTGTCGAACACGCGTGCCAGCCGTTCGGCAGCAACACTTCCCGCGAAGCCTGCACCGACAATGAGGTAATCGTATGACGTCTCCATCGTGGCTCAGGCCGCGACCGCCGCAGCGCGCGACATGATGCCCTCCATGCGCCCCCACGTGATGTCCCAGGACAGCTGCGCCAGCGCGTTGTCCACCAGCACGCGCCAGCGTTCGTCCGTCTGCGTGAGGCACTGTGCCAGCGCAGCGACACACTCCTCGCCATTGCGCGCCAGGTGCACCATATCGTCCACGCCCCACGTGCGCGCGACATCCCGCACCGGCGTGGACACGACCTGCAGGCCCGCGGCGAGATACTCCGGCGTCTTCGTAGGGCTGATGTAGCGCGTGGACTCGTTGATGGCGAAGGGCATCCAGGCCACGTCCCAGCCGGCCATCTCCAGTGGCAATGCGTCGTACGTGCGCGCGCCGAGGTAGTGGATGTTGGCCCGACGTGGCAGCGACGACTCGTCGATCTTGGTGACCGG
>JAABRL010000076.1 GCA_011390935.1 Gemmatimonas sp.
TACCCGTCGTCGTACGGGAAGAACGTGTAGCCCAGAAATGTGAGCGTACGCCCCGCCGAAATCTCATCGCCATCGAACGTGCGAAATGCGGTGCGTACCACCACCCGTTCGCCTGGTCGCAGGTGCGACAGCATCACCCACGCAGGACGCGGTGGCGGCGGCGGCGGTTCGGGCACCGGCACTGGCGGCAGCGCGTCGATGTGCGCCACCAACGCGAGCAGCGCGTCACGCGTCGCGTCCTCGTTCGCGACCGCCGCCTGCGCACGCAGCATCTGCATCAGGGGCACGCGCACCGATTCCACGCGGCATGCGTATTCGATGTACGACGCATACGACGCCATATCTACCAGACCCGCGTTGAACTGCTCGGCGTCACGCGCGCTGTTTTGCAGATACGCCTCATGCTGCCCCGCACTGCGCACCGCTGGTGGCTCCACCGACACACCGTTCGCCAACACGCGCGCACACGCCAGATCACTCGACGCCAACGGATACTGCGCAAACTCCTCGGCCGACACCCACGCCAGCGCCACATGCTCGAGCGCGCGCGGCGAGCCGGTGACCTCGACGTCCACGAAGGTGATCTCGAACGGACTGTCGCCGTCACGCTGCACGAACCGTTCAGCGCCGAGCGACACGAGCGTGAGATCCAACTCTTCGCGCAGCTCGCGCGCCATCGCTTCGGCGTCTGATTCGCCCGGCTCCACCTTGCCCCCGGGAAACTCCCAGCGCCCGGCGTGACGCTTCTCGCTCGGACGCAGCCCCAGCAGCCAGCGACCGTCTCGTTCGATGACGGCGGCCAGTACACGTGTCGTCGCGGACGCGCTCACAAGCTCACAGGGGTCGAGGGTTCGTTGCCATGCGCGCAAACATAGGCTTTCGGGCACCCCTCGACCACTCGCCGATCGACAGGAGCCGCGACATGCGGCGCCAGCCACACCGCCCGCGCACGGGCTCGCCACGCCGAGACAGAACGCCCCCCGCGGAGTACAATGGGGCATGCGCCTCCCCAACGCCCTCCGCCTCCCCACCGCGCTCGCCTTCGCGTGCACGGTCGCCCTCACCACGCAGCCGACGCTCGCGGTCGCCCAGGGCGCCGCCGCACGTCACGCCATCATTCCGGCGCCGAACCGCGTCGAGCTGCGAACCGGCACCTTCACCATCACCGACTCCACGCCGGTGTTCATCGCGGCCGACGCCAGCGACGACGTGGAACGCGTGGGTCGGCAGCTTGCCACCATGCTCGGTCCTGGTGCACCGCGCGCCCCGCGACGCCTCCCGGAGTCGGTCTCGCCGCCGGCCGGTGCCATCCGCCTGGTCGCCAGCGAACGACTCGACGACCTCGGCGCCGAGGGCTATCTGCTCGACATACGCAGCAACGGGGTGGTGATCTCCGCCCGTGAGGCCGCGGGTCTCTTCTACGGCGTGCAGAGCCTGCGCCAGCTGCTCCCATGGTCGATCGAACATCGCGCGGCGCTCAACCGCCGCCTCACGCTGCCCGTGGGCGAGATTCGCGACGTCCCGCGCTTCGTGTGGCGCGGCGCCATGCTCGACGTGGCGCGTCATTTCCTGCCGCCCGCCGACGTGAAGCGCTACATGGACGTCATGGCGCTGTACAAGCTCAACGTGCTGCACCTGCATCTCGCCGATGATCAGGGGTGGCGCATCGAGATCCTGTCGCGTCCCAACCTCACGCGGCACGGTGGCAGCACGCAGGTGGGCGGTGGCCCCGGCGGATTCTACACGCAGGCCGAGTATCGCGACCTCGTGGCGTACGCGGCCGCGCGGCACATCACCATCGTGCCCGAAATCGACATGCCCGGGCACACCAACGCCGCGCTCGCCAGCTACCCCGAGCTCACCTGCGACGGCGTGGCCCCGCCGCTGTACACCGGCATTCGTGTCGGCTTCAGCGCCGTCTGCCCCGACAAGGAAACCACGTACACCTTCGTCGAAGACGTGGTGCGCGAACTCGCCGAACTCACCCCCACACCGTACCTGCACCTGGGCGGCGATGAAGTCGAGAAGCTCACCACGGCGCAGTACCGCGCGTTCGTGGAGCGCGTGGAAGGCATCGTGCGCGCGCAGGGCAAGGTGATGATCGGGTGGGGCGAAATCGCGCCCGCGAATCTCGATCGCAGCACCATCGTGCAGCACTGGCGCAGCGATGCGCGTGCCAGCCGAGATTCGGCGCACCTGCATGCCGCGCGCGGTGGATCGGTGATCATGTCACCCGGCAACCGCACCTACCTCGACATGAAATACGACAGCAGCACGGTGCTCGGCTTGCGTTGGGCCGGACTCATCTCGGTGCAGCACGCGTATTCGTGGGAGCCGAGCACGTTTCTGCCGCGTGTGCCCGCCGAGCGCGTGCTGGGTGTGGAAGCACCGCTGTGGGCCGAAACGCTCGAGAAGCGCGCGGACTACGAGTACCTCGCGTTCCCGCGACTGATCGCCATTGCCGAACTCGGCTGGAGCGAGCCGAAGGTTCGCGGATGGGACGGATTCCGTGCGCGACTCGCCGAACACGGGCCGCGGCTGCAGGCACTCGGCGTGAACTACTATCGGTCGCCGGAAATTCCGTGGAAGTAGTGCAGCGATCGCGCCGAATGCACGATCGCGTGCATCCGGCGCAGTGTGCGCTCGTTGCTACCTCGCGATATTGAACACGAACGGCTGCTGCACCACCTGACGCACCGCGCGTCCATCCTTGCGCGCCGCCGTGTAACGCATGCGCGGCAACGCTTCACGCACAGATTCCACGAACCCCTCATGGTCGGCCTTGAGCACCTTGAACGTTGACGGATCGATCCGTCCGTCGGTGCCGAGCACGAACTGCGCGAGCACCGTGCCCTCGATCCCCGCGTTGCGCAGGTGGATGGCATAACGCAGATTCGCGCCGCCCTGCATACTCGCCGGTTCGTCCACCTGGAACTCGAAGTACGTGTCGGGTGAGGCACCACGTGAGGCCGACGCGGCACCTTGCGTCTGCACCGGCGTGATCGAATCCGCTCGAGGCAGGCGGGCTGAAAGACTGCGCCACCGGCCGTCCCATGCGCTGACGACCACGTTGGAATACGCGCCGGACGTCCCCCCCAGCATCGACGATGACATGCCGAGCGCAAACACGAACGGCTGCTGCACCACCTGCGCCACCTTGCGCCCACCCACTTCCGCCGCTCGATATCGCGCCGTCTCGAGCGCCTGCCGCACGGCGTTGGTGAAGAGCGTGTGATCCGAACGCAGCACCCGGAACGTGGACAAGTCCACGCGACCATTTGCGTCCACCACGAAGCTCGCCAGCACACGACCCTCCACCTGTGCCGAGCGCAGCAGCGCGGGATACCGCAGCGAAATCGCCCCCATCATCTCCGCCGGACGCTCCACCTGAAACTCGAAGTAGGGCTTCTGCTCCTCGGGCAGCATGCCGTTGGGCATGGGAATCGGCTCGGTGCTCGGCACCGCGACGACTTCGATCGGCGATGCACTGCTCGATTCGCTTGACGCAGCCGGCGGCGTCACGCTGCCCGGAATGTCCGTGCTGCACGCCGCAACGATCGCCGCCACCGCCACCGCACCGAACACCACACGCTGACGTCTCGCCGCGCGCGACGTGGAGACCAGGGAACGCTGCTGCATGGTCATGATCCTCGTGTGCAGGTGAGAACGCGACGACGCCAGCGACGACGCGAGACGCAGGGGTGAGGCCAGCGCCGATCGGTGGTGTGTCATGAACACCAGCAGCTTGCCGTACGTGACGCGCGCGTCGCGCAACGTCCCGCCCGCCGACATACTCGCCGCAGCCAGTGTGCGCGCATCGCAATCGAGTTCGATCGCCAATCGGAGCCGTCGCGCAATCCACCACACGCCGGCATTCCACGGAACCAGTGCCACGGCCAATGCCGCTGCCGCCACCACGCGCGGATCACCAGCTCGGCAGTGTTCCCGTTCATGCTGCAACACGAGCGCGCGCAGCGGCGCCTCGAGCGAGAGCACCCACGACGGCACCACGACCTGGGGCGTGCGCCATCCCACCGTGGCCGGACCGAATGTGGCGCTCAGCAGCACCGGCGTCCCGTCCACCCGCATGGGCGTGGCCGACGCGGTGATCGCACGCACGCGTCGCATCGACCGTGCGAGCTGCACACCCAGCACCAGTGAGGCCACACCCCACAGCAGCAGCAACGACGCGCCGAGTGTGAGCCCCAGGCGCTCGGCCCCACGCACCGCCACCGTGAGTGCCTGGTCGCGCAGCTCGACCATCACACGCGAGACCACCGACCACCACGGGGCCGCTGGCTCGGCCATAACGAATGGCACACCCAGCGCACCGGGCGCCATCACCGTGGTCGCCGCGACCTCGGCGGGCGTTGCCACCACCGAGCGCGCCAACGGCACCAGCAGCGGCCACAACACCGCGGCGGCCAGCGCGAAGGCCCAGACACCGCGTGCGGCACGACCACGCGCCCGCTGCACACGTTCCACCGCCAGCGCCGCACCTCCGGCCAGCAGGGCAAAGACGCTGGCCGCGAACATCCACTGGGCGATCATGTCTCGCCCTCCTCGCGGTACGGCGAGACGCCGCGGCGGCCGCGGGTCGCGCGGTCGGGGCGCGACCCATCGGTCACGGTGCCGGGCACCGGCACCGGCGTCTGCCCGGCCTGGTGCAACATCCGGGCAATGCGCGACAACTCCTCGGCCGAGAGCTGCTCCTGCTCCACCAGTCGTGCCACCAGCGCTTCGGGCGATCCGCCGAACAGCGACGTCACGAGACGCGACAGCGCACTGCGCTGCGCCGTGTGCTGCTCTACGCGCGCGAAGTAGCGGTGCGCGCGCCCCTCCTCCTCGCGCGACACGTACTGCTTCCCTTCGAGATTACGCAGGATCGTGAGCACGGTGGTGTACGCCAGCACCACGCCCTGCTGCTCTTCCAGATGTGCCCGCACCTCGGCCACGGTGCCGGAGCCCAGCTCCCACAGCACGGCCATGACATCGAGCTCCCGCTCGCCCAACGACGTGAACTCCGGTTCCATCGCCCCTCCGGTCGCCGTGAAATACTACGATGGTAGTAGTATGCGGCCACCAGGCCCTTCCGTCAACTACTGCGATAGTAGGATGTCGGCAATGCGAGCACGCAGCGTGTCGGTCAGACCATCGCGCGCCTCGAGCGCCTGCGCCGCAGACCGCGCCTGGCTCAGCGCTGACTGCCGCTGCGCGGGCGTGGTGAGCCACTCGATTCGGTCGAGCAGCAGCGCCAACTCGTCGCGCCGCACATTCAGCGCACCATCGCGTCCGTCGAAGAATGCCGCGTAGTGCTCGAGCGAGGCCTCGGCGTGCTGCGCCGCACCCGCGGCGTCTCCGCGACGCGCCGCCAGTGTGGCCAGTCGCTGGTGCATGATGGCCATGCCGCGCACGAGCTGCGAGTTGGCCGGATCCTCGCGCAGCAGCCGAGTGCGTATCTGCAGGGAACGGGCGCACGCGGAGTCCGCCGCGGGCAGACGATTCACGTCCAGATACACCCCGCACAGCAGATACTCGGTGATCGCCAGATCGCGCCGAGCCTCCACACTGAGCAGACGCTCCGCCGCGAGTCGCTGCCGGATGTCCCGCGACGCCGAATACTCCACAAGCGCCTCGTCGGCCCGACCTGCCGCGTGCGCCAGCGTGCCAAGACGCTCGTGCAGCACGGCCCGAATGCGCACGGTGTTGAAGCGCGCGTCGCCTTCCAGCGGGGCACGTGCCATGCGCGTCAGCGCCGTGACATAGCTGAGCCGCGCGCCCTCCGGGTCACCACGATTCACGAAGTTGGGGCTGCCCAACAGGTCGCCCTGCTTCAGCGCCCCGATGACCGCGGCCAGTGCGGCCGTCGTGTCACTGGGCAGCGCTTCCGCAATCGCCTCGAATGCCGTCACCGCTTGCGATTGCCACCGGGCCGCATCCTCGACGCGTCCCATCGGCGCCGCGACATCCGCACGCGCCTGATGCAGCTCGGCCAGGAGCCGTTGCACATCACCCTCCCGACTGCTTCGCAGCGGCTCAGCCAACTCGCTGGCCCTCGCGTACGCCGAGTCCGCACCGGGAAGGTCGCCCAGATTGGCGTTCGTGGGATTGCCCAGCACATCGCCGGCGCGAAGATACGCGCGCAGCAGCTCCATGCGAACCGCGGGATCGTCCACCGCCTCGCGCGCCACGCGGTCGAGGCTGCCCAGCGCCGCGCGCACCGCGGAGGCGCGCGCGGCCGTGCCACCCGGCAGATCACCCACGCTCCCACCCACTCCTTCGATCAGCGACTGCACGAGCCGGCGCACCTCGCCGAGATTGGCCTCTGACCGAGCACGCTCCACGTCGGCTCGCCGCGCCTGCCACGCACTCGACCCCGCGCCAATCGCCGCGACACACAGCAACAGTCCCGTCAGCGCCAGCGCGCGGCGATGCCGCACCACGAATCGACGCAGTCGATACGAGCGCGTGGCCGGACGTGCGGCGATCGGTCGCCCAGCCAGCCAGCGCGCGAGGTCCTCGTCCAGGCGCTCCACCGACGAGTACCGGGCCGCCGGATCCGGCTGCAGCGCCTTGGCGATGATGCGGTCGAGATCGTCGGACAGCTGTTGACGCAGCGTTGCGGCCGATGGCAGCCCAGCGGCCCGTGCCGCGTGATCGTTCACCACCGCACTGGCCGTCGGCGGATCACGCTGCGCGTCATCGAGCAGCGACACGAGCGCGTCATCGACACGCCGCGCCCGTTGTCCCGTCACGAGCTCGTACAGCACCAGCCCCAGCGCGTACACATCGCTCGGCGTGCCCACCGGATCGCCCCGCAACTGTTCGGGGCTGGCGTAGGCAATGGTGACGGCCAGCTGCCCCGTGGCGGTGTCTTCCCCGCTCGCGCCCCCGAGGACCTTGGCGATGCCGAAGTCGAGCAGCTTGAGCTGTCCGTCCGGTGTGACCAGAATATTGCGCGGCTTGAGGTCGCGGTGCACCACCAGCCGCTGGTGAGCGTACGCCACGGCCGCACACGCCTGTCGCACCAGCCGCACGCGCGCGCGGACATCGGCCTGCTGCCGCGCACACCACCGATCGATCGGCTCCCCATCGACACGTTCCATCGCGAACC
This sequence comes from Gemmatimonas sp., assembly GCA_011390935.1. GTDB lineage: Bacteria > Gemmatimonadota > Gemmatimonadetes > Gemmatimonadales > Gemmatimonadaceae > JAABRT01. The sequence continues at coordinate 7,115 of JAABRL010000076.1, forward strand.
ACGGCGTGCCGCCCCCCGTGGTTCCCCCGTCGAGCAACGCTGCAATGTTCGGATGCTCGAGCGTGGCGAGGATCCGACGTTCCCGCGCGAATCGGCGTGCCTGCTCCGCACCGTGCGTTGGGTCGGAGATCAGCTTGATGGCCACACGCTTGCGCATGTCGTCGGACACGCGCACCGCGTCGTACACCACGGCCATGCCACCGCGTCCGATCACTTCGCCGATCTCGTACGGCCCGATGCGCATGCCACGGCGCAACCCGTCGGTCACGCCCTCGGCGGCGGGCTCGAAGCGGTCACCGGCGGCATCGTGCGCGTACAGCAACGCCGCCACTTCCGCCCGCACCTCGGGGGCAACGGTCAACTGCGCCAGTCGCGGCGCCCGTACGTCCGCCGGAAGTTCGACGAGCTCGTGAAAGCAGCGGCGAACTTCCTGCCAGTCGGGATCAATGGGCGCAGACATGCTTCGTAACGCGCACATGGTGCCTCGAGCGGCTCATGCCCTGCCGCGGCCGCGGCGGGAACGCGCGAGGGCAGTCAGTCATGGCGGGTCAGCTCACGCTGCAGCCAGGCGCGGGCCAGCATCCAATCCCGCTTCACCGTCGCCGGCGACACCCCCAGCTGGGCGGCCGTGTCCTCGATGCTGAAACCGGCGAAGTACCGCAGTTCGACCATCTGCGCCTGTCGCGGATCGAGCGCAGCGAGCCGCTCCAGCGCCTCGTCCACGGCCAGCACCTCATCATCTTCGAAGCGCGCGGCCACCAGCTCCTCCGCGAGCTCCACGCGAACACCGGCGTCGCGCTTGCGTGCATGACGACGCCGAGCGTGATCGACGAGCACCCGACGCATCGCGTGGGCGGCGATCGCCACGAGATGATGCCGGTCGTGGTAGCGTGCCCCCTGCTGGTCCATGAGCCGTAGCACGGCTTCATGCACCAGCGCGGTGGGTTGCAGGGTATGACCCATATCCTCGCCTTGCAGATATCGCGCGGCGAGCGACCGCAGATCACGATACGCGAGACCGATCAGGTCATCGAGAGAAACGGGCGTCGTGTCGTCCACCGCGGGAAGATGACGCGGCACCCGCAGCAGATCCAGCGATCACACGCATCGTGGCCGAATCGTGTGGTCGCGATCAGGTCGCGCTAACTTGCAGTTGCCCCCCACTCAGGAGCGTGCTGTGCGTGCAATCCGCGCCCGACTACTCGCCCTCGCGTCCCCGCTGCTCATGCTGATCCCGACGCCCGACGCCCACGCGCAATCGCCGGCGAGCCCAGTCGATCTCAGCGGTCGGACCGCACTGGTCACGGGCTCGACCGACGGGCTCGGACGTGAAGTGGCGCTCACCCTCGCGCGCGCCGGCGCGCACGTCGTCGTGCACGGACGCAACGCAGAGCGAGGACGTGCCGTGGTGGACGAGATCACGGCGGCAGGCGGCACCGCGCGCTTCTTCGCGGCCGATTTCGCCTCGCTCGACGCGGTGCGGTCCTTCGCGGATACGATCGCTCGAACGTACCCGAAGCTCGACCTCCTGATCAGCAACGCTGGCGTCTGGGTGCAGCAAGGCCGTCGCACGAGCGCTGATGGACACGAGATGCACTTCGCGGTGAACTACCTGCCCGGCTGGGTCCTCGCGCACACACTCCGTCCAGCACTCGAGGCGGCGAAGCCGTCACGCATCATCTCGGTCGCCTCGGTTGCGCAGTCACCGATCGACTTCGACGATGTCATGCTCGAGAAGCCCGGTGCCAG
>JAABRL010000077.1 GCA_011390935.1 Gemmatimonas sp.
GAACGTGCCGCCGCCGGCGATCACCTTCGGGAGCGGATCGCCGAGATCGTTCTTGAGATTGGTCGCGCCGGAGATCACGAGCAGTCGATTCGTGGGGCACACTTTGTAGCGCGAGGCGAAGAAGAGCCCCAGCCCCACGAGTAACGCGATGACGAGCACGACGCTCCCGCCGCCGAGCAGCAGTGAGAGCAGCGAATCGATGGAGAGTTCCGGCTCGGCGTCCTGCAGCAGAGCGAGCATGAAAGGCATCGGGGTCACGGGCTGGAGGAGAGAGCGGGATACGGGCTGGCTTCGACAGCCACCGACGACTCGGACAAAATGCGCACCACCACCACACGGGATCCCTCGGCATACGAACGCCGATCTTCGGGCAGTGCGGTGTACTCCTGCGACAGGCCACCAAGCAGGACCTGCACAACCCCCGGTGCCTCCGGGCCACCGATGCCCACGGTGAGCATCCCCTCGCGGCCCACGAGCACGTCGGTGGACACCCCGTGATCGCGATCGAAGGTGCGCATGGCGCGAAGGACTCGACGCCAGGTCACGGCACCAATCACCGCGCCGACGGCGGCCCCGAGCACACTGACCACTGCCGGAAGCCGCAGCAGTCCCAGCAGCAACGTGCCGGCGGCGCCGGCCACGGTCATCCCCGCCAGCACCCCACGCACGGTGAGCAACGCAGCGACGTCGTTGAGCAGCCCGGCATTCGGCGACGATTCGGTCAACGCCTCGTCCGCCGAGGCGGACCACAACAGCGCCAACAGCGACACGCCACCGAACGCGAACATCGACACGTAGATGGTGAGCATGTCAGCGGTCTCTCGAAAACGGGATAGCGTGAACGGCACAAGAACTACGCTGAGCGGCCGCCGCAGGATTCAGGGATCGGACGTTCCTGCCCAATGTGTCGCCCCGCCACTTCCTCGGCAAACGGGCTGGGCACGTCGTGGATCGTTCGGGGACGGCGCGGTAGCTTCCAGCATCGTTCCTCGCGTCACCCGAACGTCCCGCCCTCCACCTCGATATCCGATGCGCCCTGGTTCCTCCGCCGCGCCGTCACGCAGTCTCGTCTATCGCGCGCTCGACGTGGTGGAACGCGTCGGCAACAAGCTGCCCGACCCGGCGGTGCTGTTCCTCCTGCTCATGTTCGTAGTGTGGGGGGTCTCGGCGGCGCTCTCGGGGGTGCCCTTTGCGGAGTTGGACCCGCGCAATGGGGAGCCCATTCGCATCGTGAACCTGCTTGACGGCGCCGCGCTCACCGCGTTCGCCTCGAAGATGGTGGGGACCTTCGTGTCGTTCCCACCGCTGGGTGTGGTGCTGGTGGCCATGCTCGGACTGGGCGTCGCCGAGCACACCGGTTTCATCAGCGCGGCGCTGCGTACGGTGCTGGCGGTGACACCGCGCGTCCTGCTCACGCCAGTGCTCGTGGCGGTGGGCGTACTGAGCCATGTGGCAGTGGACGCCGGCTACGTGCTCGTGATTCCGCTCGGTGCCGTGATCTTCTACGCGGCCGGTCGGCATCCACTCGCCGGCATCGCGGCGGCCTTCGCGGGGGTGTCCGGTGGCTTTTCCGCCACGTTCGTGCCGTCGAGTCTCGATCCGCTGCTGGCCGGGCTGACACAGGTCGCCGCGCAGATCACCGACCCATCGATCACCATCAACCCGCTCAACAACTACTTCTTTACGACGGCGTCCACCGTGCTGATCGTGCTCGTGGGGTGGGCGCTGACCGACCTCGTCATCGAACCACGACTGCGCGACACCAGCATCGATGGCGATCCGGCCGAGTTGCCCACCATGGATGCGCTCACCGATCGCGAGAAGGGCGGCGTGCTGTGGGCCGTGCTGTCCATGGCGATCACGCTGGCGCTGCTGGTGTTCACCACGCTGCCCGAGACGTCGCCGTGGCGCGCACCAGCGGACGCGGTACCCGCAGGCGGGAACGCACTGCTCGTATCCGCGGCGCCGCTCATGCAGTCAATCGTGCCCATCATCTTCGTCTTCTTTCTCGTGCCCGGTGTGGTGTACGGATATGTAGCGGGCAGCGTGAAGACGCACCGCGATGTGGTGGCCGGCATGTCGAAGGCCATGTCGGGCATGGGGTACTACGTGGTAATGGCCTTCTTCTGCGCTCAGTTCATCTATGCATTCGGGCAGAGCAATCTGGGCGCGCTGCTTGCGATCAAGGGCGCCAACTGGCTCAAGCTCATGGGGTTTCCCATGGGCGTCACGCTCGTGGGCATCGTGTTTCTCTCCGGATTCGTGAACCTGCTCGTGGGCTCCGCGTCGGCGAAGTGGGCGCTCATTGGCGCGGTCATGGTGCCCATGCTGATGGAGCTCGGCATCTCGCCTGATCTCACGCAGGCCGCGTATCGCGTCGGGGATTCCTCCACCAACATCATCACGCCGCTGCTCCCCTACTTTCCGCTCATCGTGGTGTTCTGCCAGCGCTACGTGAAGGCGAGCGGCATTGGCACGCTGCTCGCACTCATGCTCCCCTTTTCCGTTACGCTGCTGGTGGTGTGGACCTCGTTCCTGCTCGCCTTCTGGGGGCTTGGGCTTCCGCTTGGCGTCGGAGCCACGTATGGCTATCCGGCGGGGTGACGCGTACCCATGAATCGACGACGCGTCCGATCATGAGCACAAGTGAACCGCGCACCGCACCCGGGGAAGCACCGATCGTCTTCTTCGACGGCTATTGCAATCTGTGCAATCGGTCGGTCGCGTTCATCATTGCGCGTGACCAGCACGAACGCTTTCGCTTCGCGTCGCTCGACTCGCCCACGGCAACGACGCGACTGGCTGCGTACGCCGAACGCACGCAACTCCCGGACAGCGTGCTGCTGCTCGACGACGAGGGGCTCCACGCCCGATCGGACGCAGCGCGACGGATCGCGCGTCATCTCACGCGCCCGTGGCCGTGGCTTGCTGCGCTGAGCGGGCTCGTTCCGCGTGCAGTCCGCGACGTGCTCTACAATGTGATTGCACGTAACCGCCTTCGGTGGTTCGGCCGGCGCGACACGTGCAGCATTCCGACACCATCGCAGCAATCGCGATTCCTCCCGTAGGCCGGCGAACCCGGGGACCTACCGGCGAACCTTTCGTCGGTGCGCGGTGTCACACTCCCGTCCCCCCTCGCCCTCGCCCCCGTTCGGGAGCCGCCATGCACCTGCTTCGCTCACGCCGCCTGCTCGCGGCGGTTGCTGTTCTGATCGTGGCCTCAGCGGCGTGGCTCGTCGCCGGGGGACCTGATACCACGACATCGCTGTCCACCACCGTGACGCAGGGGGAGTTCGTCATTCCGGTCACGTCGGCCGGTGAACTGCGCGCGTCGTCATTCGTGCAGATCCAGGGGCCGGCGAATGCACAGCAGGCCGGCGCCTTCCAGATGAAAATTTCCACCATCGTGCCCGAGGGCACGCTCGTGAAGGAAGGCGATGTGGTCGCCGAGCTCGACCGCTCGACGCTCGCCAGCAAGCTGCAGGAAACCGCGCTCAACGTGCAGAAGGCCGAAGCGCAGTATGAGCAGGCCATGCTCGACTCCACGCTCACGCTATCCAAGGCCCGCGAAGATCTGCGCAGCATGGAGCTCGCACTCGAAGAGAAGCGCATCGCGCGGGACCAGGCACGATACGAAGCGCCCTCGGTGCAGCGGCAGGCGGAAATCGATTACGAAAAAGCGGAGCGTGCGCTGGAGCAGGGACGCAAGGATCTCGTCACGCGCACCGAGCAGTCGCAGGCGAAGATGCGCGAAGTGGGTGCCGACCTCGAACGGCAGCGCAATCTGCAGGGCATCGTGATGGAAGTGATGCAGGGCTTCACGGTGCGTGCGCCGAGTTCGGGGATGGTGATCTACGTGCGCGAATGGAACGGGCGCAAGAAGGGCGCAGGCGCGCAGATCAATCCGTGGGAGCCGGCCGTCGCCACGCTCCCCGATCTCTCCAAAATGGAATCGATCACGTATGTGAACGAGATCGACGTGCGGAAAGTGGCAGCGGGACAGCCGGTGCGCATCACGCTCGACGCCGACCCGGATCGCGCGCTCGAAGGCAGCGTGATCGCCGTGGCCAATGTGGGTGAGCAGCGGCCGAACTCGGACGCCAAGGTGTTCGAAGTGAAGATCAACGTCACGGCGCCGGATACCACGCTGCGCCCGGGCATGACCACCGGCAACATCATTCAAACGGCGTCCATTCCCAACGTGCTCTTCATTCCGCTCGAAGCGGTGATCACCGACGAATCCGTACCGTACGTCTTCGTGCGCCGAGGCGGGCGGATTATCCGACAGGAGATCACCACTGGTGCCATGAACGACACGCACGTGGTCGTGTCGGCGGGCCTCGAGGCTGGTGAAGACGTGCTGCTGGTGCCCCCCGCTGACGCGGCGAAGCTCACCACGCGCCGCCTCAGCGATGCGTCGCGTTGAACGGTGGCGCGCGCGTTACGCGCATTTCACTTCGCAGACAGCATTCGCGCTGCGCACTGCGCTCGAAGCCGTGTCGCACAATCGGCTGCGCGCGGGGCTCACATCGCTCGGCATTCTCTTCGGCGTGGCCTCGGTCATTGCCATGCTGGCGATCGGCAAGGGCGCCGAGCAGGAGATCCTCGAGCAGATGCGTCTGCTCGGCACCAACAACGTGGTCATCACGCCGTACGTGGAGCAGCAGGAAGGCGCCGTCGATCGTGAAACCGACAGCAAGCAACCCAAAAAGTATTCGCCTGGTCTGAGCGTGCAGGATGTGGACGCGATTCGCGCCGTGATCCCGTCGCTCGATGCGGTATCCGGAGAGATCGTGGTGAACACCACGCTTACCCGCGGCGGCGTGCGGCGCTCGGGGCGTGTGGTCGGTGTGGACACCGCGTACTTTCGCCTCATCAATCTCGGGCTCGCGGCGGGGACGAGCTTTCAGCCGTCGCACACCACGGGCGAACGGCCGGTTGCAATCATCGGTCACGGCGTGCGCAACCGGTTTTTCACCACCGAAAATCCGATCGGTGCGCGCCTCAAGGTAGGTGAACACTGGTTCACCGTGGTGGGTGTACTCGCCGACCGGCAGGTCATTGGTGAAAACGCCGACAAGCTCGGCATTCGCGATGCGTCGATGGATGTGTACATCCCCATGCAGACCATGCTGCTGCGCATTCGCGATCGTTCGCGTCTCACGGCGCAAAGCGTCGAGGCGGCCGCGCGCGAGGAAGGCATCATGGTGGGTGGTGAGAGCACGGAAGATCCCGAAGCGCGCGCCGAGCGCGTGAACCCGCATCAACTCGATCGCATCGTGGTGCGTGTGACCGAAGCGTCCATGGTTCCGCAGGTGGCCGACGTGATTCGCCGTCTGCTCGCACGCCGGCACAACGGCGTGGTGGACTACGAGATCACGGTGCCCGAGCTGCTGCTCAAACAGGAGCAGCGCACGAAGACGATCTTCAACGTCGTGCTCGGCGCGATTGCCTCGATTTCGCTCATCGTGGGCGGTATCGGCATCATGAACATCATGCTGGCGTCCATCCTCGAGCGCATTCGTGAAATCGGCGTGCGTCGCGCGATGGGCGCGACACAGGAGGACATTCTCGCGCAGTTCCTCGTGGAGGCGGTGCTGATTTCGGTGGTGGGTGGCACCGCCGGCATTCTGGCGGGCGCCGGCATCAGCGTGGCCATCGAGCAGTTTGCCGGCATTCGCACACTCATTGCACCGATTTCGGTAGTGGTCGCGTTCGGCGTGTCGCTTACCGTGGGACTCGTGTTCGGGATCGTGCCCGCCTGGCGCGCCGCGCGTCAGGATCCTGTCGTCTGCCTTCGCTACGAATGATGCCTTTCCTTCGCCTTCGTACCGTCTGTGCCCTACTCGTGGGCGTGCTGTCGGCACCAACCGCAGTGATTGCGCAGCCGCGTGGCGCGATCGAACTCACGTTGCAGGAGGCGATCGCGCGCGCGCAACGCGACGGGTTGCCCTCCAAGGCCGCCATCGCCGAGCGCGATGCGGCTCGGCAACGCGACCGAGCCTTTGCCGGCGGCTTGCTGCCGCAGCTGTCGCTCAACGGCAATCTGCCGGTCTACAACCGTTCGATCATTCCCGTGCTGCAGCCTGACGGCTCCACCGTCTTTCGGCCGCAGCAGCAGAATGAATCGGCGCTCACCATGCAGGTGTCGCAGCGCCTGCCGATCACCGGCGGCGATCTCTTCATCAACTCCGGGCTCTCACGGCTCGATGTCGCGGGCGAACGCGACTTTCGCACCTGGTCGTCCACGCCCATGCTGGTGGGCATCCGGCAGGATCTCTTTCGTCCGAATCGTCAGCGCTGGGACAACCGCGAGCAATCGTTGCGCGTGGATATCTCGGAGCGCGCGTACCGCGAAGCACTCGAGGATGTGGCGATCGCGACCACATCGGCATTCTTCGATCACTTCAATGCGCGTATCGGACTGGAAAACGCCGAAGTGAACGTGGCGGTGAACGACACACTCTTCACGCTCAACCGCGGGCGTTTCGAGGTTGGGCGCATCGGGGAAAACGACCTGTTGCAGAGTGAACTGGCGCTGCTGCGCGCGCGCAACGCGGTGGATGCGGCACGGCTCGAGCACGATCGCACGCTTGCGTCGCTGCGCCTCGCGCTCGGCGTGGGCCCGGCCGTCGCGGTGACGCTGGTCGCACCCACCACCGTGCCCTCGGTGCGCGCCGACACGGCGCTCGCCGTGCGTGAAGCGCTCCGTAATCGCGCGTCCATCGTGGAGCTCGAACTCGGTGATGTGCAGGCCGAGCGGCGCATCAGTGAGGCGAAGTTCGGCAGCGGGCCCGGCGCCTCACTGCAGGCCAGCGTCGGCTTCAACCAGACCGGCGCCGATGTCGGCTCGGTGTATCAGGATCTGCGTCAGGCACAGCGCTTTTCGGTAGGTGTGCAGGTGCCTGTGGTACAGTGGGGCGTACGCAGCGGACAGATCGAGGCCGCCCGTGCCGACCGCAACCGCCAGGAGTACTCGGCGCAGCAGTCGCGCGAACAGACGGCACAGGACGCGCACTTCGCCGCGCTGCAGCTTGCACTCGCCGAGCGGCAGCTGGAGCTGGCCGCCAAGGCGGATACGGTGGGCGCCAAGCGGTTCGAGGTGACGAAGAACCGCTACGTGATCGGTCGCATCGGCATGGACAACCTGTATCAGGCGCAGACGGAGAAGGACGGCGCGCTGCAGTCGTACCTGCAAGCGCTGCGCGGATATTGGGCCGCCTACTACCGTCTGCGTCGGGTCACCATGTACGATTTCGAAGCGGATCGTCCGATCACGCCCTGATCGAGGGCGCGTCAGCCCCGCGCCTCCCCGGACCGGAAACCGATGCGCACCCGCCAGCCCTCGCTGTGGCAATCCGTTGCACTGCTGGCGTCGCTACTGGCGTGTTTTGCTCTGGTGTTGGTGGCGGACGTTGTCAGCGGCGGTGCGCTCGCGGCGTACGGCGTGCAGCCCCGCACGGCCACCGGACTGCGCGGCATTGTCTTCGCCCCGTTTCTGCACGGGAGCTGGGCGCACCTCGCGGCGAACAGTCTGCCCTTCGTGGTGCTCGGTGGCCTTGTCCTGCTGCAGGATCTGCGGCGCTTCGTCGTGGTGACGCTCTTCGCCCTGCTTGGCGCCGGTCTGGCCGCCTGGCTGCTTGGCGCCCCGCGCAGCGTGCACATCGGGGCCAGTGGGGTGGTGTTCGGCTATCTCGGCTTTCTGCTCGCA
>JAABRL010000078.1 GCA_011390935.1 Gemmatimonas sp.
CGGCCGTCTCGCGCGAAGAGTTGGTGACGTTCCGCGAATCACTGCGCGCCGTGATCGCCGAAGCGGAGCGGCTGCATGCCGCCGGCGTGCCGGTGGAGGAAGCGGTGAAGCAGGCCAACTGGGGCGAGTATGCCGGCTGGTTTCTCGCCGCGCAGCAGGGGCCGGTGGCGGTGCGGCGGGTGTATCTGGAGCGGGATGGGAAGCTGCCGTGAGAGCGCAGGGCCACCGCGCGGCAGCAGGCGTCAATGCTGGAGCCAGATTAGCAGCGCTCCACACGCCGCGTTGCCTCCCAAGTTGAACTCCGCTGGCAGCGTCGCAACCGTGTGGACCTCGATGCCCGCAATCATGGACGCCTCGAGCGTTCGCAGGTCGAACGGCTCCTTGGGAATGTCCGGGATATAGTCGTATCGCAACACGCCGTCTACGAAAACGTTCAGGTAGCACGCTCGCGCGCTGCTGAGTCGACCGCTGGTGCGTCCTGATGCTGCCACCTTGGCGTTGCGATCGTTCACGATTCGCAGCCCCGGCACACGCGAACTCAGCACCGCTTCAAGCGACCGCCCCCGATCACGCAGAAGCTGCGCTCGCGTCAGATATCGGCCCAACCCCGCCGCGCGTCGACTCTCGAACTCCTCCATGGCTGCGTTCCGCGGCGCGTCGACGAGCGCTGCAGTCACAACACGTTCGAGCACTGGTGCGATAGGCTCGAGTTCCACGTCCAGCACGACTGGCAATCCGGCGACGACCGAGACCGTAGACCGCGCTGGCGAGAAGCCCAACGCCGTCACGACAATCCCGTGTACACCGGCAGGAACGTCCTTCAGAACAAACGCACCGAGAGAGTCGGTTCGCGTTTCTCGAACCCTCGGCGAAAGCGCTACACGCGCATTTATTACGGGCAGTCCCGTCATCGAACTCACCACGTGCCCGCGAACCAGATTCGCCTTCGGCGCCGCCGGTTGCGAGGAGAGGCTCCCGGCCGCAAAGGGAAGCCAGACTGCAACCGCAACCATCGTGCGCATCATCTGCAGTGGAGCGCAAACGGGAGACAAGCGGGACCGGGCATCGACTCCCCTCCGCCGACACATGGTGCACGGACCGGTCCCAAGACGGGTGATGGTTGGCAACTGCACTCCTTGATCCTGCCCACGATTCGCACACCATCAGGAAGGACACAAACCGACTTTCAGGGTAAGTGCGAATGCCCGCACGCGCCAGTCACGGACCGCTACCGCCGTGCAAGTCAAGGCTTCGATGCACGATGGCACAGCAGCGCCATCACTGTTTATGGCGCTCATCTCGTTGGGCTGCGGGCGGTCGACGGCACGCTTCAGCAGGTACAGCAGTCCATCGCGTGCGAGCGGCATGCACACGCGGGGCCACACGGGCATCGCGCGTTGCCGACACCAGCGATGATCGATTCATCTCACTGATCAGAAGCTTCCGATTTCGGTACTCCACGAATGTAGTGTAGCGGCGCCGCCCAAGGTGCTGCGGGCGCGGCCTGCGCCGATATTGCCGGTGAAGAGTGCTGCCGCTCGATAGCGACACCCTCGCTGAGGACGAAGTGGTGATCGCGCCACGCGTAGCGACGGCGGGCGAAAGGTGCGAGTTGGTACCTATGCAAACGGAACCCGAGAACAGGTGTTCGTGACCTTCCTCCGCGAGCTGCTCAGAAGCGACTTCGCGGCGCCGCACGGTCGCTACTCGTGCTCGACGGCACGAAGGGTCCACGCGCGGCCAAGACTGAATCGCGCTCTTCTTTCCTCAATGTCAACTCGGCGCGGGGCAGCCCCGGCATATTGTGCCTCGGCATCAGCGCTGCGTTGGGTTGGCCTCCCCACGATCATCCCGTCTAGCCGACGCGGTCAGGACGGAATCAACATCACGCAACTTCGGAGGAAGGGAGAAAAGCACTCGGTTGATGGCGACACTCGGCGTCCCGGGAACTGCGAGCCGGTGCCCCAAGGCCATGCTCTGCTTGATCCGCAATGACGTATCACCGCTGGATATGCACCGCTCGAACCCGACGGAGTCAATGGCCGAAAGTTCCTGCGCGTACGCTAGATATGATTTCTTGCCGAGCGAGTCTTGCTTCGCGTACATCAGATCGTACCACGATTGACGGTCAACCGTCGCGCCGATGCATTCGGTGGCCTTGGCTGCAGTCAGTGCTTCGGCGTGGTAAGGCAGGGGAAAGGGCAAGTACATGATGCGAACCTCGGATGGATAACGCTCGACAAGCACTGACACGACATCGTCATGAAACGACTTGCACGCAGGACACTGAAGATCAGTGAAGACGATAATCGACACGTCGGACTGAGAGCTTCCCGAAACTTCGTCTGCGATACTGATGGCCTCGTTCCAGTCCTTGTCGGACACTTTCAGAAGCGACAGGCGCTCCTCTCTTGTCACAGGCGCACCGCCTGAGCGTACAACGAACCCAATCGAAACAATGATCGCTGAGGACGCCAGCGCGACAGTTGCGAGTGCTTCCAGTCGACTTCCCACTCGCTCCTCCTGCAAAGGTTGTGGGACTGGTACATCAACCGCACGACTCTCCCCCCTTCCTCCAATCGACTTCGTGATTGACCGCCTGCATCCTTCTCCGAACCGTACCGACTCCGACGCCTGCGATTCGAAGCTGATCGTCAGATCGACGCACGACATTCTGATCTTCCATCACGGTGAAGCAATCGCCAAGCGGAGTACCTACTACTCGAAGCCTTGGCAGACCACGTGACGATCTGATCCCGCGCCTACGCAGTAGGGATTGAGTGGTTCGCAGCTTCTGTGCCAGCAGAACGTCTCCAGATCCAGCGGACAAGTCCAGAACCAGAAGTCGCAGTATTTCTCTGACGCTTCCGCTTTCTGCGACATCGTGAGAAGCCCGACCAGACCCAGAACCAGCACGGATGCAAGCTGGATGAATCTCTGACTGGTTTTCATTGCGACCTCCCGCAAAGGTGGATGTTGATGAAGAGAATGCCAAGTGGAAATCACCCTTTGCCTGGGAGGAATCTGTGAACTCCACCGCAACGCACCATCCCCCAAGTTCGGGGGGGGGGGGGCGGCGACAATCGTCTCATGGCTCGGCCAGCAACTTGCCGACATCGGGACGTGCCGCGAGCCGAGCGAGCACTACTGCCCCTGAGACGCCAAGGTCACGATAGAGCCGTTTGACGTGCCAGTCGACCGTGTGCGCAGACAGCCCAAGCCGACCTGCGATCTGCTTGCGTGACAGTCCTTCGGCAAGTGAGGCGATGAGCACGCGACACCCCGGACGCCTGGCGACTAGGGCACGCAATCGCTCGACCAGCTCATCGTCGGATGGTATCGTCGACATGGTCGGAGGGAGTGGGATGGGCTTGACCCGAAACGCCTCACACGCATTTTCGCTTCAAACCCACGACTGGAACCACGGTTCCCCTTGCCGCAGAACCAGCGGCGACACCGGTCTTGCCCACGGCGGATCCGCCGTTCGGTTGTCCCTGACCAGCCCCCGCCGCAAGGAGCGAATGCACACGGCCAACACGACCAAATCGGCGTCACGTGTGCACCGGTTCGACCCGTGCGCGTGATCGGAGGGCCACGGTGGACCGTGCGCTCGCCATGAACGTGGACCACTTCATTCCCGACCACGGCTTCATCGAAACACCGACCGTCTCGCGCGAAGAGCTGGTGACGTTCCGCGACTCACTGCGCGCCGTGATCGCCGAAGCCGAGCGACTGCATGCCGCCGGCGTGTCCGTGGAGGAGGCGCTGAAACAGGCCAACTGGGGCGAGTATGCCGGCTGGTTCCTCGCCGAGCAGCAGGGGCCGGTGGCGGTGCGTCGGGTGTATCTGGAGCGGGATGGGAAGCTGCCGTGAGGTGCGGGTAGGCGCAGTGAACGCTATTCTTCTGTCATGATCGCGCCACTCACCCTCTCCGACGTCACACAGCGCCTGGCCGAGGTGCACGATCAGATCCGGTCACTCGGCGTTGACCGCCTGGCGGTCTTCGGCTCGGTCCGACGGAATGAGGCTCGACCCGACAGTGACGTGGATTTCCTCGTTCACTTTCTCCCGGGTCAGAAAAGTCTTGACCGCTTGCTCGACCTTGGAGACCTGTTGGAGTCCGTGCTCGATCGACGGGTTGAGTTGGTCACGCGAGAGGCGCTCTCACCGTACATCGGTCCGCACATTCTTGCCGACGCAACCGATGTCCTCGGCTCCGCTTGAGTTCGTTCGGCACATGCTCACCGAGGCGGAGTACATCGTCTCGGTGAGTAGCGGCTGATCGCGGTTCCCCTACCGCAACAGCAACGTCGGCACCGTACTCGCCCGCAGCAGGTCCGCCGTGCGACTGCCCATGAACAGTCGCCGCAGCACCGAGTGACTGTACGCGCCCATCACGAGCAGGTCGGCGCCACGCGTGCGCACCGCCTGTGCGATCTCGCGTTCCGGATCACCCGGTAGGAGTACGGCTTCCACCGACATTCCCGCCTTCGCCAGACGATCGCGCGCCTTTTCCAACTGTTCCGTCGCTGCACGTCCCGCCTCCCCTGACATCACGAGGTCGCAGTGCATGCTGCGGAACAACGGGCTCGCCGCGATCATCTCCACTCCGCGACGCGTCACCGTACCACCATCAAAGGCAATGAGCGCGCGTTGCGGTTCACGGAACTGCTCGGTCACCGCAAGGATCGGTTTCTTGAGCGCGCGCACCACGCGCTCGAGGTTGCGTCCGAGATCTCGCCCGGTCTGCTCCGCGTTCTCACCGCGGCGCCCCAGCACGAACAGCTCCACGCGCGACTGCTGCTCCACCAGCGTTTCTTCGAGCTCACCGTAGCGCTGTCGAATGCTGGGATTCGTCATGCCGCGCGCCATCGCCCGTGCACGCAGTCCGGACAGAAACATGCGTCCGCGCTCGCGGGCATCTCGATTGAGCATGGCTTCTTCCGCCACGTACTGCTCCATGAGCGCGTCCTGCGTCTCCACGCCGAGCGCACCGGAACGATCGCTTGCGGCTCCCTGCTCGGGGTGACGATCGAGAATGTGCAGGAACTCGAGCGGCAGCTCGAGCCCCTGCGCCGCCCACACGGCGTAGTCGGCGACGAACTCCGCAAAGCGCGACGCATCGACGCACGCCATCACGCGCGGGTCGGTCGGGGTCAGGTCGGCCATGTCAGTGTGCTCCCATGAGCTCGGCGCCATCCACTTTGTCATGCAGCGCGAAGCGATCCACCATCGTGGTGCTCGCTTCGTTCATCCCAACGATCTCCACCTCGGTCCCCTCGCGACGGAACTTCACCACGGCGCGATCGAGCGCGTTCACCGCCGTGATGTCCCAGAAGTGCGCTCGCGACACATCAATGCGCACGCGCTCGATCACTTCCTTGAAATCGAACGACGCGAGGAACGTGTCAGCAGAGGCAAAAAAGATCTGGCCTATCACCTGATACGAACGAGCCCGTCCTTCATCGGTGGTCGATGACGACACGGTGAGCAGTCGTCCGACTTTGCTGGCAAAGAAGAAGCCGCTGAGCAGCACACCTACCAGCACTCCCTTCGCCAGGTCGTGCGTGGCCACCACGACTGCCACCGTCGACACCATCACGATGCTCGAGCTGGGCGGATGCCGTCGCAGGTCGCGCACCGACGACCAGCTGAACGTGCCGATCGACACCATGATCATCACGGCCACGAGCGCGCCCATGGGGATGCGCGCCACCCATTCGCCGAGCAGCAGGATCATCGCCAGCAGAAACACACCGGCCGAGAGCGTGGACAACCGCCCGCGTCCGCCCGACTTCACGTTGATCACCGACTGTCCGATCATGGCGCACCCTGCCATGCCGCCGAGCAGGCCGGCCGCGATGTTGGCCACGCCTTGTCCTGCACACTCGCGGTTCTTGTTGCTCGGCGTATCGGTGAGGTCATCCACGATGGTCGCCGTCATCATGGATTCGAGCAGCCCGACGGCGGTGAGCGTGAGCGACACGGGCAGAATGATCTGCAGCGTTTCGAGCGTGAACGGAATGTCGGGCCACGCAAAGATCGGCAGCGTATCGGGCAGAATGCCCATGTCACCCACGGTGCGCACATCGAGCCCCATGCCAAAGGACACCGCCGTCATGACGAGAATCGCCACGAGCGGTGACGGCACGGCCTTGGTGATGTACGGAAACAGATAGATGATCCCGAGCGCACCCGCGATGAGCGCGTAGCCAGTGGTGGAGGCGAGCGCGATTTCAGGGATCTGCGCCAGAAAGATCAGAATCGCGAGCGCATTCACGAAGCCCGTGATCACGGAGCGCGATACGAAGCGCATGAGGGAACCGAGGCGCAGCGCACCCGCCACGATCTGCAGCACACCAGTAAGTACGGTGGCCGCGAGCAGGTACTCGAGCCCGTGATCGCGGACCAGCGTGACCATGAGCAGCGCCATCGCGCCCGTGGCCGCGGAGACCATCCCAGGCCGGCCGCCCACAAAGGCAATCACGGCAGCAATGGCAAACGACGCGTAGAGCCCCACCTTGGGGTCGACACCGGCAATGATGGAAAACGCGATCGCTTCCGGGATCAGCGCCAGCGCAACCACCACGCCGGCCAGCAGATCATTGCGCACGTTCGAGAACCACTCGAGACGCAGGGTTTTCATGGACATGAAGAACGGGGAACAAGACGAAGGAACGGCACGCCACGGTCCCTACAATCGGGACGCGGCGAGGCAGATGGGCGGTTTCAGCAGTGCGCGATCGCGCACGATGGCCGGCGATCGGGCGTGGGTGGAGCGGCGGCTCAGAGGTGCAACGTACGCCGGTGCATTGGGCACCAGCCATCGTCGCGAAGCCGCAACCGCGCGATCAGGGCGGCGTCAGCCTGACGCGGTAACTCGGCGTGATGATCGTACGCATGACAGCTCCCGTCGAAGGCAAAGAAGAACGGCGGCAAGCAAGCAGCGACATCACGCAGCGGCGGCAGCCCATCGGGCCGGCACGGATATCCTGCGGGGTAAATGCGCCCTCGCGGCCCTTTGTGCCTGACCAAATCCGCCACACAAGGCGGCACAGCTTCTAAATATCGGCAGGCGGGGCAGCATCTTCAAGGCCTTGGGAAGCGCCGGTCTCTCGGTCTCGAGTCCGCCCCTAGATTCCCTGAAGACCCCACACGCAGCGTTTCCCCAGCGTTTCGGCATGTCACCAAGCGACGTCTCTGCCGCGTTCAACCTTTACAGTCTCTCCCGGACCGAACTCCAGCAGCAGCTCGTGCACTGGGGCCTCAAGCCCGTGCACGCCGAGCGGCTGTGGCAGTATCTGTATCGCGAACTCGTGTCGGCGCTGGATGAAATGCCCGAGCTGTTGCCCGCGCTCGCCGAGCGATTGCACGCCAACGCCACGCTGCGAGTGCTGCCCACCGCCCTCGAGACGGCATCCAGCGATGGGTTCACACGCAAGTATCTGCTCTCGCTTCCCGACACGCGCCGCATCGAGACGGTGCTGATGCGTTT
>JAABRL010000007.1:0-112397 GCA_011390935.1 Gemmatimonas sp.
AGCCGTCCAGCCCCATGCTGTTCTTGTAAATCTGCCCGTCAGGCATGGTCAGTGCGCTCGGCTTGCCGTCGGTGATCATGATGATCTGCCGCATGTCCTTCTTCTGCGCGAGCAGCAGCCGACGCGCCAGCTTGAGCCCTTCGGCGGTATTGGTGTGAAACGGCCCCACCTGCGCACCGGCCAGCTTGGCGATCGGGATCTCCTCGGCGCTGTCATGGAACAGCACCACCTTGATCGTATCGCCCGGAAACTGCGTGCGAATGAGGTGCGTGAGCGCCAGCGCCACCTTCTTGGCCGGCGTGAAGCGATCCTCGCCGTACAGGATCATGCTGTGCGACGTGTCGAGCATGAGCACCGTGGCCATGCTCGAGCGGTACTCCGACTGGCGCACCATGAGATCGCCGTAGTCGAGATCCATGGGCACCTCGAGCGAACCGGTGCGCGCGAGCGCGTTGGTGAGCGTGCCCGGCACGTCGAGGTTGAGCACATCGCCGAACTCGTATGGCTTGCTCCACGAATCGGCCTCGACTCCCGTGCTCAGATGGGGCGTGTCGTGCACGCCGATGCTGCTCTTGCCGAACGACCCCAGCAGGTGCCGCAGCGTGCGGTGCCCGAGAAAGTCCATGCCCTTGTCGGTGAGCTTGAACTGCACATCACGCGCGGCGGCCTGGCCAATGGAGCCCTTGCCCGTGACGGGCTGGTGACCGGCGGGCACATCGCCGCTCTGCTCCATGGTGAGGTAGCCGTCCTGCGTGAGGCGCTGCACTAGACTGTCGAGCAGCTCGGCGAGCTTCCCCTCGCTCACCTCGTTCCCCTCGCCACGGAGCGCCTGCAGCATCTCGGGGGTGAGCTGGCCGCTCTCGATGAGCGCCTTGAGGATCGCCTCCTTGAGCCCGTCCATCGACCGGTCGGCCCCCTCGGCGGGCTCGCCCCACCAGGGGTTCTGGTCGGGGGAGCCGGCAAAGCCGGACTGCAGCAGGAAGTCCGAGAGCTGGTCGAGCAGCGCCTGAAGGTCGACCGCGTCGGCCAGGGCAGGGTTGAACTTCGTGTAGGTGTGCAGGCGCATGGGGAATCCCGTTCGAGTTACTGGATAGTACGCTTGGAACCCGGATCCCGATCCCGGAAGGTCGGTTGACCCTCGCGCCTCGGGCCTCGCCGCTTCGACCTTCTACCCGTTCAGCGCAATGATCGCAAAGAGATTGGAGCTCGCCGCGGTCATCCCCCCGAACGGTGATCAGGTCGAAGGCGCGAGGCGCGAGGGGTAGAACAGCCACCCCAATCTCGGAGTGTACCTCGCCATCTTTCACCCGTGCCCACCACCCCGTCCCGCAACCCGTTCGCCGTCCTCCGGCGCCACCGCGAATACCGCATCTTCTGGACGGGACAGACGGCGTCGCTGATCGGCACCTGGATGCAAGCCATGGCGCAGGGGTGGCTCGCACTCGAGCTCTCCGGCAGCGCCCTCGTGGTGGGCCTCGTGGCTGCCATGAATGCGCTCCCCATGCTGCTCTTCTCGTTCCACGCCGGCGCGCTCGTGGACCGCGGCGACCGACTGGCCATCGTGACCTGGGCGCAGCGCATCTTCCTGCTCGAAGCCACCACACTCTTTCTGCTCACGTGGAGCGGACACATCACCGTGCCGCTGCTGCTCGTGCTCGCGGCCGTGCACGGCGCGTGTGCCACGGTGGAGATTCCGGCGCGGCAGAGCTTCGTGTACGAACTCGTGGGTCGCGAAGATCTGCAGCCGGCCATCGCGCTCAACTCGAGTGGCTTCAATCTCGCGCGTGTGATCGGGCCCGCGATTGGCGGTGTGGTGATCGCCAACTTCGGGATTGCGTCCTGTTTCGGCCTCAACGCGGTGAGCTACGGCTTCGTGCTGTTCGGGCTGCGCACCATTACGATCGGCCGCGCCACGGTTGAACGCATCGCCACGGTGCGCGAATCGTTCGAGTGGCGGACACGAGTGGTCATGCAGAGTGTGCGAGACGCGATCACGTCGAGCAATGCGAGTGCCCTCGACGGCCTGCGTTATCTGCTGCGTCCGGGGCTCGTGCGTGATCTGCTCGGCGTGGTGACCGTGGGGGCAATCTTCGGTGGACCGATCATCACGCTCATGCCGGTGTTCGCGCGTGAGCGACTCGGTCTTGGCGCGGGCGGCTACGGCTCGTTGCTCTCGGCGCTCGGTGTCGGCGGCGTGTGTGGTGCGCTGCTGCTCGCTGGCCCGCTCGCGCAGGCGAAGCGTGGGCGCCTGATTACCATCGCGGCGATCGCGTATCCCACGCTGCTGCTGGCGCTCGCCGCAAGTCGCGTGACATGGCTCGCGCTGGTGATTCTGCCAATGGTGGGCGTGATGCTGATCCTCTTCAACTCGCTTGCCAACAGCATGTTGCAGCTGCTGGTGGCCGATCAGTACCGAGGTCGCCTCATGGCGCTGTACGGCCTGATCGTGATCGGGCTGTCGCAGAGTGTAGGCGCGCTTACCGCAGGTGCGGCCGCGCGCGCGTTCGGCGTGCAATGGGCGGTCGGTGGCGGGGCGCTGGTGGTGCTGCTCTATGCGTCGATCACGCTGCGACGGCGGCCGGAGATTCGGCGGGCGTAAAGGGCCTGTATCGGCCGCTGGCGTCCCCGAGCCGCCGAACGTAGCATGGGGCCATGCCGTCCTTCGCCCGCATGCGCGTGCAACTGCAGGCCCTCGTGGAGCCGCAGACGCGATACGCGCTCGACTCGCTCACCATCCGCGCCGGCAGTGAATCGATCGCCCGCGGCGTGGTCGACGTCACCGAACGCGTGCACTTCTCGGCGCACACATTGCGTGCTGCCGGGCCGTTGCCGGCCGGCATCACCGCCCGGCCCAGTGAAGCGTCCGTGAACAGCGCGGCGCAGGAGCAGGTGCAGGCGCACGCCAATGCCGCGCCCGCCAGGCTGAGCCGCTGGGCGCTGAACACGGCGCTCGATGCGCGGCTCTCGGCCAGCGACTGCTGGGACGGCCCGGTCTCGTTCGGCACCACGCGTCAGTGCAGCGAGTGCAAGGGTGCGAAGCAGCTCACGTGCAGAAACTGTGGCGGACGCGGCACCACGCAGTGTACCTCCTGCGATGGCGGCGGCAATGCGCGTTGCGGTTCGTGTCAGGGTGGCCGTACGTCGTGCACGTCGTGCGGTGGTCAGCGCGGCCGCAATGTGCAGACGGGCCGCGACGGTTCATTCCGCTGGGAGCAGTGTTACGGCTGCGGCGGCAGCGGCACGAAATCGTGCTCCAACTGCGGCGGCAGCGGGCGGCGCGTGTGCATGATGTGTTCCGCGGGCCATGTGCGGTGCGCCCCATGTGGCGGAGGCGGCCGCGTGGACTGCGGTGCGTGCAAGGCCACTGGCGCGACACACTTTGTGTCGCGTGTTGAATGTGCAGTTACGCATGCGACATCGTTGTCGCATCGCATCGCCGACGCGCAGGTCGCAGCGGAGTTTGCGGCGCTCGATACGCGAGCCCTCGTGTCGCTGTGCGACGTGTCGCCACGCGCGCCGGTTGTGCAGGGGGTGAACCTTGTGCGCGCCTACGATGTTGCCCTACCAGTCGCCGAACTGTTCGTGCAGGTGGCCGGCGAGGACCTGCGCCTGCTCGGACTCGGCGACGATGCGCACATTCGCGATTTTCGCAACGTGGTGGGGCGTCTGCTCGAGCATGATGTGCACGCGCTGCGTGACGCGCGTGCGGGACATCCGTGGTTCGTGCTGACACCGAGTGTGGCGCTGGAGCGTGCGCTCGAGATCGTACTCGATTCCGAAGCGAACCAGGCGATTCTCGAAGCGGCGCATGCTGCTGCGGGCAAGGCCGATAGGTCGCCCGATCGCATCGCTGCGGCGTCGCAGGGCGCGGTCTCCACGAGTTATGTGCAGTCGCTCGATGCGGAGTTCACGGCGTCGCTCAAGCGCGCGGTGATCGGTCCGCTTGGCATTCCGATGATCGGCGTATCGGTGGGCATGGCGGTGCTGGCGTTCGGTGTCGCGCATCTGGTTGCACGTTTCAACGGATTGGAATCGGCGTACGCGACGGGAGTGGCGCTGCATTGCATCGTGCTCGGCACACTGGGCGCCGAATGGTGGGCGCGTGGTCGCCTCGCGCGTCTGTTCGATGGCCCGAGTTGGCAGCGCATGACGCCGTTGATCGCGCGGTTGCGGATCGGGTGGTTGCTGCGGTCGGCGGCAATAGCGACCGGCGTGACGCTCTGGTTCGTCCTGGCCCGAGCGGCGCCGCTGCGTTGAGTCCGTGCGCCGGATGGAGCGCCAGTAGGGCGCGGAGTACGCGTTGCGAAGTGGTGCACGGCTCGCAGCGGACGATGTCGCCGCTGTACCGAAGCGCTGTGGCGCGATCGCACCACTCAAGGGTTGCCGGGCGAGTCGAGCGTGACGGACGACACGGTTTTCTGTCCCACGCATCCCGCCAGCTTGCTCGTCACTTAACAGCTCAGCTGGCGCGCCGTGGACGCGAAGTTGCGACGTGTTGTGGAGAAGCGTGGTAACGGTGCGCGGCGGGATGCACGACGTTGCCGTGCTCACCGGTGGCGCTTCCACCAGCTGCGGCGCGCAGCGTCCCACGGGATGGCGGCCGTACACCGGCCCGCACCGGTGTCGGTCTCGGTCTCGATCCGTCGTGGGCGTCGTGGGGCTTCCACATTCGCGATACGCGCAACAACCTGCACTTCTCGCCAGAGCCGAGCACGTTCGTACTCTCCGGCCTGGGCGTGGTTGGGCTCATCGGTGCCGCTCGTCGCCGTCGCCGCGTGGCCTGAGCAGCACTCCGTCAGATCACATTCAATACCAACCCCTTCACGATCGCCACGCCGAAGTACGCCACCAGCGGCGAGATGTCGATCGGTCCGATCGTAGGCAGCACTTTGCGCAGCGGCTCGAGAATCGGATCGGTGATCACGAACGCCCAGCGCCAGAGCTTCTTGTAGCGCGACCCGCCCACCCAGCTCGCGATCACGCGCGCCATGATGGCGAACTGCACGATCGAGAACCCCCACGCCACCACCAGGCGCACGATCCCGCGCGCTCCGCCCTGCGCGGCCATGTTGGCGGTGAGCAGCTGGGTGATCACGAACTGCAGCGCCGAGATCAGCAGCAGGCCACCGACAACGACGGCGCCGAGCGTCCACCACGGCGCGTGGGACGGTTGGCCACCGGAGAGCAGCAGCCGCTTCTCGGCGGGAGCGAACAGCGGGTCCACGCGCTGACGGGTGAACCGCGCGATGCCGGAGAAGGGGCTGACCCGTCGCGTCTGGGTTGCCCACGATGCCAGCGCGGCGAGTCCGGTGCCCACTGCGGCCACGAGCACGAGCGGGCGCACCACGGCGAGTACGAGAGCGAGTCCTTCGATCACGGGACGCATGCAGGAAAGGTCGCAGCAGAGACGGCCGGGTTCAACACTGCGGGCGAACGGCGTGCTCGGCGGGGCGAAGGGGGCAGCAACCAGGTCGTGAGGCATGAGGTGGGCGAACCTGTAGATCTCGCCGTCCGCCATGATCTCGCGGCAACTCACCTCACCCCTCACGATTTCTTTGCGGTCCCCTTCGCCCTGCCCATAGAGCGCCGATCCGATTCCGGCTCGCTGGGCGGGGCGAAGGGGGCAGCAACCAAGTCGTGAGGCATGAGGTGGGCAAACCTGCAGATCTCGACGGTCGCCATGATCTCGCTGACACTCACCTCACCCCTCACGGTTTTTTTGCGGTCCCCTTCGCCCCGCCCATCGAGCGCCGATCCGATTCCGGCTCGCTCGGCGGGGCGAAGGGGTGAGCAACCAAGTCGTGAGGCATGAGGTGGGCGAACCTGTAGATCTCGCCGTCCGCCATGATCTCGCGGCAACTCACCTCACCCCTCACGATTTCTTTGCGGTCCCCTTCGCCCCGCCCATCGAGCGCCGATCCCCACCCGTCGCGCACCCCCTCCTCAGCGGACACGCTTCACACCGCGCCACGCGCGCCGTGCACACCAGCGCGCCCAGCTCCATGATCGCCTGGTTGTGCGTCCACGCCGCCTTCCCCGTGCGCGGCATGACGGCCTCGGCGAGCGCCCATGCCACCCGCTGGCCGATCCCACTCTTCGGCGAATGCTCCGGCGCGTACAGCCGCAGCAGCACGCGCGCGACGTTCGTGTCCACCAGCGGGGCGCGCTTTTCGTACGCGAAGCTGGCCACTGCGCCGGCCGTGTATGCCCCGATCCCCGGTAGCGCCCTGAGCGCCTCGGGCTCGGAGGGCAGGGCATGGTTGGGCTCACCGTTGGGTGACACGGCGCGCGCCAGCAGCTGCAGGTTGCGCACGCGCGCGTAGTAGCCGAGCCCTTCCCACGCCTCACGCACCTGCTTCGGCCGAGCCCGCGCCACGTCGTGCAGGGTGGGGAAGCGCTGCAGCCACCGCTCGTAGTAGTCGATCACGCGCGAGACCTGGGTCTGCTGCAGCATGAGCTCGCTCACGAGCACGTGGTACGGGTCGCGGGTGCGCCGCCAGGGCAGATCGCGGCCGTGCTCCCGGAACCAGCGCCGCAGGCGGGTCATCTGGCGGCGGACGGCGGCCATGTCGAGCGTGGCGACGTGCGCGTCGGCGAGCTGGGCGTGAGTGCGGCGGGTCATGACGGCGGGGAGTCTAACGCCGATGCAACCGGGGCGCACCGTGCGCGATATCGCGGTGCGGCCCGATGTCGTCGTGGTGACGCGGACGGATTCCATGGAAGCTCCGGCGAGCTTGAAGCAATGCACTTGCCTTGTCCGAGCCGTTCTGGGTACCTTTGACAAGGCAAACGCATTGGAGGAAGTCCATGTCAACGTCCGTGCTCAAGAGCAAGCTCACTCGGCGATCGCAGACGACCATTCCGAAGGCCGTGAAGAACGCCCTGCGCGTGGCGGCGGGTGACGAGATCGGCTACGTCATCGAAGGTGACAGCGTGCGTCTGGTGAACGCGTCGGCTTCGGACCCCCACGACGATCCGATGGTACAGCAGTTCCTCGCGTTCCTCGCGCAGGACATCGCCCAAGGCAACGCCCGAAGTGTGTCGCCTCGACTGGTTGCACGCATTCGAGAGCTGACGGCCGACGTGCCGATCGACCATGACGCTGACATCGTGGGCGCCATCGGGCTGTGAGGCCGGCTCGCCGCTCGCCCCGCGCACGCGAGCAGGACGAACTGCTGGTCGTGCACGGGTGGACGGTGCTCGCCCATCCGCTTCTGCTCGATCAGCTGGAGCGATTGATCGAGGCCGCGGCGAGGGAGCAGCGCGACGCGGCGCAGGGTCGCGAGGGGCCGAATACGAAGCTGCTGGCACACCTCGCAGACCTCGCGTTCGAGGCCATTCCCCGCGACCCCGGCAACAAGGCCTTCCGACAGGGCAACACCCTCGGGCCGAGTCGGACGCACTGGTTTCGCGGCAAGACCGGTGACGGCCGCTATCGTCTCTTCTACCGATACGACTCTTCGTCCCGCCTGATCGTGCTGGCGTGGGTGAACGACAGCGGAAGCCTTCGCACGTACGGCAGTCACTCCGATGCGTACGCCGTCTTTTCCCGGATGCTGGACCAGGGCAACCCGCCCGATTCATGGGACGCGTTACGGCAAGCGGCGCAGGATCAAACGACCACGAAACGTCTGCACCGCGTTGCCGCGCAACTCACTCAGCCGAAAAACTCCTGATTCGGACGCCGACGCTCACGCTCGGCCTTGCCATATCGCCCCGCATCGCTGCGGCTGATCTTGCGACGCGCCACCAGCGCTTCGAGCATGAGTTCGCACGCCACGGCCACCAGCGCGGAATCACTCTTGGGCGCGAGCCCCAGCGCGACCACGGTGTCCACCAGCCCGGGGACCGCGTCGAACCCCTGACGCACGAGCGGCGTCGCGGCGTCATCGCTCACCTGCAGCGCACCGCCGCCGTCGAACCACATCACGATTTCTTCGGCATCCACCTCGCCCGCGCGCGCTTCGAGTGTTTCGTGACAGGCGCGACGAATGAGTTCGTGCGCGATCGCCGTCCCACCCACCAGCTCGCCCTCGTACTCGAGCTCCATCTTGCCGGTGATCGCAGGCAGCGCGGCGTACACGTCGGCAATGCGCGGCACGACTTCGCTTTCGCCCTTCACGATCGCACGCTGCTCGGCGTTGGACACCACATTCTCCAGCACCGTGATCGGCATGCGCTGCGACACACCGCTGCGCTTGTCCACGCGCTTGTCATCGCGTGCTTCGAACGCGACGCGTTCCACGACCTCACGCACAAGATCGGGGATGCGCTGCTCGAGTTCACCACGATTGGTCCACGCTTCCTGCTTCGTGATGTTCACGCCGAGCTCGACGCTCGTGGGGTAGTGCGTCACAATCTCGCTGCCGATGCGGTCCTTGAGCGGCGTGATGATCTTGCCGCGCGCCGTGTAGTCTTCGGGGTTCGCGGTGAAGCAGAGCAGCACGTCGAGCTTGAGGCGCACGGGGTAGCCTTTGATCTGGACATCCCCCTCCTGCATGATGTTGAACAGCCCCACCTGCACCTTGCCGGCGAGATCGGGGAGCTCGTTGAGCGCGAAGATGCCGCGGTTGGCGCGCGGCAGCATGCCGTAGTGCATGGTGAGTTCATCGCTCAGCAGATGCCCGCCGCGCGCCGCACGAATGGGGTCCACATCACCAATGATGTCGGCCACGGTCACGTCGGGCGTGGCCAGCTTCTCCACGTACCGTTCGTCGCGCGAGACCCAACCGATCGGCGTGTCATCGCCGTGTTCAGCGATGAGCTGCCGGGCGTACTTGGAGATCGGCGCGAAGGGTGAATCGTTCACTTCGCTGCCCGCCACTACCGGCATCTGCTCGTCGAGCAACGTGCCGATCGCACGCAGCAGACGCGTCTTGGCCTGTCCGCGAAGCCCGAGCAGAATGAAGTTGTGTCGCGACAGCAACGCGTTGACGATCTGGGGCATCACGGTGTCTTCGTAGCCGAGCACGCCGGGGAAGAGCGGGCCGCCGGCCTTGAGTCGCGCGATGAGATTGGCACGCACTTCATCTTTCACGGTGCGCGGGCGATCGGGATTGGCCCAGGCAGAGCGGCGCAGTGCGCCAAGCGTATCGGGAAGTCGGGTCACGGTACAGTCGGAGAGAGGAGGTCGGCGCGAAATGCCGTCACAGGGTGAGCGCATGAGCGGGCCGGAACGTGCCCGCGTGATGCACAAGCCTGTGGGCGCGACGCGAAACTCCCTGCGGCATAAGGACTTGCGTTACAGTCCCGGCTCCTTGACAGTCGGTCCGGAACTCCTAAATTCTTCATTTGTCCGGACAGCAGGCCGAGCCGAGTTCATGGGGAACCGCGGTTCACGGGCGACACATCATACCCAGTAGAGGATCGCATGAAGCGCATTGCCCTGATCGCCGCTGCCGTCGTGCTCACCGCTTGCGGTGGTGCCACCGAAGAAGCCGCCCCCGTCGCCGAAGAGCAGCCGGCAGCTGCCGTGATGGAACAGCCGGCGATGGAGATGCCGGCGGACAGCTCGGCCGTTGACAGCACCGCTGCCGCGCCCGATAGCGCCAGCATGTAATCTCGCGGTGTCGCGAGAGTGAAACGCCCCGGGGCTTTGGCTCCGGGGCGTTTTGCGTTTGGTCCGGGGGCGAGGGCAGGGGGTGGGGCGCCCCCGCGTCAACGTGCGGCTCGGCCGGGCGGCGGGGCCGCCCAGCCGGACCGCCCGACACGCGGGGGGACCCCACCCCCTGCCCTCGCCCTTGAGGGCCCCGTGCCACGCGCCGGAGGCGCGAGGCACGGGGGGCGGGGCGTTGGCCTCGCGGTTGTGGGGCTCGCGCCCAACGGCATGTTGACCGGGCGGCGGTCTCGCGTTGGTTGGGCTGCGCCCGACGGGCACGCGAGACCTACCTCAACGGCGCCTTACTGCGACGACACTCTACTGCAACTGCACACTGCTGCAACCGCACGTTACTGCGCTACGACGGCCTCGATGGGGTCTGTGGCCTCTGTCATCACCTGTACTCCAGTTCCCGGCTCCACCTCGCGTCGCACCATGGCGATGGAGATGGGACCAACACGCGGTGACAGGGCACTCGACCGGACATCGCCCACCACCTTTCCGTCCGCGAGGCGTACTTCTGCCCCGGTGGGCAGGGGGGTGCTGCTGTGCAGGACACGCAGGTGACGGTTCACGTGCCCGCGAAAGTGAATGCGCGCGACGGTTTCCTGGCCGGTGTAGCACCCCTTGTCGAACGACAGCGCGCCGAGTGTACCGAGGTTGGCTTCCTGCGGGATGGTGTTGTCGTCCATGTCGCGTCCCCACAGCGGGCGGCCGGCTTCGATGCGGGCGACGTCGAGTGCGGCGCCTGTGCCAGGGGTCACCGTGGTGTCACGCGCGAGTTCGGCGAGCAGCTGCTCGCCGAGCGCGGGCGGCAGCAGCAGATGCACGCCTGGTACGTCGCCGAGTTCGGGCGAGGTGATGCGGAACAGTTCGTGTTCGTCGGCGGTGTAGCGAACGGCGCTGTACGGAGCCGCGGGGAGGGTGGTGGCCTCAGTGCGTGCGTTGATCGCGGCGAGGGTGCGATCGGCGGTCGCGTGAGCGAGTGGGCCCAATAGAGCGACGGCGTGCAGCTCGGGTTCGGTGTAGCGAGCGAGGCGTGGGTTCACGTACTTGCGTACCAGGTCGCGCCAACCAGGCCAGCACGCCTCGGCCGCCGTGGTGAGATAGCGTTCGGTACCAAGGCGCACGATGCGCAGATCGGCCACGATCTTACCCTTGGCCGTGAGTGCAGCGGCGTATTGCCCCTCGCCTTCGGCGAGTGCGAGCACGTGGTTGGTCACGAGCCCGGTGATCACATCGGCGGCCTTGGGGCCGGTGAACTCGAGGTGCCGCAGGTCGGGGCGCGCGAGCGCGATCACCCCGTCGTGCAGTGCGTCGTAGGCCGAGCGATCGGCACCGGAGAGCGGAGTCGGGAGCATTGGCAATGAATAACCCGATGTCGCACGCGACGGGAGCGAGACGCGCGGACCGCAGATCAGAGCGTTGGCCAGTCCATGTGCAGTTCGGGCATCAGGACAGTGACTGTCTCCCGCGCGTGCGCCGACGCTTCCACGGCGCACACGTGCGTGGCGCCGAGCAGCAACGGTGCAATGAGCGCATACTGCCGCTGCAGCGTGGACATCTCCACACCCGCGGCGCGCACGTCGTCGGCAGCGATGGCGCGCGATGCGTTGGTCTCGCTGAGCAGATGCTCGAGCAGCGGTCCGGAAGCGTGTCGCGTGGCATCCGTGCGCAGCAGCACGCGCCAGCCGTGCGCCGCGGCCTCGGCGCACTGGGCGACCGTATCCTGAAAGAGCACTGGTGCGCTCTCTGCGGCACGCTGCTGCAGCGACCGCTCGGCCGCGAGTGCCAGCAGGTCGAGCATCGTCTCGTCGGCCTCGCGCGACTCGGCGGTGGAGGCGCGGGCGGCCTCGGCCAAGCTCAAGCCGGCAATCCATCGAGGCCTGGCTGGCAGCGCGAGCGTGACGCCCAGCGAGTCTGCGGCCGACTGCAACGCCGCCACGCGCACCGAAAGCGTATCGGCCAGCACGCCGTCAACGGCCACGATCAGAAAGCGCATGTTCGCCTCACCTGCTTGAAAGGGGGTGCTCGGGATCCGCACCACGCTGCAGTGCAGCATCGAGCAGTTCGACCGGATGCACGGCCCGCGTAACACTGCCGGATTGCAGCAGTCCAGCGCCGAGTTGCATGAGGCACCCCGGATTGCCGCTCACTAGTAGTTCCACCCGCGCATCCGCAATGTTCCGCAGCTTGGGCTCCAGCACGGCATCACTCGTGTCCGGTTCCACCAAATTGTAGATGCCGGCGCTGCCGCAGCATTGATCAGCGTCCATGAGCGGCACCAGCTCCACGCCGGGTAGTGCGGCCAGCACCGCCACGGGCTCACGGGTGATGCGCTGCGCGTGCATGAGATGACAGGGCGGGTCGTAGGCCACGCGCAAGCGCGGTGCAGGCGACGGCTCGGTGCTTCGTGTCGCGGGCGCGAGTCGACCCGCCAGCAGTTCGCTCACATCGCGGACGCGGGCGGACACGGCCTGCGCACGCGCATGCCAGTCGGTGTCATCATGCAGCAGGTGCCCGTACTCCTTGAGCATCGCACCGCACCCCGCGGAGTTCACGGCAATGAGCGCGTGCGGAGTGCGCTCGAACGCCGCGATGTTGCGACGTGCGAGTGCGCGAGCGCTGTCGAGGTCGCCGGCGTGGGCGTGCAGGGCGCCGCAGCAGACCTGCCCCCGGGTGAACGCGACCGTGTGTCCCGTGGCACGCAGTGTGCGCGCGGTGGCGTGGTTGGTGTGCGCGAACAACCCTTGCATCACGCACCCCTCGAGCATCGTGACCGCGGCATCCGCCTTTAATGCCGGCGTGAGCGTCACGACACCATGGCCCTTGGGTAATCGCACCGGCGCTGTGCTCGCGAGCATGGCGAACGGAAACGCCATCCGCGGCGGAAGCACGCGCGCGAGAAGCCGTGGCAGCCCAGTGGCGCGAAGGAGGCGCGCACCGAGCAAAGCAACGGTGAGCAGCGACTGGCGGCGAAACACGCCGAGTACGACTCGCGCGACGAAGGGCGTGGGCCGCGCTTCGCGCAGGGTGGCGCGTGTGGCTTCGAGCAGTTCGCCGTACGGCACGCCGCTGGGGCACGCGGTTTCGCACGCTCGACAGCCGAGGCAGCGGTCCATGTGCGCCCCGACATCGGGATCGTCGGGTGGCAGTTCGCCGTCGAGCAGACGCCGCATGAGCAGCAGTCGGCCCCTCGGGGAGTCGTTTTCGTCGTGCAGGTTCACGTACGTGGGGCACGCCGGCAGGCAGAAGCCGCAGTGTACGCACGCATCGAGGCCGGCCGCTGCGTTGGCCAGCGGCGAATCGGGGAGCGCGCACGGGAGTGGTGCGCGTGCGGTGGAGTCGGAGACGGTCACCGAGGAACGCTGACGTGTGCGATGGCAAAACGAAAGGGCACGCGTGGCTCGGAATTTGCAATACGCCTGCCTGTGCGCTGGTGAGCGCAGCGCTTCGTCAACAAGTCGATCACGAATCCCCCATCGTGCGCGTCGAAGGCTATGTTATTCGTCTCGTGGTTCGTGTCATGCGTGCGCGAACGTTCTCTCAGACCGGAGTTGCCCATGCGTTTACTGAATCGTGCCCTTGTCGTGGCGTTTGCAACCTGCCTGTTGTCCGCGCCCGCGTCGGCGCAGCTGGTGTCGTTCACGTTCAGCGGCGGGTTGACGGCGTCGTGGACGCTGCCGCAGAATCCGACGCCCGACTTCGCCAATGTTGAGGTCTTCGCGATCGACAACGTGGATATTCTGTACGAGGGATCGTCACGGAACGTGGACCTCGGGTTCTTCACGTTGGGCTTCGGTGGTGGTGTGTGCATCCAGGCGGTCACCGTCTGCGACCTCGGCGACCTGTTTGGTGACCAACTGTTCATTGGCGATGTCGAGAGTCCCACCTTCGCGGAAGGGATGTTCAACCTCACCAACGGCAACGACGATTCGGAGGTGCTCCTGCGCATCGAGCGTGTTGCCACCGTCCCCGAGCCCTCCGCGGTCATGCTGCTCGCTGTTGGCGCTGCTGGACTGCTCGCCGTACGCCGTCGTCGGTACAGCTTGCGCGCATGAGGTCGTAGCGCGCTTGCGCAAGCGTGGTACCCCGCGGGCCGGTCATCAGATCGGCCCGCGTCGTTTTCAGGTCGGTTCCCCCAGCAGGCCGCGATTGAGAATGTGCGCCGGGTCGAGTGCACGCCGCAATCCGGTCGAAATGCGATCGGCCACGGAGCACGGCACATGCGGCCACGCATGCATCGGCAGCTGTTCCCACGTCACATGTGCGCCCGGTGGCGCGATGCTCCGCACGAACGAGGCCCACTCGCCGACGTGCGCGGCCCCTTCGTCCGGCATGGGAATGCTCACGCGCACCAGTCCGCGTCGAATCGAACCGCGCACGCGAGGTTGCCACAGCGCGTGCGCGTCGCAGAAGGCCGAGACATGACGCCACGTATCGGTGAACCGCGACGGCTCGTGCGTGATGTTTGCCACCAGGTGGTCGGTGGGATCGGCAGCACGCAGTGCATGCAGCCTGTCGAGCGCGATTTCGTGCACATCGCCCAGCGCATCGAGCGCACGGCGCTGCGCCGCAACGCGCTCCGCGTTGCCCCCCAGCCGCACGAGCAGGCACAGTCGCGGTTCAAAGCCGAGTGATGCCGCAAGCGGCGCGTTGAGCAGCTCGAGGGCGAGCGGTGCGATGGGCAGGTCGGCGAGTGGCGCGAGACGGCGTTCGAGTGATGTGCGATCATCGGCGCAGATGGCGAACACGTCGTCCTGTTCGGGGCGTGCACGCAAGCGCATGGTCACTTCGGTGATGACACCAAGCGTGCCCCACGCCCCGGTGTGCAGGCGCACCAGGTCGAAGCCGGCCACATTCTTCACCACGCGTCCACCCGCGCGCACGCGCTCGCCCGTACCCGTGATGCACTCGAGTCCGAGCACGAGATCACGAACGCGGCCGAAGGTGCTCGCGAGGGGGCCGTCCGATGCGGTCGCAACGGTTGCGCCGATCGTCGCCGTTGGCGCGGCGCAGGGATCGAGCGCCAGCCATTGGCGTTCAGCCCCGGTGATGCGGTCGAGCTCCTGCAGCGTGGTTCCGGCGTACGCCGTGAGTGTGAGATCGCCGGGCTCGTAGTCGATCACACCGCTGAGCGCGCTCACATCGAGTGGCTCACCCTCGCAAGGGCGACCGGCGTGCAGCCAGCTGCCGCCGCCACGAATGCGAAGCGGGGTGCGGGTCGCGTGTGCGTGCGCGATGCGATCGGCGAGGTCAGCGAGCATGTCCGAATATGGAAGTCAACGCAATGGACGTCATCGCACGCTCAGGGTGCGCGCCCCGCCCACTCACGACACGCATGGATCGGCACGACTTTGCCGGGGTTCGCGCGTCGTTCCGGATCGAACACTTCGCGCACGGCACACATCGCGGCCAGCGAGGGTTCGGTGAACAGCGCGTCCATGTAACCGAGCTTGTCGAGTCCGACACCGTGTTCGCCGGTGATCGTGCCGCCGGCGTCGATACACGCCTGCATGATTTCCGACATGGCAGCATGCACGCGCGCCGACTCATCGGCGTTATCGGCGTCGTACGAAATGTTGGGGTGCAGGTTGCCATCGCCCGCATGAAACACGTTGCACACATTCACGCCGTGGCGTGCGCCAATCGCCGCGATCGCATCGAGCACGGCCGGCAGTCTGGTGCGGGGAACGACGGCGTCCTGCACCACGAGATGCGGCGCAATGCGGCCGAGTGCACCGAACGCCTTCTTGCGCCCCTGCCAGAGTCGCGCGCGCTCTGTCTCGGTCGTGGCGATGCGCACGTCTCTCGCCCCGGCCTCTCGACAGCAGCGTTCGATCGTGCGCACATCGGCGTCGAGTCCGGCTTCGAGTCCGTCCACTTCGGCGAGCAGTACAGCGGCCGCGTCGGTGGGGTAGCCAGCTGCGTAAATGCTGGCTTCCACCGCGCGAATCGTGGCCTGGTCCATCATTTCGAGTGCGGCCGGCACGATGCCGGTGGCAATGATGGCCGAGACGGCACGTGCGGCGTCGGTCATGGCCGAAAAGTCGGCGAGCAACGTGCGCACGGCCGGCGCCACGGGGAGCAGGCGCACCCACACATCGGTGGCGATGCCGAAACACCCTTCGCTGCCAATGAACAGACCGCACAAATCGTAGCCATCGGGCTCGCTCACTGCCGAACCGAACTGCACGAGCTCGCCGTTCGGGAGACAGACGGTGACGGCGGCGATGTGATTGAGTGTCACGCCGTACTTGAGGCAGTGCGGGCCGCCGGCGTTTTCGGCCACGTTACCACCAATGGTGCACGCCGCCTGGCTCGATGGGTCGGGCGCGTACAACAAGCCGAAGGGAGCGACGGCGCGCTGCAGCACTGCATTCACCACGCCGGGTTCGACGTGCGCGATGTGATTGGCGGCGTCGATGCTGTGAATGCGGGTGAGCCGGTTGAGACCGATCACCACGGTGTCGTTGGCGAGCGATCCGCCAGAGAGTCCGGTGCCAGCGCCGCGGGGTACGAAGGGAATGCCGTGGGCCGCGAGCAGACGCACGACGGACACGATTTCTTCGCGTGAACCGGGCAGGACCACGAGTGATGGCAGGGCCCGATAGCCTGGCAGCGCGTCAGCGTCGTAGGCGGTGCGCTCGGCCGTGCGCTCCTTCACCCAACGAGGGCCAATGAGGGCACGCAGGTGTGCGGCGAGCGCGTCTCGAGTCATGCGCCGGAATGTATCGACGCGTCAGCGCGGACGAGTCCGGCTCTCGCGCTTCGTCGGTCAGCCGATCTCTGGGCCGGACGCACCGACGGTGCTTACGATTTCGCGCAGCTCGGAGAAGTCGAACGGCTTGAGCAGTACACGGGTGCGTTCGCGCAGCGTGCGATGCTGCGGGGAGAACTCCATGTTGTCGCCGGTGCTGAACACGAAGCGTGGCAGCAGATAGGGCCACTGCGCTTCGACGTGCGACGCGATGTCGAGGCCGCTGGTGTCGGGGAGGTGCACATCGCAGATCACCAGCCCGTAGCCGTCGTGTGTGGCATCGAGGCAGTTGATGGCCGTGTGGCCATCATCGGCTTCGTCCACCACCCAGCCATTGCGCTCGAACCACTTGCGAAGCGCGAGGCGAATGGCGGGCTCGTCATCAACGAGCAACACGCGTGGAATTGACATGCCAGCAAGGTGACGCACATCACAGTGTGAGACAAGATGCAAGCAGCGATATCTGTAACGGTTTTGCCAGCTGCGTAATAATGTTGTTGTTACGGCGTGATGCTGGCAGGCGGAGAGGATGATGGAAACGCCGAACGCCTCAGCATGAGCCGAGGCGTTCGGGGCGTACGAGAGCACGCCGAAGCGCGCGAAACCGCGGTCCGCCAAGGCGGGGTGCGGCGAGACAGGGAGTGCAGGTGGTTCAGGTCAGGCGGTGCCCCAGAATCCGGCGAGGGCGTTGCCATCGGGCGATTCGCGCAGCTTTTCGAAAGCACGCTCACGGATCTGACGGATGCGTTCGCGCGTGACGCCCATGAGCGCGCCAATGCGCTCGAGCGTCATCGCTTCGGCACCCTCTTCGAGGCCATAGTAGAGGTAGAGGATCTTGCGTTCGCGCGGTGTGAGATAGCGACGGAAGACACGATCGATGAACTCGCGCATGAGGCGCGAATCGGTGCCTTCTTCGATCTCGACATTCGTTTCGCCGGCAAAGCGCTCGCCGAGCGTACTGGCTTCGCGATCCTGCCGATCGATGGGGGCGTCGAGGGACACCTCGGTGCCGCTCATCTGCCGGGAGGCGCGCACGGTGTCCACCGGCTCCTCGAGCATCTTGGACAGCTCTTCGTCGGTGGGCTCGCGCCGGAGCACCTGACTGAGCACCGTTTCGGCGCGGGAGAGCCGAATGAGCTGCGAGTTCTGGTTGAGCGGGATGCGGACGGAGCGCGTCTGCTCGGCGAGGGCCTTGAGGACGGCCTGCCGGACCCACCAGACGGCGTAGGAGATGAACTTGACGCCCTGGTCGGGATCGAACTTGCGGACGGCCTTGAGCAGCCCTTCGTTGCCGATGGCGACCAGTTCGCTGAGGTCGAGCCCGTGACCCTGGTACTTCTTCACGTACGAGATCACGAACCGGAGGTTGGCCGTGACGAGTCGCTCGGCCGCCGTTTCGTCACCCTGCTGAGCCAGCCGCGCGAGGCGGCGCTCTTCCTGAACGTCTTTGATCAGGGGGAGCTTCTGGATGTCATGCAGGTACTGGTCGAACGCGGAGGATGGAGCGGAGCGGAAGAAGCCCTTGGAGCGGGGCTCGGACGTCCTGCTGGCGGCCGCTGTCTGCATACACGCCCTCTGACCGTGGGGGACCGGATGGTGGGACCGACGAGAACATCGGCACCGGTACTTGGTAGGAAGGCCACAGTACGACCGAAGTACGCAGCCGTCAACACAAATCTTTTCGGCGGTACGAATTGGTGACGGATCGGGCGAGGCGCGTTGGCGAGCAGGAAGTCGTATTTGGCCTCATTTGTCTTTTCAATGGCTCTTTGCTGAACCATTGATGGCGCTAAAAGTCATGCCTTTGCGCGAATTCTTCGGATACGCTTGCTTGCTTTCGGGTCTGGGTTATCAACGAAAATCTTCTTCCCGGATACTGGAAAAGGGACGCTAGTTCGCCAGAATCGGGCGGCGAGCCAGCGTGCGCGCGCTCGCCAGGGCCGCCAACACCGCGTCGTCCGGCACCGGGGTGCTCCACCGGCCCGCCGGTCCGACGCTCATGGCGCCAAGTCGCGTGGGCAAGGCGTACTGCACCACACCGGCCCGTGCCTTCTTGTCGCTGCGCGTCGCCTCGAGCAGCGTCGCGTCGGAGACCGACGCGGGCGGACCGTCCGGCAGCCCGGCGCGACGCACTGCGTCCGCGACCATGTCCGCCAGACCATGCTCGGCCACGCCCAGCTGCTCAGCCAGCCGCGCCTCGACCACCAGACCGGCCGCCACCGCCGACCCGTGGGCCACGCGGTACGTCAAGGCGTGTTCGATGGCGTGCGCCACGGTGTGCCCGGCGTTGAGCACCTGACGACGCCCTGATTCGCGTGCGTCCTCGTGCACGACGCGCGCCTTGATGCCGATGCTGTGCCCGATCAGCGCGGGAAGTTCGGCCACGTCGGCACCCGCGCCACCGGCCAGCGCCGGCAGCAAGCCGCACAGCGCCGTGAAATGGTCCGCGTCGGCCAGCAGACCGTGCTTGATCATTTCGGCCAGCCCGTCACGGCGCAGCAGCTCGGGGAGCGTGCGCAGCGTATTCACGTCGGCCACGACCAACTGCGGATTGTGAAAGGCGCCCACGAGGTTCTTGCCGGCCACGGTATCGACGCCGGTCTTGCCGCCCACGCTGCTGTCCACCATGGCGAGCAACGTGGTGGGCACCTGCACCACCGGCACCCCGCGATGCAGCGTGGCGGCCACGAACCCGGCCAGATCACCGATGACACCGCCACCCACGGCAATGACCGTGGTGTCGCGACCTGCTCCCCAGTCGAGCAGGGCATCGGTGAGTCGCATCCACTCGGCGCGCGACTTCGACGCCTCGCCACTCGGCACGGCAAGCGTTCGGGTGCGCTCCGGCGCGAAGCCGGCCCGTGCCGCCGCGCCGTGTGTACGCTCGACCGCGGCGTCCACGATGAACGCGTAGCGATGGTTCGGGGCGTATGTGGCGACGAGCTCGGCCAGGTCGCCCAGCAGCGACCGGCCGACGAGCACCGGATAGTCGAGCGGCACAGAGAGTGCCGCCCGGTTTGGCATTACCACGTCACTTCGCCGGCGCCGGCGCGCTTGTTGGCCAGACGCGCGAGGGTGAAGAGCAGGTCGCTCAGGCGGTTGAGATAGATGACCGTGAGTGACGGCAGCTCGATCGACTGGGCGAGTCGCACCACGCGACGTTCGGCACGACGACAGACGGTGCGCGCCACATGCAGCGCGGCCGCCTTGGGTGTGCCACCAGGGATGATGAAGCTGGTCAGCGGTTCGAGCTCCGATTCCGCGGCATCGATGGCGCGCTCGAGTTCCCCGATGCGCTCCTCGTCGATGCGGGCCTTCGACAGCTGCTCACGCATCTTGTCGTGATCGGGCGTGGCGAGCAGCGCACCGATCGCGAACAGGTCGCGCTGAATAGGCACGAGGACTTCGTCAATGCGTGGCATGAGCTCGATGGAGCGCGCCAGCCCGAGGGCGGCATTAAGCTCGTCCACTTCGCCGTAGGCTTCGACGCGCGGGTGGTCCTTTTCCACGCGGCCACCGCCGAACAGCCCGGTCGCGCCGGAATCGCCAGTTTTGGTGTAGATCTTCATGGCGGGAAAGGTAGCGAGCCCCGAGGGGTTTCGTGCATTACCCGGCATCGATTTCCGTCTCGCTGGGCTGGGCGAAGGGGTCGACAACCAACTCATGAGGATTGAGGTGGGCGAACCTGCAGATCGCGCCGCTCGCCGCGATCTCGCTGCAACTCCTCTCACCCCTCACGATTTTGGTGCTGCCCCCTTCGCCCAGCCCATCGAGCCCCGATGCATCCCAGCCATCGAGCCCCGATCCACTCCCGCCCCCCACCCCCCTCGTCCTGCGCATATAATTCGGAATACCCTCAACCCCATCCCCATCTCAGCCACCCGCATGCCCGCCGTGCCCGCCCGTTTCCTGTCGCGCGCGCTGAGCGCCCGACTGGCCTCGGCCGTTCGCATGCTCGTCTGCGCTGGTGGTCTGCTCGCTCCAGCCGTGCTGTCTGCGCAGGACTTCACCTGCGAGAGTGCCGATCGAGAGGTGCGGTCGCTGCGCTTTGCCGGCAATCGTGAGTTCACCACGCTCGAGTTGCTCGATGCCGTCGCCACGCTGCCGTCGTCGCGGGGGCGGCTGCCGTTCATCGGCACGCAGCGGTGTCTCGATCCCGGTGAGTTTGCGCGCGATGTGCAGCGGCTCGAGGTGCTGTATCGTCGCCGAGGCTATCCCGATGTGCGCGTCGACTCGCTCATCGATACCGTGCGCACCGGACTCGTCGACATCACGTTCGCGATCGTCGAAGGGGCGCCCATGCGTGTCGCGACGCTCTCGGTGCGCGGGCTCGATGCGGTGGACGATGCCGACGAGATGATCGAGGCTTTTCCGTTGCGTGCCGGCGGACTGTTCGATCGGGTCGCCCTCGAATCGGGGCGCGATTCGCTCGTGCGGCAGCTGCGCAACTCCGGGTGGGCCGGCGCGGAAGCGTTGCTCGCGTACACTACCGATGAGCGCGCCTACTCGGCCGATGTGGAGGTGCTGGCCGTTCCGGGGACCCGAGCGCGCATCGGTGCGGTGCGCATCATCGTGGACTCCACGGAGGGGCCCGTGCGCATCGCCGAATCGACCGTGCGTCGCGCCATGTCTCTCCACAGCGGTGATTGGTACAGTGCGCGCGATCTCGTGACGGCACAGCGATCGCTGTACCAGCTCGATGCCTTTCGTCGAGTGGATCTGCAGCTCGATCGTGAACCGACACTCGGTGACAGCCTCGTGGATGTGACGGTTCGCCTCGTGGAAGGTGATCGTTTCGCGGCGCAGGGCGGCGTGGGCTGGGCCACGCTCGACTGTCTGCGCATGCAGGGCTCCTACACCGATCGCGATTTTCTCCCGTGGGCTCCGCGACTCGAGCTCAATGGTCGCGTGTCGAAAGTCGGCATCGGCGCACCGCTCGATGGCGCGGAGGGGATCTGTCAGCAGCAGGCACGACAGGACCCGTACAGTGCGACGCTCAACTACTACGCCGGCATCACGCTGCGTCAGCCGGCCTTCGGTCGTCGTTCACGCGTGCCCACGCTGTCGATCTACAGCTCCACACTCAGCGAGTACCGCGCGTTTCTGCGTCGTACGCCGATCGGTGGCGCGCTCTCGATCACGAATCCCCTGCAGAGTCGCGTCCCGAGCACCATCAGCTACCAGATGGAACTCGGCCGCACCGAAGCGGAACCGGCGTTCTTCTGTGCGGTGTTCAACACGTGCGATGCCGAATCCCGCACGTTCCTGCAACGCAATACGCGTCTGGCCGCGGTTGGCTACACCGCCACGTACGATCGCACCGATAGTCCGCTGCGTCCGACGCGCGGGTGGACGCTGCGCTTCGATGCGCGTCACGCGAGTACGCTCGTGGGCTCCGACGCCTCGCAGCAGTTCAATCGCATCGTGACCGATGCCACCTGGTACACCGCGCTCGGCGGCGGCGCCGTGCTGCTGGCGCATGTGCGTGGCGGCGTGGTGTACGGGGGCGGAATAACGCCCACCATCGGCGGCTTCATTCCGCCGCAGGAGCGGTTGTACGCGGGTGGGCCAACCACCGTGCGCGGCTTTCGGCAGAATGAACTCGGTCCGGCGGTGTATATCGTGCCGGGCTTCAATGAGCAGGTGGAAAATGGCGTAACGTTCTTCCGCGCCGACACCGTGGCGTTCGAGGAGCGGGTCGTGCCGGTGGGAGGCAATACCTTGCTGGTGGGCAATCTCGAACTGCAGGTACCCAGTCCGGTGCTGCGCGGGCTGCTGTCGTGGGCCGCGTTTGCTGACGTCGGGCGGTTGTGGAATCGCGGCAATGATGGGGGCGTGCAGCAACTCGGCACCGATGCGCCCGGCGCCAAGGTGACGCCGGGCGTTGGCGTGCGTATCGCCTCGCCGTTTGGCGCGATCCGCATCGATCTCGGCTACAATCCGTATCGCTATCCGGCCGGGGCCGCGTATTTCAACGCCCCGCTGCAGGCCGGCGTCGCCCCGCTGTACTGCGTGAGTCCCGGGAACACGCTGACCGTGCTGACCTCGCCCGTGATCGGCCAGCCGCCCTTGCAAGCGAGTGGGCCGTGTCCCACCACGTATCGTCCGCCGCAGCGCGCCGGGTTTCTGCGCCGCTTGAATCCCAGCATCTGGATTGGTCAGGCCTTCTAGCATGGCCCGTCCGCGCACGATCATCTTCACGGCGGCCGGCCTGTTGCTCGGTGTCCTGCTGCTCGCACTGGGTGGCGTGGCGGGACTCACGCAAACCGATCGCGGGCGCGCCGTGTTGCGGCAGGCGTTGATGCCCGTGCTGCGCGCCGCGGTGCCGGGGCAGCTGCACGTCGGTACGATCGGGGGCAATCTCTTCACCACGCTCACCATCGATTCGCTCGAGCTGCGTGCGCCCGATGGCACCCCGTTCCTGCGGACGGGCCCCGTGCGCGTGGAGTACGATCCGCGGGATCTGCTCGCGCGACGCATCGTGGTGCGTCACGCGGAGGTGCAGCGCCCCGTGGTGCACTTCGTGGACTACGGCAACGACGACTGGAACTACAAACGGGCGACGCGCGGAGATCCATCGGCACCTTCGTTGCCACGCACGGGGCGAGGCTTCGGCGACTTCGTTCGCGTGGACAGTCTCGACGTCTACGAGGGCACGCTGTCGGTCGTGGAAGCGTGGCGACCCGCCGATTCGCTGCGCGGCGTTCGCCGTGACAGCGCGATTGCCTTCAACCTCGCACGGCGCGACCTCGAAATCGCGCGCGACACCAACCGCTTCGTGAAGACGCGTCGCTGGTCGCGTGCACGCCTTTCGCTTGGGCCGTCGCGCCTGGCGCACCCGGACAGCGCCGGCATGCACCTGCTCGTCCGCCGATTCGATGGTGTGGAGAACGATCCGCCGTTCTGGTTTCGCGACGTCTCCGCGGACGTCCGCATTGTGAAGGACTCCCTCTGGGTCGACTCGGGGCGTCTGCATCTGCCGCGTTCCGGTGGCACGGTGTCCGGCAAGGTGGTGTGGGGCAGCGCACTGCCGATGCGCTGGGACCTGCGCATTCGCGGTGACTCGGTGGCGTTCAGCGACATTGCCTGGATCGATCCGACGCTACCGCACGTGGGCGGAGGCAGCACCGAGCTGCACATTCGCACCGATCCTCGAAACGTGCGGGTGGTGGAGTACATCATCACCGACATGGACGCCCGTGCGCTGTCGTCGCGATTGCGCGGCAACATGACGTTCGGTGTCGGCGACACGCTGTTGCGCATCACGGACGTGGGACTCGATCTTGCCCCACTGCACACCGATCTGCTGCGGTGGATGAATGCCGAGCCTTTTCCGTATGACTGGCGCGGCGCGATTACCGGACGGGTGAACGCGCGCGGCGGTGCGGTGATGCGCTTTCAACTCGACGAGGCGCGCCTGCGCTACGCCGACGAGCACGTCCCTGGCGCTGTCACGATCGGTACCGTGCGCGGACTCCTCGACGTGTACGAACCGGCGTTCGCCGTCTTCAACGGCGCCGACGTGCAGCTCGAGCAGCTCGATCTGCGCACGCCCCGCTTCGTGAATCCATTGTTCCCCGATCTGAAGGGCATCATCTCGGGCACCATGCAGCTCGATTCGGTGTGGACCGATGTGCGGTTTTCACGCGCACAGCTCGCGCACTCGGACGGCCCCGGTGACACAACCCGATTGACTGGCAGCGGACGCATCACGTTGCTCGACGAATCGACGGCCTTCGATGTCGACCTGAACGCTTCGCCGCTCTCCTTCACCACGATGTCACGATCGTACCCCGGGCTGCCGCTGCGCGGTTTTGCCGTGGGGCCGATTCGGGCCAAGGGAACGGTGGAGGATTTTTCCCTGACGACGGCACTCGCCGGGGCGGGTGGCGAGATCGCGTTCACCGGCACCATGGATGCCTTTGAACCGGACTTCCGCGTCACCGGCTCGTTGCGCCTGACCGGTGCCGATGTGCGCACGTTGCTGGCCGATACATTGCTGCCGCCCACGGCGCTCGGCCTCACCGCCGAGATCGACGTGACCGGTGAATCGCTTGCGACACTCGAGGGCAGTGTACGCGGTGCCCTCGCGGAACGCTCGTCGCGCGTGGGTGATGTGCTGGTGTACTCGGGCAGCGGCGCGCTGCGATTCGAAAATGAACGTGTGTATGTGGACTCCGCATCGCTCGAGAGCGCCGCATTTCGCGCGTCCGTGAGCGGTGCGTTCGGACTCACCGCCGCGGGTCGCGACACGATGCGCCTGCGCGTCGATGCCGACTCGCTCGGCGGCGTGCGTGATCTGGCGCGCTGGATGCGCCTCGCGCAGCTCGGTGAAAGCGATTCGGCCGCGCCGCTCCCCGTCGCTGGCGCTTTCGGTCTGCGCGCGACCCTCACCGGTTCACTGGATACGCTCGATGCGCTTGGCGTGCACGCCGAAGTCGATGCGAGCGCAACCGGGATCGAGATCGGCACGTCATCGGCGTCGCGTGCGGTGCTCACGGCCACGCTCGACGATGTGGCACGCAAGGCGCGCGGTGATGGTCGCTTGACACTCGACTCGGTGCAGGTGGGTGGCGTGATGGCGGAGTCCGTGGTCGCCGACGCGGTCTTCGTGGACGGACTGCCGTCCCGTTTTGCGCTCGACCTGCGCACCGCCGGCGAGGCCACGGTGCAGGCCGAGGGGGGCGCATTTCGCGTGGCCGATTCCACCGTGGTGCGCGTCGATCGCTTCGACCTGCGGACGCCTGCATCGGCGCGCACGGCGAACGCGCGCGCGCTGGTGGCGCGAGAGACGCGCGGGTTTTCGCTGGCGTGGCCGGTGCACATTTCGCTCGGTGCTGACGGCAGCGGGGCGATTGATTCCTTGCAGTGGGAGCACACGGACGGCGGCACGCTGGCCATGCGCGGACGACTCGCCAATGCGGGTGAGATCAGCGGACGACTCGAGGCCGCGCGGGTGCCGCTCGCCGACTTCGGTGTGCTGGCCGACCCCGCGTCGGCGTGGGCCGGCACACTCAATGCGAACCTGCAGCTCGGCGGCGTGCGCGAGTCCCCCACATTGGTGGGTACTCTCGGCTTGCGCGATGCCCGCTTCGGTTCGGTGCAGTTCGGGCGGCTCGACATCGTCTCGAACTACGCCAATCGCCGCCTCAATGCCGACCTCGCCCTCGTGATCGACGAGACGCCCGCCTTGTCCGCGTCCGCGTCGCTGCCGGTGGATCTGGCGCTCCGACGTGGTCGACTCCGCCTGCTCGACGAACCGCTCACCGGCCGCATCACCTCCGAGGCGGTGGATCTCGCCTTGCTGGAATCGATCGTGCCCACGTTGCAGAACGGCGTCGGGCGGCTCGATACCGACATCCGACTCACCGGATCGTGGGATCGTCCGCGCCTCACCGGACAGCTCTCGGTGGATCGCGGGGCGGTCACCGTGTCCACGCTTGGCGTGCGGTTGCAGGATCTCGCCGCCGATGTGCGATTGAATGGCGACACCATTGCCATTCGTCGCCTCACGGTGCGAAGCGGCGAAACGCGCGGTGATACGCTGTCGCTGTCGGGCGTGGTGGACATCGCGGACGTGCAGGACCCGGTGTTCAACCTGCGTCTGACGTCAAGCGGCTTCGTCGCCATGGATCGCGCACGCACGGCCACGATCGCGGTGTCCACCGTGCAACCGGTGACGCTGCGTGGCCCGCGTCGAAACGCCACGCTGCAGGGTGCCGCGCGCATTGACCGAGGCCGCCTGTTCCTCAACTCGCTGACTCAGCGCCGTGCGCTCGACGTGTCGGACAATCTCGACATCGTCGATACGACGAACGTGCGTATGGACGCCGTGCTGGCCACGGCCCCGACCGCCATCGTGCAAGGGCTCACGCTCGACAACGTG
The DNA here is from genome assembly GCA_011390935.1 of Gemmatimonas sp. Taxonomy (GTDB): domain Bacteria; phylum Gemmatimonadota; class Gemmatimonadetes; order Gemmatimonadales; family Gemmatimonadaceae; genus JAABRT01. The sequence goes on from JAABRL010000007.1 coordinate 26,245, forward strand.
CGCGTGGACATCGGTGAGGATGTGTGGCTGCGTTCTCCCGAAGCGAACATCAAGCTTGGTGGCGGGCTGCGCGTGACGCGGGCGCTCGATCCCGGCGATGGCCTCGCGCGCCTCGCCCTTTCCGATTCGCTCACCGTGCAGCGCGGCACCTATCAGCTCAACCTGGGCCTCGCGCGTCCCACGTTCGATGTGGAGCGTGGCACCATCCGCTTCTTCGGTGATCCGGAGCTCGATCCGGCGCTCGATATTGCGGCGCTGCACGTCGTGCGCCAGCAGCGCCCGAACTCCAATCGGCAGGATGTGCGCATTCGAGTGCAGATGGGTGGCACGCTCAATCAGCCCACGCTCACGCTCAGCAGCGCCGACAATCCGCCGCTCCCCGAGAGCGACATGCTGAGCTACCTCGTGACCGGCGAGCCCGCGTATGCCCTCTTCGGCACGCCATATGCCGATCAGGGGGCCACCCTCGCGCTGCGTTTGGCGGGCAGCTACCTGTCGAGCCGACTGGCCGGTGGTCGCTTCGATCTCGTGCAGGTGGAGCCCACCGCGCTCAATCCCGGCGAGGCCAGCAACCTGCGGCAGAGCGGACTCGGCATTCTGGCCGCGACGCGCATCGGCGTGGGCGGCCAGCTGGGCCAGCGCACGTTCCTGAGCGTCACGACCGGGCTGTGCGGGCTCGCGCCGCAGAGTGGGGGCACGGCCGACCCGCTCTCCCTCTTCGCCCAGGGGCTCGGCGTGAAGCTCGAGCGACAGTTCGATCGGCGCTTCTCTGCCTCGTTCGGTGTCGAACCGGGCAGTTCGGCGCAGACGTGCGGACGGCCCGGCGCGTCGCGCACCTTCCAGCAGACACCACCCCAGTTCGGCCTCGACTTCTTCCGACTCTGGGCCTGGTAGCACCGCGCGCGGGCTGATCATCGGCTCGAGGGCGAGCGTGTCGTTTCCGATGCGTCAGATCGATCGTCAAACAGGACATGCCAGAGACGATCTTTCCGGTGCGCACGGCGCAGCAGTCGGCGCCGGCCCTGTCCTTTGCTGACGCGCTGACCGCCGTCGACCGCGCCGTGTCCACCGCGGCGCGGCTGCGTGTTGTGGCTGACACGCTCGAAGAGTGGGGGTTCGGTCGTGTCATGCTCGTGCTGCGCGACGCGGCGCTTGGCCCACGGCAGGTGGCGCTCGCGGGCAACCGTGACCCCGCGCACGCCCCGGATGCCATGCAGGCGCTCCCGGGTGTGGTATGGCGCCAGCGACTGCCGCTCCTGCAACCGTTCGCGCGCGACGGCATGTTCCTGCTGCCCGGCAGCGATACGTGGGTCGCCCGAGAGTTCTGGGCCACGGAGCCTGTTGCTGCGCACGATGCAGACGCCTGGGGGCCACTCGATCTGATCGTGGGGCTGCTCATCGGCACCAGCGGTGATCTGCTGGGCACCGTGCTCCTCGCCGCTGTTGACGACGTCAAGCGTCCCGATCGCGATCGTTGGTCTGAAGTGTTCGGCCTGCTGCGTCACCTTGGCCATCGCCTGTCGCACGACGCACTGCAATTGCTCGCCGCGCGCCGTGCCGATCGACTGCAGCGGCTGCAGGAAGCGGGCGCGTCGCTCGCCCGCTCGCTCGATGAGCGCGAGATCGTGCGTGAGCTGGCGCGACAGGTGGTGCGGGCGACCGAGGCCGATGGGGCGGTGGTCGCGGCGCCCGATCTCGCGGCGGGGACCTGTCGCACCCTTGTGCGGTTCGTTGGGGCCACGGAACGTGCGGTGGGACGAGAGCAGCCGTTGGGTGATGGTGTGCTCGCCGAGGTCGCGCGAACCGGACGCCCGATGCGATCGATGGATGCGCCGCGTCGATCCGATGTTGCCGCGGCCGAGCCGTGGTCGCCTCTCGCGGCGCTCGATGTCATGGGTGAGCTGATCGGCGAACTGGGTCCGCCGGGATCGGTGGTGGCGGTGCCGATCATGGTGGGCATTCGCCTGCTGGGTGTACTGGCCGTGCATGCGAACGAGTCGGGTCGATTCACTGCCGAGGATGAAGAGGTGGTGGCCACGATGGCGTCGCAGGCCGCGACCGCGCTGGCGAATGCGCAGCGCTACGCCGAGAGCGAGCGCGAGCGTCGGCAAACGGAAGCGTTGGCCGATGTCGCCCGCGCTGTGGGCGAATCGCTGCGCCCCGGTGATGTCCTGCACCTCATTCTTCGACATGCCCGTGCACTGTTGAATGCACAGGGCGCCTGCATCGCGCTCCGACAGGACAACTGGTTGCACATCGTGGCCGGCAGTGGTGTGGCCGAGCTGCTTGCGGGTGTGCACGTGCCGGTCGAAGGTTCGCTCATGGGCCAGGTGTCTCGCGAAGGTGGACAGGTTGTCTCGAATGACATCGTGCATGAGGACGGTGCGTACAAGCCGCTGCAGCGTATCGCGCCGATTCGCAGCACGGTGATCGCACCGCTCGCCACGGGGCGTGGCATCATTGGTGTGATCGCCGTCGTCAATCGTGACGAGCCGTTCACCGCCACGGATGCACGCATTCTGCAGCGCCTGGGCGACCAGGTGTCGGTGGCCATCGTGAACGCGCGCCTGTTCGAGGAAGTCGAACGCGCCACGCGCGAATGGAAAATGGCGTTCGATGCCGTGGCGTCGGGGCTGGCCGTGCTGGATGATGCGCGTCGCATTGTGCGGTGCAACTCGCGGCTTGTCGATCTGTGCGGGTACACGTCGATCGGTGACCTGTTGGGGCAACCATTCCCGCAGGTGCTGTGGCGCGATGCGGCCGCGGCGATGGCCACGGAGCTGATCGCGCGCGCGATCAACGACGGTGGCGCCGCGCGCGCCGAAATCGAGGATGTGACGCGTGGGCAGGTGTATGCGTGCATCGCGTCACCGCACCCCGATGGCGGCAGCATGATCACCATCGACGACATCACCGACGTGCGGCTTGGCGCCTTGGCGCTGCGTCGGGCCGAGGCGCGCTTCACCCGGTTGGTGGAGGAGGCAACGGATTCCATTTTCACGGTAGACCTCGCGGGCCGCTTCACATCGGTGAATCGCTCCCTCGAAGAAGCCGGTGGAGTGAGTCGCGAGCGGCTGCTCGGCACGTTGGCGATCATGATGCTCGATCCGCGCGATCGCGCGCTGGCGGACGATGCGCTGCGACGTACCCTCGAGGGTGAACGCCTGCAGCTTGAAGTGCGCTACACAGCTCCCGATGGTTCCACCAAAGTCGGCTCGCTGGTCAGTGCACCGATTCTCGAGGACGGGGTGATCGTGGGCGCCTTCGGTCTGCTGCGCTATGTGCGCGATGAGACCGAGCTCCCGTTGGCTGCGGCTGTTCCGGTGACACTGGCCCCCTGAACGGTCGCCGTGTGATTGTTCGGAGCGTCGTTCGCTCGCGTTTCATCACCTGCCGCCGGAGTGCGCCCGTTGTCCGATTCGTTGGAGACCCCTGGCACGCCGCCTCGTGCGCCGTCCGCGCGGGTGCGTACAGCGCTCGCCCCGCTGTTCGGAGAGCCGCGCATCTCATCGGCTCCCACGTCGCAGCTGGTGGCTGGTCAACTCGTGCTATCGCTTGAGCAGCGCGACGCGTGGCATCACGTGCTCGGCGAAGATGGCTACGACGGGTGGATGCACGAAGGGTATCTCGAACCCGCACTCGGCGACGAGACCAGCTGGCCGATGACCACGGGCGCGAAGGTGCACGAGGCCGATGGGCGCGTGCGCGAGCTGCCGTTCGGCGCGCGGATCTCGCCAGACGCCAGCGTGCTGCGCGGTGACGTATTCGACGCCGCGACGCGTACCGAACGCTTCCCCGCAGCGCGCACCGCCATCTGCCAGAGCGCCGAAGCGAGCTTTGCCGGTGCCCCCTACGTCTGGGGCGCGGTGACACCGTGGGGGTGCGACTGCTCCGGCTTCGTACAGTCGATCTATCGATGGCACGGCGTGCCGCTGCCGCGTGATGCGTGGCAGCAGGCGCTGGCGGGCGAGGCGGTCGCCACTGGTGCGGTCCAACCCGCCGATCTGCTCTTCTTCTCCGACCGGGACGACGGCCGCATCACGCATGTGGCGATCGTGCTGCCGGACCACCGACTCGTGCACAGCGCCCTGGCGCGCGGCGGGGTGCACGTGGAGTCACTCCATGCCGACGACCCCTACGTGCAACGGCTGCACCAGCAGTGCGTGACCGCGCGTCGAGTCGTGTAGGGCGCGGACGCCTGCTACGAGACCATCCCGCCAATCGGACGCGCCTGCGGCACCGCGCCGTGCACGTGCAGCAGCACCTCGGTGTGCGCCTCGCCGTCCAGCTCCACGAGCATGCGATAGTCGCCCGGTCCATCGAGCGGCAGGTCGACGGCGGCGATCACCGGCATGTCGAGTTCACCCGTGTGCCCCGGCGGTGCGCCGACCGAGAGCTCCGCACTGGACGACCACAGCTCCATGGCGCCAGCGTTGAGCCAGCGAAGCCCCATGGTGTGTACACCGGCGTCGGCGGGTGTCCCCTTGAGGCGGACGACCAACGTGGCGCGCGGATGGACGGACGGGAAGGCGGCCACGTGGACCGCATCGAACACGCCGAGCACGTTGAGCTTGCCTTCCTGCGAGAGGTTGGCGGCGTCGGCGAAGAGAGCGAAGGAAACATGCATCGCGGCAAGCTACACGCCCGCCCGCCGGACGCCTAGTTTTCGGGATGTCCGTCACTGCCACCGCGACCGCCGCCGAGCCGACCGAACCGTCCGTCGCTCCGGCGCCCGCTGGTGCGCGGCATGGGTTTACGGCCACCGATGCCGGATTGCTGCTCATGGCCGCGATCTGGGGCATCAACTTCACCGTCGTGAAGGCCGGCATCTCCGTCATGCCGGCCGCGGCGTTCAACGGCCTGCGGGTCGCGCTCGCGGCGGTGGTGCTGGCCGTCGTGGCGTTCGCGGTCGCCGGCGTGCGCAAGTTCCCGTCCCGTCGCGACGCGCTGGCCCTGCTGGCGATGGGGGTGATGGGCAACGGCGTGTACCAGCTGCTCTTCATCGCGGGACTGTCTCGTACGCGCGCCGGCATTGCCGCCCTCGTCATTGCGGCCGGCCCGGCGTGGATCGCGATCTTCTCGCGCCTGTTCGGACGCGAGCGTCTCGCCGGTCGTGGCTGGGCGGGGATCGGCCTGCAGATGCTCGGCATGTTGTGCGTGGTGGCCAGTGCCGGCCTGCTCGACGCCGAGATCAGTGCGTTCACCGGCGCGGCGTTCATCATGGTCGGCAGCATTGTCTGGGCGCTGTTCACGGTGCTGCTGCAGCCGTACACCGCACGTGTGCATCCGCTGCATCTCGCATCGCTCACGCTTTCCAGCGGTGCGTTGCTGCTCTTTGTCGTGGGTTTGCCGAGCATCATGCAGCTCGATTTTGCCGCGGTCCCGTTTTCCGCGTGGATGGCGGTGTTGTACGCGGGCGTGGGCGCGCTCGTCATCGCCTACCTGCTCTTCTACCGCGGCGTTCGCGTGCTCGGTCCCACACGCACTGCCATGTACGGCAACCTGCAGCCGCTGATTGCGCTGATGGTGGCGTGGGTGGCGCTCAAGGAACAGCCCACCATCTGGCAGGGCGTGGGTGGCGTGCTCGTGATGACAGGACTGCTCGTGTCGCGCACCGCACGTATGCAGCCGGCCGGTCCTGCGCCGCATGGTCCCTCCTCTCCTTCGCGATGAAGCTCATTCTGTTCGATATCGATGGCACCATTCTCTGGACGGACGGCGCTGGCCGAAAGTCCATGGAAGCAGCGCTCATGACCGTGTACGGAGTGTCCGGTGATCCGGCCTACCGCTACGATGGCAAGACCGACCGACAGATCGTGCGCGAACAGTTGCGCGCACGTGGTCTCACGGATCTCGAGATCGACGCACAGTTGCCTGCGCTGCTCGACACGTATCTCGAGAATCTCGCCCACGTGCTCGCCAGTGATCCCGCGGCGGCGCGTCTTTGCACAGGCATCGAAGTGCTGCTCGACGCCGTCGAGGCGCGCGACGATACCGTGCTCGGACTGCTCACCGGCAACGTGGCGCTCGGCGCCGCGCGCAAGCTCGGCGCGGTGGGCATCGACTTCACGCGCTTTCGCGTGGGCGCGTTCGGGTCCGATCATGAGCAACGCCCCGAGCTGCCGCGTGTTGCGCAGCAGCGCGCGCGCGAGGCGCTCGGCATGGAGCTGCCGGGCGATCGCATCGTGATCATCGGCGACACGCCGGCCGACATTCAGTGCGGCCGCCCGATCGGTGCACGCGCGATCGGCGTGGCCACCGGTCGCTACAACGTCACCGATCTTGCCGCACACGCACCACACGCCGTGTTCGCTGACCTGGGAGACACCGAGCGAGTGCTCGAGGCGATTCTCGCGTGAAGCGCGAAGCGCACGCCACGTTGCGCGTGGTCGGGCTGCGACGCGGGCGTGAGATCGACGCTGAGCTGCCGGTGCAGCTGCTGACGGGCACGCTCACCGCTGGAGCTGGTGGTGCGACGCTGGTGGTGCCGCTCATCGAGATCGATGGCTGGCAGGAAGCGCCGGGACGCGTGACGCTGTACCTCACGGGCGGCGACGTGCTGGATCTGTCGCTCGAAACGGACGAGGCCCGTCGGCTCGCCCGTGCCACGCTCGACGCCGCATCGGCCCCTCCGGAGCTGGCGCGCAGTCTACGCGCCTTTGGTGATGTGCGCGAGGGAGACCACGCCTCGCACGACCGGTGGTTCGGGCCCATGCTGCGCGCTCGCGCCGCGATCGAGGGCGTCAGCGACCCGCTGCGCCAGTGTGCGCTGCTCGACGCCGATCGTATCGGTGCCGAGGTGGAGCGAACCATCGACGAGTTGGCCGCGGTGCGTACCGGCGGCGACCCGTCGCGCACGCGGGCACTGGCGGCCGGCATCGAGGAGGAGACCGAGGCGGTGCGCGAAGCGCTCGCACGCGTGGCGCTGGCGGCGGGCACCCTGGAAGGCAGTGCGCCCGACTCACGGCTGGCCGACTGGCGTCTATGGATCGAGACGGTGCGCTCCCTCTTTCGCGCCCTCGACGACGCCTGGCCCGCCGTGGCCAGAGTGCTTCGCAACGGGGTGTAGCGACCGGCAGGCAGGGCGGGGGAGAGCGTGCGCTCAACTTTTGGCGCAAGCCGCCGAGACTTCCACACGGAGTCCCTCCCCCCCCTCGCTCGCTTCGCGCGAGCCTCGAACGTCCCGCCCGCCTCATGTTCGTCACGCCTCCAATCGATGCTGGTCACACGGAGCGCCATGCCGGCGTATCCGACGCTGATCACGCCCGCGATGTCGCCGAATCGGCCATTCGCGAAGTGCGGGCCATGCGCCGCGCACTCGACGAGCACGCCCTGCTCTCGGTGGCAGATCGCCATGGCCGCATCATCGATGTGAACACCGGCTTCTGCCAGATCAGCGGCTATTCGCGGGAAGAGCTGCTCGGGCAGGATCACCGCATCCTCAACTCGCGGGTGCATCCGCGCACCTTCTGGATCGAGATGTGGCGAACGATTTCGAGTGGGCGTGCCTGGCGATCCGAGGTGTGCAACCGACGCAAGAACGGCACGCTCTATTGGGTGGACAGCACCGTCGTGCCCCTGCTCGATCCGACCGGGCGCATCGAACGTTTCGTGTCGATCCGCTTCGATATCACGGCCAAGAAGGCCGCCGAGTCCGAGCTCGAGGCGGCGTCGCTGCGACTGCTCGACACGAACAAGATTCTCGAACAGGCCACCGCTCATGCGAACGACATGGCGGCACAGGCGGAGATGGCGAGCTACGCGAAGAGCGAGTTTCTCGCCAACATGAGCCACGAGATCCGCACGCCGCTCACCGCGATTCTCGGATACACCGATGTGCTGCGCGACGAGCTCACGGTGGCCGTGGGTTCGGCGAGGCAGCTCGACGCGGTGGACACGATCCGTCGGGCGGGTGAACACCTGCTCACCGTCATCAACGACATCCTCGATCTGTCCAAGATCGAGGCCGGTCGCATGGTGATCGAGGAGATCGATACGTCGCTCACCTCGCTGCTGCGTGAAGTGGATGGGCTCATGCAGGAGCGCGTCGCCGCCAAGGGGGTGACGCTGCGCACCACCTTGGCGACTCCGATGCCCGACCGCATCTGCACCGACCCGACCCGACTGCGGCAGATCCTCATGAACATCGTGGGGAACGCCGTGAAGTTCACCGAGGTCGGGTCCGTGGCGGTTGAAGTGCGCGCCGTACCGGCACGTGATGACTTCAGCGGCGATCGCCTGGAGATTGCGGTCACCGACACCGGCGCCGGCATGACGAAACGCCAAGCCGAGGGGCTTTTTCAGCCCTTCACGCAAGCCGATGCATCCGTCACGCGTCGGCACGGTGGTACCGGCTTGGGGCTCACCATTTGTCGGCGCCTCGCGGCACTCATGGACGGCGACGTGCGACTGCACAGCACACGTCCGGGCGTTGGCACCACATTCGTCGTCGACCTGCCGCTCGTGGCGGCCGACGCGTCCACGCTCGTGCACTCGCTGCACAGTACGAGCGAGCCGACCGCGAAGGGGACTGCGTCCAACGCGGCGGTGGCGCTGCACGGTCGCATCCTGCTGGCCGAGGACGGGCCCGACAATCAGCGCCTCATCAGTCACCATCTGCGCAAGGCCGGCGCCGACGTCGTGATCGCCGAAAACGGTGCGGTCGCGCTCGAACGGGTACTGGCTGCCATTGGTGACCATACGCCATTCGATCTGCTCGTGACCGATATGCAGATGCCGGAAATGGATGGATACACGCTCGCGCGCACGCTGCGCGCACGCGGGGTCCGCATGCCGATCGTGGCGCTTACGGCGCACGCGATGGCCGAAGACCGTGGCAAGTGCCTCGCGGCGGGCTGCGACGACTACGCCAGCAAGCCGATCGATCGCACGGCGCTGCTCACCACTTGTGCGCACTGGTTGGCGCAGGGTGAGCGCGCGGTTGACGACATGGTGTTCCCCGCCCTCGATTCGTTGCAGGTCGATGATCACGAACCGCTACCGACAACGCTCGATGCACCTGGCAGCCACTCCTCGCCGTTTCGACTCGACGAGCTGGCGCTCGACACGGTCGAGGGAGTTCCGGCGATCATCATCAGCGATCTGGCTGATGATATCGACCTCGCCGAGTTGATCCGCACGTTCACATACAACCTCGGCAGTCGCATGGAGCAGCTCACCGCGTGCGCGCAGGCCGGGGACCTGGCCGGCCTGGCACGCCTCGCGCACCAGCTCAAGGGCACGGGAACCAGCTACGGATTTCCGTCACTCACGCGAGCGGCGCGTTCGGTCGAGGCGCTCGCCGTGGACGAGGCGGATTCCGCAGCGCTCGCCGAGGCGGTGACCATACTGCTCGCCACGGCGCGCGCCATTCGCCGAGGTGCCTCGGCCACGCCGCACCTCGCCATTCCTGCCATTCGGGACGCCTGATGACAGCGCAAGCCACCCCCATCGAAGCACGCGTACTGCTGGTCGATGATGACCCGGACGTCCATGCCCTCGTGGCCGCCATGCTCAAGCCGCTCGGCGTCTCCATCGCGCACGCAATGAATGGTGCCGACGCGGTGCCGATGGCACGCGCGGCGGCGACGGAACTCATTCTGCTCGATCATGACATGCCGGGGCGCAGTGGTCTCGATGTACTGCACGAACTGCGCGCCGATGGACGACTCTCGCGCATTCCCGTCATCATGATCACGGGGAGCGACAGTCACGCAGTCCTTGCTTCGTGCTTCTCGGCCGGTGCGTACGATTACATTCGCAAGCCGTTTTTCGCCGCGGAACTGCGCGCGCGCGTAGGCTCTGCGCTGGAGCGGCAGCGACTGCTCGTGGAGCTCGTCGCGGCCGCACGTCGCGATCGACTCACCGGGCTTCCCAATCGCGCGTTCCTGCAGGATCAGTTGCAGATTGCCATCCGCGTGGCCAAGCGGTCACCGGAGCGCGGGTTCTCGCTCATGTTTCTCGACTTCGACCGCTTCAAGCTCATCAACGACAGTCTCGGACACGATGTCGGTGACCAGCTGCTACGCGGCATCGCCGACCGACTGCGCGAGAACCTGCGCATCAATGACACGGTCGTCGTTGGTGATACCGAGAACACCGTGGCCCGACTTGGGGGCGATGAGTTCGTCGTGGTGCTCGATGGTGTGACCGACCTGATCACGGCGTCGGGGATCGCCGACCGCCTCATTCGCGCCCTCGAGCCACCGTATCAGCTCGGCCCGCATGTCGTGCGCTCGTCGGCCAGCATCGGCATTGCCTGCAACAGCGGGCAGTACGACACCCCCGACGACATGCTGCGCGACGCCGACATCGCCATGTACGAAGCCAAGAGCCGCGGCAAGGCCTGCTGGGTGGTGTTCTCCGATGCCATGCGCGAGGCGGTGGCTCATCGCCATACGCTCGAGACGGCGCTGCGCGCAGCCGTCGAGCAGGAGGATTTCACTCTCGTGTACCAGCCGATCGTTTCGCTCGATGATCACTCGGTGGCCGGTATGGAGGCGCTCGTTCGCTGGACGCACGATGAACTCGGTGAGGTCACCCCTACCGAGTTCATTCCCATCGCGGAAGAAACACGACTGATCCTGCCGCTTTCCGATTGGATCATGCGCACGGCGTGCGCCGACTTCCGATCGTGGCGCGAATCGCTCGGCGCGGACGCCCCGCGCTACGTGAGCGTGAATCTCTCGCGTGTACAGCTCACCGATCCGGGACTCGTTGATCGGGTGATCGCCGTCGTGCTCGAGGCCGGGCTGCAACCGCGCGACCTGCAGCTCGAGGTCACCGAGTCGCAGATCATGGCCAATCGCAACACCGCGATCGCGCAACTGCGCGCGCTGCGTGCCGCCGGCGTGCGACTCGCCATGGACGATTTCGGCACCGGCTATTCGTCGCTCTCCTGCCTGCAGGAGTTCCCGCTCGATGTGCTCAAGATCGATCGGGAGTTCATCGCCAACCTCAGCCGTGGTCGGGACTTTGCGGCCCTCGTGCACGCCGTGATCACGTTGGCCGACAACCTGGGGCTCGAGGTCGTCGCCGAAGGCATCGAGGAGCTGGCACAGCTCGCGATGCTGCAGGATCTCGGCTGCCGCGACGGCCAGGGCTTCTTCATTGCGAAGCCCATGCCATCCGATCTCGCGTGCGATTGGTGCGTTCGTGGTCAGCTGTCCGCTTCCGATTCGTCTCACCCTTCCGTGACCGCCACCCAAGGCGCGTCACGTCACGCATTGCAGGAGAGGGTTGCCTGATGCCCGTCGCGTCCGCGAACGAACTCAATGCCGGCTTCACCAGCGGCTCCATGCCCGACCATGCACTCGTGGCACGCCAGACGGTGGCGGGGCTCGGCCAGCTGGCGACGCTCCCCACGGTCACACTGCAGATCATGCGGCTTGCCGACGACCCGCACGCGACGGGCGATGCGCTCGATCGTCTGCTGGTGGCCGATCCCACGCTCGGCGCACGTGTGCTGCGCGTGGTCAACTCGGCGTTCTATGGCTTGCCCGGTACCGTCACCACAACCGGCGCGGCGATCGTGCGTCTCGGCTTCGCCGCGATCCGCAACATCGCCATCGCCGCCAGTCTCACGCGCATGTTTCGCGGTGGTCGCCTCACGCTCACCTTCGACGCCAAGGACGTCTGGCGCCATTCGGTGGCGGTGGCCGAGGCCGCACGGTTGCTGGCGCGCCGCTCCAAGCGTGGCAGCGCCGACGAAGCGCTGCTCGCTGGCCTGCTGCACGACATCGGCATCGTGGTGGCCATGCAGGGTTGTCGCCCGGAGTTCGAGCAGCTGCTCAACGCGCTCGAGTTCAACGACGAGGCGATCTACGCCGACGCGGAACGTGAATACCTTGGCACCACGCATGCGCTGCTCGGCGCCGAGCTGAGCCGCCGCTGGGGCTTTCCCGCAACGCTCGCGAGTGTCGCCGAGCATCACCATGCGCCCATGGTGCTCGACGTCTCCGTTCGCACGTTGCCCGCACTCGTGCATGTGGCCGATCATCTCGCCGTGCGTGCGGGCGAGGGGTATACGCGCACCGTCGGCGGAGAGACGTTGGATCCCGCCGTGGTCGCGTGGCTTGGACTCAAGGAGTCCGACCTCGAGGAGTTGACAGCGATCCTGCCGACGGCCACGGCAGAAGCGATGCAGGTGCTCGGCGACAGCAACTGAGCGCGCGGCACGCGGCGTCGAGAAACTCGACGCCGCGTGCAACGCGATCAGCGCAGCGTATCCCAGCCCGCCGGTTTGCGCGCCGCGGTGGGAGCACAGCCGCAGCTGCTCCCGCAGCCATCACGCTCGGCACGAGCACTGCGCCACGAGGCCAGCACGCGTCGTGCGAGAAACGTGATGGCCACCACCACCACAGCGGCGACGAGCAGGCGATCCATGGCTCAGCCCCACCCCAGCGCGCGTCCACCAGCGTACACGATCCACGCCGCACCGTACGCCAACACCAGCATGTAGCCGAACTGTATCGCTGCCCACCCCCAGCCGATGCGTCCGCCGCCCGCTTCGCGTACCGTGATGGCCGTGGTGCTCATGCACATGAGCGCAAATACATAGAACACCATCAGCCCCATCGCTACGAGCGTGGTGTACACGGGCTCGCCGGTGATCGGATCGCGCTCGGCACGCAGACGATCACCCAGCGCCTGCACATTGTCCTCATCGCTGCCCACGCCGTAGATCGTGCCCATGGTGGACACGAACACTTCACGTGCGGCGAAGCTGGCCGCAATCGAGACGCCGATCTTCCAGTCGTAGCCGAGCGGACGCACGACCGGTTCGATGATCTTGCCCACGCGACCCAGCGTGCTGGCTTCCAGCTGCTGCTCGGCCTGCGTCACGTCGGGGAGCGATGCGTCCACCTCGGTGCGCGGATAGGTGGCCATCGCCCACAGCACGATCGACAACGCCATGATGACGGTACCCGCACGACGTACGAACAGCATCGCGCGCTGCCACACGGTCACACCCAGTGTGCGAACACTCGGCCACCGATACGCCGGTAGCTCGAGAATCATGGGACGCACCGGTCCCTTGAGCAGCGTGCGCTTGAACACCGCCGCCACCGCGAGCGCCGTGAGCGTACCCAGCAGATACATGCCCAGCAACGTGAGCCCCTGCAAGCCGAAGCCGAACGGGAGCGTGCTCGCGGGAATGAAGGTGCCAATGAGCAGCGTGTACACCGGCAGTCGCGCCGAGCAGCTCATGAGCGGCACCACCATCATGGTGGCCAACCGGTCCTGTCGGTTCTCGATCACGCGCGTGGCCATGATGCCCGGTACCGCGCAGGCATACCCGGAGAGCATGGGAATGAAGCTGCGCCCGTGCAGGCCCACGCGGCGCATCACGCGATCCATGAGAAAGGCCGCGCGCGCCATGTAGCCGCTGTCCTCGAGAATGCCGATGACGAGGAACAGAATGCTGATCTGCGGCAGGAACACGAGCACACCACCGACACCGGCAAAGATGCCGTCCACGACGAGCGACCGCAGGTCGCCCTCGGGCAGCAACGTGCCCACCTGGCTGCCAAGCGCCGCAATCAACCCTTCGATGGCGTCCTGCATGGGCGCGGCCCATGTGAACACCGACTGAAAGACGATCGCCATGAGCGCAATGAACACGGCCGGTCCGATCACGCGGTGGAGCGCAATCGCATCGATGCGATCGGAGAAGGAGCGTCCTTCCTGTTCCTTCGTGACCACCGCGCGGGCCATCACTTCGCCGATCCAGCCGTACCGTGCGTCCGATTCGAGCCGCTGCGGTGCGAGCCCGATCTGGCCGAGCGTGACAGCGGCCGTCTTGCGCAGCTCTTCGAGACCGTCCACATCGGCGACGTGCGGCTCGAGGTGCTGCACCGAAAGCAATCGCAGCGCTTCGAGCTGGGCCGCTGACGTGCTCAACCCGGCGGACTCGAGTCGCGCAACCACGGGGGCGAGCAGCTCCGTGGCCGCGGTCGGTAGCGAAAACTGTCGTGACGGCGGTGGCAGCGTCACGGCGATCTCGCACGCGCGACCGAGCGCATCGATGCCCTGCCCACGTTTGGCCACGAGCGGCACCACGGGTACCCCGAGCGCGTCGATGAGCTCGGGCACATCGATGCTGATCCCCTGGTCCTCCGCAGCGTCCATCTGGTTGAGCGCGAGCACCACGGGCACGCCCAGTTCGATGACCTGACTGGCCAGAAAGAGATTGCGTTCGAGGTGCGCCGCATCGGCGACGACCACGATGACATCGGGACGCCAGCCATCGCGAGCCCGACCGAGCAGTACTTCGAGGGCGATCTGTTCGTCGGGCGACGAGGCCGAGAGCGAATAGCTGCCTGGCAGATCGAGACACGCGACGCGGCGCCCGGAGGCGGTGCGGAAGAAGCCTTCCACGCGCTCGACGGTAACGCCGGCAAAGTTGCCGACACGCTGCCGGAGTCCGGTCAGCGCGTTGAAGAGCGTGGTCTTGCCGGTGTTCGGATTGCCGACGAGCGCAAGGCGCAGCACTGCCTCGTCGGCGGGCGCGAACGGTGTCGGAGGCGTGGGCTCAACGACCGGGGTGGCGAGGTCGGTCACGACCGGGGCCAAGGCACTGCGATGCCGCTCAGCGGCGCGCCGAACGAGCGGGCAGCGGCTGGACAGTGATGCCCGCGGTGAGCGCCGATCCGAGGGCGAGCCGCGTGCCGCGCACGTCGAGCACCATGGCGTGTCGTGCGTCGATCACGCTGACGGCGGTGCCTTCACAGAGGCCGAGCGCCCGGAGGCGGCAGGCTTCGTCGGAGCCGCAATCATCGAGCCCGATGACGGTGGCGCGGCTGCCCGGTCGGCACTGCGAGAGCGTGCAAGGACGCGCTGCTTCGAGCAGGCCGTCAACGCTCGTCGTCGCAGTGGACGAGGCGGTGGGCAACACGGGCAGGGAGACGCTGATCGACACGTTTGGCGGAGTTGAGAATGGTTCTCAATGGCTTCTTCTGTAGACTAGCAAGAAGCGCCGCCGGAAGCAATGGGGAGAATGGTACTCGGGACCACTGCTCCTCCGAGGAGGAGCATGCCCCCTTACGCGCGCGCTGGCGTCGTCGAGTTCGAGGAACCGCTGCGGGAGACCATGATCACCACGCCGATCGTCGCAATCGTGAGCGCAATCACCTGCGCCGACGTCAGCCCGACCACGAGGCGGTCGTCCTTGGCTCGAAAGAACTCCACGATGAAGCGCTCCACGCCCGCCAGGATGCAGTACATCCCGAACAGCCACCCTTCCTTGTGCGTGTGCTCCCGGAACCGCCACAGGATTAGGAACATCACGAAGCCCATCGCCGTCTCGTACAGCTGCGTGGGGTGCACCGCGATCACGTCGGTTGGGAGCGTGCCCTCGGGCAGCGTGATGCCGAACATCTGCTCCATGTTCGCCGCCGTGCTCGGCGGTGCGCCTTCCGGAAAGCGCGCCGCGAAGGGTCCGCTCCATGGCCGGCCATAATCATCGCCCACCGCCCAACACCCGGTCCGTCCGACCGCGTAGCCCGCGGCGATCGCGATGCCGGCCACGTCGGCGATTCGCAGGAACACCAGCTTCTTGTAGCGGATCACGAGCCAGCACAGCAGCACCGACCCCATGAACCCCCCCCAGAACACGAAGCCGCCGCGACTGAAAAACGCCCCCGGATCGCCAGTCAGCACGACGAAGTACGTCTTCGCGCCGATGATCGTGCCGAGCAATGCCGCCAACACGACATCCGGAATCGCGTCCGCCTCCACGAGGTGTCCCCGACGCGTGAGTTCGCGCTGGCAGATGATCTGCGCGATCACGAACGCCGCCAGAACGGCCAGCCCGAACCCGGTGAGCTCGAGCGGACCGATGTTGAAGACGGTGGGCAGATGGTTGATGCCGTCGGAGGCGAGCATACCGAAAGGGTCTGAAGGGGAGCGAGCGGTGGCAGGTCAGCGAGTGGCGGCGATCCGCTGATCCGCTTCCAACATACCGGGTAGCGGCATCGAGGCGTGAGCCGAAAACGTATCGGCGCCCCGTTCACCGCGCCGGAACCGGAAGGCGCCGACGGCCGCGATCATCGCGGCGTTGTCGGTCGCGAGGCGCGGGGAGGGTGCGAAGACGGCCAGGGGCGCGCGTGCTGCGGCCCGCATGGCCGCCTGCAGCGCACCATTGCAGGCCACGCCACCGCCGAGCACGATGCGCTGCCGACCATGCTGCCGGGCAGCTCGATGGGTCTTCGCCACCAGCGTGTCCACGAGCGCGTCCTGAAACGCCCGCGCCAGGTGCGGACGGGCCTCCTCGAGCGTGCCTGCCGCCTCGGCTTCACGCACCGCCAGCAGCACCGCGGTCTTGAGTCCGCTGAACGACAGATCGTAGTAGTCTGCGTCCTCCGGGCGCTGCGAGCGTTTCAGCATGGGCCGCGCAAACCGATACCGCGATGGGTCACCCGAGCGCGCCAGCTCCTCCAGCGGACGGCCACCGGGGTAGGGGAGCCCCAGCAGCTTGGCCACCTTGTCGAACGCCTCCCCTGCGGCATCGTCGCGCGTGCGCCCGAGGAGGCGGTACTCACCCCACGCGGCCACATCGATCAGCAGCGTATGGCCGCCGCTCACGAGCAGCGCCGTGAAGGGCGGCTCGGCGTCGGGGTGCTCGAGCGCTGTGGCGAAGAGGTGCCCTTCCATGTGATGCACCGGCAACACGGGCAGGCCGCGGGCCAGCCCAAGCGCCTTCGCGTAGTGCACACCCACCAGCAGCGCACCTACCAGTCCGGGAGCATTGGTCACCGCGATCGCATCACAGACGCGCGCATCGGCTTCCGCATCCGCCATCGCGGCGCGCACCACGGGGGGCAGCGCGGTGAGATGCTGGCGGCTCGCAATCTCGGGCACCACGCCGCCGAACAGCCGGTGTACATCCTGCGACAGGATCACCAACGAACGCTGCGAGAAGGTGTGGCCATCGTACTCCACCACCGCCGCCGACGTCTCGTCGCACGACGTCTCAATGCCCAGTACGCGCGTGATGGTCACGGAGCAAGCGACGCGGCGCGCCCCGCGTGCACCAGCAGCCACACCGCGATCGCGAGCATCACCGCCGCGAACGCGCGGGGCCAGTCAATACGCGGGCGACGCTGGGCGGGCATTGTCATTCAACTCCTGTCCCTCGAACTCGCGCACGCCACCGAGCAGCCCCTCGATGAACCGACGATTCGCGGGCGAGCTCCAGTCATCTTCCCCGATCCACTTGCGGCGGATCACTCCGTCACGATCGATGATGTACGTCTCCGGCACACCGGTGTAGCGATACACGGAGCGGAACAGCTCGGCACGATCGTACAGCACATCGAACGTGAGATCGTAGTCCTTCACGAACTGCCGAATCGTGGACTCCATGTCCACGTTGTCCACGCTCACCGCCACGACCGCCAGTCCGCGATCCTTGAGGTCGCGGTGCAGCGCTTCCATGCTCGGCATTTCCTTCTTGCACGGGTCGCACCACGTGGCCCAGATGTTGAGCAGAATCACCTGCCCGCGATAGTCGCTGAGCGTCTTCAGCTCGGTGTCGCTGTTCATGACGTCCACGGCGTTGAAGCCGGGCGCTTCGGTGCCCACACGGACTTCGTAGAACTCGTCGCCGAGAAAGTGCGTGCCAGCCCAGAGGCCCGCACCGAGAATCGCCACGATGCCGAGCACGGCCAGCCACTGCTGCTTGATGGTCATACGCTCACACCGCAGGCCGCGCGCAATCGGCCGATTTCAGCGCGCGGGTCGGATGCGGTGAAGATCGCATTGCCCGCAACGAACGTATCCGCGCCGGCACGCCAGCAGCGCGTGATCGTCTCCCGCGTGACGCCGCCGTCCACTTCGAGCACGGCATGCGAACCGGCCGCGATGAGCATCTGCTTCGCGCGTGCGATCTTGTCCACCGTGTACTCGATGAAGCGCTGGCCACCGTAGCCCGGATTCACCGTCATGATGAGCAGCAGGTCGAGCTGTGCGGCGACTTCACGCACCATTTCCAGCGGCGTGGCCGGATTGATCGCTACGCCGGCCTTGCACCCAAGTTCACGAATGCGGGCGAGCTGGCGATCGAGGTGTGGTGCGGCTTCGGCGTGCACGGTGAGCACATTGGCGCCCGCCTTCGCATAGTCGTCGAAGTAGCGCTCGGGCTCCACCACCATGAGATGCACATCGATGGGCAGGGTGCAGCTGCGACGCACCGTTTCGATCACCTTCGCGCCGAACGTGAGGTTGGGGACGAAGCGGCCATCCATCACGTCCACATGAATCCAGTCGGCACCGCCGGCCTCGCACATGGCCAGGTCGTTGGCGAGATGTGCGAAGTCGGCAGAGAGGATGGACGGGGCGATGCGAACGGTCATGGCACTCGGACGAGCGTGTCAGGAAGTGCGCGCAGCGAATCGGGACGCGAAACGTCGCGCAGGGTATCGGGGAGCACGAAGAGCGAGTCGAAGCGGGACTCGTCACGCGACGTATCGGGCAATACGAACAGCGAGTCGGTGGACGAGGTATCCGGCTCGATGAAGCGCCGGCGATCTGCGAGAATGAGGTTCACCGTGGCCGGTAGCGCCACGCGCTCGCCCGGAACAGGGAACGTCTGCAGCACGGTACCCACCGGCATGTCATCTTCGCGAAACATGATCTCGCCGATCGTGAAACCGGCGCGATCGAGCAGACGTCGCGCGTCACCCTCCACACGCCCGACGAGATCGGGCACCACGGCCAGACTGTCGCGCATGGCGAGGGTGCCACTGCCCACGAGCCCTTGATCCGACGTCCCCGTGCGCATGCCATCGGCGCGTGGGCCGCTGATCTGACGACGCGGCGCTGGTGTGAGTGGCTCGGGTTCGACGTCGCGCACCACCGGCGGTGGGGCGTCACCCACGAGCAGCGAGAGCCCCAGCATGCCGCTGCCGATGCCCACGACAAGTCCGGCGGCGACTGCGATCGCAGCCCGCACCGCCCACACCTGTTTGGCGGTTCGCGCGGGGCTCACGCCAGTTCCCGCCGGCGAAGACGCACCGCGAACGCCCCGTCCACCCCATGCGCCTGCGGCAGCACGCGCAAGCGACCCTGATCGAGCACGGTCTCGGGCACCGCTCCTTCCGGAGGCGGCTCGAGCACGAAATCGGGGTGGCTCGCGAGGAAATCGTCCACCGGTCCGTCGTTCTCTTCGGGCTCGAGGGAGCAGGTGGAGTAGATGAGCAGGCCGCCGGGACGCACGCACTCCGCGGCTTCGCGCAGGATCTCGCGCTGCAGCGTGGACATCACGGCCAGATCGGAAGTGCGCAGTCGCCAGCGTGCGTCCGGGTGACGACGGAACGTGCCGGTGCCGGTACACGGCACATCGAGCAGCACCGCATCGAGGCCGCGCACTGCGGGCTCTCGAGCATCACCCACGAACGCGACCAGATTGCTCACGTCGAGGCGGCCGGTGCTCACCAGCAGCCGCTCAAGGCGGCCCGGCACACGATCGGACGCAATCACGAGACGCGCGGTGCGCGTGAGCTCGAGCGCCTTGCCACCCGGCGCAGCGCACAGATCGGCTACCACACTCCCCGGCGCGATCGAGGCATACCGCGTCACAAGGGTCGCCGCCGGGTCCTGCACGAACAGCAACCCCTGCTTGAAGGCGCCCAGCTCGGTGAGCTGCACGCCATGACCAAGCACGAGCGAGTCGGTCACGAGCGGTGCGTCGTGCACCGATACACCGGCGCCTTCGAGCATGGCTTCGAGCTGTTCGCGCACCACACCGTACGGGCGCAGCACGATCGGCCCTTCCTGATTGTTCGCCTCGAGCAGACGCTCGGTGGCATCGAGTCCGAAGCGTGTCACCCAGCGCGCCACGAGCCAGCGCGGATGCGACATGCGCAGTGCAAGCGCGTCGATCGGATCGGACGGCTGCACGGGCTCGAGTGCATCGCGCTCGCGATCGATGCGGCGCAGCACCGCATTCACCAGCTTGCTCGCACCAATGCCATGCCGCTGTTTGGCCAGCTCCACCGTCTGCGCAATGGCGGCATACGGTGGCACACTGCCCATGAACAGCAGCTGATACGAACCAAGGCGCAGCAGGTCGGCCACATCGCCATCGAGGCGTGCGAGTCCACCGCGCACGCGCAGCCCCACCACGGCGTCGAACCAGCTGCGGCGACGCAGCGTCCCCCAGACCAGCTCCTGCACCCACCGGCGATCGCGCGCATCGAGCGGGCCTGCGTGTCGCTCGAAGGCCGGGTCGAGCAGCTGACCGCTGCGCATATCGGCCAGGATGGCCGCAGCGGCGATGCGCGAATCGGTAATTGCGGCCGTGCGCTTCTGCGGACGAGGGCCTCGGCCGCTGCCCCCGGGCGCGCGCGGAGCGCCCCCGCGGTCATCGGGAGTGTGCACGTCTGTCTCGGGGCCGAGGCCCCGGTCGGATCCTTCCACCGGCGTCATTCCTGAAAGCTAGCCGATTGCGTCCGTCTCGTCGAAACGGTCACCCACCTGGACGCCTCGGCCCCGCTGCCAGTCGAGCGGCGTCATGCGCCCCTTGCCCGCCGGCTGGACCTCCGCGAGGCGTACCGCCCCGTCGCCGCAGCGCACGACCATCCCCTCCGCATCGATGGCGCGGATGGTGCCGGGGCGACTCGCTCGCAGCGCGTCATCCGTGAGATCGGCATCGGTCTCGGCGCGCACTCGCACCCCGAAACACTTCACCGCCGCGCCGTGCAGCGTGGTGTGAGCGCCAGGTCGAGGGTCGAAGGCACGGACCACGCGCGAGACCTGCGTGGCCGACCGCGCGAAGTCGAGGCGAGCCGACTCGCGATGAATCTTGGCCGCGTACGTGGCCTGCGTATCGTCCTGCGCGACATCACGCGCCGCCTCCACGCTGAGCAGCGCCAATGCCTGCACAATGGCCACCGCCCCCAGCTCCGAGAGCTGGTCGTGCAGTTCGCCGTACGTGAGTTCCGGGTGAATGGGCGTCCGCAGCACGTGCAGCATGGGGCCGGCATCGAGTGCGGGGACCATGCGCATGATGGTGACGCCCGTCTCGGTGTGCCCCTCGAGAATGGACGCCTGAATGGGCGCCGCGCCGCGCAGCGCCGGCAGCAGCGAGGCGTGAATGTTGAGCGTGCCGAGCGGTGGTGCGTCGATCACCACTTTGGGCAGGATGTGCCCGTACGCGACCACCACGCTGATGTCCGGCTCGAGCGCGGCCATTTCGGCCATGAAGGCCTCGCCGCGCGGCTTCTCGGGCTGCAGCACGGGCACCCCTTCCTCGAGCGCCACCACCTTCACGGGCGAGGGATCGAGCTGCGAACGCGAGCGGCCGCGCGGCCGGTCCGGCTGCGTGACCACGCCGACGACATCGTGCCCTTCGCCCAGCAGCGCGCGCAGCGGGGGAACAGCAAACTCGGGGGTGCCCCAGAACAGGATGCGCATGGCCGGCCGGTGGTACAGGTGATGAAGAGGGGCGTCGGACGCCCCGTCGGTCAGTCGTCGGCCGACGTCGATTCGTCGCGCTCGGGCGGCAGATCGCCAACCGGTAGCACACGCAGTCCCTTGGGAAACTTCACCTTCTCTTCTTCCCAGGCCTTGAGCGCCGCCCGTCGCTTGAGCAGCGATAGCCGATCGAGGAACAGCTTGCCGTGCAGGTGATCGATCTCGTGCTGCAGGCACACCGCCAGCAGCTCACTGCCCACCACCTCGATCACGTTGCCATCGAGATCCTGCGCCCGCACCGTGACATCGTGCGCGCGATCCACGTACGCGAACACCTCGGGAATGGACAGGCACCCTTCTTCCCACCGAATGCTCCCCGAGCGGGTGATGATCTCGGGGTTCACGAGGGCGAACCGTGCTTCCTCTACCTCGACGACGGTCAACCGTTCCCGACGCCCGACCTGCGGTGCCGCGAGGCCGATCCCCTTGGCCGCGTGCATCGTGTCGAACATGTCGTCGGCAAGCTTGCGCAGCTCCGGCGTGAACTCCGTGACGCGCTCCGTCTCCTGCCGCAGGATGGCGGAGCCCAGCACGTGAATATCGAGCAGCGACACGACGTCCTCAGCCCGTGACCGCCGGTCCGCTCCCCACGCGCACGATGCGCCCACGCTCGATGATCAGGCGCGAGTCGCCGCTCTTGATCGTGATGCGGTCATCGAGCGACGGCGCGTCTTTCGCCTGGATGGCCACCACTTCGCCCACCACGCCACCGGCCGTCACGATCTCATCGCCCTTCTTGAGCGCCTTCACCAGCGTGTCGTGCTCCTTGCGCTGCTTCTGCTGCGGCCGAATGAGCACGAAGTAGAAGATGGCGAAGATCGCGCCGTACATGAAAATCATGCCGGTGAGCTGGCCGCCGGGGGCCTGCAGAATGGCGGCGAGTGCGGCGGACACGGGAACGAAGCTCATGGTGTGGAAACCTTGGAGTGATAGCGGGCGAGCCAGTCGCGGCTCCAGCCGTCGAAGGACCCATCGAGCACGGCCTCACGGGCGGTGCGCATGAGGGTCACGAGGAAATGTACATTGTGCAGGCTCAGGAGGCGGAGGCCAAGGATCTCCTCGCTCGTGAACAGGTGCCGCACGTAGGCCGTGGAGAAGCGGGTGCACGCCGAGCACCCGCACTCCGGATCGAGCGGTCCCTCGGCCAGCCGGAAGCGCGCGTTCTTGATATTGCGCCGCCCTTCGGGGGTGAAAAACGCGCCCGTGCGCCCCATGCGCGTGGGCGCCACACAGTCGAACAGGTCCACCCCGCGAGCGACCCCTTCCACGAGATCCTCCGGGAAGCCGACCCCCATGAGGTACCGCGGCCGGTCGGTGGGGAGCGCGGCGTTCACCACATCGAGCATGGCGTACATGTCGGGCTTGGCCTCACCCACCGACAAGCCGCCGATCCCGTAGCCCACCCAGTCGCCGGCGTCGCGAATGGCGCGCGCGGAATCCTCGCGCAGCGACGCGTGAATGCCGCCCTGCACGATCGGGAAGAGCGCCTGCTGCGGCGTGGGCGCATCGGGGTCGCGTTCACACAGCGCGGTGAACTCGGTCTGACACCGTTCGAGCCACCGAATGCTGCGCCACATGGCATCGCGCGCCACATCGTCGCTGCTCTGTCCCGGCACCACGTGGTCGAACTGCATGATCACGTCGGCGCCGAGGTTGCGCTCGATGTGCATCACCGATTCGGGGGTGAAGCGACGGGCCGAACCGTCGATGTGGCTCTTGAACTCCACGCCATCTTCGTCGATGGTGCGCAGCCCTTCGAGCGAAAACACCTGGAACCCACCCGAGTCGGTGAGAATCGGGCGGTCCCAGTGCATGAAGCGGTGCAGCCCGCCGAGCGTGCGCACGGTGTCGTCGCTGGGGCGCAGATGCAGATGGTAGGCGTTCGCCAGCACCATCGTCGCGCCGAGCGTCGTGAGGTCGTCGGGGTCGAGCCCCTTCACCGAGCCAAGCGTGCCCACGGGCATGAACTGCGGGGTCTGCACGTCGCCGTGGGGCGTGGTGAACCGTGCCGCGCGCGCGTGGCCGCACGTGGCTTCGACGTGAAACGCGAACGGATCGGAGCGCACCGTCGACGCGCTCACAGCACACACATCGCGTCGCCGTACGACAGAAACCGATACTGCTCGCGGACGGCTTCGCTGTACGCCTGCATCATGAGGTCGTACCCGGTGACCGAGGCCACCAGCATGAGGAGCGTGCTGCGGGGTTGATGAAAGTTGGTGATGAGACGATCCACCGCGCGCAGCTGTTGGGGGGGGCGAATGAAGAGGTTCGTATCGAGGGCGCCGGCCTGCACCACGTGTGCGCTGTCGACCGCGCTCTCCAGCGTACGCACGGCGGTGGTCCCCACGGCCCACACGGCGCCGCCACGTGCCCGGGTGGCCGCGTGCTGCTGCGCCGCCGTCTCGCTCACCTCGCACCACTCTTCGTGCATGAGATGGAGGGACGGGTCCTCTTCCTGAATTGGACGGAACGTGCCCGCGCCCACATGCAACAGCACTTCCGCGCGCTCCACGCCCTGCGCGGCGATGCGATCGAGCAGGGCGGGGGTGAAGTGCAGGCCCGCGGTGGGCGCCGCGACCGAGCCCGGCGTCTGTGCGTAGACCGTCTGATAGCGCGTCGCGTCCACCGGGGTGTCGCTGCGCGTGATGTACGGCGGCAGTGGGACGTGGCCGCAGTGCGCAATGGCATCGGTGACCGAGTCGTGCACGGCGCTGTCGATCTCGAGCCGTACCACTCGCGTGTGGCGTGGCGTGGTTTCGAGAATCTCGACGTCGAAGCCAGGCGCCACATGCACGCGCCGGCCGGGACGCACTTTCGAGCCCGGCTGCACCATGGCTTCCCACACACGGTCGCCGTCGAGCGGACGGAGCAGGAAGACCTCGGCCGGCGCGCCGGAATCGCGGGTGCACAGCAGCCGTGCGCGGAAGACGCGCGTGGCATTCACGAACAGCGTGTCACCCGGTGCGAAGTACTCCACGATGTCGGTGAAGCGTCGATGTGCAATCGTGCCCGCGGCCCGATCGATCACGAGCAGGCGACTGGCGTCACGCGGCTCGCACGGCTCCTGCGCAATGAGCGCCTCGGGAAGCGTGTAGTCGTAGTCGGAGGTGCGGCTGCCGGGTTCGTGCATGGGCGGGAAAACTACAGCCCTGCGCACAAATGTCAGAGGCAGGGGGCGACGATCAGAGCAACGACCCCTGTTCGGGGTGCACGCGCGGCGGTTCGTAGCCCATATGTCGGTAGGCGTGCGCCGTGGCGACGCGTCCCCTCGGCGTGCGGTGCAGGAAGCCCTGCTGCACGAGAAACGGTTCGTACACGTCTTCGATCGTGCCGGCGTCTTCGCCGACAGCGGCGGCGATCGTGCCAAGGCCTACGGGTCCGCCATCGAATTTTTCTATGATGAGGCGGAGCAGCCGCGCGTCCATGTCATCGAGGCCGTACTGGTCCACATCGAGCAGTTCGAGCGCGGCATCGGCCACTGCCTGCGTGATCGCCCCGTCGGCGCGCACCTGCGCGTAGTCGCGCACCCGCCGCAACAGGCGATTCGCCACCCGCGGTGTGCCCCGCGAGCGTTTGGCGATCTCGTGCGCCCCCGCCGTGTCGATGTCCACCCGCAGCACCTCGGCGGTGCGGCGCACGATCACCTCGAGCTCGGACTCTGGGTAGAAGGCGAGCTGATGCAGCAGCCCGAAGCGCGCGCGCATGGGCGGCGTGAGCATGCCGAGGCGTGTGGTGGCGCCCACGAGCGTGAAGCGCTCGATCGGCATCGTGATGGTTTGCGCCTTGGGTCCCTCGGAGAGCCGGATGTCGATCTTGTAGTCCTCCATGGCCGGATAGAGGAACTCCTCGATCACCGGCCGCAGGCGGTGGATCTCATCGATGAAGAGCAGATCGCCCTCGCGCATGTTCGTGAGCGTGCCCACGAGATCGCCGGGTTTCTCCAGCGCCGGCCCGGAGGTGGTGCGGATGTTCACGCCCAGTTCGCGGGCCATGAGCTCCGCCAGTGTGGTCTTGCCGAGGCCCGGCGGCCCGAAGAAGAGGGTGTGGTCGATCGGTTCGCGGCGCGCCTTGGCGGCGTCGATCGCGATGGCGAGGCTCTCCTTGACCTTGCCCTGACCAATGAACTCGGCCAGCCGCTGTGGGCGCAGCGACAGTTCGACGACACCTTCGTCGGGCAGCTCTTCGGGAGTGGTGATCTCGGGGCGGGACATCGCAAACGGGGTCGGGGCGGAGCGGGTGGCGGGCCGGCGCGGTTCCGTCGGAACCCGCGCGCCCGCTCGGGGAATATAGGAGAGCGGCTGCCGGTGCCGCGGCCCGGGGTGAACGGCCCGGTCTCCAGCATTCAGGCGGCAATTGCGTAGTATTCAGGTATACCGGCCGCTGAGTGGCCACCCTCTCGCCCTGCCCATCATGATCCCACGCTCCTTTGCGCGCGCGTTCGCACCGGCTCGCGCTGCGACCTTTGCTCTCGGCCTCGGCGTTGCTGCGCTGGTGGCCTCCGTGGTCGCGACTCCGGCGCACGCTGCGCCGGTTCGCTCCGCTGACGCGTTGGCGAACGTGCCGACGCTCTGGCACGCCGAGTCGGTCGCTCAGCAGTTCGCCGCGGCGGCCGCGTCGCCGCTGCGCACGGGTCTTCGGAGCGCGCTGCAGGATACGCCGCCGATCGACTGGCGCGTGCTCGCCGGTCTCGATTACCTCACCGGCAAGGCCACCGATACGCTGAAGGCGCTCAATGGCAAGCGCGTGCGTGTCCCGGGCTTCGTGGTGCCGCTCGATGATTTCATGGAAGACGGCGCAGAGTTCCTGCTCGTCCCGTACTACGGCGCCTGCGTGCACACGCCGCCGCCGCCGCCGAACCAGATCATCTTCGTGCAGATGGAAAACAAGAAGGCCGTGAAGCTGGCCCTCTTCGACGCAATATGGATGCACGGCACGCTCAAGATCGCCACCGTCGAAAGCCCGTACGGCACCGTGGGCTTCACCATCGACGGGCAGAAAATGGAACCGTACAGCTCGAAATGACGCTCGCGTCCGCGGCCGCCGCTTCCTCGGCGGCGTCGGCGCCTGCCGTTGAGCTCTCGGACGTCCGGTTTGCCTATCGCGCCGGTACCGATGTGGTGGCCATCGATTCGCTCGTGATTCCGCGCGGCGAGACGGTGTTTCTGCACGGGCCGAGCGGCAGTGGCAAGACCACGCTGCTCGGCCTGCTTGCTGGAGTGCTGCAGGCCGATCGCGGCGCTGTGCGCATCCTCGGCACCGATATCACGCGGCTCTCGAGCGGTGAACGCGATGCATTCCGCGCGCAGCACCTCGGATATGTGTTCCAGCAGTTCAACCTGATCCCGTATCTCTCGGTGCGGGAGAACATTCTGCTTCCGGTGCGTCTCGATGCGGCCCGCCGTGCGCGGCTGGGGGGTGCCGATCCGGTACAGGCGGCCGATGCACTCGCGCGCGACCTCGACATCGATGGGGCGCTGCAGAGCAAGGTCACCGAACTCTCCGTGGGACAGCAGCAGCGCGTCGCGGTGGCCCGGGCTCTGATCGCGTCTCCCGAAGTGGTGATCTGCGATGAACCCACGTCGGCGCTCGACTCCGATCGCCGGGAGCGCTTTCTGCAGCTGCTCTTCAAGTCGTGCACCAAGGCGGGGGCCACGCTCGTGTTCGTGAGTCATGACCTGTCACTGCAGCCGCTCTTCTCGCGCGCGGTGTCGCTACCGACAGTCAACCACGCGAGCGCTGTCGCCGCGGTGGAGAACTGACCGTGGGCACGATCCTTCGTCTGGCCTTCCAATCGCTGCGCAGCCGCTTCTTCACCTCGTTCCTCACCGTGGCGAGCATCGCGCTCAGCGTGACGCTGCTGGTCGGTATCGAACACGTGCGGGCGGGCGTGCGCGAGAGCTTTGCGGGCACCATTCGCGGCGTGGACCTCATCGTGGGTGCACGTGGCGGCACGCTGCAGATTCTGCTCAGCACCGTGTTCGGCATCGGTGCGCCGGCGGGTGCAGTCACCATGGAGACCTACGAGCGCTGGGCCAGTCATCCGGCGGTGTCGTGGACGATTCCGTACGCGCTCGGCGACAGTCATCGCGGCTACCGCGTGGTGGGCACCACCAACGAGTTCTACGAACGCTATCGCTACCGGCAGGATGGCCGGGTCACGTTTGCAAGCGGCGGGCCGGCCTCGGCTGAGACCGACGTGGTGATTGGCGCGGATGTGGCCGAACGACTGCGCTATGCCGTGGGCGATCCGATCGTGGTGACGCATGGCCTGCAGGGCGGTGGCATTTCCGATCATGACGCTCACCCGTTCACGATCGTGGGCGTGCTCGACCGCACGTTCACGCCGATCGATCGCGCGATCTACGTGACGCTCGAAGGCATCGAAGCGATGCACGAGGACTTCGAGGCGATGCCCGTGTCGGCGCCGCCGGCGATCGGGACGGTGCCGGAGGGCACGCCAAACATGCCTGGGGCCGAGGCGCCACCGGCGATGCCGGGGTACACGCCGCCGCCGGGAACGCCAACAATGCCAGGCGCCGACGCACCGCCCACCATGCCGGGCTATACGCCGCCACCGGGCACGCCGAGCATGCCGGGGGCCGAACCGCCGCCCGTCGCCGTGGCGCCGCAGCCCGAGCCGGAGCATGATGATCATGATGATCATGATGATCATGATGACGACGAGGACCACGATGACGCGGCGGGCGACCATGCGGGCCATGATCACAAGCCCGAGCAGCTCACGGCGTTTTTCGTCGGCACCAAGAATCGCTTTGAAGCGCTGCAGCTGCAGCGCGAGATGAACACCGACCTCTCCGAGCCGCTTACGGCCGTGATTCCCGGCGTCTCGCTCGGTGAGCTCTGGCAGAACATCTCCAGCGCCGAGGTGGGACTGCGCATCGTGGCGTTTTTCGCGGTGGCGATCGGACTCACCGGCATGCTGGTGGCGCTGTACTCGTCACTCGACGCGCGCCGCCGTGAAATGGCGATTCTGCGCGCGGTGGGCGCCGGACCGCGCACCATCGTGTCGCTGCTGGTGTTCGAGTCGGCGCTGCTGGCGGTGCTTGGCTGTGTGCTGGGGGTGGCGTTCGTGTATCTCATTCTCTCGCTGGGCCAGGGCGCGATCGAAGCACGGTCGGGAATTCATCTCGCCGTGCGCGCGTTGGGCGCGACCGAGTGGAAGTACCTCGGATTGGTTCTTGGTGCGGGCACCTTGATCGGTTTCGTGCCGGCGGTGAAGGCCTATCGCAACTCGCTCACAGACGGCCTCAGTCCTCGTAGTTGAGGCGACGCGGCCCGCAGCCGGGTCGTGCGCCGTGCAGGAGCCGTACACTCCCCGTGCGCGCTTGATCGGGGCACCGCGCGCATCTGTGATCGCCCCCAGGAGTCACATCAAAATGAAGATTCGTACTTCCGTGCACGTTGGCGCGGTGGTTGCGCTGCTCGCTGCAGCGCTGCCACTCTCGGCGCAAGGCCGCGGCGCTGCGCGCCCCGTCGTGAAGGCGCCGCTCGCGACACCCATGCACGAGGACTCGTTGCCGACGTATGTGCGCCGTGATGAACCGACCGATCCCGTCATTCAGCGCATCTGGCAGGAAGGCATGGAGCGCTCGATGGTGGCCAGCATCGGACAGACGTTGCTCGACTCGATCGGTCCGCGCCTCACGGGTTCGCCCAACATGAACCGCGGGCAGGATTGGGCGGTGTCGCTGCTCAAGAGCTGGGGCGTGGACGCGAAGAAGGAGCAGTACGGCACCTGGGCCGCATGGAAGCGTGGCGTGGCCTACGCGTCGATGACGGCGCCGCGCGTGAAGACGCTCGATGCCACGATGCTCTCGTGGAGCGGCAACTCGGCGGGGCAGTGGGTGGAGGGTGGGGTGACCATCCTCGAACCGTACGAAACCGCCGAGCAGTTCCGCGCGTGGTTGCCGTCGGTGAAGGGCAAGGTCGTGCTGGTGGGCGCGCCGCGTCTGTCGTGCCGCATGCCGAGCCAGATCGCGGAGTTCGGCATGCCGAACACGATTGAATCGCTCACTCTCGAGCAGAATCAGCTCACGGCCGCGTATCGCGGACTCAATCAGCGCATCCCCACGTTCTACGCCGACGTGAAGGCGGCCGGTGCGCTGGCCGTGTTCGAGTCGAACTGGTCGAACTACCCGGGCATCCAGAAGATCTTCGGCTCGCCGCGCAACGGCGCGTTGCCCACGTTCGACATCGGCTGTGAAGACTACGGCATGCTCTTCCGCCTCGCGAAGAACAATCAGGGGCCGACGGTGAAGCTCATGGCCGAGTCGGAGGCGATGGGTGAGCAGCCGGTGTTCAACGTGGTGGGTACGATCAAGGGCTCGAGCAAGCCCGACGAGTACGTCCTGCTGTCGGCGCACTTCGATTCGTGGGAAGGGCACTCGGGCGCGACGGACAACGGCACGGGTTCGATCACCATGCTCGAGGCACTGCGCATTCTGAAGACGGCCTATCCGCAGCCGAAGCGCACGATCCTCATTGGCCTGTGGAGCGGCGAGGAGCAGGGGCTCAACGGCTCGCGCGCCTTCTCGGAAGATCATCCCGAAGTGGTGCAGGGGCTGCAGTTCCTCTTCAATCAGGACAACGGCACGGGGCGCGTGGTGAACGTGAGCCCGAACATCCTGCCCAGGAGCGGTGACCGACTTGGCCAGTACATGGCGCAGATGCCGCGCGAGATCACGCAGTGGGTGCGTCTGGGTGGCCCAGGCGGCATTGGTGGCGGCACCGATCACGTATCGTTCGCCTGCCACGGTGCGCCGGCGATCAACCTGAGCGCACTGTCGTGGGACTACAGCTTCACCACGTGGCACACGCAGCGTGATTCGTACGACAAGGTCATCATCGATGACGTGAAGCACAACGCGACACTCACGGCGATGTTGGCGTATCTGGCGAGTGAAGATCCGGAGCGCAGCTCACGCGAGCTGCTCAGCCCGATCCCCGGCGGCCCCGGCGGTCAGCCGGTCACGATCCCGAACTGCGCGCCGTCCACGCGCACGAGTCTGCGGAGCAACCGCTGATTGAACGGGTCCTCGGCAGCGCTCGATCGCTGTCGAGGACCCGTTCCGGTTGATGTACGTGCACATCAGCAAATCATGAGTGGGAGCGACGCAGGCGGAATCATCGTGCGGTTTTCGCGTCCCTCGCGCTCGTCGCGCCTTCGCGTCTTTCTCCGTTGCCGTTCGACGCACCCGGCGCGGAGCTACCCGTTCAGCACCGCCAGTGCCGCCCGCACCGTGGCCGCCACATCACCGGCCACGCCGGCGTCACGCACCGCCCCCTGCGCCTCGGCCTCTCCGTAGCCCAGCGCCACCAGCGCGCGCACCGCATCACTGTTGGCCCCGCCGCGTGTGCCACGACGAGCCGTGCCACCGGCCGCGATCGGCGCACTGAGATCGTCCACCTTCTCGGCCAGGTCGAGCACGATCTGTTCGGCCTTCTTGCGCCCGACGCGTGGTGCGCGCACGAGCGTGTCGAGGTCGCGAGATCGCAGCGCCTCCACGACGGTCTCGGCGCCGAGCGTGGACAGAATGCCCAGCGCGAGCGCGGGCCCCACACCTTTTGCGGAGAGCAGCCGGCGAAACACCGAGCGCTCGAAGCGCGAGACGAAGCCGTACAGCTCCCACGCATCTTCTCGCACCGTGAGATGCGTGTGCAGCGTGAGCGTTTCGCCCTCCTTCGGCAGGGCCTCGAACGCCGACAGCGGAATGTGCACTTCGTAGCCTGTGCCGCCCGGCGTCTCGATCTCCACCATCGACACGGAACGGGACACGAGGCGGCCGGTGAGCAGCGCGATCATGAGCGGCGGGTCCGAGAACGGGTCGAGGCGATCGCCGCGTCGAGCTGCAGCGAGGCGAACGTGGGGAGGGACGTGCTGAGCAGCGCACACAGCGCCGCAGCCACACCGTCCGCGGCGTCGGCGGGCTGCGGGGGCGTCTTGAGGCGCAGCAGCTGCGCGACCATGAACTGCACCTGCTCCTTGGTGGCCGCACCGCGCCCCACGATGGCCTTCTTGATCTCGGCGGGCGGATACTCCACGATGCGCACACCAGCCGACTCACCCGCGAGCAGGATGACCCCGCGCGCGTGGCCGAGCACGATCGTGGTGCGCACGTTGCGCGCGTAGAACACGCCCTCTACCGCCAACGTGGTGGGACGATGTCGCGCGATCAGCTCCTGCACACCTTCGTGAATGTCATGCAGGCGCCGAGGCAGCGGCTGGTCGGCGCGCGTGCGAATGACGCCGCACTCTACCAGCGCCGGCGTGCCGCGCGCATCGCGTCGCACCACGCCGTATCCGGTGACGGCCGTCCCCGGATCGATGCCGAGCACGACCTCACCGGCGGTGGTCACGCCTGCGTCCGCCGCACGATCATCACGCGTCGCCCATGGCGTCGTCGTCCATCTCGAAGTTCGCATCCACGTTCTGCACGTCATCGAGATCGTCGAGCGCGTCGAGCAGCTTGAGCAGCTGCGTGGCGTTCTCCCCTTCCACCTTCACGGTGGTTTTCGGGATCCACGCGAGCGCGGCATCCCGCACCGGTAGACCGCCCTTCTCGAGCGTCTCGCGCACCGCGTGCAGATCGGCGGGCGCGGTGGTGATCGTGAACTGCTCGTCCTCGCGCACCACGTCTTCCGCTCCGGCCTCGAGCGCCGCCATCATCACGGCGTCCTCGTCGCGCCCTTCGGCGTCGAGCCCCATCTGCCCCTTGCGATCGAACAGGTACGACACGGAGTTCGACGAGCCGAGGTTGCCCCCGTTGCGCGAGAGCTTGTGGCGAATGTCGGCGACGGTACGCACCGGGTTGTCGGTGAGCGACTGGATCATGAGCGCCACGCCGCCGGGGCCGTACGCCTCATACAGCACTTCGGTGTACTCCACACCTTCAAGTTCACCGGTACCCTTCTTGACGCCGCGCTCGATGTTCTCCTTGGGCATCGAGGCCGCGCGCGCATTGTCGATCGCGGTGCGCAGGCGCGGATTTCCGTCCGGGTCGCCGCCGCCCATCTTGGCGGCCACGGTGATTTCACGAATGAGCTTGGTGAACAGGGCCCCGCGCTTGGCATCGAGCGCGGCCTTGTAGTGCTTCGTGGTCTTCCATTTACTGTGGCCGGCCATCACGACTCCGGAGACGAACCAGGGGGCAGGCACCGCGGACGGTGCGTGTGAGGAGCAACCTTGAAAAGTAATCGGGACTCACGCCGACGCCGAGTGTGCGGCGCTCCCCCAGGCCGTTCGCCGTTGCGTCTTTCGCCGTTGCGGGTCGCTGTTGCGGGTCGCCGTTGCGGGTCGCCGTTGCGGGTCGCCGTTGCGTTTCGCCGTTGCGGGTCGCTGTTGCGGTTCCCCGTCGCGGGTCGCCCTGGCGGGGCCGAACCGCGCCGACCCTACGCCTCCATCACATCCTCGAAGCGCAGGCACGGCGCCTCGAAATACAGGTCCACGTAGCCCACGTCGCCGCTGCGATGCTTGAGCAGGTGCAGCTCGGCGGCGCCGGTGAGCGCGGCGTCACGCTGGTAGAGCTCTTCGCGGAACAGCCCGAGCACGAGATCGGCATGCGTCGCGATCGCGCCGCGCACCCCGAAGTCGTCGAGGGCCGGGCGCAGGTCGGGACGTCGTCGGTCGAAGCCCGGCAGGTGCGTGGTGAGCAGCACCACCAGCTCGCGCCGCAGGGCGAGCCGCTTGCACGACAGCACGGCGCCGGCGAGCGCGTCGTCACGCCCGGTCGGGTCCGTGAGCAGCGACTCGAGGCCGTCCACCACCAGCAACCGCGTCCCGGGAGCCGAGTCCACGGCGCGTTCGAGCTCGGCGATGCCGTGCCCGTCAAGGCGCATGATGAGCGGCGAGTGCTCACGCAGGTGTGCGGCGGCCGCCGTCGTTGCCGAGCGCGCCCCCTCATCGAGCTCGCCCCGACGCAGCGCATCGAGCGGTACCCGGGACACCGACGACAGCGCGCGCTCGAAGAGTCGCGATGGCGTGTGCTCGGAGGAGAGCAGGATCGCCGGTGTGCCCATTGCACTCGCGCGCAGGGTGAGCGCCAGCGCGAGCGATGAGGTGCCGCTCTGCGCATCGCCCCCGAGCACAACCAGATCGCCGGCTCGGAAGCCACCGTGCACGAAGGGGGCCAGACTCGGAAACCCGACCGGTACGACCCACGCGTCCGCCGGTAGGCCGTTGCTCTCGCTGTTCGGCGTCACCCGACACGCACTCCGCTCACGAGACTGCCGCCAGACGGCGCACGAGCCGGTCGAGTTCGAGCGACGAGCCGCCGTCGAGGTACGTGCCAGCCGCGGCTGACACCGCGCGCAACGCACCCGACATCGGCATCGGACCCGTGGCACTCGCGTCGATGGCGCGCGCCAATGGCACACGCAACGGCGCCGGGAGCGCCAACGACGCCAGCCACACGCGGGCCGCGGCTGCCCGCGCCTGTCGCTCGTCGCCCGGCAGCGCTTCGGGGGGCAGCATGACGGCGCCGAGGCGGGCTGCGGTGAGCACGGCGAGCGCTACCTCACGCCCGCCGCCCAGCGGCAGTCGGCCGGCAAGGCCGGCGAGTGCCGGAAACGGGAACGAGATCGCGGCAAGCGCGAAGGGCGGCTGGGGCATGGACACGCAGCGAATCTACAGCGCCTCACACCCATGCGCTTCCGGCGCCGAACGCCGGATTTGTCCCTCCGCTGGACCGCAACGAGCGGCGCTGGGTAGCTTACGCGCATCATGGCGCTTCCTGCAAAGCAGATCCTCTGGGTGGACGACGAAGCCGAGCTTCTCGAACCGCATCGTCTCTTTCTCACCGACAAGGGATATGCGGTGGAGATGGCCACGAACGCGGACGACGCGCTCGACCTGCTGCGCCATCGCCCGTTCGACCTGCTGCTGCTCGACGAGCAGATGCCGGGGACGCGCGGTCTCGACGCCTATCGCGAGCTGCGCGAGTTCGCCCCCTCCCTGCCCGTGGTGATGATCACCAAGAGCGAGGAGGACGCCACCATGAAGGAGGCGATCGGCGCCAACGTGCGCGATTACCTCGTGAAGCCGGTCACGCCGCGTCAGGTGCTGGCCGTCATCACGCGCATTCTCGAAGGCCCGATGATTCGCTCGCAGGCGCTGGCGCGCGGCTTCGTGGAGCGCTTTCGGGCCATTGAAACGGAGCGGCATCAAGGACTCGACTGGCGCGGCTGGATCGATCGGTGGGTGGAGTTGGCCCAGTGGGATGTCGACCTCGCCGCCGCCGGCGAAATGGGGTTGCACGAGTCGCTGCGCGGCCTCTACCCCGACATGCATCGCGCGTTCGCCGAGTTCATGCGCGTGGAATATCCGCGCTGGTTGCGCGATCTCGAGGGGGACCGGCCACCGTTGTCCGTCGACGTGGTGGAGGAGT
Organism: Gemmatimonas sp.; assembly: GCA_011390935.1. Lineage (GTDB taxonomy): Bacteria > Gemmatimonadota > Gemmatimonadetes > Gemmatimonadales > Gemmatimonadaceae > JAABRT01. The sequence goes on from JAABRL010000007.1 coordinate 61,125, forward strand.
TCGTGGCCCCCGTGCTGCGCTCCGATCGCAAGGTGGTGTTCATCGTGATCGACTGTCTGCGTCAGGATCAGTGGAAGGCGATCGAGCCGCTGTTCGCTCCGCTGTTCGACATCGAGACGACGCACTACTACGGCGTGCTGCCTACGGCCACGCCGTACGCGCGCAACGCGCTCTTCAGCGGCCTGTTCCCGGGCGAGATCGCGGCCCGGTTCCCCGATTGGTGGGGGGAGCGCGACGACGAAACGCTCAACGCGCACGAGAAGGATCTGCTGCTCGCGCAGCTGGATGAACTCGGCCTCAAGTTCCCCGTGCGCTACAGCAAGATCACCTCGGCCTCCGACGCCGACGACCTGCTGCGGCACCTGCCGGGCTCCATGGCCGGCGAGGGCATTTCGGCGTTCGTCTTCAACTTCGTGGATCTGCTCACGCACGGGCGCAGCGAGTCGATGATTCTGTATGAAGTGGCGCGCGACGAGCCCGCGTTGCGCGCCCTCACCACGCAGTGGGTGAAGCGGTCTGCACTGTTCGCGCTGATGCAGGACGCCGCGCGGCGCGGCATCAAGGTGGTGGTCACCACCGATCACGGCTCGCTGCATTGCAACACACCGGCCACGGTGTTCGCCAAGCGCGACGCGACCAACAACCTGCGCTACAAGTTCGGCGAGGATCTGCGGGCCGAACGACCCGAACAGGCGCTGCTGTTCACCAATCCGGACGATCTGCGGCTGCCGCACCGGGGGCCGAACATGAACACGCTGCTGGCGGCCGGTGACGGGTTCTTCGTGTACCCCACCAAGCTGCGTGAATATCAGCAGCGCTATCGTGGATCGTTCCTGCACGGGGGCGTGACGCCGGAGGAGTGCATCCTGCCGGTGTCGCTGCTCACGCCGCGTCGCTGAGGGTACGGCGATGCACACCGCCGAAATGCGCGCGCGCGCGCCTCTGCGTGTCTACCCGCGGCTGCTGCGCTTCCTGCGCCCGCACACGTGGCGCATGGCGTTCACCGTGGTCACGAACATCGTGGCCGCGGTGCTCGATGTCTTCTCCTTCACGCTGCTCATTCCGTTTCTGAGTGCGCTGTTTGGCGAACCGCCGTTGGTGGACAAGCCCGGGCTCGTGAACGATCTGCTCGCGCTCACCGTGGGATGGTTCCTCGATCCAGCCGACCAGATGGGGTCACTGCTCAATGTGATCCTGTTCATTCTGGTGGTCATCGTCCTCAAGAACACGCTGGTGTGGCTGAGCGGACAGCTTGGCGCGCAACTGCAGGAATACGTGGTGCGCGATCTGCGCAACGCGCTGTACGCACATCTGCAACGCCTGCCGATGCCGTGGTTCACGAGCGCGAAGGTGGGGCAGGTGATCGCACGCGTGCTCACCGATACGCAGAACACCAAGGCCGTCATCACCGAACTGATCACGCGCTCGCTCATGAGTGGAGCGCAGGTGGTGTTCACCATCGTGGCGCTCGTCTCGATGTCGTGGAAGCTCACCGTGGTGTCGCTGGTGGGGGCGCCGCTCATCACCGTGGCGCTGCTGCCGGTGCTGCGCAAGCTGCGCAAAGGCCACCGCCGCCTCGGCAACCAGCACGGCGAGCTCACCAGCATCGTGCAGGAAGCGGTGGCTGGGATTCGCCTCGTGAAGGCGTTTCGCGCCGAGCCGTATGAAACGGAACGATTCACGACGGCCAACAACGCGCTGGCGCGCGGCAACGTGAAGGTGGGGCGGCTCGCGATGCTGTCGCAGCCCGTGACCGAAACGCTCGGCACGTTGGTGGCGGTCGTGGTGTTGTGGCTGGGCGCACGATTGGTGCTCGTGGACGGCACGATGCAAGCCTCCGAGCTGATCCCGTTCATGGTGCTGGTGATGCGCATGCTGCAGCCGCTCAAACAGCTGGCGCAGGTGCCCACGGTGGCGCAGCAATCGCTGGCCAGTGCGGAACGCGTGTTCGAAGTGATCGATGCCGAATCGGAGGTGGCGCGCGATCGGGGCACGCGCACCGCGTCGCACTTCGAACACGAGCTGGTCTTCGAGGGCGTGCACTTCGCCTATGAGGAAGGGGCGGAGGCGCTGCGCGATGTCTCGTTCCGCGCGCAACGGGGCGAGGTGATCGCGCTCGTGGGTCCGAGCGGCGCGGGCAAGACCACGCTCGTGGATCTCATTCCGCGGTTTGTGGAACCGTCGCGCGGTCGCATCACGATCGACGGGGTGGACATCACCGAGTTGCGGCTCGAGTCGTTGCGTGCGCTCACCGGCATCGTGAGTCAGGACACGGTGCTCTTCAACGACACCGTGCGCAACAACATCGCCTTCGGCGGACGTGCGTTCACCGACGCGCAGCTCGAGGCGGCGGCACGTGCCGCCAATGCGCACGACTTCATCGCCGCGCTGCCGCAGGGGTACGATACCCCGTTGGGCGAGCGTGGCGCGCGCCTGTCGGGCGGACAGCGGCAGCGTCTCGCGATCGCGCGCGCTTTGCTGCTCGATCCGCCCATCCTCATCCTCGACGAGGCCACCTCGGCGCTCGATGTGGAGTCCGAGCGACTCGTGCAGGAGGCGATCGATCGACTGCTGGCTGGTCGTACGGTGTTCGTGATCGCGCATCGCCTGTCCACGATCCAGCACGCCGATCGCATTCTCGTACTGGAGCGCGGTGCCCTCGTGGAATCGGGGACGCACGCCGAGCTGCTCGCGCGAGGCGGCACGTACGCGCGCCTGCATGGCTTGCAGTTCGACGGCGCGCGAACGGCGGTTGCGGCGGAGATGGCGTGAGCGACGGTGCCAGCGCCCCGCATCGTGTGCTGGTACTGTCGGCCGGTCCCTGGAATGCCGCCGAGCGGCAGCTCGCGCTGGCTGCTCGTGCACTCATGAGCGATGGCATCGCGGTTCGAGCGCTCACGCCCTCGAGGCAGGAGTGGCTGGCGGTGGCACCCGCCGTACCCGTGGACGTGCTGGCGGAAGAGCACGGTACGCGGGCACATCGCACCGCAGTGACGGCCGCGGTGGAATCGGGGCGACCGACGGTGATCATCACCGACGACGAGCTGCTGCGGCGCGTGGCGGTGCGCGCACTGGCACCGGGTGCGTGTGTGTTGCAGCGACTTCCACTGGGTGCACCGCTTCCCGAGGACAGCGTGGCCACGCGCTTCGTCTCACGCAATGTGGCGCCGGCGTGGTTGGTCCCGTCAACCGACGACAGCGTGTTGGCACGTGCGAGCGCCACCCCGGAGAAGCGTCGCATTCCCGCCGTGCCGATCCCATTTGTCGTGTTGCCGCGGGGCACATCGTCGGAGGCCTCGCCACGGCGTCGCGTGCTGCTGATTACCGATCCCACCGCACCGCAGACAGCCACCGCGGCGCTTCGAACCGTGGCCATGCTGGCGCGCCGGCATGAGCAGCTGCGCATCACGCTGCACGGCAGTGCGTCAACACTGCAGCCGCTGCGGGTGCACGCGGCGGCGCTGCGCGTTGCCTCGCAGGTGGACGTGCATCCCATGCCCACCTTCGAAACACCGCCGCCCGCCGATGTGCTGGCCACGTGGGTGGCCGCGGCGGGTGATCTCGGAGCAACGGCGGCGCTGTGGTCGATGAGTGGGGGACATCCCGTGGTCGCGACGGCGAACAGCGCCGTGGCGTCCCTGATCGAGGACCGTGTGTCAGGGGTGGTGGTGCCCGGTGGTTCACCGTACGATGAAGCGCTGGTTGTCTCTGAACTGGCCCGTCTCCTGGCGCATGTCGATGACCGCGCGCGCATGGGAGACGCGGCCATGCAGCGGGCGCAGTGCTACGATCCTGCTCGCCTCGCGCGGGCGCTGCGATCCGCGATCGATCGGGCCGCACGTGCTGCTCATCGCTGACTCCTCTTCTCTTTGCAGACCTCTGCCATGTCACAGTTGCGCGCGCATTTTCCGTGGATGAGCTCCGGCCGTGAGGTGTACCTCAACGCGGCATCGGTTGGACCGCATCCGACACCGGCCGTGGAGATGGGGCGTGAGTGGCTCGACCTGCGCGCGGCACCTCATCACATCAGCATCCCGCACCTCGTCAACGCCGCGCAGCATGCACGCGAGCGATTCGCCACCATGATCGGCGCCGACAGCACCGAGATCGCGCTGATGCCCAACACCACGTACGGGCTCAATCTCGCGGCGCGTGGCCTGCCGTTGCGTCCGGGCACCATTCTCACCTTCGACGGCGAGTTTCCGAGTTGCGTCTATCCGTTCATGGCACTCGGCTCGCGCGGCATCGCGCTCGAGCGGGTACCACCGGCAGACGACGGGCTCCCGGATGAAGCAGAGCTGATTCGGCGGATCGGTCGAGGCGACGTGGTGGCTGTCGTGATTTCGTGGGTGCAATACGCGAGCGGCTACGTCGCCGACCTGGCGCGCATTGGCGAGGCGTGCCGTGCGGCCGATGTGTTCTTCATCGTGGATGGCATTCAAGCGTGCGGCGTGCGCCCCATCGATGTGCATGCGCTGGGCATCGACATCTTCGCCAGTGGCGCGCAGAAGTGGATGCTGAGCCCGTGGGGAACCGGGTTCGTCTACGTGCGGCAGGGGCTGCACGAGGTAGTGCAGGCGCCCGATGTCGGATGGGCCTGCATGACGGCGTCCGCCGATTACGCGTGGCTCACGCAGTATGACTTCACTTTTCTCCCCGATGCGCGCCGTTTCGAGGTGGTCACGCTCGCGTACCACGACTTCGCGGTGGCGGTGCAAGCGGTGGACTGCATGCTCGAGGCGGGTGGTCCCGCCGCGATCGCCGAACACATTGCGGTGCTCGGCGATCGGATCGTGGAGTGGGTGAGCGGCCGCGACGATATGCGCCTGTGGACGCCGGCCGACCGCGAGCGTCGCGCCGGCGTGTTTGCGATCGTTCCCGATGACTTGTCAGGTACCATGGCGCGCCTCAAGGCCGCCGGCGTGGTGTGTGTCCCGCGTGAGGGCGCCGTGCGGCTCGCCCCACACGCGTACAACACCATGGACGACATTGAGCAGGCCCTCTCGGCGATGGCAGGGTAGCCACCACGCGCACAGGCTGCACGCGCACGCTGCACGCGCATGCGACACGCGCACGCCAGACGCGCTCAGCGAACCCGCACCAGCCCCCAGTCGCGGCTCCCCTTCTTCACCAGCAGATGCGCGCCGGCCAGCCAGCTCTCCGAAGCGGTCACCCGGTCCGCCATGCTGACCTTGCGGCCGTTCACCGACACGCCGCCCTGCTCCACCAGACGCTTGGCGTCGCCGCGACTCTTGGCCAGACCGGTCGCCACCACCAGGTCGAGCGCATCCACGCCGCTACTATCGGCTGGCGCGTCGATTTCGGCGAAGGGGACTTCCGCGGCCATCGCCTCGAGCGTGTCAGCACTGAGATCACGTGGATCGCCTTTGCCGAACAGCACCTGCGAGATCGACTCCACAGACCGCAACAGCGCGTCGCCGTGCACGCGCGTGGTCATGTCGATCGCCAGCGCTCGCTGCGCCTCACGCGCCTCCGGACGTGTGCTCGTGGCCTCGTCGAGCGCCGTGATCTCGTCGCGTGAGAGAAACGTGAAGAAGCGCAGCCAGCGGCCCACATCGCGATCATCGGCGCCGAGCCAGAACTGATAGAACTTGTACGGTGAGGTGCGCGCCGGATCGAGGTACACCGCGCCGGCCTCCGACTTGCCGAACTTCTGCCCGCTGGCCGTGGTGACGAGCGGGAAGGTGAGCACGTGCGATTCCCTCCCCTCGGTGCGGCGAATGAGCTCCAGCCCGGCGGTCATGTTGCCCCACTGGTCACTGCCCCCCACCTGCAGCGTGACCCCGAGTCGCCGATACAGCTCGGCGTAGTCGTGGGCCTGCAGCAACATGTAGGTGAACTCGGTGTACGAGATACCGTCCTCGAGGCGGGACTTCACCGAGTCCTTGGCCAACATGTAGTTCACCGTGAAGTGCTTGCCTGTGGTGCGCAGGAACTCCAGCAGCCCAAGGGAGCCAAGCCAGTCCACGTTGTTGGCCATGCGGGCCGCCGCTGGGCCCGAAAAATCGAGAAATCGCTCCAGCTGCGCGCCGATGCTGCGGGCATTGGCTTCGATCACGTCGAGTGATTGCAGCGACCGTTCGGCACTTTTGCCGCTGGGGTCGCCGATCATGCCGGTGCCGCCCCCCACGAGCGCAATGGGACGGTGGCCGGCCCGTTGCAGATGCACGAGCCCCATCACGGGCACCAGGTTGCCCACGTGCAGGCTGGGTGCCGTCGGGTCGAAGCCGCAGTACGCCGTGATCTGGCCGGCCGCGAGGTGCGCGGCGAGTCCATCGGTGTGCTGAAAGAGCAGGCCACGCCAGGCCAGCTCGTCGAGGAGAGGGTGCTGTTGAGACATGGCCGAATTATAGACACGCGTCAGCTCTTGGCGCGTCCCGCCCGGGAGGGTAGCGTTCGTGGATGATCCGTCGTCTCCCTCTTTGCCCGAGCCGCCAATGATGGCGGCCAAGCGCTCCCGTTTCGCCTGGCTGCGTCGTCCGTGGGTCGGCTGGCTCGGCATTGCCGTCCTCTTCGGCGGCGCCGTCGGTGTGGCCGGTGCGGCGACCGCGTGGACCATGGTGTGCCGCAATGACGCCTGTCCGTCGGCGGCCTCGCTCACCACCTACACGCCCAACCAGACCTCCAAGCTGTTTGCCGTGGACGGTCGGTTCATCGCCGAGCTGGGGCTCGAGCGCCGCACACTGGTGCGCCTCGACGAGATCCCGCAGCACGTGAAGGACGCGTTTCTCGTGGTCGAGGACAAGCGATTCTACGATCACGCCGGCATCGACTACGTGCGCGTGTTCGGCGCCGCGCTGCGCAACGTGCGCTCGCGCAGCTTCGATGAGGGGTTCAGCACGATCACGATGCAGCTCGCGCGCAACATCTTCCCCGAGACGCTCACGCGGCAGAAGACACTGCTGCGCAAGCTCAAGGAAGGCCATGTGGCGGTGGACATCGAGCGTGCGTACAACAAGGATCGCATTCTCGAGCTGTATCTCAACCAGATCTATCTCGGCGCCGGCGCGTACGGCGTGGAGACGGCGGCCCAGCGGTATTTCGGCAAGTCGGTGCGTGATGTGAGTGTGGCGGAGGCCGCCATGCTCGCCGCACTGCCCAAGGCGCCCGAGCGGTACAATCCGCGTCGCTTCCCCGATCGCGCCATTCAGCGCCGCAACACCGTGGTGGAGCTCATGCGGCGCGCCGACGTGGTCACCACGGCCGATGCCAGTCTGGCCAAGGCGTTTCCGCTCGAACTGGCGCAGCGCGTGGAAGCCGGTGAAACGGCGCCCTACTTCGTGGAGTGGGTGCGGCAGCAGCTCGATCATCACTTCGGCCAGAAGCTGTACGAGCAGGGGCTGAAGGTGTATACCACGCTCGACCTCGACATGCAGGCGGCGGCGGAACGCGCGCTCGAGGAACAGCTGCGCACGATCGAATCCGGCAAGTTCGGACCGTACACGCATCTCACGTTCGAGCAGTACCAGGCGCGCATGGCTGAAGGGGAGCAGCTGGGCGGTGGTGGCGATTCACCGTACCTCCAGGGCTCGTTCGTGGCGGTCGATCCGCGACTCGGTGCCGTCCGCGCCTTGGTGGGCGGCCGCGACTACAACGATTCCAAGTTCAATCGCGCCGTGCAGGCGCTGCGGCAACCGGGGTCCACCTTCAAGCCGATCGTCTACGCCACCGCGGTGCGCGCCGGGCTCGGACCGGGACACGTGCTCGACGATTCGCCGCTGAGCATGGAGCAGCTGAGCGGCGAAACCTGGACCCCGCAGAACTTCGATCTCAAGTACGAAGGACCCATGCCGATGCGTCGCGCACTGTTCATGTCGCGCAACATTCCGGCCATTCGCGTGGGGCTCGAACTCGGACCGCAGCAGGTCGTGGCCATGGCGCGTCGGTTCGGCATCAGCACGGAAGTCCCGCCGTATCCGTCGGCCTACATTGGCTCCGGCGACGTGTACCCGATCGAAATGATCGCGTCGTACTCGGTGTTCGCGAATCTCGGGTTGCGCACCACGCCCTACGCGATCCTCCGCGTGGAAACGGCCGAGGGAGAGGTGCTGTGGCAGCCGCGTCCCGAGCGCGAGGCGGTACTCACGCCGGAAGAGGCGTGGCTCATGGTGAGCATGATGAAGGATGTGGTGGGACGCGGTACGGCGTACAACTCCACGACGGGCGCCGGTTTCCGGGTGCCCGCTGGCGGCAAGACCGGGACCACGAACGACGGCGCCGATGTGTGGTTCATCGGGTACACGGCCGATCTCGTGGCCGGTCTCTGGGTCGGCTTCGACAAGCCCAAGAAGATCAAGGCGAACGCGCAGGGCGGTACGCTTGCCGCACCGGCGTGGACGGCGTTCATGCTCGACGTGTACAAGCGCAAGCCCGCGCCTCCGGACTGGCCGCGGCCCGACGGCATCCTCATGCGCGAGATCGATGCGACCACGGGTCTGCTTGCGAACTCCACGTGTCAGGGGCCGATTCTGTCGGAGTATTTCGTGGTCGGCACCGAACCGCGGCTCAGCTGCGCGGACTTCGTGCCCGCACTCCCGCGTGTACAGGGCGACAGCATCATCGGAGGATCGATCCCTCGCGCGCTTCGCGATACGACCAACCCGTTCCGCATCCCGCCACCGTGAGTCGCGACTCGCGCGTGGCGTGGCATGCTCGGTGGGTGCTGCCGATCGCGCATCCGCCACTGCGTGACGGGGCGGTCGTCGTAGATGGTGCTCGGATCGTGTGGGTGGGACCATCCGAAGAGGCAGAGGCGGGACGTCACGAACAGCTGGGCGAGGCCATCCTCATGCCCGGGCTGGTGAACGCGCACACGCACCTCGAGCTCACCGGGCTGCGCGGGTTTCTCGAGGGGCTCGATTTCCGCGACTGGCTGCGCGTGCTCACCGCGGTGCGTGCGCAGGTACTCAGCGAAGCCGATCTGTTGGACGCGGCGCGCTGCGGGGTCAACGAAGCGCTGCGCGCCGGCATCACGACCGTTGCCGATTGCTCCGCGTCCGGGGTGCCGCTGCGGGCCATGCGCGATGCCGGCATTCGCGGCCGCCTGTATCTCGAAACGTTCGGTCCCGATCCACGGCAGCGCGATGAGTCGCTGCGGTCGCTGCGTGAAGGAGTCGCGCGTCTGCAGCGCGATGCGTCACCACTGGTGACGGTGGGCGTGTCGCCGCACGCGCCCTACACCGTCTCCGAGTCGCTGTACGCCGCGGTGGCCGAGTACGCACGCGAAGAACGGCTAGCCGTAGCCACGCACGTGGCCGAAAGCGCCGCGGAAACGGCGTTCGTGCGCGATGGTACCGGTCCGTTTGCCGATCGACTGCGCGCTCGCGACATCCCGGTGCAGGGTACGGGACTCTCGTCCATCGCGTGGCTGGAGCGCACCGGACTGCTCGACTCATCGGTGCTGCTCATTCATGCGATTCACGCCGATGCGGCCGACGTCGCGCGGGTGGCGGCGCACGGCGCGCATGTGGTGCACTGCCCCATCTCGAACGCCAAGCTGGGGCAGGGGATCGCACCGGTACGGGCGATGCGCGAGGCCGGCATCGCCGTTGCGCTCGGCAGTGATTCGGTGGCCAGCAACGATGCGATGGACCTGGTGCAGGAGGCGCGCCAGGCGGTACTGCTGCAATCGTTACACGCCGCCATACCCGACGCGCTTTCGGCGTCCGATGCGCTCACTTTGGCGACGCAGGGCGGCGCCCGCGCGCTGAACATGGACGGCTTGGGTGTGCTCGAGCCGGGAGCCGTTGCCGACCTGTGTGCATTTGCCATCGACGCCCCGGAAGCGGCGCCGGTGTACGATCCGACGGTGCTGCTGGTGCACGTGCTCGGGGCGGGTCGCCGCGCACGGCTCACCATGGTGGACGGCAACGTGCTGGTGCGCGACGGGGTGGTGCTGGGTGAAGACCCCTCGGTGCGGGTACGGGTGAATACGGCGGCTGAACGGGTGGTCGCTTGGCGTCGCGCTACTGAGTAACTTTCAGGGAATACGCTGGTTCCGCTGCTGACCTGACATGGAGGGCACGCGTGATTGCCGGGTGTCTCGCACTGAATGCGTCGTACGAACCGCTGACCATGGTGCCGCTGCGCCGCGCGCTGCGACTCGTGATCGACGGCAAGGCCGAAATCGTCGAAGCGGAGCAGGGTCGCCCTGTCCGTTCCGAGCGTATGGCCATGCCGCGCCCGGCCGTCATCCGGCTCACGAAGTTCATCCATGTGCCGCGGCGCTTTCGCCGCCAGGTCACGAACACGTTCCTCTTCGCGCGCGATCACTACCAGTGCCAGTATTGCGGGCGTGAAGCCGCGGAGCTCAAGCCGCGCGAATCGCTCACGCGCGATCACGTGATCCCCATGTCACGCGGTGGCCAGAACGAGTGGACGAACGTGGTCACCGCGTGCAGTAGCTGCAACACGCGCAAGGCGAGCCGGTTGCCCGCCGAGATCAACATGCAGCCGCTCGTGATCCCTGCCGAGCCGCACTTCGTGCACTTGAGCTGGGCGGTGCGTCGCCTCACGCCGACGCAGGCCCGCTACATCAAGGTGTTCTACGGCGAGGAGACGCTGCGGCGGGTGCGCGCGATGGATGGGGTGCCGGCGGCGCTGTAGCACCAGGGTGCCGTGCGTCGTTCATGGCGCCCCGTTGCTCGTCACCACGAATCGCGGCGACCTCGCCTCCAGGCGCCGCACTTCACCGCCCATCACGCGCGACACGAGTGTCCGCAATCCGCGCGTAAGCGCCGTGCCCGGATTCTTGCGCCCCTGCACCGCGGGCGCGAGTTCACCGCGCAACCAGCGCGAGAGTTCGTCGAGGTCGTTCAGGTCGAGCGTCTCGATATCGGCGCGCACACTATAGTAGTGGCGCTGCCCGGGGCCGGGGCGACCGATCGGTGGCGCGAAGGGCAGGGCGAGCGCCATCTTCGCATCCACGAGACGCCGATAGGTGCCAAGGGGCGTGACCGCCCCGCGCGCGTCGAGGCGCGCGACGTCGAACACCTGATCGAACTGATCGAAGTGCACGATCAGATCCCACTCCTCGCGCGCCACCACGTCGTTGAAGATGCGCCCCATCTTCCACAGCTCCACCTGCAGGTGCACGCGCACATCGAAGCCGTTGCGCAGGAGCTCCTCGAATCGCCCGCCATCAATTGACTCCCGCAGACGCACCGACACCGGTGTCGTGGCCGTCGGTAACGTGATTTCGATGCGTGGACCACTGGCCTGCTGCGCACGCACGACGTCCGGCAGCACCCCAATCAGGGCGAGGCCGAGCAGGCTCGTGAGCAGGGCGCGACGATGCACGACGACGCTCAGAATCGGCGCCCGAGTCGCACGAACGTACGCGGCGTACGGTTCGCGCCATTCAGCGGATGGGCGACGTACACACCCAGAATGCCGAGGTCGAGGCCCACCCCAACGTCGCTGCGAAAGCCTTCGAAGAAGGGCAGTCGGCCGCTCGGGTAGGTGAGTCCGTCATCCTGTGGCCCGACCAGCCACCCGCGGCCGCTGTTCGCGAAGATCACCCAGCGGCCATCGGCGCGAAGCCCGTCCGCGTACCAGCGGCGATCATCGGTGCGCTGCTCGCGTCCAAAGAGGCCCACGCGGAAGTCGCCGGCCCACTCGGCCTGGAACAGCACGATGCGATCGCAACCGGCGGGACGTCCGATCGCCGTGAACTCGGCCTCCGAACGCACATTGCACGTGCCCACATCGGGCATGCCGATCGGGGCGCGAAAGGTGTAGCCCGGCAGCGCATCAACACCCGACACCGACAGCCGACGCTGCGCAGGCAGCCCGTCCCCGTGCAGCAGCCCTCCCGCCACGAGTCGCAGGTTCACCGAGGTGTTCGGCGCGATGCGGTTGTAGCGACGCGCATCGATGAACGCGCGACCGTACGAGAGCGTCGGCGCGAGCAGCGCGAGTTGCGTGGTATCGGCCGCGCGTGTGATGTCCACGCGTCCGTGCTCGTATTCGCCGCGCACCCACCAGCCATCGAGCGGGCGTTCGGGATCGTTCCGGGTATCCACGCTCGCCGCGAGTCCGATCAGCGTGGCGTGTCCTTCGAGGGCTCCCGGATTGGCACGCCATTCGCGACCGCTCCGAAACATCGCCCACGGATTGCGCGCCGCGCGCGAGTCCCACTGTTCGCGGCCGTAGCTGGCGGTGAGCGTGCTGGCATGGCGACCGCCAACGCGCACGAAGCCATGGCCGCCGAGTCGATTCCAGTAGTCGCGGTAGTCGCGCGCCACCAGTACTGAGGTGAGTCCGGTTTCAGCGTCGCTCAACATCCAGCGCTCGACGGCATCAACCTCATCGATGTGGCGTGCACCAACGGCCACATACCCTTCGTCGACACCGCGTCGCACCTCGGCGAGCAGCCGATGCCCGAGATTCTCGCGTTCCCACGCGATGCGGTCACCGGTGCGAAAGATGCCCAGCGCTTCGAGGGTGACGCGACTCGTGCCACGATTGAGCTGCAACCGCGGGCCAGCCACGATCGATAGCCCCTCAACGCGGTTGTAGGTGTGCCCCGACGAGACGAAGAGGTCGCTCCAGTCCGTCGTGCTTCGCGCACGCCAGCGTTCATAGCGTGAGAGCAGTGTCTCCTCGTCGGCGGCCTCGAACCGGCCCTCCTCTTCGCGATAGGCGAGCGCCGATCGCCACACCTGCAGCTCACCGTCCACCTGCCCGCGCTGCCGTCCGTTCAGCACGCCGCCGACGACCAGCAACGCACCGCGTACATGCGCCGTGGAATCGAGGCGCACGTTGGCGTTGATGGTGAGCACATCACCCAGGACCACGCCGCCCACGATCAGCGGGCCATCGAGTACCACGAGCGTGGACCGCACCGTGTCACCAGGCGCGACCGTGTAGCGTCCCCGAATGCGCGTGTGCGTCGTGTCATTCCACGCGCTGATCGCACGCGCACTGATTTCGCCCGAGAGCGGACCGAAGCGCGGCTCGCCACGCTCCTGCGCGCCCAACGGGGCGCCGAGCACGACAGCGGCACACGCCACCGCACTCGCCACGAAGCGTTTACTCATCGCTCGCTCCGGCCAGGCCGAGTCGACGCATGCGTCGATACAGATTGGGACGATCCGTCTGCAACCGTCGCGCAGCCTCGGCCACGTTCCCTTGCGACGTGGCGAGGGCATGCGCAATCAGCTGCCGCTCGTAGCGTTCGAGGGCATCGCTCAGGGAGAGCTCCGGCGCATCCGCTTCAGGATCATGAATGGCCGACATGGACGTCGGGGTCTGATTGCCGTCCGGCAGCAGGCGCCGCACCTGCTCTGCGGTGACGGTGCCACCGGGGTGCAAAATGGAGAGACGTTCAATGATGTTGGCGAGCTCACGCACGTTGCCGGGCCACGTGTATCGCATGAACGCCTCGAGCACCCCCTCCGACCAGCCGCAGCACGACTGCCCCGTGCGGGCACGATGCCGTTCGGCGAAGTGACGCACCAGCAGCGGAATGTCAGTGGGACGCTCGCGCAGTGGCGGCAGTTCGATCGGGATCACGTTTAGTCGAAACAGCAGGTCCTCGCGGAACACCCCGTCGCGCACGGCCCGTGCGAGGTCCTTGTTGGTGGCGGCGAGGATGCGCACATCGACCTTGATCGGCTTGCCACCGCCCACGCGTTCGATCTCGCGCGCTTCGATGGCGCGCAGCAGTTTGGCCTGCGCGTCGAGCCCGAGGTCGCCCACTTCATCGAGCAGCAGGGTGCCCGTATGGGCGAGTTCGAACCGCCCGATACGTCGCTCCGTTGCACCGGTGAACGCCCCCTTTTCATGCCCGAACATCTCGCTCTCGAGCAAGTCGCGCGGAATGGCCGCGCAGTTGACGCGTACAAATGGATGCTCGCGTCGCGGACTCGAGGCATGCAACGCCGCGGCGACCAACTCCTTGCCCGTCCCGGATTCGCCGGTGACTAGCACCCGCGCATCGGTGGGGCCGACCTGTTCAATCAGGCGCCGCACGGCGCGCATCGCCGGCGATTCGCCCACCATTTCGGCGGTGAGCCCCAGATCCTCTCGTAGCGCACGCGCTGTGCGGCGCGCCTGCCGCAGTTCGAGCGCGGACGCGAGTGCGAGCAGCACACTCTCGGGCGTGAGCGGCTTCTCGAGAAAGGTGAAGGCGCCAAGGCGTGTGGCGCGGACTGCGTCGGTCAGCGCGGCACGACCGCTCATCATGATGACGGGCAGATCCGGCACGGTGGCGCGCAGCCGTTCGAGCACGGCGAGGCCATCGAGATCGCCCGGCATCATCAGGTCCACCAGCGCCACATCCGGGTTCTGTGCCGCGGCCACCGTGAGTCCGGCGCGCCCGTCGGGCGCGTCGAACACGTCGTACCCTTCGGCGCTCAACAAGGCGCCCACCATGCGGCGAATGTTGGCTTCATCATCGACGATCAGAACGCTCGGCATCGGCTCGTGTGCAGCGGGGAGTCAGGTCAGCCGCGCGCGGCGTCGGACGGACGCGCGTTCGATTCACGCACCGGTTCGCCGCCACGGGCTCCGCTCGCGAAGTCGGGTGCGGCGCCGCGCTCCACGAGCAGCTTCGTGGTGTACCGATTGGCTTCGCTCATGCGCTCCACCTCCACGGCCACCGAATCGATGGCCTGCTCGATCGCGGCGAGACGATCGGTCACGTCGGCAGGCGTCTTGGCCACCGTGCCGCGCCGGTCGATGTAGCGCGCGATCGCTCGGCCGATCGGGAATGCCATGATCAGGCCGATCAGGCCGCCAAAGCTGAGGCCGATGATGAGTGGTACTTCAGGCGGAATCTCCTCCGTGGTGCTCGTGCTGATCGGCCTTTCGGCACCCGTCTCGTCCTGCTGGACCAGCTGGCCGTTCTCGAAGCGAAACGTGGTGCCGTCGTTCAATCGCAGACCGGACGGCGCGGGCGGTGCGCCTTCCATTGGTGGCGCTGGGGGCGGTGATGGTTCAGGCGCCGGCGCCGGGGGCTGCTCCCGCAGGCCGTCCGCGAATCCTCGCGCGAACTCACGCAGCGCATCGGTCTCCTGCGAATCGAGGTGCGGCAGATTGGTGATCATGCAAACGCTCCGGTCGGGGCAGGCGAGATGGATGGTGCGGCGGGGTGCACCGGGAGATGGAACCGGATTTCCGTTCCGTCGCCAGGCGCGCTGTGTGCGTGCACGGTACCGCCGTGCGCGGCGATGGTCTGGCGTACAATCGCGAGGCCGAGGCCCGTGCCCCCGGGCTTGTTGGTGACGTACGGATCGAAGATGTGTGCCAGGCGCGCCGGCTCGATGCCGATGCCGCTGTCGATTACACGGATGCACACGGTGTCGGCCAGCGGCTGCCGATCACGCCGCACCTGCACGGCAATGCGCCCCTGCGCGCCGCACGCTTCGACCGCATTGATGAGCACGTTCGTCACGGCACGCAGGAGCGAATCGTGAAAGCCGCGCACGAGCGGGAGCGAGTCGGCGACGTCGAGCTCGAGCGTGAGATGGTCGGGAACGGTGGTCTGCGCGGCACGCGTGACCAGGTCGCCCACATCGATGTCGGCGGGCGGTCCATCGGGGAGCCGACCGAACTGCGCGAAGGCGCGGGCCATCGATTCGAGCCGCGCCGCCTCTTCGGCGAGCACTTCGACCGTGTCGTGCAGCTCGCTCGGCGCGGTGCGGCGCAGGCGATCGACGGCAAAGCGAATGGGCGTGAGCGGGTTCTTGAGTTCATGTGCGAAGCGCCGAGCCGATTCACGAAAGGCTTCGGCGCGTTCGGCTTCGAGCGCCCGTTGACGACCCGCATCGAGTTCGTCGGCCATGGTGCGCATGCCGGTGCGCAACACCTCGAACTCGGGCGCGCCGCGCCGTGATGTCCGCGCCGGCAGTGGTTGCCCGACGCGGATGAGCCCTGTCCACCCCACGAGTTCATCGAGTGGACGGCTGAGCTGGCGGGCGAGGTGGCCGGCCACGCGCGAGGCCCCGAGCGCGACGCCGAGCAGGAGGACGAACGCCCCTGCCGCGATGAGACGCACCGTGCGAGGCACCACGAAGCCCACACGTTTGGCCATCTCGATGGAACGTCGCAGCTCGGTTTCATGATCGAGGACGGCCTGGCGTTGCGAGTCGGTCAGCGGTGCATCGCTGAGGGCGGAGATGGCGCGTTCGCCCGACGCGCCCACCCGGTCCCACGCCGACGTGGCGCCAATGAGCGGGAGCGTGCGGCTGGTGGTCACCACCCACGCCACCGTCACGACGAGCGACGGGATCACCGCGAAGAGCAGGAGGACCGCGAAGAGCCGCGAGCGAAACGGCGTACGGGCCGAGGTGCGCGGACGTGCAGCGCCCGCTCCCTCGGTGTTCGCCTCCGTACGAGGCGGCGTGGAGGGCGGTTTCGCGGGCGGGTCGTCGGGGGCCAACCGGAGGGTTGGCTTCCGCATCTCGTTCATGGCTGGTAATTTACACGATTGCACCTCCCTTGATCGGAGCGGAATGCCAAGTCAGTGGACCCTCACCACCCAGTTCGAGTCGCGCGTCCGGGAACACCCGGACCGGCTTGTCGTCCTGGGACGGGACCGTTCGTACTCGTACGCCCAGATCGACGCGCAGTCCGCGTCGCTCGCCGCGGCGTTCGCCGAACTCGGGGTGGAGCATGGTGATCGCGTCGCGGTCAACCTGCCCAATGGCGTCGAGTGGGTGATCACTCTGCTCGCCTGTGCACGACTCGGTGCCACCGTGGTGCCGATCAGTCCGCAACTCAACGTGCATGAGTTGCGCTATCAGTTGCGGCACGCCGAAGCGAGTCTGGTCGTCACGATCGAACGCTACGGCGACGTGGATTTTCTGCAGCGCTTCGAAGAGGTGCTCGCCGACTTGCCGGGATTGCAGTATGTGGTCACGGTGGGCGACGAAGACCTGTGGTACGACGATCGCATCTTCCAGTTCGAAGATGTGCTGTCGCGTGGGCAGGGGCGCCCGGTGCCGTCGGTTGCGGTGTCGGACGACGATGACCTCGCCGTGATCTACACGTCCGGTTCGTCGGGGAAACCCAAGGGCGTGCGGTTGAGTCATCGCGCGCTGCTCGACAACGCGTTGCAGACGGGACGCGTGATGGAGATGGCCCAGGAGGATCGGGTGCTCTGTCCGGTGCCCTTCAGCACCGTGTTCGGCTTTTCCGCGCTGCTCGGCACCTTCATGGCCGGTGCCTCGCTGGTGCTGCTGCCGCGCTTCGACGCGGGTGAGGCGTTGCAGTTGATCGAGACGCATCGCGTCACGGTGCTGCAGGGCGTGCCCACGATCTGGCAGCTGCTCATGCGGCATGCGTCGTTCGCTCCCGCTCGCGTGGCGTCGCTGCGCACAGGGGTCATTGCGGGCACGGATGTGGCGGAGGAGCTGGTACAACGAGTGCGTGGCTGGTGCGACGTGCTCGTGGCGTACGGCCTCACGGAGACGGGTCCCACCGTCACGATCACGCGATTCTCCGATACGGATGAGCGTCGCGCATCGAGTGTGGGATGCGCCCTGGAGGGCGTTGAGGTGATGGCGGTGGACGTCGTCACTGGTGTGTTGCACGGTCCGGAAGCGGTCGGCGAAATCGCTGTCCGCGGACCGTTTCTCATGCGAGGCTACCTTCGCATGCCGGCCGAGACCGCCAAGGTCCATACGCCGGAAGGCTTCTTCCTCACCGGTGATCTCGGCATCATCGACGAGGAAGGTTATGTCCGCATCGTCGGACGTCGCCGCGAAACCATCGCGCGTGGCGGATACCAGGTGTATCCGCGCGAGGTGGAGGACCGGCTGCGTGCCCATCCGGCGGTGGACGATGTCTGCGTCATCGGTATTCCCCACGAAGTGCTGGGGGAGCAGGTGTGCGCGTGCATCGTGCCCATCGAGGGCGCCGTCATCACGGGTCACGACATTCGTCTCTTCGCCCGTGACGCGATGGCTGAATACAAGGTTCCCGATCTCGTGCGCTTCTACGACGCGTTCCCCATGTCGGGGAGCGGCAAGATACGGCGGCGCGAGCTGGCGCGATCGATCGCGCTCGACCTCTCTGCATCGTACACCTGAGTCCATGTCCCCACGTCATTTACGTCCGTCCGCGTCCCCCCGTCGTCCGGTGGCGCCGCTGCATCGCGGCCCGCAGGCCACGCCCCTCCCATCGTCGACCGGTTCCGTGGTGGGTGGCGTCACCCCGCCGCATGCGCCCAACGCGGCCATGCTCATCGACTTCGACAACGTCACGATGGGCATTCGCTCCGACCTGCAGGAGGAGCTGAAGAACCTGCTCTCGTCGGACATCATCAAGGGCAAGGTCGCGGTGCGCCGCGCCTACGCCGACTGGCGTCGCTACCCGCAGTACATCGTACCCCTCACCGAGGCGTCGATCGACCTCATCTTCGCCCCGGCCTACGGCTCGGCGAAGAAGAACGCCACCGACATTCGCCTCGCGATCGACGCGCTCGAACTCGTCTTCACGCGCCCCGAGATCGGCACCTTCGTGCTGCTCTCCGGCGACTCCGACTTCTCGAGCATGGTCATCAAGCTCAAGGAGTACGGCAAGTACGTCATCGGCGTGGGCATCCGCGAGTCGTCAAGCGACCTGCTGGTGATGAACTGCGACGAGTACTACTCGTACAACGCACTCGCCGGTCTCGTGCGCACGAGCGATGAAGAGAGCACCCGCTGGGATCCGTGGGAACTGGTGACCGAGTCGGTGCAGCGCATGAAGCGCAACGGCGATGTCATGCGCTCCGATCGTCTCAAGCAGGTCATGCAGGAGATCGATGCGCAGTTCGACGAAAAGAATCTCGGCATGTCCAAGTTTTCGCGCTTCGTGCAGGATGCACAGCAGCGCGGCCTCATCACGGTGACCAAGCTCGAGAACGGCCAGATGGAAATCGGCGTGCCCGCGGGCGCACCGGCGGCCATCGAACCCGTCGCGGCCGGTACGCCGGCACCCGCGGCCGCCGAGAGCGGCGAAGAGCGGGAAGCGCGTGAAGAGCGCGAGGAACGTCGCGGCCGTCGTGGCCGTCGCGGACGCGGGCGTGATCGCGATCGTGACGATCGCCCGCGCACCACGCCTTCGGCGGAGACGCCTGAAGGTGAAGCGGCCGCTGAGGACGAGTCCGCTGAGACGGTGCCGGTCGCGGCGCCGGCCGCGCGTGCGCCGATCGGTGCCGTTGCGCCTGTTGGTGCGGTCGCACCGGTTGGCGCCGTGGCGCCGGTTGGTGCCGTCGCTCGTGTCGGATCGACGGCGCCGCTTGGAGCCGTCGCGCCGGTGGGTGCGGTGGCGCCCGTTGGCGCGGTCGCCCCGGTTGGTGCCGTGGCGCCCGTTGGTGCTGTGGCGCCGGTGGGATCGGTCGGTCGCGCGTCGTCTGAGGGTGGACGTGATCGCGGTCGGGATCGTGGCCGTGGCCGTGATCGGGATCGTGCGCCGTCGGCCGCCGCGCCCGTGGCCAGCACGCCATCCGTGAGCACGCCGTCGGTCGCGCCGGTCGTCACGCCCGCCGATGACTCGATCGGTCGCAGCGGCGAAAAGCTCACGCGTGCCGAAGCGTTCGATCTTGTGCAGCGTGCGGTGTCGGCGCTGGTGACGGGTGAAGACACCACGTCGGCCGAAACGGTGCGCACGAAGGCGTTCGCACTGCTCGGCCGTGATTCGGAGACGCTTGCCGC
Source organism: Gemmatimonas sp. (assembly GCA_011390935.1). Taxonomy (GTDB): domain Bacteria; phylum Gemmatimonadota; class Gemmatimonadetes; order Gemmatimonadales; family Gemmatimonadaceae; genus JAABRT01. Next base: position 80,789 of record JAABRL010000007.1, read on the forward strand.
ACGCATGTTCGAGCGCATCCTGCGTGATGCGCACGATGCTGATGTGATCGATCTGCGTCGTCGTGGTGATGACTACGAAGTCGGTCGCGTCGCCGAGGCCGCGACCATCGCCGAACAGCTGGCGGCGAAGGAAGCGGACCTGGCCAAGGAGCAGAAGGCCGCCGCGATCGCCAGCAGCAATGCAGCGCCGCGTGGTCTGGGGATGCGTGGTCGTGCGCCGGCGCGCGGTGGCGCGCGGGGCGGCAACACACCGCCTGCAGAGCTGCTCATGGTGGGTGTGGTCACGTCGAACAAGCCGGCGGCGACACCAACGCCCGCTCCGGCTGCAGCGGCCCCGAAGGTGGAGCCAGCGGCGGCTGAGTCGGCCCCATCGTCCGCGCCAAAGGCCGGCGCTGCGGTCAAGGAACCGGCCGCCGCGGCCAGGAAGACGGGGCGCAAGTCGGCGCCGGCAAAGAAGGCACCGGCCAAGGCCGCTCCGGCGAAGGCTGCTCCCGCCAAGGCTGCTCCGGCCAAGGCCACCAAGGCACCTGCCAAGGGTGCTGCCGCGAAGTCTGCGGCAAAGAAGGCTCCGGCCAAGGCCGAAGCCCAGTCGGCCAAGCCGAGCGCGCCCAAGGCGGCCAAGAAGGCTCCGGCGAAGAAGGTGGCCAAGGCCGCGAAGAAGTAGCGCGAGCACGCCTTCCGGCGCACATGCCGTGCGTCGGAGGGCTGGCTCGTTCTGGGAGTCTGTCGTCGTGAACGACCGAACCGCTGCACCATACGGCGCCCCGCTGGCCCCTGCGTTTTTCGATCGCGACCCCGCGATCGTGGCGAGGGCGCTGCTGGGCGCCGTGTTGCGTTCGTCCGCTGGCGGCGTGGTGACCAGTGGCATCATCACCGAGACCGAGGCCTATCTCGGCCCACACGACCCCGCCTGTCACGCCGTCGCTGGTCGAACGCCGCGCACGTGGCACCTGTTCGGCCCACCGGGTACGGCCTACGTGTACTTCATCTACGGCATGCACTGGTGCGTGAACGCCGTGACACGCGAGGACGGCTTCGGCAGCGCCGCGCTGATCCGGGCGATCGCGCCGCTGGAAGGGATCGACACGATGCGCCTGCGACGGCCAAAGGCCCGCACCGATCGCACGCTGAGCGATGGTCCGGGGAAGCTGTGCGCCGCCCTAGGCATCACGCGCGTGCACGACGGTGCATCGTTGCAGCACGGCGAAATCACGCTGCATGCTGGCGCGCCCGTTGCCGATGCCGAGGTCAGCGTCACGCCGCGCATCGGCATCAGCAAGGCCACGGATTGGCCGCTGCGGTTCGTGCGGCGGTGAGCCGCACGCCGCTACTTCAGCAGCCCCGCCTTCTTTCCGGCCACCTGAAACGCGCGCACCACCTGCTCGAGATCGTCGCGCGTATGATCGGCACTCACCTGACAGCGTACGCGCGCCTCGCCCTTGGGGACAACCGGGAACCCGAATCCGGTCACAAAGACCCCCTGGTCGAGCAGCAGCTCACTCATCTGAATGGCGAGCGCCGTTTCGCCCACGATGATCGGGACGATCGGCGTCTCACCCTCGAGTGGGGCAAAACCAGCCTCGCGAATCGCACCGCGAAACCAGTTGGCATTCTCGCGCAGGCGTGTCACGCGCTCCGGCTCGGCGCGCAGGACACGCACCGCCGCGAGTGACGACGCAGCCACTGTTGGCGGCAGCGCGTTGGAGAACAGCTGCGGCCGTGACCGTTGTGTGAGCAGGTCGACGACCGACTCCGCGCCGGCCACGTATCCGCCCGCCGCACCGCCGAGCGCCTTGCCGAGCGTGGAGGTGATCACATCCACCTCGCCGATCACCCCGAAGTGTTCGGCGGTCCCGCGACCCGTGGCGCCCAGCACGCCAGTGGCGTGCGAATCATCCATGATCACGACCGCGTCGAACTCCCGAGCGAGTTCGAGAATCTCGGGCAGCTTGGCGATGCTCCCTTCCATTGAGAAGACGCCGTCCGTCCAGATGAAGCGGCGGCGCGCATCGCGCGATCCTTCGAGCTTGGCCTTGAGGTCGTCCATGTCGCTGTGCTTGTAGACGGCACTGCGGCACTTGGTGATGGACTTGGCGAGGCGGATCGAGTCGATGATGGAGGCATGGTTGAGCTCGTCGGAGATCACCATGTCGTCGGGGCCGGCGTGCGTTGGCGTGAACGCTTCGTTGGCGTTCCACGCCGAGACATACGAGAGCGCGGCGGGCGTGCCCGCGAGTTCGGCCAGTTCGCGCTCGAGCACGCGGTGCAGGGCGAAGGTGCCGCAGATGAAGCGCACGCTGGCCGTGCCGGCGCCGTACTGGCGGAGCGCATCGACGCCGGCGTCTACCACGGTTGGGTGATTGGCGAGCCCGAGGTAGTTGTTGGACGAGAGCACGATCACCTCACCGCGTCCCTCCATGCGCACACGCGCACCCTGCGGCGACTCGAGGTGATTGAGGCGCTTGTAGACGCGGTCCGCTTTGAGCTGGGCGATTTCGGCGTCGGCGGCGGCAGTGAAGGCAGCGTTGAGCATCGGTTGGTGCGCAGTGAGGAAATCAGGCGATGTCGAAGATGATCTTGCCGGCGTCGCCGGACTTGATCAGGCGCATGGCCTCGTCGACATCCTCGAGCGGGAGGCGATGGGTGATCACCGGCGTCGGATCGAACGTGCCGGCACGCAGGAAGCGTGTCATCTGGTGCCAGGTGTCGTACATGCGACGGCCCACGACCCCGTAGATGGTGAGCCCCTTGAAGATGATCTCGCTGGCGAAGTCGATGTCGATCGTGCGACTGGGAATGCCGAGCATGTTGACGCGTCCGCCGGGTCGGGCGAGCGCAAACGCCTGATGCACGGCCGCGGGCACGCCGGACATTTCCAGCACCACATCGGCGCCGAAGCCATCGGTGCAGGCGTGCACGGCGGCGGCGGCCTGGTCGGGGTGTACCGCGTCGTGTGCGCCCATGGTGCGTGCGAGTTCGAGGCGTCGCGGGTTCACGTCGGTGGCAATGATGCGTGCCGCACCGGCCGCCTTGCAGATGCCTACCGCGAATGCGCCGATGGGGCCGCAGCCGGTAATGAGTACGACGGCGCCGGGGATGACGGCGGTGAGTGCGGTGTGAAACGCGTTGCCCATGGGATCGTGGATGCCGCCGATGTCGTAGCTGACGGCGTCATCGAGGTGCCACACGTTGGTGGCCGGCATGGCGATGTACTCGGCGAAGCAGCCGTCGCGGTCCACGCCGATGATGCGGGTGGACGGGTCGACGTGGGCCTGGCCGGTGCGCGAGAAGATCGAGCGTTCGTCGACGATGTGCCCTTCGGCCGTGACGCGATCACCGACGGCGACGGACTCCACGAGCTTGCCGACCTCGACGACATCGCCCGCGAACTCGTGGCCGACGACGAACGGCGCCTTGCAGCGGGACTGGGCCCACGCGTCCCATTCGTAGATGTGCACGTCGGTGCCGCAGACGCCAGCGCGACGCACACGAATGAGCACCTCGTCGTCGCGAATGGTGGGAACGGGGACGTCGGTGAGGACGAGGCCTGGAGCGGCGGACGGCTTGACGAGCGCTTTCACGAGAGCGGAGCGATGGAGTCGGGGAGTGTCGCAACGGGCGACGACGCGGAACAGTTGGTCAAAGCTCGCATGGCGTTCGGGTGGGTGGAAGGGTGTGCGCAGTGCGAGGTGATGATGTACCACGACCTTTATTTCGCGCGCGTTCTTTATACGCACTATTGCGCGTGAGAAATGTCCACACGTATATTCGCGCAGTAGCAATGACTTGCGCGCGCTATCCACATTGGTTGGCCGCGCTCACCACACCCCGGAACTGCGTGGCGCTCTCTCGACGCGAGTTTCTTCATGGCACCAGCGCCGCTGCGGCGGCGCTCGGACTGACGGCCGCGGTTCCCTCGCGGCTGCTCGGCGCTCCGCATGACCCACGCGCCGTCGCTTCGCTCGGCCGCGTTGGCGACGCCGCTTCGCGAGACCTCGCGATGCTCGCCCTCGATGCGGCCAAGTCCGCGGGCGCCTCGTACGCCGACGCCCGCATCAGCCGCAACAACGTGCGCAACGTGAGCACGCGCGAGCAGCGGGTGCTTGGGCTCGTGGACAACGAGACGTTCGGCATCGGAGTGCGTGTGCTGGTCGACGGCGCGTGGGGCTTCGCCGCCACCAACGAGCTCACGCGCGATGAGGTCATTCGCGTCGCGCAGCAGGCCGTGGCTCAAGCGCGCGCGAATCGCTCGGCGCTGCGCCGTCCGGTCACGCTCGCCCCGGTCACGCCCACCGCGGACGGCAGCTGGCGGTCGCCCGCGCGTATCGATCCCTTCGATGTGCCCATTGAGGAGCAGGTCGGGCTACTGCTGCAGGCCAATGAAGCGGCGCTCAAGGTGCTCAAGCCGGGCGGTCGCGGCATGGGCTTCGTGAACTCGTCCATGTTCTTCCTGCGCGAAGAGAAGACGCTCGCCACCACCGATGGCACGTTCGTGGTGCAGACGATCTTCCGGGCGCAGCCGAGCATGACGTGTCAGGCGGTGAACGTGGCGGCCGGCGATTTTCAATCGCGGCAGAGTACGGACATTCAGCCGATGGGGCGCGGCTACGAGCATGTGCTCGATGCGAACCTCGTGGTGAACGCCGAGAAGTGGGCCACGGAGGCGATGGAAAAGCTGGGGGCGAAGTCGGTGGAGGTGGGACGCTACGATCTGATCCTGCACCCCACGCACCTCTGGCTCACGATTCACGAATCGATCGCCCACCCCACCGAACTCGACCGCGCGCTTGGCTTCGAGGCCAACTACGCGGGCACGAGCTTCGTGGCGCCGCCGGACGCGGTGCTTGGCAAGCTCAAGTACGGTCCCGAGTTCATGAACGTGCAGGCCGATCGTTCGCAGGAGGGATCGCTGGGTGCGGTGGGTTGGGACGACGAAGGCGTGCAGCCCGACGAATACCTGATCATCAAGAACGGCATCTTCAACGACTACCAGACCACGCGCGAACAGGCGCCGTACCTGGCCGACTGGTACGCGTCGCAGGGCAAGCCGGTGCGGTCGCACGGCAACTCGTACGCGCAGACGTGGGCCGACGTGCAGTTCCAGCGCATGCCCAACGTGTCGCTGCTGCCGGGTGAGCAGGATCTCGTGTGGAACGACCTCATTGCCGCGACCGATCGCGGCATCGCGATCGTGGGCGACGGCTCGTTCTCGATCGACCAGCAGCGCTACAACGCGCAGTTCGGCGGGCAGCTGTTCTACGAAATCCGCGGCGGCAAGATCGTGGGCATGCTCAAGGACGTGGCATACCAGATCCGCACGCCGGAGTTCTGGAACAGCATGGACATGCTCGGCGGTCAGCGCAGCTATGAACTCGGCGGCGCGTTTGGCGATGGCAAGGGCCAGCCGGCGCAGTCCAACGCGGTGAGTCATGGCTGTCCGCCCACGCGCCACAAGCAGGTGAACGTGATCAACACGGGACGGCAGGGATGAGCGGGCCGCGCTCGCTGTACGGGGCCACCGCGCCGCATCTCGGACGCGAGCAGGCCGAGGCGCTGTGCAAGCGCGTGCTCGGCTTCTCCACCGCCGATGAGATGCGCGTGAACGTGAACTCCGGCGCCACGGCCAATACGCGCTTCGCCGTGAATCAGATCTCCACGGCCGGCGACAACACGAACGTGTCGATCACCGTGCGAGCCGTGTTCGGCAAGAAAGCGGGCAGCGCCACCACCAATCGCACCGACGACGAGTCGCTGCGCGCGGTCGTGCAGCGCGCCGAATCGCTGGCGCGTCTGGCGCCCGACGATCCCGAGATGCTCCCCGAACTGGGGCCGCAGTCGTATCTCGACAGCGATGGCTTTGCATCGGCTACCGCCAACCTCGATCCGGCCGGTCGCGCGTCGGCGGTGCGCAGCATTACCGATCCTTCGGCCGATGCCGGGCTCGTGTCCACGGGTTATCTCGAAGCACAGACGGGCTCCACAGCGGTGGCCACGTCGCGTGGCCTGTTCGCGTGGCGCGAGCAGACGGCGGTGGCACTCACCACGACGGTGCGCACCACCGACGGCACCGGTTCCGGTTGGGCTGGCGCAACGTCGCACGATTGGTCGCGCATCAATCCGGCGGAACTCGGCGCGCGCGCGATCGACAAGGCGCGTCGCTCGGCAAATCCGGTCGCGGTCGAACCGGGTCGCTACACGGTCGTACTCGAACCCACGGCGGTCGGCAACCTCGTGCAGCTCATCGCCGGCGCAGCGCAGGCGCGCGCCGCAGACGAAGGGCGTTCGTTCTTTTCGAAGCCCGGTGGCGGTACCAAGATTGGCATGAAGGTCGTCGATGAGCGGGTCACCCTGCTCTCCGATCCGCTCGACCCCGATGCGTACGGCAGCACGTTCGGCGGCGACGGTCTGCCGTCGAAGAAGCTCACGTGGATCGAAAACGGTGTGGTGAAGAATCTCGCCTACGATCGCTGGTGGGCGCAGCAGAAGGGCGCTGAGGCGTCGTCGTTTCCCGGCTCGCTGCGCATGCTCGGTGGCACGACGAGCATCGAAGACATGATCGCGTCTACCGAGCGCGGGCTGCTCGTCACGCGCTTCTGGTACATTCGGCCCGTCGATCCGCGCACCATCCTGTATACCGGACTCACGCGCGACGGCACCTTCCTGATCGAGAACGGTCGAGTGACGCGCGCGGTGAAGAACCTGCGCTGGAACGAGTCACCGATTTTCATGCTCAACAACGTCGAAGCGATGGGCGTGCCGGTGCGTGTCAGCGCCAGCGAAAGCGGCGGGCCAGGGCAGGCCGTTGTCGTGCCACCGCTCAAGGTTCGCGATTTCACCTTTACCAGTTTGAGCGACGCCGTCTGAACACGTGACGTCGTGACGATTCACGACGTCCTTCCGACAACTGTTGCACCAACTGTGCGTGCCATTGTTTACGATGAGCGCGCCAGCGTGTCGAAAGCCGCGGAGTTCGCTCCGTCTGTGCGGCTCGTGACACGTCACTCGCGTCTCCACCGGGGGAGACCGGGTACCCCACCCTCCTTAGTGAGGATCGTTCACAATGGCTCCTGCCAAGAAGACCGCGCGCAAGAAGACGGCCAAGAAGGCCACGCGCAAGACGGCCAAGAAGGCCCCGCGCAAGACCGCGAAGAAGGCGGTCCGCAAGACAGCCAAGAAGGCTGTGCGCAAGACGGCCAAGAAGGGCGCGAAGAAGACGGCCAAGAAGGCGACTCGCAAGACCGCCAAGAAGGCTGTGAAGAAGACCGCCAAGAAGGCGACGCGCAAGACCGCCAAGAAGGGCGCAAAGAAGACGGCCAAGAAGGCGACGCGCAAGACCGCCAAGAAGGCTGTGAAGAAGACCGCCAAGAAGGCGACGCGCAAGACCGCCAAGAAGGCCACGCGCAAGAAGACCACGCGCAAGGCGGCTCCGGCTCCGGCCGCGCCGGCACCGGCCGAGTAAGCTGGTTCCTTCGCGGGATCAATCTGGACCCGTTGAACGCAAAGACGCCGGCATGTCTGCCGGCGTCTTTCGCGTTTCATGGCTCGTCGTGGATTATGCCGACGACGGTGTGATCACCTTACGCACTACGCAACCGCGGCCACCAGCTGCCCGTCGCGCTCCGAATCTTCATCGAGATCCGGCACCGGTCCCCAGACGTAGGCCAGAAAACGCGGCTCAGTGGCGGGAAGACTGCCATCGGCAATCACGATGCCGATGGGCTCACCAGTGGTGATGTGCTTACGAGATAGACGCATGAGGGCGGACCTCCACCCGAGTTCGAGACCTGCACGGCTGCCGCCCCGTCGTGGAGCGAGCTCGCATCACTGTATTGCACGATGCGTGCCTGTCTCGATTCTCTCGTAAGGTGTTGCGCCACAACGGTTTGAATTGAACGCGGCGAGCCGAAGCGGCGCGGCGTGTCAAAGCGATACGTATTGCGGAAGACACCGCGTGTCATCGCGACACGCTGGCATGCTCAGGCGACCGCTTCCTTGCGAGCGAGGAAGGTGCGGCTCCCGTTCTCGCGGGTGCGCTCCAACGTGACTTGCCATCCGCGATAGCGCGTCTCCAGCTCCTCGATCGGGATGATCGTGGAACCCTCGGTCGCTTCCGTTTCGCCCTCCGCGATCACGCTGCCGGCACCAACGGCGATCGTTTCGACCAGGTGCACGCCGCCATCGGCCGTGGCGCTCTGCAGGATGCTGATCACGCGCGCGCGATCGGCGGTGGTGAGCCCAGCCAAGGCCGCCGCGCTGCACACCACGGCGTGCAGCTCCACATCCGGGTGCCAGCCACTCAGGTCACCACAGTAGCCGCGCACGCGGTCATGCAGGCCGGCCTGCTGCGCCGCCGCCATCACGCGCTGCATGGCATCGGCGGCCGGATCGAGCGCTGTGACGGCGCAGCCATTTGCGGCCAGGAAGAGTGCTTGCCCCTCGCGACACGCACCGGCCACCAGGACATGGCGATCGGGGGCATGCGTGAGTTCACGCACCAGCGCGGCGTTTGGATCGAGCCCCCAGTGCTCCGGGCGCCGGTACTGTTCCAGCTGCTTCAGACGACGGCGGCGCCACGTCTGATAGGTGGGCAGCCGCAGGCGACGCGAAATGATGCGATCGACCTCCTGCCAGATCAGGAGCTCCGTCAGCGCCACCTGGTCCTGCGCCGCAAGCACGGCGACCGCCTCATCCCCGATCTTCAGGATGACGCTGCGCGGGATCGAGTCCTTATAGTCCTCGATCTCGCGTTCGACGTACAACTCGTATTCGTGCTTGAGAGAGCGCGGATTCTGGAAGGGCATGCCCCGATGTGGAAAGGTGTGGACAAATACTAGGTCTCCATCGAAAATGCGCAAGAGCAATCGAAACATTTCGCTGCGCACAAGCACTTCGTGTTCACATTTCTGTGCCACGTCTCACCAATCGCCGTGCCTGAACTCCCCGAAGTCGAACGTGCCGCCGGATTGCTGCGCACCGCCCTCGTCGGGCGCACCATCGCATCCGTCAGCACGCTTCACCGTTCCGCCGCACGCTACCTGCCTGCGTCAGTCGCAGACACGCTCGCGAGCTGCGTGGTCACGCGCGTCGAACGCCGAGCGAAGTATCAGCTGCTGCATCTCGATGACGGTCGTGTGATCGAGGTGCACTTCAAGATGACCGGCGATTGGGCCATCGGGCCGGCGTCGCTGCCCGCGCCGGCGCTCGAGCGCGTGCGCCTCGTCACCACCGACGGCACGCGCGTCTCCTTGGTTGATGGTCGGGCGTTCGCCGTGATGCGGGTGCATGCGGCCAATGCGTCGTTTCTCCCGCCGCTGGGGCCAGAGCCGCTCGACGCCGCGTGGTCGGGTGACCTGCTGCGCGCCGCGCTGTCGCGCAAGCGCGGTCCGATCAAGCCCGCCCTGCTCGACCAGCGCGTGGTCGCCGGCCTCGGCAACATCTATGCGGCCGAAGCGCTCTGGGAAGCCGCGATTCATCCGAACGCTCGCGCCAATCGTCTGTCGTTGGCGCGCGTGACGCGTCTGGCTGCCGCCGCCCGGCTGGTGCTCGAACGCGCGCCGAACGCGCGCTACTACGGACACCGCAGCGCCGATGATGGCCACGCCTACGCCATCGGTGACGGTGCCGACGAGCAGTGGTGCGTGTACGACCGCGAGGGCGAAGCGTGCCGTCGGTGCGACGGCCGCATCAGGCGCGTGGAGCAGGCCGGGCGCAGTACGTACTACTGCGGTCGCTGTCAGCGCGCGTAGTTCAGGGCGCGATCGCCCGTCGCTGTTCGGTGGCTCTCGAGAACGCCGCAAGCGTTCCCTGCGCTGAACGCTGCCACGAGTACGCCTCGGCACGACGACGACCTCGTGCGCGCAACGCCGTATTCACTGCCGGGTCGTTGAGCAGCCGCTGCAGCTGCGTCGCCAGTGCGTCGCTGTCGTCCACCGGGAAGTAGAGCGCGGCGTCACCAGCCACCTCGGGCAGCGTGCTCGCCTCCGCGCACACCACGGCGCCGCCAGCGGTCAGTGCCTCGAGCACCGGGAGGCCGAACCCTTCGTAGCGCGACGGCACCACGAGCGCCGCTGCGCGCGCGTACAGCCCGCCAAGCTCCGCGTCGCTCACAAAGCCGGCCCGATGCAACCACGGCGGCGGTGCACCGGGGGCGACGGCGCCACCACACAGGACCAGCGGCACCTGCACACCGCGCGCACGCAGCCGATCCATCGCACGAAACAGCGTGGGCAGATTCTTGCGCCGTTCGCGCGAGCCGATTGCCAGCAGGAACGGACCGGCGACGCCGAGTCGGGAGAGCAGGGCGTCAGCGGCGTGCAGATCGCCGCCGGTGCGAAACTCGTCAGCGGCGTGCGGTACCACGCTGATCTGGTCTGCCGACACACCGAGTTGCGCCACGATTTCATCGCGCGCGACCTCGGCTCCCGTGATGATGTGGTGCGCGGCGCTGGCGCTCCGGCGGTAGCGTCGCGCCGCGCTCGCGCGTTTGACCACTTTCCACCAGCGACCGTCCACCAGGAGCATGGGGGCAAGGTCGTGAATCGTGGGCACGATCGCGGCGCCGCGCGGCGTGCCGCGCACGAAGTTCCATGGATACCACGCGACGTCGTAGTGCCCGTCAATCCAACGATCGATCGGCAGCACGAGCAGCCGGTCCTGGAGCGTGGTCACGGCGCACAGTTCGTCGTGAACAGCGGCGACATCGGCCGTACGCACGCCCAGCGTGAACCGCACGTCGGCCGACTCACGTGCCATCGCCTCGAGCAGTCGCCGCACGTACCGTCCCACCCCGCGATGATCGTGGCGCAACTGCGAGGCTTCCACGGCGACGTGCATGAACCGATTCACTCCGGGTGATGACGTGGCGTGCGGTGCGACAAGCGGCGAACCGGGCAACTCGTATATTAGCCGCATGATGCCTGCCGGATGGATACTGGCCCTGCTGGTCGGGGCACTGTGGATGCGCGAACGCACGCGCCGCGAACGCATGCGCGCGCAGCTGCTCCATCGCGGGTGGCCCACGGAATGGCCGATCCCGCGGATCACGCTCCCCGAACTCGACCCGATCTTCACGCCGGGCCCGTTCGGTCCCACGCACGACACCGAGGTGCGCTTCATCGGGCGTGGCAGCATGGATGTGCCCGGTGGCACCAGCGATGCCGAAGCGTGGATTCTGAGCGTACTCGCGCTGCGTGCCACCGCACTCTTCGAGTTCGGCACCTGCACCGGCAAGACCTCGTACCTGTGGGCGCGCAACGCACCGGCCGACGCACGTATCGTGACGATCACGTTGGCGCCCGAGCAGCGCGATACGGTGCAGGTGGCATCGGGGGACGACCGCCGCGACCTGCGATTTGCGCGCAATGAATCGGCGTTCACGGAGTTCGTATACAGCGGCACCGATGTGGCGCACAAGGTCGAGCAGCACTTCGGCGACAGCAAGCAGTTCGACGAAACCCCGTTTGTCGACTTCGCCGACGTGGTGTTCGTGGACGGCTCGCACGCGCAGTCGTATGTGGTGAGCGACTCCGCCAAGGCCATGCGCATCGTGAAGCCCGGTGGTCTCGTGCTGTGGCACGACTATCGCGGCCCGTCGCTCACCGTGGGCGTGTACACCGCGCTCAACGAACTGGCGCGCACGCACGCGCTGCGACATGTGGACGGCTCGAGCCTCGTGGCCTGGCGGCGGCCGCTCGCCTAGTCGGCAGCTTCGAGCAGCACGCCCTTGAGGTAGCCGGTCTCGGGGATCGTGAGCACCTCGGGGTGATCCACGGCGTGCCCGGTTACGTCGCGCACGAACAACCGGCGACCGCTATCCGCCGCCGCTGCTCGCAACATGTCGAGGAACGCGCCGAGCCCCACGTGGTGCGAGCAGCTCGCCGTGAACAGCTGCCCACTCGGCGCCAGCAGCTTCATGGCTTGCAGGTTCACATCCTTGTAGCCGCGCAGCGCCGCGTCGATCGACGCGCGTGACTTCGCAAACGCCGGCGGGTCGACCACGATCGTGTCAAAGCGTTCGCCGGCACGCTGCCATGCACGCAACACTTCGAATGCATCCCCCACCTGTGTACGCACGTTCGTATAGCCGTTGAGTGCCGCATTCTCCATGGCGCGCGCGAGCGCCGGCGCCGACACATCGACCGCCGTGACTTCGGTGGCGCCACGGGCGAGATGCAGCGCGAATGATCCGTGGTACGCAAAGCAGTCGAGCGCACGGCCACGGGCAATGCGGCCAACGAGTGCCCGGTTTTCGCGCTGATCGAGGAACGCGCCCGTCTTCTGTCCATCCCACGGTGCCGCGAGGAACTGCACACCGTGTTCGTGCACCGTGATCTGTTGTGGCACTGTGCCGAACAGCAGCTCCACGTCACGACTGAGTCCTTCGCGCGCGCGTGCCGACGGATCATTGCGCGCCAGGATTCCCTCGGCGTTGGTGTGTGCACGCAGCGCGTCCACGATCACATCGCGAAACGCGTCGAGACCGGCGGAGAGCAGCTGCACCACAAGCCATCGGTCGTACTGGTCCACCACCAGCGACGGCAGGCCATCTGCTTCACCATGCACGAGCCGCAGCGCCGAGGCCTGGGTACGCAGCCCAGCGCGCCGTGCGATCGCTCGGCCGATCATGGTGTGCCACCACTGCGCCTCACCAGGACGCGCGGCCTCTGCATCGATCCAGCGCAGAGAGATTTCCGACTGCGGACTCCACAGTGCGTGTCCCAAGGGGCGCCCCTCGGGCGTGCGCAGTCGCACACACCCGGCTTCCACCGTGGGCCGTTCGACCACATCGCTGCGAAACACCCAGGGGTGCCCCTGTGCAAGCCGTGTGGCGGCCCGCGACGAGACGATCGCAATGTCGGGCCCGCTGACCCCCTCGCGTACCGTGGGGGCCGGCGCAATGCGCGCCTGGCGTGGAGCGCCGCCCGCGCGGTGCTTGCGCCGATCGATACGGGGGGGCTTGCCGCGCCCGCTGCCTTCGCGCCGCTCACTCATGAGCGGTCGCGCACGCCAACCCGCACCGCGTCGCGCAGTGCGCGCGCGGCCGCCTCGGGATCGGGGGTGGAGAGCACTGCTCGAATCACCGACACGCCATCGAACCCCGCGGCGGCGATCGCGCGTGCATTGCCGAGATCGACCCCACCAATCGCAACCATGGGGCGATGGGATGAGCGCCCGAGCGCGGCGGCCTGTTCGATACCCAGGGCGGGCGCCGCATCGCGCTTGCTTGGTGTGCCGAACAGCGGCCCGACGCCCACGTAATCGGCGTCGTCGAGCTCCGCGAGCTCACCCGCGTTCGTGAGCGACGCGCCCACGAGAAACCCGGCGGGTACAACTGTACGCGCCAGCGCGATCGGCAGGTCGCTCATACCCAGATGTACCCCCGCCGCGCCTGCCGTCACGGCAATGTCCGCACGATCGTTCACGACGACGGGCACCGTCAGCGCGCCCACGAGTGATCGGGTCACGCGCAGCAGCTCGCGAGCGCTCGCGTCCTTGAGCCGTACCTGCACCATTGTCACGCCGCCACGCTCGGCCGCCATCGCGCGTGCCACGAGTCCATCGATACCATCGCGCAGATCATCCGTGATCGCCACCACGGCGAGTGCGGCGCGCATCGTCTCGGCAGACCATCGCGCGGGTTTACTCATTGGGCATCGCCTGGCGACGACGCGCTTCGCGACGGACCATCACGATCGCCTGCTGATGCTCCTGGAATGTGCGACGAAACTCGTGATGCCCATCGGGGTGCGCCACGAAGAACAGATACGGCACGTCGGCCGGATTGAGGGAGGCCGCAAGACTCGATGCGCCCGGCGACGCGATCGGACCGGGCGGCAGACCATCGTAGCGATACGTGTTGTACGGCGAATCGACCTCGAGATGCACGAAGAGCAGACGATCGACGTGCTCCGGGAGCGCATACTGCACCGTGGGGTCCGCCTGGAGGCGCATGCCCACCTTCACACGATTCCAGTACACCGCGGCGATCGTGGGGCGCTCGTCCGCAATGCGCGCTTCTTTTTCCACGAGCGAGGCCATGGTCACCGCCTCATGGCGCGTGATGTTCAGCACCGCGAGCCGGGCGGTCCAATCATCGCGCCACACCGTCTCGAAGCGATCCAGCATGGTGCGCACCGCGGTGCGCGCACTCGTGCCCTTCGCGAACGTGTACGTATCCGGAAACAGATAGCCTTCGAGCGTGGGCGCGTCGATGCCCAGATCGGCGCGCCACGTAGAGTCACGCACCGCCGCGTGCACCGAGTCTTCGGGTACCTCGAGCACGCCCGCGAGACGTGGCACAATGCGCCGGAGATCGAATCCCTCGGGGATGGTGACCGTAAGGACGAGTCCCTTGCCGTCAACGAGCAGGTCGAGCACTTCGCCCCATGGCTGGCCCGGCGTGAGTGCGTACGTGCCCGCCTTGATGGCTCGATCACGCCCGCCAATCGTGGCATACCAGCGGAACATGCGCGCTGAGCGCACGACTCCGCGCGCCTCGAGCGAGTCGGCAACGGATCGGAACGACGCGCCGGCGGGTACGGTGACCTGCATCGGTTCGCCGCTGGCGCTGTCCCCACACGCACTGATGCCGGAGGCGAGAACCCCGCACGCCAATGCACGCATCCACACGCGTGGCCGCGATCGTGCGCCGTTGTCGAGCGGCGGCGTCACTCGGCGCTCGGTTCCGCGGCCGCGAACGGAATGACGGCCTCGCCAAGCTCCACGCCACCGCGCTCGGCCTGCAGCACCTGTTCGAGCAGAATGGCGGCGGCCAACGCATCGACATCACCTTTGCGCCCCCGCGTACTGCCGCCCTGTTCACGGACGGCACGCAAGGCGGCCGAGGTCGTGAACCGCTCGTCCACCAGTCGCACGGGGCGCGTCGTGCGACTGGCGAGTCGTGCCGCCACGTCGCGCACCTCACGCGATCGATCCGTCTCGTTGCCGGCGGGATCGATCGGCAGACCGAACACGATCGCCTCGACCTCGAGGGCATCGGCGTGTCGCAACAGTTCGGCAATCGGGGGGCGTTTGCCGACGCGTCGCGTGACGACGCCGGCGGGCGAGGCGAGCAATCCGAGAGCATCGCTCACAGCGAGACCGATACGTCGGTCTCCCCAGTCGATGGCAAGAGTGCGGCGGGGCATGACGGGAAAGCTAGCGCAGCGCCGTGCCCTTAGGGCTCGTGCATGCGCTCGAAGAACTCCTGATTCGTCTCCGTGCGCTCCATGCGTTTGAGCAGAAAGAGCATCGCGTCGTCGCTCGCCATCTCGCTCACGAAGGAGCGCAGCAGGTAGATGCGCTGCTGTTCGAACGGGGTGAGCAGCAGCTCCTCGCGTCGCGTACCCGACTTGTTCACGTCGATCGCCGGGAAGATGCGCTTGTCGGCGATCTTGCGGTCGAGCACGAGCTCCATGTTGCCGGTGCCCTTGAACTCCTCGAAGATCACATCGTCCATGCGCGAGCCCGTCTCGATGAGCGCGGTCGCGAGAATCGTGAGCGAGCCGCCCTCGGCGACGTTGCGCGCGGAGCCGAAGAAGCGCTTGGGCTTCTGCAGCGCCTGCGCTTCCACGCCACCGGACATGATCTTGCCACCCGCCGGTGCAATGGCGTTGTGGGCGCGGCCGAGCCGCGTGATGGAGTCGAGCAGGATGACCACGTCCTGTCCGCTCTCGACCAGCCGCTTGGCCTTTTCGATGACCATGTCGGCCACCTGCACGTGCCGATCGGGTTGTTCATCGAACGTGGAGCTGATCACCTCGGCCGAGGGGACGCTCGCCTGCATGTCGGTGACTTCTTCGGGCCGCTCATCGATGAGGAGAATGATGAGCGTGATCTCGGGGTGATTGGTCGCAATCGCATTGGCCACCTGCTGGAGCAGAATGGTCTTGCCGGCTTTGGGCGGGGCCACGATGAGGCCACGCTGCCCTTTGCCGAGCGGTGCGATGATGTCGCAGAGCCGGCAGGCGATGTCCCCGTTGGGGTGTTCGAGCCGGATGCGTTGGTCGGGGTAGCGGGGGGACAGGTTGTCGAAGGAGATCCGCTGCTTCGCCTTCTCGGGATCGAGACCGTTGATACGCTCCACCTTGAGCAACGCCAGGTAGCGCT
This sequence comes from Gemmatimonas sp., assembly GCA_011390935.1. GTDB lineage: Bacteria > Gemmatimonadota > Gemmatimonadetes > Gemmatimonadales > Gemmatimonadaceae > JAABRT01. The sequence goes on from JAABRL010000007.1 coordinate 96,896, forward strand.
CTCCTTCCTTCGGCGGGCGCACTTCGCCCATGACCGTGTCGCCGGTGCGCAAATCGAAGCGCTTGACCTGCGAGGGAGAGACGTAGATGTCGTCCGGGCCGTACAGGTAGTTGAAGTCCTGTGCCCGAAGAAAACCGTAGCCTTCGGGAAGGACTTCCAACACGCCTTCCCCGTACAACGTGGTTTCCGCATCAAGCAGTGCTTGCTCGATGCGGAAGATCAGATCCTGCTTGCGCAGCCCTGATGTGTTGGTAACGTGAAGCGACGCAGCCAGAGCGAGGAGCTCGGGGACTGACTTGCGCTTCAATTCGGCGACGTGCACGCAGCGCGACGGGAAAGAGGTGGGGAGGCGAGCCTACGCGCCATGCCCGGCCCGGTCAAATGCCAGGACGCCCCGACTTCGAACGAGAAATGCGCGAGACAGGGCTCGAACCTGTGACCTTCGGCTCCGGAGGCCGACGCTCTATCCAACTGAGCTACTCGCGCAGACTGCGAAGCTTAGCGACGGGAGGCCGCTCTGAGCAAGCGTGCCCGCAGGGGGCAGACGTTCAGGCGACGAGTTGCCGCTTGATTGGTGACGGTGTGACGGGCGCGCGCGTGGGGGAGCTGAACTGCGTCCGAAACTGCGCCAGCGCCTGCTCGAAGGCGTCGGGGGTCCGCAGCGTGTTGGTCCCCACGCCCAGATACCGGCGCACCATGTAGCTCAACGTGCGCCATGAAGGCAGGTCCAGCTGGGTGGCGATCGCGGTGAGCGGGACCTTCGCGGACGACAGCTGGTACACGACAAACAGCACCTTGCACCACCCCACCAACTCCCGTGGCCCGGGGCTGCCCACCGCGTTCAGGCGATGATACAGTGTGCGCCGATTGAGGCCGAGGCCGGCGGCGATCGCCGGCACCTCGAGCGGCTCCCGGAGCCGGCGGCAGATGAACTGCACGAGAACGCGCACGTCGCGCTCCTGTCCCTCGCACATCCGGTCCGCGACCCGTACGGCGCTGCCGCGCTGCTCGGCATTCTGGAGCACACGCAACAGAACGGCTCGCGAATCATCGACATCGCGGAGCACCAGATCGGTGAGATCCGCGCGCCCGGTCTCGAGAATGAACCGCGAGCTGAGGGTGCGCGGGTCGACGTAGCCGATGATCGGGTGGTCCGGCGCGAGCGATCGGAGGATCTCCGTGGCGCGCAGCGCTTCGTCATGCCGCGTGGGCGCGAAGGCGATCACGGTGGCCGATACCCCGCCGTCGGCGGCGGCACGTTCCGCAACGGCCACGGGATCGTCCGTGCACCACACCGTGGCGTGCCCACGCACGGCCTCGGCCAGCCGCGCATGCGCGACGCGGTCGCCCATGAGCAGGGCGACGCGACGCTCAGCCACGGACGGCCTGAAAAGTCGTTGCACACGGCGCACACCAATTGCACACGGCGCACACCCGACTTCGCGCGGGACGCTGTACTTGTATGTCAACCCTCACCGGAGACCCCTATGTCACGCACGATTCGAGTTCTCGCCGTCGCCCTGATCAGCTCCTTCGCTCTGGCCGCCTGCACCGGCTCGCCGACGGGTGTGGACGCGCCTGCCCCGGCCATGGATACGATTCCCTGGGTCTGACCCCGAACGTCTGCGGCTGATTAGTGCTCGACCGCCGACAATCGAGCGAGCCCCCGCTGAGCCGCGGCGGGGAGTTCGCTTGGGTCCGGGGTAGGCCCCGGGGACGACAACGTGACTGACCGGGTCGCGATCTGGGTGAGCACCCGATCCAGTCGATACACAACTTCGTGGAACTCGTGCAGTTGCGCTAGGGCACGACCTTGGCGCGCGCACCGTTCGGCCGCGTCACGGCGGCCCACCGACATCCAGCCGTTCGCCAGGCCGAGCAGCCATTCGCTGCTCTCGAACGGACCCGCAGCCGCGCTGTGCTGGCGGCCGTCCCGCTCCAGCTGCTCCAGCAGGAGGTCCCGCCCGGCCGCACCCGCGGCCGGCGCGGCGGCCGATGCGACGCTCAACCACACCCGAGGTGCCACCGCCATGCTCAGCGCCCGGGCATAGCCGTCCACCGCCTGATCAACGAATCCGGCGCGGTACGCCACCGACGCCAGATTCGACAAAATGCCAGCGCGTTCCTCGGCCGTCACCGAGAGGTCATAGGCTCGCCAGCCATGGATCAGTGCGTCGGCCAGCGAGTTCGTGGAGAGCGCGTGGTTCATCAGCCCCCAGCGGGCGGCCGCCTCCAGCCCCGTGCCCTGCGGTGCCAGCTGCAGCGCCTCCGTGTAGAAACTCAGCTGCGCAGGCCGATTGCCTCGCATCATCGCCAGGTTCCCAAGGCCGACTAACGCATACCCCGCCACACTGGGGTAGCCGCGCTGTTGCGCCTCCGGCACCACCCCCTCATACAACGCTTCGGCCTCGCGTGTCTCGCCCAGCTGCCGCACGATGCGCGCCAGGTGATTGCACGCCGAGAGTGTGCCCGACGGATCGACCGTCGCAGCGAGTCGCCCGGCCGCAGAGACGGTGGTGTAGGCCATCTCGAAGCAACCGTCGCGCTCCATGTCCTCGGCCACCACGCGGAGCTGCTCCGCCGCGACGGCGATCGGGTCCGTCGGTGGCGGACAGTCATGACAGACGTGGGTTGGGCGACGCCCGGGTTCCGGCAGGATGCCCTCGGGGAGCGTGTCCAGGAACCACTGACGGCGTTCGGGAGGTAGCGACGCCACCCGCATGGCAATGTGGGTCACCGAAAACCACCCATGCGGCTGTGTCGGATGGCCGATCCAACGATTGCCCTCGCCTACATCGATCGTGTAGGCCTCCATCGGGAGCAGCGGTTCGCGCATCTTCACTCCGATCGCGGTGAAAAGTTCAGTCAGCCTATTCATGCTGCAGCCCCGGTGGCGCGTCGGTCTGGCGCGGTGGCGCCGCAGCGCGCAACCTTGCGTCTCGTTCACTGGTCGGGCGTAGCAGATGCGCTTCGCGCAGCGTCTCCATGGCATGCTCCACCGCCATCGGGCGCTCGGCAAGGGGCAGGTTGCACAGACTCACCATGAACCGAAGCCAGGCCGTGCGGTAGTCGAGCAACGCCCCCCGCATCGCCTCCGGCTCGGCGACCGATGCCTCCAGATCCCGCAGGTGCGCTGCCGCCGCAAACACTCGGCGCTCCGCCAACCACACTTCGCGGGGGGGAGGCAGCTCGGGATGGTCATCCTCGCCGGCGTCGTCAGTGACATCCATAAGACACGAACGGACAGGACATGGGAAGAAGGGGGACTGCGTACACCACCAAACATCACCTCTATTCCCAACGAGCAGGTGTGCGTCACGTGCAATTGGTGTGCGTCCTGTGCAATCGATTTCGCCAGCCTGCGAACCGGAGGCTATGTTCGGGCGTAAAACGAACATTGCCGACTCGCGAGGCAACCGTTTTCGGCGTATCGGTCACTAACCGAGTCGTCGCTTCTCGCGTGCGCCCACTGAACTGGGTGGTGCGCTGCTCCATCCCCTCCTCTCCCGACCGCGCATGAGACTCTCAATGCCACGGCGTTCCTTCGGGGCGTTGCTCCTGCTCTCGGTGCTGTCGGTTGGCTGTGCGAAGGCCGATGCCGACGCCGACGGAGCCGATCCAGGCGCCCTCGCGACCGACGCGGCGGCCGCAGACGCACCGCGCGCCTCGGTCGAGCTCCCCATCGTCGCGCAGGAAGCGCGTGAGGGCGATCTGGTGCTGCGCGTCAACACGCGTGGTGATGTGTACGGCGATGCGATCGTACGGCTCTCAGCCGATGTCGGCGGCACGGTGGCCGAGGTGCTCGTGCGCTCCGGCGCCCGCGTCACGAAGGGACAGCCGCTGGTGCGCCTCGACCCCGTTCCCTTCGATCTGGCGGTGCGTGAAGCACAGGCCACGCTCGATGAACGGGAACAGGCGTTCCGTGAGAGCTTCATGCCCGAGTCGTTGGTGACCGGCATTGGTCCGACGCCGGAGCAGCGCAAGGCGCTGCGCATTCGCAGCGGCGCCGCCGCCGCGGAGGTGCGGCTCGAGAAGGCCCAGTGGGAGCGTCAGCGCAGCGTGATCACGTCCCCGGTGAATGGTTTCGTCGACCGCCTCGACCTCGGCCCCGGCGAGCGACTCGGCGCCGGCACCAGTTTCGCCACGGTCGTGGATGTGAGTGCGGTGCGCATCGAGGCGCGTGTGCTCGAAGATGATCTGCCGCTCATTCGTGTCGGCGGCGAAGCGGTGGTCACCAGCGCGGCGGTGCCGGGTCGGGTCATGCGCGGTCGCATCGATGCCGTGCTGCCACTGGTGGACAGTGTGAAGCGCACCGGACGCGTGATTGTGCGCGTGCCGGGCGAGACGGCGCTGCGTCCGGGCATGTACGCCGATGTCCAGCTCGAAGCGCAGCGCCTCACCGGTCGGCGCCTTGTGCCCACGCGTGCCATCATCGAGCGCGATACGCGACCGCTCGTGTTCGTCGTGCGAGATGGGCGCGCCCAGTGGACCTACATTCAACCCGGACGCTCCAACGGCGTGGAAACAGAAGTGCTCCCCGATTCGAGTACCGGACTCATTCCCGTCCAGCCCGGCGATCAGGTGATTGTCGATGGGCACCTCACGCTCACGCACGACGCGGCGGTCACCATCGCCGCGCTGCGCGAGCGCGAAGAATCGGCGCCGCGTCGCAGGCCAGCCGCTGTGCGGCGGAACGACAACTAACCCGGGCGGAGCGAAGCCATGTCCTTGCCACGTCTGGCGGTGCGTCGGCCGGTGGCGACCGTGGCAGCCGTGCTCGGCGTCGTGCTGCTTGGCAGCGTGTCGCTCAGTCGCCTGCCGGTGTCGCTGCTCCCCGACGTCACGCTGCCCGTCCTCACGGTTCGCACCAACTATCCGGGCGCAGCGGCCCCCGAGGTCTCGCGTTTTGTCGCGGAACCAATCGAGGAAGCGATCGCGGCCACGCCGGGGCTCGTGGAGTTGCGCTCCGTGAGTCGCAATGGCGAAGTGACCACCACGGCGCGCTTCGGCTGGGGCACCGACATGCGCACCACGGTGCTCAATGTGCGTGAGCGCCTCGATGCCACGCGCGGTCGTCTGCCGGAGCGTGCCGAACGCCCCACGTTGCTCACGAGTGATCCCGGCGAGCGACCGATTGCCGTGCTCGGCATGCGAGCCACGAGCGAGCGTGAACGAGCGGCGCGCGACAGCCTCATGGGCTCGATGGCGGGCGGACTGGGCGTGGGTGATCTGCGCGGACTTGCGCGCACGGCCGAAGATGTGTTCGCACGGCGCCTCGAGCAGATCGAGGGCGTTGCCTCGGTGGCCGTGGTTGGCGCGCCCGAAGACGAAGTGTGGGTGGAGGTGGATCCCGATCAGCTGCGCGCGCTCGGCCTCACCCCCGAAGATGTCGCGCAGGCAATTCGTGCACAGAACGCGACCGGCGCCGGCGGTACGGTGCGTCGCGGGCAGTTCCGCTTCTCGGTGCGCGCGCTCACCGAGTTTCGCGATGTCGACGAGATTCTGGCGGTGCCGATCGGCACCGGTGATGGCACGGTCACACTGCGTGATCTCGCCACCGTCACCACGAAGCTCGCAGACCCGGTCACCATCACGCGGCTCGACGGGCGCGAAGCCATCGGATTGGTGGTGTACAAGGATGCCGGCTCCAACACGGTGTCGGTCACCAACCGCATGATGGAGGCGGTCACGGCACTTGAAACGGAGTTCCCGTCCGTCGAGCTCACCGTGGTCGCCGCGCAGGCCGAGTTCGTGGTGGATGCGCTGTCGAATCTGGGGCAGGAGATTGTGGCCGGCGGTCTGATGTCGCTGTTCATGATTCTCGTGTTTCTGCGCGACTGGCGCGTGTCGATGGCCATCGGCATCATCGTGCCGCTATCGGTGATGGTCGCGCTCGTGGCGCTGCAGCTGCTCGGCGTGACCATCAATGTGCTGTCGCTCGGCGGACTCGCCCTCGGCACCGGCCTGCTCGTGGATACGGCAATCGTGGTGGCGGAGTCGGTAGGCCGACGACGAGAAGAAGGTGTGGGCTACATCGACGCCGCCATCATCGGCACCGAAGAAGTGTCGGGTCCGCTGCTTGCAGGCACGCTCACGACCATGCTGGTGTTCGGACCGATCATTTTCGTGCAGGGGCTCGCGGCCGCACTGTTCCGCGATCTCTCGCTCAGCGTGGTGATGACGGTGGGCGCGTCGCTATTGCTGGCGATGACGCTCATGCCGGTGATGATGGTAGGGCGCCGGCAGCGGGCGTTGCAGCTGCAGGCGTCACCGCCGGAACGGCGCGCGCCCGGGCCCACGGGCCAGAAGCTCGATGCGATCGGCACGCGACTCGCCGACCTGTACGAACACGGCATGTCGTGGTCGCTGCGCAATCCCGGTCCCGTATTTGCAGCGGGTGGTGTGTTGCTCGTGGTGATGGTGGTGCTGTTCACGACGCTGCCCAAGGAAGTGTTGCCGCGGGTGGATGAAGGGGTGCTCGTGGCCGAGGTGCAGCTGGCCGAGGGCACGGCGCTGGAATCCACGACGCGCGCCATTGCGCAGCTGGAAGCGGCCGCCACCGAGCTCGGGGCGGTGGGTGTGTACGCCCGCATTGGCCGTGCGACCGACGAAGAAATTCTCTCCGGTGCGAATCCCGGGTCGTCGGCGACCGCACAGCTCATCGTGCCGGTGCCGGACAACGTGAGTGCGTCACTGTTCGCCGATCGTCTGCGAGGCGCCGTGCCCGAGCTGGTGGCGCAGGGAGCACTCGCGATCGACCTCGCCGGCCAGTCGGAGTTCGGGTCGCTGATCGGGCGTGAAGGCCGATTGGTGCGCGTGGAGGTTGGCGGATCATCGCTCGCCGAATCGCAGCAGTGGGCCGATTCGGTCCGCACCATGATGAAGTCACTGCCCGTACTCGCCGATGTGCGCGACGCCTTCGCCGGCACGCAGCCGGTGATCGAAGTGACGCTGCAGCGCGAACGCATGGCGCTGCAAGGCGTGACGCCGGGGCAGGTGGCCAGCGCGCTGCAGGGAGGACTCGGTGGTGTAGCGAGTTCGGAGCTGCGCGAGACCGATCGACGCACGCCGATCAAGGTACGCTACGAAGGGGTGCGCAACGAAGATCTCGCCACCGCACTCGCCACCAATGTGGGCGGCATCGCGGTGTCGCAGCTGGTGAACGTGGAAGAGACGCGGGCGCCGCTCGAGGTGGTGCGAGTGGGACAACGTCCCGTCTCCATTGTGGAAGGCCTGGTGGAGGGTGGCGGCACGGCCAAGGCGGCGTCTGAAGTGTTCACGCGCATGGAGGCGCTCGGGCTTCCGGCCACGGTGTCGTGGCAGGTGGCAGGTGCCGATACCGAACGCCGTCGCACCTCCGACGAACTGGCGCTCGTGGGCGTGCTCGCGGTGCTGCTGGTGTTCCTCGTGCTCGCGGGCGAGTTCAGCTCGTTCACGATTCCGTTGGTGGTGATGTGCACGGTGCCGCTCGCCGCGGCTGGTGGTGTGATCTTTCTGTGGCTGTCCGGGCAGAGTCTCAACGCGGTGTCGCTCATCGGCATTGTGATCATGATCGGCATGGCCGACAACGAAGCCGTGGTGAAGCTCGATGCCATTCGCAAGTTCCGCGAAGAGGGGCACGATGTGAACACCGCGGTGCTGCTTGGCGGACGGCAACGTTTACGCGCGATCACCATGACATCGCTCACTACCATCACCGGTGTGTTGCCACTGTTGCTCGGGCTTGGCAGCGGCGGCGCGCTGTATCGTCCACTCGCGGCGGCGGTCATTGGCGGCTCGCTGAGTGCGCTGGTGGTGACTTTCTTTCTGCTCCCCACCGCGTACTCCGTGGTGGAGCGCGCGTTGGAACGGCGTCGAGCGGCCAAGGGGGCGATGGGCGGCGTGGTGATGCCGGTGCCGGCGGGAGACGCGGCGTAATGCGCGCCCGCGCGGAGCCGCGCGCATGATCCGGTTCGCGACGCTTCGTCCGGCCGTGGTCTGGGCCGTGTGTGTGGCCGTGCTGGTGGCGGGTGCGATCGCGTTCGGTCGTCTGCCGCTGGCCTCGCGCACCTCGGTGGAGCTGCCGCGCCTCACGGTCGCGGCGGCGTGGAACGGGGCATCGGCCGAAGTGATCGAGATGTACGTCACGTCGCCGATCGAATCGCTGGTGCAGGGCGTGCGTGGTGTGCGACGCACCACCAGCGAGTCGCGCGACAACAGCATGAACATCACGGTGGAGCTCGAGCCCAAGGCCGATGTGCAGATGGCACGACTGGGTATTCTCGAGCGCCTCGAGCTGCTGCGCGGCGAGTTTCCACCGGGCGTGACGCCGCCGAGTGTCTCCAACTTCACGCCGGAGGGACTCGAGGAACCGCCCCTGCTGCAGGTGGAAGTGTCGGGGCCGTACACGCCTGGCACGCTGCAGAAGCTGCTGCTCGATCAGGTGGCACCACGTCTCGCGGCCGTACCCGGCGTGGCGAGTGTCCAGGATCGGGGTGGCAGTGACCTCGGCGTGTCCGTGGCGTACGATCCGGCGCTGCTGCGGCGCATCGATCTGTCACCACAACTGCTCTCCCAGGCCATCGGTGGGGCCCGCGTGGTCGAGGCGCTCGGCAACGAAACGCGCGACGGCATCAGTCGCGGTGTCACGCTGCGCGACGAGCCCGCGTCGCTCGACGATCTTGGCGCGCTGCCGATCACCGCACGCGATGGACGCGTCTTTCGACTGAGTGAACTCGCCACCATTCGTGCGGAGGAAGACGCCGCGGGTCGCTTCTTTCGTATCAATGGCGTGCCGGCCGTGGCAATGCATCTGTATCGCCACGCGAACGCCGATGCGATCAAGACGGCGGCGGCCGCCCGCGCGGCCGTGCGTGAGCTGCAGCGTAACGCGCCCATCGGCGTGCGCTATCGGGTGTCGCAGGATGCCAGCATCGATCTCGCGAAGGAGCTCGACGATCTCATGCGTCGCGGCATCATCGCGTTCTTCTCCGTGCTGGTGGTGCTCGCCATCATGCTGCGTCGTGTGCGCGCCGTATTGCTCGTGATGGGCAGCACGGCGGTGGCGATCGCGGGCACTGCGCTCGGGTTGTACCTGCTCGACATTCCGGCCAACCTGCTCACACTCGCCGGACTTGGCATGGGCGTGGGCATTCTCGTGCAGAACGCGCTGGTTGTCACCAATCGACTCGCCACGGCCCCGGATACCGCGGACGGCCGCGCGGAGGCGGCGGCACGCATCACGCCGGCGGTGATCGGGGCGACGCTCACCACCGCAGTCGTGCTCTTCCCATTCCTGTATCTGCAGGGCGATACGCGTGCGGCGTTCGTACCCTTCGCGGCGGCCTTTGCGCTCGCGCTCGCGTGGAGTGTGATCACCGCGTTGCTCGTCGTGCCAGCACTCGGTCGTGCGGGAGCGGTGCGCCCCGTCACCTGGCCGCGCATCTCGCGCGTGTATCGCGCCATGCTGCGCGGGATGCTGCGGTGGCGGTGGCTTACGCTGACGGGAAGCGTTGCGCTGCTGGCCGTGATGACGTGGGGCTTCGTGAAGAAGGTGCCTCGCTCGAGCTGGGGTGGGTGGGGCGAGCGGCGCACCACACTGGCCGTGAGTCTCACCTTTCCGCGCGGCTCCGATCCGGAAACGCTTGACCGTGCCATGAAGGAGTTCGAGCAGATCGTGCTCGGCCGCCCAGAGGTGGAGCAGGTGGCGACACAGGGCAACATGGTGAGTGCGAACATGCAGGTGCTGTTCACGCGCGATGGCGGCATGACGGCCGTGCCGCTCGAACTTGAGGAGCTGCTCACGCAGCGCGCCGTGCTCGTGGGCGGGGCGAACATCAGTGTGCGCGGAGAAGGACCCGGTTTCTACGCGGGTGGCGGTGGCGGGTCGAGCGTGGCGTTCCGCATTCGCGTGCTCGGCTACTCGTACAGCGGGGTCTCCGAGTTGGCGAACGACCTCAAGAACCGACTCGAGCAGTTCCCGCGCGTGCGTGATGTCGCGATCACATCGGGACGCGGATGGGGGAACGAGCGTGGCTACGCCGTGACGCTCGAGCCCGATCGTGATGCGCTGCATCGACACGGCGTCACCTCGCAGGATTTCGCAGCCGCGGTGGCGCGCGAGGTGCGCGGGCCGGTTGGCGGACAGCGCCTCGAAATCGATGGCGACGAGCTGCCGGTGACGGTGAAATCGGCCGGTGCGCGCGATCGCACGCTCGATGAACTGCGTGACGCGATGGTGCCCACACCCACGGGGGCGCCGGTGCGCCTCGCCGACTTGTCGTTTGTGGACGCGCGTGAAGCGCTCAGCATCGTGACGCGCGAAGACCAGCAGTACATCCGCCATGTGAACTTCGACTTCCGCGGTCCGCAGCGTCTCGCGCAGCGCACCTACGACGGCTTTCTCGCGTCGGTGGCGGTGCCGGCGGGTTACGAAGTGAAAGACGCGGGCAGTCTGTGGGGCTATCAGGACGACAAAAGTGCGAAGGGGCTCTGGCTCGTGTTCGGCATCGGCGTGACGCTGGTGGTGCTCGCGGTGGCGCTGGTGTTCGATTCCGTGTGGGGCGCGATGATGGTGTTTCTGTCGCTGCCGCTTGCGTTGGCCGGTGTGGTGGCCGCGTTCTGGCTGAGCAAGGCGGCGTTCGGGCGTGAAGCCGCCGTGGGTGTGATTCTGGTGGTGGGCCTCGCCGTGAATCAGGCGATCCTCCTGGTGGACGCCGCGCTCGAACGGCGTCGCCGTCACATGCAGTCGGGCACGCGTGGGGCGCTGCATGCGGGCGAAGTGTTGCGCGCGGCGAGCGACCGCTCCGGCATGATCGTGCTCGTCACGCTGAGTGCACTCGCCAGCCTCGTGCCGCTCACGATCGGCACCAAGTCTACCACGCTCTTCGGCGCGATCGCGCTGGCCACGGCGGGCGGCACGCTCATGGGTACGGTGGGTGCGCTGTTCCTGCTGCCGGCGGTGCTGGTGGGGCGACGCCTTACCAAACGCGCTCCGGTGGCGCGCTTTTTCCGACGTCGACCCAAGGCCGTGGTAGCGGAGCCCGCGATCGGCGCGAGCTGACAGCGTCAGCAGGCAACCCTCGATGCTGCGCTCGTGACCAAATTGCAGGTGACCAGCGCGGCCGAGTCCGGTGCCGAGCGGGCCTGCACACTCCCCCCTCCCGTACGCCCCCCATGGCTCTTCGATCACAGCTCTCCATCGCAGCGGCGCTGGGCACCGTGCTGCAGATTCCCAGCGCGCCACTGTCGGCGCAGACCGCTCCCGTTCGCACGTTTTCCAAGCCTGCCGCGGAATACGCCGAGCCCTTCTCGTCCGTGCGCGGCGTACGCGAGTTGGCCGACGGACGCGTGGTGGTGACCGACCCGCGCGACAAGGTGGTCCAGCTGGTGGATCTCAAGTCCGGTCGGGCCACCACGCTCGGGCGCGAGGGATCGGGGCCCAACGAGTATCAGATGCCCTCGGGCGCCTTCGCGCTGCCGGGCGACAGTACCCTGATCGCCGATCCGCTCAACTCGCGCTTTTTCGTGCTTGGGCCTAGCGGTGCGCTCGCGGGCACGTGGAGTCCGGCGGCGGCTCCCGGCGGGGGCGGTGACAGGCCGGCCACGCAGTCCGTGCCCGCGCGTCCACCCGCCGGAGGCGGTGGCCCGGTCGTGATGACGATGGGCGGTGGCGGTCCCATGATGATGCTCCAGACGCGCGCCACGGACGCGCAGGGGCGCATCTACACCACCGGCTCGGCGATCGCGATGACGCCCGAGGGACCCAAGGCGGCCGACAGTCTGCCCCTCTTGCGGCTCGCGCGCACGACCGGCGCGGCCGACACGCTCGCGTGGTTGCAGGTGCCGAAAGGCAACACGAACGTGAGCGGATCGGGTGGCAACGTGAACCTTCGCATCGGCGGCGGGCCGTTCGCGGCGAACGATGGTTGGGCGGTGTTGGCTGACGGACGAGTGGCTGTGGTGCGGTACGCGGACTACCATGTCGAGGTGTTTCCGGCCTCCGGTCGGGGTGCGCCCGCGCGCGGTGCGCCGGTGCGATTCACGCCGGTTCGGGTCGCGGAGGCCGAAAAGCAGGCCTGGCGGGACGCCCGGGCGCGGAACGGCGCGGTGGCGATCGCGATTACGCGCACCGACGGACCGGGCGGCGTGACGCAGCGGTCGAGCGCGGCCCCACCATCCGCGCAAGAGCCCACCGATTGGCCGACGGTGATGCCGCCGTTCGACGCCAGCCGCGTGTTCGCCACGCCGACCGGCCAGCTGTGGGTGGGGCGCTACCAGTCGGCCAGCGACAAGGCGCCGCGCTACGATGTGTTCGACGCCACGGGCAGGCACACCGGGCAGGTGGTCTTTCCGGCGGACACGCGGGTCGTGGGCTTCGGCAAGGGCGCGGTGTACACTGTGCGCATCGACGAGGACGACCTGCAGTACCTGCAGCGCTGGACGCTGTAGCGCGTCACACGGGTCGAGGAACGCTTGCTCCCTCGATCAGCGTTGGCTACACTACCGTGGTCAGCGGGAGAGTCCCGCTCCGCGATTGACGCCCTTCAGAGGCCTGACATTCCCATGTTCGACGCCATTTTTCCGATCGACCCGACGGCGATCCTGCTGCCGTTCACCAAGATCTTCCTCACGCTGATCTCGTTCATCTTCCGCGCGGTGGTGGCGGTGGGACCGATCGGCCAGCTGGTGATCGTGGCGATCCCAACGGCGCTGTTCATGAAGGACATCTTCGACGGCCCGAAGGCGTTCAAGAACATCAAGAACTGATCGCGCGGCGGTCTGCTTGTGCAACACCCCGCTTCGGCCGATGCCGGGGCGGGGTGTTCTGGTTTGCTCCCCTCACGCTCCCCGACTCATGTCTGAACCGGTGACTGGTCCGCCGTCCTGGCTCGTTCGCACCTTCGTGGTGCTGGCGATTCTCGCGGTGCTGGTGGAGATCGCGACGTATGCCGGGGTGTTCGGCGGGGGGCTGGCGTCGGAGCCGAATGCGGTGGAGACCACGAAAAACGGCGGAAATCCTTGAATTCAAGGACTTCCGCCGTGATCGTTTCAGTCGGGGCGACTGGATTTGAACCAGCGACCTCCTGCTCCCGAAGCAGGCGCTCTACCGGGCTAAGCTACGCCCCGAAACTCCACGAATCGCTTAGCCACCACGACCCGTCACATGCGCCCGAGAGGACTCGAACCTCTAACCTTCTGATCCGTAGTCAGATGCTCTATCCAATTGAGCTACGGGCGCCTACCTCTGTCCAGGAACACCAGCCTGCGCGTTCCCTGAACAGCATCGGAAGATAACGCGTACAGAACACAAACGCTACCTGCCGTCCTGCGTAACCATGGGTCGTACAAGACTCGAACTTGTGACCTCCACGATGTCAACGTGGCGCTCTAACCAACTGAGCTAACGACCCGGTCACATGGAGAATCCGGCCCGATCCCACCAGCCGATACCCCGAGTACAAAGAGCGGGAAACGGGACTCGAACCCGCGACCCCAACCTTGGCAAGGTTGTGCTCTACCAACTGAGCTATTCCCGCACACCACCTACGCAACTGTGACGCCCAACCACCTCTCGGGGCCACACCGACCGCACGTCCGCACCCTGCCCGGACCCCGTCGGCATGGAGGCGAGGGGAATCGAACCCCTGACCTCTTGAATGCCATTCAAGCGCTCTCCCAACTGAGCTACGCCCCCGGCGCGACACCCCCGCCACCGAAAGCGGCAGCGAGGGCGTCAGGAACAGCCAAGACTAGTGAGGTGTATGTCGGTCGTCAAGCGACGTCGTCCGGATTCACGATCCTTCAGCGATTTGCACAGGCTGGCGAAACTCCTGATTTCCCGTATCTTGCAGGGCTGGCCCGGGATCGCTCCCGCTGCCGCCACGCCCTCTCAACGAGTTTGCGCGCTGGCGCGTGACACTCGGGTATGCTGGGCAGTTACTTCTCCGACAATTCGGACGGCGCCTACGCGCCTACAGGAATAGACCATGACAACTGAGGTCAAGCGCAAGCGGCGTCGTGCAGCCCCTGCCGGGATTGCACCCTCCGAGCCCGAACGCGACATCCTCGACCAGTACCTCTACGAAGTGAGCACGTATCCGCTCCTCAAGGGCGCGGAAGAAATCGAGCTCGCCAAGAAAATTCGCGCCGGTGATCAGGACGCGCTCCAGGAGCTCGTCAAGCGCAACCTGCGCTTCGTGATTTCCGTCGCCAAGAAGTACCAGAATCGCGGACTCCCCCTCATCGATCTCATCGGCGAGGGCAACGTCGGCCTGCTCACCGCGGCCCGCAAGTTCGATCCCGATCAGGGCGTCAAGTTCATCTCGTACGCCGTGTGGTGGATTCGTCAGGCCATCCTCTCGTCGCTCGCGCGGCAGGGGCGCACGGTGCGTGTGCCGCTCAATCGCACCGCCGACCTGTCCCGCATCATCAAGGCCAGCGAAATCCTGCGCCAGAAGCTGCGTCGGGAGCCCTCCCCCGAGGAACTCTCGCAGGTGACCGGCCTGAGCGTCGATGTCGTGCAGTCGCTCGCCGCGCTCAACACCGGCGATGTGCGGCTCGACGCGCCCATGGACCCCGATGGCGATCGGTCGCTCATCGAGCGCTTCGTGGCCGACGAAATGCCGGACGCCGAGGAAGAGGCCATGAACCGCTTCCTCACCGACGAAATCGAGTCGGCGCTCAGCACACTGCCGCCGCGCGATGCCAAGGTGCTGCGCCTCTACTTCGGACTCGAAGGTGGACGCGAGCATACGCTCGAAGAGATCGGCTCCATGCTCGGCGTCACCCGGGAGCGTGTCCGTCAGCTCCGCGATCGTGCGCTCAAGCGTCTCCGCGAAGGCGACGTGGGACGCGCGCTCGGCAGCTTCGCCGCGTAACCTGCTGCACCACAGGGCCGCGCCCCCCGCCGCATTCGCGGCGGGGGGCGCTTGTTTGTGCGCACCGATCGCGCGCACCGGGCGCGCGTGCACGCGGTGCCGCTGGCCACGCCGCACCCCCGACGACATATTCGTGATATCCCCCTCGACACCACCGTGACCGTCCCATGATCCAGCTCAAGAACGTCTACAAGGCCTTCGGCGAGAAGAAAGTCCTCCAGGGCTTCTCGCTCGACGTGCAGGAAGGCGAGACGATGGTCATCATCGGTTATTCGGGCACGGGCAAGTCGGTGGCGATCAAGCACATTGTGGGTCTGCTCGAGCCCGACAGCGGCGAAGTGTGGGTCGACAACGTGCGCGTGGATACGCTCACGCGACGCGACCTCGTGAAGCTGCGCTCCAAGATCGGCTACGTGTTCCAGTTCGCCGCCCTCTTCGACTCGCTCTCCATCGGCGAGAACGTCGCGATGGGCCTGCGTAAGCAGGGGGAACTCACGGCCGCCGAGATCGAACAGCGCGTCGCGGAATCGCTCGACATTGTTGATCTCGAAGATGTGGCGCATCGCTTTCCCGCCGAGCTGTCGGGTGGCATGCGCAAACGCGTGGGCATTGCTCGCGCCGTCGCCCTGCGACCGAAGTACATC
>JAABRL010000007.1:112582-127312 GCA_011390935.1 Gemmatimonas sp.
GGTGGACGAGATCCAGCACAGCACCGATCCGCTCGTGCGGCAGTTCATCGAAGGGCGCCCGTCGCTCGAACCCGCCACATGAGCGAATCGGCCGACGACGCACCGCGTCGACGCCGTCGTCGCCGCCGAGGACGCGGAGGACGTGGAAAGCGCGCCGCATCCGCAGGCACCGAGGTGCAGGCCGACGTGTCACCGCCCGCGCCTCGTACCGAGAGCGTCGCCGCGGACGCGCGTGACGGCGCGACGGAACGTGCGCGCCATGGTGCGCGAGACGGTGCACGCGAAACCACGCGAGACGATGCGCGTGACGGCAAGCGCCGCCGCCGTGGTCGTCGCGGGGCGCGTGCGCGGCGTACGGGCAATGCGGCCGCCACACCGAACGGTACGCCGGCGGCACCGATGGCAACGCCGCACACCGCAACGTCAGCACCGGGCACGATCGAGGCCACGAACGAACGCATCACCGCGCACTCGGCCGTCGCTCCCAGCGCCGCAGGGTCGCGACGCGATCGGGCGGAGCTCGAGACGTCGGCCGGCGGCATCGTGTATCGCATGCAGGATGGCGAAGCGCTCTTTCTGCTCATTCGCGACAGCTATCGCAACTGGGGCTTTCCCAAGGGACACCTCGAAGACGGGGAACAGCCGCAAGAGGCCGCCGTGCGAGAAGTGCAGGAAGAAACCGGGCTGGGTGAACTGCGCGTCGATGGCGCGATCGAAACCATCGACTGGTTCTTTCGCTTTCGCGGCAAGCTGGTGCACAAGGTGTGTCACTTCTACCTCATGCGGACGCGCCACGCGCGCACGAATCCGCAGCGTGACGAAGGAATCACCGCGTGTCGCTGGGCGCGCTTCGACGATGCCACGCGCCTCATCTCGTACGCGAACGCGCGCGCCGTGCTCATCCGTGCACACGAGATGGTGATCGCCGAGGAATCGCGCCGTGGCTGACGCGGCGTCGATCACGCGCGCCTCGTCGCGTGCCGCGCATGAGCCCACCAACGGGGTCGTGCCGGTGGTGTGCACCATGCTGAGGCGCGAGCGGGCACGCGCCCTGGTGCGCTCGGCGTTTCCGCGTCGTCGCGCGCAGCTGCTCCCCGTGCGCACGCGTGAGGAGCTGCTCACCACGATGACGCATCAGCTGGTGGACGCGGTGATCGTGGACGGCGGCGTGGGTGATGAAGTGTCGCGCGTGCTGCCACTGGCCGAAGACTTTCCGTCTGCACCGTTCTTTTTCGTCACGGCCATGCTCCCCACCGACGCGCCGTTGGTGGGGCGCGCCATCGAATGCGGCTGCGCCGATCTGTTGGTGGAAGGCATCGACGAGGCCTCGGCCCGCTCGCTCATTCAGCACCGGGGGTTCAGCCAGCGCTTCGATCGGGCGCTGGCCGATCCGCCGCCCACGCTCGGCCTCGACAGCACGTTGCAACGGCAGGTGTGGCGCAGTCTGGTGCGCCGCGCTGGTCGCCCCGTTCGCACGGAGCAGCTGGCGCAGGAGCACGGCATGTCGCGCGAGCACCTCTCCCGCAGCTTCGCCAACGGAACGGCGCCCACGCTCAAACGCGTGATCGACCTCGTGCGGGTGCTGGCCGCCGCCGAACTGGCCAAAAACCCCGGATTCGATGTCCGGGATGTGGCGCAGGTGCTTGGGTTTGCGAGCTCGTCGCACCTGTCCGGCACGACGCAGCGGTTGGTGGGGGCGAAGGCCAGCAGTCTCAGCCGATTGCGCACGATCGACCTGCTCGAGCGCTTCGCCCACACGCAGGGGGAGCCCGATCCGGGGCTCGACGGCGATCGGCTGTCTGAGGCGTCCGGCTTGCCCTGATCTCGGGTCTTGTGATATTTTTCACAAGCTATACCCGAATTGACGCGCCACGTTTTGGCGACGCCATCTGCGCGGCGCCGGTCCCTCGCGTCTCTGTTCCTTCTCCTGAGTCACTTTCCGCCCGATACCATGGCCACCCAGACCGCACTTCGTCCCGGCGAGATCAAGGATATCCTGCTTCGTGAAATCGAGGCCGCCGATCTGCATGAGCTCGACATCGACGAAGTGGGCACCGTCCTCGAAGTGAAGGACGGCATTGCACGCATCTACGGCCTCGGCAAGGTGATGGCCGGCGAGATGCTCGAGATCACCTCCTCCGAAACGGGCGAGCCGATCACGGGCCTTGCACTCAACCTTGAAGAAGACAACATCGGCGCCGTTATCCTGGGCGATTACCTCAAGCTCAAGGAAGGCGACGAAGCCCGCCGCACCGGCCGCGTGCTCGAAGTGCCGGTCGGCCCCGAACTCGTCGGCCGTGTGGTCGACCCGCTCGGTCGCCCCATTGACGGACTCGGCGACATCAACGCCAAGCACAAGCGCAAGGTGGAATCGCCGGCCCCCGGCATCATCGTGCGTACGCCCGTGAAGGAGCCGATGCAGACCGGTATCAAGGCCATCGACTCCATGATTCCGATCGGTCGTGGTCAGCGTGAGCTCATCATCGGCGATCGCGGTACCGGCAAGACGGCCATCGCGATCGACACGATCATCAACCAGAAGGGCCAGGGCGTCATCTGCGTCTACGTCGCGATCGGCCAGAAGGCCTCCACGATCGCCGGCGTCGTTGATCGCCTCAAGGAAGCGGGCGCGATGGAGTACACGATCGTGGTCGCCGCCAGCGCCTCCGACCCGGCACCGATGCTCTACATCGCGCCGTACTCGGGGTGCTCCATGGCCGAGTACTTCATGTACAACGAAGGGCAGCCCACGCTGTGCGTGTACGACGACCTCACCAAGCAGGCCGCCGCGTACCGCCAGATCTCGCTCGTGCTGCGTCGTCCGCCGGGCCGCGAAGCGTATCCGGGTGACGTGTTCTACCTCCACTCGCGTCTGCTGGAGCGCGCGGCCAAGCTGCGCGAAGACGAAGCCGTGGTGGATGGCGTGAACATCCTCAAGCCGGGTGGCTCGCTCACCGCACTGCCCGTGATTGAAACGCAGGCCGGCGACGTGTCCGCGTACATCCCCACGAACGTCATTTCCATCACCGACGGTCAGATCTTCCTCGAGACCGACCTGTTCAACGCCGGTGTGCGTCCGGCCGTGAACGTTGGTATCTCGGTATCGCGCGTGGGTGGTTCGGCGCAGACCAAGGCCATGAAGGGTGTGGCCGGCCGTCTCCGTCTCGACCTCGCGCAGTTCCGCGAACTCGAAGCCTTCTCGGCGTTTGCCTCCGACCTCGATGCGGCCACCAAGCGCCAGCTCGAGCGCGGTGCGCGCACGGTCGAAGTGCTCAAGCAGGGGCAGTACATGCCACTGCCCGTCGAACAGCAGGTCATGGTGATCTACGCGGTGACCAACGGCTTCCTCGACGGCATCGACACCTCGCGCGTTCGCGCCTGGGAAGTCGGTTTCCACGAGTACATGAAGTCGCAGTATCCGCAGGTGGGCGATACGATCCGCACGAGCAAGGCGCTCTCCAAGGAGACCGAGGCCGACCTCAAGCGCGGCATCGACGCGTACAACGCCCAGTTCGTCAAGTAAGCGCCCCCAGCCATGGCCAAGGGACGCGAACTCAAGGGTCGCATCAAGTCTGTCGAGAACACGCGCAAGATCACGCGCACGATGGAAATGGTGGCGGCCAGCAAAATGAAGCGGGCAACCGACCGCGTCGCGGCCGCGCGTCCGTACGCGCTGGCGCTCGGCGACGTGCTCGCGCGCCTCGTGCGGCCGGACATCGCGGAGCGGTTTCCGCTGCTGCGGCAGCCGGCCACCACCACACGCGTGGCGCTCGTGCTGCTCACCGCCAACCGCGGACTGTGCGGTGCGTTCAACACGAACCTCATTCGTGAGGCGCGCGCGCGCATTGCGGAGCTCGAAGCCAAGGGTGCCACGGTCGAGCTGCACGTGGTCGGCAAGAAGGGCATCGGCTTCTTCAAGTATCTCGGTCGCAACCTGGCGTCCGAGCGCATCGATATCACCGACCGTCCGTCGGCCGCCGACGCGGCCAGTCTCATCGACGGGCTGACGGATCGGTTTGCCAAGGGCGATCTCGACGCGGTGTACGTCACGTATGCCAAGTTCAAGTCGGCGCTCTCCACGCCGCCGTCCACCGAACAGGTGGTGCCGGTGGTACCGCCGGCTACGCAGGGCACGCCCCGCGACTTCCTGCTGTCGCCCAATGCCGACGTGATCGTGGAAGCATTGTTGCCGGCGTACGTGCGCAACATGGTGTATCGCGCGCTGGTGGAAACGGTGGCCGGTGAGCAGAGTGCACGCCGCACCGCCATGAAGAACGCCACCGACAACGCGAGCGACATGCTCACGTTGCTCAAGCGTACGTACAACTCCGCGCGTCAGGCGCAGATCACGCAGGAAATCGCCGAGATCGTCGGCGGCGCTTCGGCGCTGCAGGGCTGATCGGGGTGATCGTGACCGTCTTCCTTTGTTCCGTACTTCTTCCTTCTGCTTGATATAACCATGGCCACGACCGCCGCCCCGACGCTTACTGTCGGCAAGATCGTTCAGGTTATCGGTCCCGTGATCGACGTCGCCTTCGAGGCCGATCACCTGCCCGAGCTCTACAACGCGCTCAAGATCGACACCACCGCGCCCGACGGGTCGCACGTGCGCGTGACGGCCGAAGTGCAGCAGCACATCGGTCGCAATCAGGTGCGTGCCGTTGCCATGTCCAGCACCGACGGCGTGGTGCGTGGCATGGAAGTGATCGACACCGGCGCGGCGATCACCGTGCCGGTCGGCGCGCCGGCGCTCGGCCGCATTCTCAACGTGCTCGGCGAGCCCGTTGACGATGGCGCCGACATTCCGAAGGACGCGCTGCGCTGGCCGATTCACCGCAAGCGCCCCGAGTTCACGGCGCTCGAGCCCAAGACGGAAGTCTTCGAAACGGGCATCAAAGTCATCGACCTCGTCGCCCCGTTCGTGAAGGGTGGCAAGATCGGACTCTTCGGCGGTGCCGGCGTCGGCAAGACGGTCATCATTCAGGAGCTCATCAACAACGTGGCCAAGGGTCACGGCGGCAAGTCGGTGTTCTGCGGCGTGGGTGAGCGCACGCGCGAGGGCAATGACCTGTACCTCGAGTTCCAGGAAGCGGGCATTCTCGACAAGGTGGCGCTCATTTACGGCCAGATGAACGAGCCGCCGGGAGCGCGTCTGCGCGTTGGTCTCGCGGGCCTCACCGTCGCCGAGTACTTCCGCGACGTGGAGCACTCGGACGTGCTCGTGTTCATCGACAACATCTTCCGCTTCACGCAGGCCGGTTCCGAAGTGTCGGCGCTGCTGGGCCGCATGCCCAGCGCCGTGGGATACCAGCCCACGCTGGCCACCGAAATGGGCGAGCTGCAGGAGCGCATCACCTCCACGCGCGACGGCTCGATCACGTCGGTGCAGGCCATCTACGTGCCCGCCGACGACCTCACCGACCCGGCGCCGGCCACGGCCTTCGCCCACCTCGATGCCACGGTCGTGCTCAACCGCAAGATCACCGAGCTCGGCATCTACCCCGCCGTGGACCCGCTCGACTCCACGTCGCGCATTCTCGATGCGCAGTACCTCGGCGAGCGCCACTACAACGTGGCGTCGCAGACGCAGCGCATTCTGCAGCGCTACAAGGAGCTGCAGGACATCATCGCGATTCTCGGCATGGACGAACTGTCGGAAGACGACAAGCAGGTCGTGGGTCGGGCGCGTCGTCTGCAGCGCTTCATGTCGCAGCCGTTCCACGTGGCCGAGCAGTTCACCGGCATTCCCGGCAAGTACGTCAAGCTCGAGGAGACGATCTCCTCGTTCGAGCGCATCTGTGCCGGCGAGTTCGACAAGATCCCCGAGCAGGCGTTCTTCATGGCTGGTGGTGTGGACGACGTGCTCGTCAACGCCAAGAAGTTCCAGAGCTGAGGCGCAGGTGGCCGGCGCTCTGCAGGTCTCGGTGATTTCACCGGAGCAGGTGTTGTACGAAGGCACGGCCACGTCGGTGACGGCGCCGGCGTTCGACGGCGAGCTGGGCATTCTGCCCCTGCATGCGCCGCTCATGACGCTGCTCGGCACGGGCACACTGCGCGTGGAGTCGAGCGAGGGGCTCAAGCGCTTTCATGTGGCCGGCGGTTTCCTGCAGGTCGTCGACGATACGGTGCGTGTCGTCACCGAGGAGGCCAGCCTCGTCGGCTGATCGGTGCACTGCTCGTGAGTGGCCAACGGAGACCTCGCATGCGCGATGGTCTCCGTTGTGCGTTTCGGCGCTGACGCCGACCGTGGACCGTGATGTCCGTCACCTTGTCGGACGCAACCCTTCTGCGCGGTGGAACCGTCAGATCCCGCATACGTAGTACACACACGTTTCCCCTTCGACCTCCCCGGAGCCATCGCATGTTCCGTCTTGTCCTCGCTCGTTGTCTTGCTCCGGCGATCGCACTGATCGCCGCCGCGTCACTCCTGCCTTCGGCATTGCAGGCGCAGGCGCTCAACTATCCTGCGCTGCAGGTGCCGTCGGTCGCTACGCGCGACTACACCGGTGCGGTGGTGGGCAGCCGCGGCACGATGATGATGTTTCAGTGGCGCGAGGAGATCACACGCGAGATGCACGTGGGGTTCGACCTCGGGCTGTACGATCCCAATCAGACTGGCGCGCGCACGGCGGTGTTCGGCGCGGCCAATCTGGGCAAGGATCTCATGCGCGCCACGAACGAGCAGCCGCTCGACCTGCTGCTCACGGCCGGCGTTGGTGTGTCGATCGCCAGCGGACGCACCGGATTTCGCGTGCCGCTTGGCGTCTCGATGGGGCACACATTTGAACTCGAGGATGGCATGGCGGTGACGCCGTTCGTGCACCCGCGCGCCTCGATTGACCTGTGCTCCAGCTGTTCATCGCGCGGACGCAGCCAGACGGATGTCTCGCTCAACTTCGATGTCGGCGCGAGCTTCGATTTCAACCGTCGTCTGTCCGCCCGCGTGGCGGCGCTGTTCAGCGGCGCCGATCAGTTTGGTGCAGGCGATGCGATTTCGGTGGGCTTCACCTGGACGCCTGACGGGCTGCGCCGCTAAGCGGCGCCTCGAACACAAGGCGTTCCAGCAGCGCGACCACGCGCTCCGTACTGCCGCGCCCCGCCTCGACGAGTGCGCGGGCGCGGCGTCCCGCTTCTTCTCGCTGTGCGACATGGTGCGTGAAGGTCTCGAGCGCCGCGCAGGTGCTGGTGGCGTCGTGTACGATCTGCGCACCTCCCGTTTGCACGAGCTCCCCGGCTTCCCGTGCATTGCGATGTTTGGGTCCGAAGAGCACCGGCACGCCGAACGCCGCCGGTTCAAGCACGGAATGCAGCCCGGCCTCGTGGAAGCCGCCGCCCACGAACGCCATGGTGGCAAGCGCGTAGAGGTCGCCGAGTACCCCGATGCGATCCACAAGCAGCACGCGCCACCCGGTCTCAGCACCACGTTCCACGTCGCCGAGCCGCGCGAGCGCGATGCCTTCGCTGCGCGCCCACGACTCGATGGGCGCGAGGTGATTTGCCGTGGGCTCGTGGGGGGCAATGATACAGCGCGCGCCGGGTGTGTTGCGAAGCCACGTGGAGAGCGCCGGCAGCAACACGGCTTCGTCCGCTGGCCAGGTGGAGCCGGCCACGAGCACGGGTGGCCGAGGGATCTCGCGTTCCGACTCGGGCAGTAGCGCCCACACCGCGTGCGAGGATTCCACTCCGTGCGCGCGCGACCAGACCTGATCCATACGCGTATCGCCGGTCACGTGCAGTCGTTCGCGGTTCACCCCAAGCGCGCGCAGTCGCGTGGCATCCTCGGCGCTGATCGCACCGACCGCGTCGAGCCCGGCGTAGGCATCACCGAGCAGTGCGCGTGCGAAGGCGCCTTGCCGACCGGAGTTGGGCGCGAGTGTTGCACTGATGAGCGCGGTGCGCACGCCGCGCGTCTGCGCCTGTTCGGCCAGCACCGGCCACACGTCGAGCTTTACAAAGGCGAGGACGGTCGGGGCCCACGCATTCAATACGGAATCGGCTTCGTGGCCACCGTCGAAGGGGAGGGGCGCACGCAGATCGACATCGAGCCGCGCCGCGAAGGCGTCGGCGCTCGGGGAGAACCAACTGTAGGCCAGCTGCCACTCGGGGTGCGCGTGGCGAAGCGCTTCCAGCACGGGTCGGGCCTGCAGTCCCTCACCGACCGATGGCGCGTGCAGCCAGACGAGCGGACGAGACGGGTCGCGCACAGGTGCGGCCTCCGCGCGAATCTGAGCGAGCAGTCCGCGCCGGGCCCGCAGGGTGCGCGCGAGCTTGCCCGGCGAGTTGGGCGCCAGCGCGGTTGCGACCCGCGAGGCCGCCGCCGCGAGCGCCCAGAGCGGGCGGAGCGCGGGGTTCAGCGCCGGCTCCGACGAGAGGCGCCCACGCCAGGCGAGCACCGCATGGCGTCCCGGGCCGAGCCGCGAAAATTCCGGGACACCGGGAGTGGGTATCGGACGAACGTCACGTGTACACCGTCTGAGACCGAATTCCGGCATCTGTTCGTGACATAAATAGCGGCGAATGTTCGGGAAAGGAGCTTAAGCGGATCGCGGGAGACCGAAAGGCTTCCCCTGAAGCGGTTCGGGCGCAAGTCCGTACGCTTCAATCCACAGAAATGGTTGTGTTTTGGCGGTAACGCAGGGTTGACGTGTCATGGTCGAGTCACGATACTGCCTCGATTCTTCGACCCTGTCCTCTCACGAACAGGCGGAGTGTCCCAATTTGGGGACACGTTGCACGTTCTGCCTTCCTTAGAGTTGTGACCGCGCTTCGCGCTGCCGCGAGCGCTTCAGTACCCGAGTTCATCTTTGACATTTCGCGATCTCTGGCGCCTTTCGGCGACGGATTCGCATTGGCAGTCACGATTGACGCGGCGGGATGCGTCAATCGTACTGGGGCCGGCTGGGAAACCGGCTCCGACAAGCGGTGCGTCCGCAACAGTGCTCACCCTGGGCACTGGGACGCCCCACAGGACGTGACAGTGGTCGTCGGTTCGTCTCGAGGGTTGAGCGACGCGGCGACGCAGCCATATCCGGTGTGCATCACTCCTGCGTGTTTTCTTTTAAGGAGGGTTGGGATGAATTATTTGGTCGGGGGACTGCGGTGGATGGCCCGCAAGCGCGTGGCTTTCGGACTCGCATTGGCTACCCTCGCCCCACTGGCGGTGCAGGCCCAGCAGCAGGCGACCTTGACGGGTCGCGTCACGGATGAAGCCGGACGGCCGCTTGACGGCGCGACGATTTTCATCGCGGAGCTGAATACTGGTGGTCTGACCACGGGTGAAGGGCGATACTCCATCGTGATTCCGGCCGGTCGTGTGAGCGGCCAGCAGGTCACGGTGCAGGCGCGGTACATCGGCTACACGGCCACCAGCACGCGCATCACGCTGTCGCCGGGCACGATCGAGACGAACTTTGCGCTCAAGCAGGACATCAATCGTCTGAGCCAGGTCGTGGTGACTGGTGTGACGGGTGCGACGGAAGTGAAGAAGCTGGCGTTCACGGTGGCGCAGGTGTCGGCGGCAGACATGCCGGTGGCTGGTGCCAACCCGCTCGCGCAGCTGCAGGGCAAGGTGCCGGGTGCCAACATCGTGTCGGCCTCGGGCCGTCCGGGTACGGCGCCGGCGATCATCCTGCGTGGCCCCCAGTCGCTGAACGCGACGGGCCGTGGTCAGGGCCCGCTGTACATCATCGACGGTGTCGTCTCGCAGGGTGGCCTGCAGGACATCAACCCGCAGGACATCGAGAACATCGAAGTCGTGAAGGGTGCCGCCGCCGCCTCGCTGTACGGCTCGCGCGCTGGTAACGGCGTCATCAACATCACCACGCGCACCGGCCGCTCCGGCTCGGAAGGCGTGCGGTTCCGCTCGCAGATGGAATACGGTTCGGCGAGCATCGAAGGCGAGTACGAGTTCCCGTTCACGCACTTCATGACGATGAACGAGACGATGGACCGCTTTTGCACCGTGGTGCCCGGACAGCAGCAGTGTTCGCGTACGATCGATCTGCTCGCGGAAGCGGATCGCATCAACAACAACACGGGCGCGAATCCGCTCAACCCGCCCAGCATTCAGAACGACGGCGGCATTTCGGCCAACCCGTACAACATCATCCCGGGTGGCACGAACCTCCGCTCGCTGTTCCAGGTGAATCGTTACCCGCTCGCCGGCAACCCGGTGCGGCAGTCGATCACCAACGGTCAGTCGTGGAACGGAACGGTTGACGCGACGGGCCGTGTGGGCAAGACGAACTTCTTCGCCTCTGTGAACCAGCTGCGCAACCAGGGTGCCGTGAAGTTTGCCAACGGCTACACGCGCAACTCGGTGCGATTGAATCTCGACCATCAGTTCGGCAACGACGTCGACCTGCAGTTCCGCACGGCGTACAATGAGGCGTCCGATTGGGATGCCGGATTCGGCGCCCAGTGGTTCCGTCTCACTCGTCAGCCGGCGTATGTGGATCTGAATCGCCGCGACGACCTCGGCCGTCTGCACATCCGCTCCATCGTGCAGCAGCAGGGCGCGCAGAACCAGAACCCGTTGTACGATTTCGAGAACCAGACGCCGCTCAACCGCATCAGCCGTTTCGTCGGCTCGTTGAATCTGCGGTGGCGTCCGCTCACGTGGCTCGACGCGGAAGCGCAGTACGGCTACGACAGCCGTCAGAACTTCCGCGAGTTCCAGCAGGACCGCGGGTACCGCACCATTCCGAACTCGCCGGCGGCCAACCTCGGCAACCTGAGCCGCAGCGCCTCGCGCTCCAACTCGTCGAATGCGTCCGTGAACGTGACGGCGCGTCGCAGCTGGTTCGACGATGCGTTCAACTCGCGCCTCACGCTGCGGTATCTGTACGAAGAACAGAATGGCTGGGATCAGTTCTCGTCGGGCCAGCAGATTGCCGTGCCGGGGCTGCGCACACCGAACTCCGCGATCACCAACTTCTCGATCAGCGGTGGCGAGGATCAGGTGCGTCAGATCGGCATGTTCACGAACCTCGACCTCGACTACAAGGGTCGCTACATCTTCGGCGCGCTCGTGCGTCGCGACGCGGCGTCGCTCTTCGGTGCCTCGAACCGTTGGCAGACCTACGGCCGCGCCTCGTTCGCCTGGCGTCTGTCGGATGAGCCGTGGTTCAACGTGCCGGCGTTCTCCGACCTCAAGTTCCGCGCCTCGCGTGGTACGGCCGGTAACCGTCCGAACTTCACGGCGCAGTACGAGACGTTCACCATCGGTACCGGTGGCGCGCTCAACCCGAACACGCTCGGCAACCGGGCGCTGCGTCCGGAAGTGTCCACCGAGACCGAGTACGGTGTGGACATCGAACTGTTCAGCAAGTACGGCATCACGCTGACGAAGGCTGACAACATCATCAATCAGCAGCTGCTGCAGGTGCCGCCGCCGGCCATCGCCGGTTTCAACAACCAGTGGCTGAACGCGGGCGAGCTCACGAACGCCACCTGGGAAGCCAGCCTCCGCGTTCCCGTGCTGTCGCGTCCCGACCTGAACTACAACGTGCAGCTCAACTTCGACCGCACGACGTCGCTGATCTCGCGCCTTGATGTGCCGCTCTACTTCATTCAGAGCCCGCAGTTCAAGATTGCGCAGGGTGAGAGCTTCGGTCAGATGTGGGGCCGTCAGTACGTGAAGCAGTGCTCGGAGCTTCCGGCCGCGTCCGCCGCGCAGTGCGGTGGCGCCGGTCAGCGCTTCCAGCGCAACAGCGATGGCTTCATCGTGTACGTCGGCGAAGGCAACTCGCTCGGCGAAGGCATCACGAAGAACCTGTGGATGACGAACATCCCGGCGTCGCAGTCGCCGTGGGGCAACCAGATCATCAACTGGGGCCTGCCCATCACCCGCTTCGACGAGAACAACGCGGCGGCGATCGACAAGACGGGCAATGCATTGCCGAGCTACCGCTGGTCGATGGCGCACAACTTCAACTGGAAGCGCCTCACGGCCTACGGCCTGGTGGATGCGACGGTTGGCAAGTTCGTGTACAACGAGGCGCGTCAGTGGTCGTTGGGCGACTTCCAGCACCGCGAGACGGACCAGATTGGCGCCACGGTGGAAACGGCTCGGCCGATCGGGTACTACTGGCGTGCCCAGGCGCCGTTCGGCGTCGGTATCGGCGGTCTGTACGACGTGCTCGGTCCGAACAACAACACGGTGGAAGACGCCAGCTTTGCGCGCGTTCGCGAAGTGACGCTCGGCTACCGCCTCGGACGCATCGGCGGGTTCGGTGACTGGACGGCCTCGATCATCGGCCGCAACCTGCTCACCTTCACGAACTACCGTGGTTTCGACCCCGAAGTCGGTCTGGCTGGCGGCGCGCTCAACTCAGGCGTGCTGAATGCCACCGATGTCTCGGGCTTCCCGAACCTGCGTCAGTTCACGTTCTCGCTCGCCACAAGCTTCTGATCCGGAACGGTATGGGCGCGCCGAGCTGGCGCGCCCGTGCCTCCACCCCATGGGAGAGTCGATGCGCAAGCATTCCGTACTATATAGCGCGATCCTGCTCGCCGGTCTGACCGGCTGCGTAGGAGACCGCCTGCAAGTGAATAACCTCAACAATCCGGACGTGGAGCGCGCCTTCGCCACACCGGAAGGCATTGAGGGTGTCGTGGCGGGTCTTGGTCAGCAGCTGTCCAATCCGCAGCGTCAAAACAACTCGGTGAACCTGCAGGCGAAGATCTTCGCCGGCGAGAATTTCGCCACGGTGAACAACTTCGGCATGGCGCCGCGTACGCTCCTGCCGCGTAACGTACTGGTGAACGGCATCGGCAACAACGAACAGGCTGCCAACCTCGCCAACTACAACTCGTTCCAGCGCGTGGCGCGGTCGGCCAACAATGCTATTCGTGCCATCGATAACCTGGTCGCCGGTGGCGGAACGCTTGGGAGCCCGGCGCAGAACGCGCGCGGCAAGGCGTTCTCGTTTCTGGTGCTTGGTCAGGCACTCGGCTACGTAGCCTTCGGCTATGACTCGGCGGCGGCGCTGACGCCGACGATTCCGTCGGACTCCGTGCCGCCGCTGATGGCGGCGGCAGAGGTCGGTGCGCTCGCGATCGCCATGCTCGATTCGGCCGTTGAGATTGCCAGCTCCCCCGCAGCTGGCGGCGCTGGCGGTTTCCCACTGCCGATCACGTGGCTGAACGGCAATCCGCTCACGCGTGATCAGTTTGTTCGTCTCGCGCGCTCGTATCGTGCCCGCATCCGTGCCGGCCTTCCGCGCACCCCGGCGGGACGGGCGGCCGTGGACTGGGCGGCGGTCATTGCGGATGCCACCAACGGCATCACGGAGGATTTCAACCTCGAGATGAGCGCCGCCCTCGGCTGGAACGCTGTCTACGACACGCAGCAGATGTATGTGCTCGGTGGCTGGCACCAGATGCCGGTTTGGTACATCGGCATGGCCGATACCTCGGGCAACTACGATGCGTGGCTCGCGGTCCCGCGTGCCAATCGCGAAGGGGTGCTCATTCGCACACCCGACACGCGCTGGCCGCAGGGTGACACGCGCGCCATTCAGAATCTGGAATCGCCAGGCACGTCGTTGATTGTGCCTGCTGGTCGGTACCTCAAGAACCGTCCGGCGGATGAAGATCTCGCTGGTACGGAATGGGGGTTCTCGATGTACGATCACCGTCGGTACGGCCCCACGCGTGTGGCCGGCAACAACGGGCCGTACACCGAAATGTCGGGTACCGAAATCTCGATGCTTGCGGCTGAGGGCTACATTCGCGGCGGACAGATTGATCAGGCCATCCCGCTGATCAATGCGAGCCGCGTTCGCAATGGCCTGCAGCCGATTCCTCTCGGCACCGGCGCGACGGCCCCGATCGGCACCATGCCGAACTGTGTGCCGCGCGTTCCGCAGCCGCCCAACTTCACGTCGACGGCGTGCGGCACGGTGCTCGAGGCCATGAAGTACGAGAAGCGTATGGAAACGGCGTTTACTGGCTACATGATCTGGTTTACGGACAGCCGTGGATGGGGTGACCTGCCGGCCACGACGCCGGTCGAATGGCCCGTGCCGTATCAGGAGATGCAGGCGCGTCGTGGTACGATTTACGACGGCACCAACGTGGCCCCGCTCGGGACCTACGGCTTCCAGTGATGTCGCACCGTCCCGTGCTCTCCCGTCGCATCGGGCTCGTCGTCGGTGGTGTGGCGATCCTGTTTCAGTGGGGCTGTTACAGCTTCCTGCCGGTGCAGTCGTCGCCGCCCGCTCTTCAGGAGCGCGCCGCGGTCGTGCTCTCGGATCGGGGGCGCACCCTCCTGGGTGATCGGCTCGGTCACCTCGTGGAGCACGTTGACGGCGTCATCGAATCCGCGGATTCCGCGGGCGTGGTGATGTCGGTGGTAGGGACGCGGGATGTGCGTGGTGGTTCATCGCTGTGGTCGGGAGAACGTGTGGAGATACCCGCGGAGGCAATCCTCGGGTATCGCCCACGCCAACTGTCCAAGCCGAAGTCGTATCTGTTGGCGGGCGCTTTCATCGCGACCATTGCCGTGCTCACGTTCGGCATGTCGCTGGATCTGTTCTCCAACGATCGGCCTGAGGGCGATACGCAGGACCCTCCCGATCCCGGAATACCGATCAGTTTCCGAGGGCGCGGCGCTGTGTCGCTGCCCTGACCTTCTCAGCTCGTCCTCTCGCAAGGAGTCGCAGACTCATGAAGTTTTCAAGGTTCGCTCTGCTCGCCGTCGCGGCGATGGCCAGCGTCGCGTGTCAA
>JAABRL010000079.1 GCA_011390935.1 Gemmatimonas sp.
GAAGTAGTTCGGGCGGGCCAGCGTGTTTGTCCAGGCGCCACGCACCACCGTGTTGTTCGAGACATCCCAACGCAGATTGATGCTCGGGAGAATGTCGGTGTACGACTGGCCACCAATGGTCGGCGAGACGTCGTCGGTGTCGAGGTTGTATTCGAAGCCGTTGTAGTCCACGCGGGTGTTCTCAAGGCGCACACCGGCAATGGCGCTGACGGAGCGACCAAAGCTCTGCTCGATCATGCCATAACCGGCCGTGATGCGCTCCTCGGCGGTGAAGTTGCCAGCCGCGTACTCGTCCGGACGATCCTCGAGTTCGAAGCGCGAGTCGTTGAACAAGTCGAGGTCGGCGAGGAACTGCGGCGTCGAGAAGGTGCCGTACTGGTAGTTGCCCGCGTAGTTGCGAGCCGTGGTGAAGTCCTGCGGGCCAGCGGTCGCGAGCGTACCAAGCGATGACTGCGGATCAGCACGGCTGAAACTGTTGTTGCGCAGCTTCTCCTTGCCGCGGTACCGGGCGCCGAACTTGATCTTCGTGCTGTTCTCGCCTTCACGCAGCGGCAGGAGCAGATCGATTCGTGCGTTCTGGTCCACATCCTCCGTGAAGCTTTCCTGCTGTTCAATGCGGCGGAAGGTAAATGCATTCGGTGCGATCGCGGCCGCGTTCACGGCGTTGAACTGCGGATTCTGCTGATCGTTGTAGTTCGGCTGGATGGCCACGTTCCGGGCACGCCACTCGATGTACCGCTCGTCAGGGCGCGTCTCGGAGGCGCTCGCCAGGCTGCCCGACCAGGTCAACGTGGCGCGACCTGCGAGCAGGTGCTCGCCGGAGAGCTGATGGCTCTGTGTGCGCTGATCTTCAAGACGGGTGTTCTTGAGGCGCGGATCCGGGCCACCACCCTTTGTCTGGCGACGGATTTCCGTGGTCTGTACGCCAGCGGCATTCGGTTCGTCCAGCACATAGCGTGCACGGAAGCGGTTTTCCCAGTCATCACGCGAGTTGTACAGCGAGCGCAGCATGATGCTGTTGTTCTCGTCGAACCGGTAGTCGATACCCGCGGAGAGCGAGCGACGCGTACGCTGCACATCATAGCGGCGCAGGTCGAACTCGTTCATGTACGCTTCGCCTGCGTCCGTTCTGTCCCAGGTTCCTTCCTTGTTGTCCGAACCGAACTGCTGGTCGTAGTACGACGCGCTCGCGATCACTCCGAGCTTGTTGTCAAGGAAACGATTACCGGCCACGAGACCGCCCACGAGGACGGGCTTGTTGCGAATCCAGTTGTAGCCACTGCCCGTGGTGGCGGAGAGGCGGAAGCCGGCCGGTGCCGCGCGCGTGACGACGTTCACCGCGCCACCGATGGCGTCGGCGTCCATGTCGGGCGTGAGCGACTTGCTCACCTCGATAGCCTGCACCATGTCCGCCGGGATGAGGTCGAGCTGCACTTCACGCACCTCGGCCTCGGCCGACGGCACGCGCTCGCCGTTCACCATCACGCTGTTGAAGCGCGGTTCCGTGCCGCGGATGGAGCCGAAGCGTGCTTCGCCCTGGTCGAGTCCGATCGTGATGCCGGGGATGCGCTTGAGCGCGTCACCGAGGTTGGCGTCCGGGAAGCGACCGATCTGGTCGGCGGCCACGACGTTGGTCACGTTGACGGCGTTCTTCTGCTGGTTGAGCGCGGAGGCCTGGCCAGCGCGCGAGGCGACCACCTGCACGGCGCCAAGCGTCGTCTCAGCCGACTTGAGTCGGAGCGTGACCGTCACGGTGCGACCATCAACCACGTTGACCTGCTGCGTCACCGGCAAGAAGCCGAGGTAGCGCGTCACGAGGGTGCGGCTTCCGGCTGGTACGCCCGTGATGGTGAAACGGCCGCTGCGGTCGGAGATGGCGCCAAGGCCGGTGGCTTCGACACGAATGGCGACACCGGTGACGGCGAGGCCGTTCACGTCATCGAGGATTTGACCGGAGATGACACCCTGCGCCGCGGCAGGCGTGGCGAAGGCGAGCAGCAGGCCGGCCACAAAGGCGGGCAGGAGTCTGAATGACGACATGCGGATTGGGATCCGGGGAGGGGAGCAGAAGTGTCCGACCACCGTGGTCGGAACTGTCTCGTGACAAACGTCACGGCCCCATGTCACTGACAGGTCCGTTCCGTGTCACGGACGTGTATCGACCACTCGGGCGCGGGCTATGTTGAAGCAGTGCCGGGGCGTTCAAGCGCGCGGTCTCGCCTACCGGCGGCCTCGCAGACCCGGCGATTCCCTTTGTGAGTGCCTCATGACCACCGCATCACGACCGACCGCCCTCATCACCGGCGCCTCACGCGGCATCGGCCGTGCGATTGCCGTCGCCCTTGCTCCCACGCATGACCTGCTGCTGACGGCGCGCGATGCCAACGCGCTCGCCGAGGTGGCGGTGTCGGCCACAGCGCTTGGCGCCAGCTGCCGCTCGATCGTGCTCGACTTGCGTGATGCCGCTGCGATCTCGAGCACGCTTGACGGACTCGCCCCCGACGTGCTCGTGAACAACGCCGGCCTTGCCGTGATGAAGCCGTTCCTGTCGCTCACCCCTGACGAGTGGCACTCGCAGGTGGACGTGAACATCAACGCCCTCTTTCATGTAACGCGAGCGGTGCTGCCGGCGATGGTGGCACGCGGGAGCGGGCACGTGATCACCATCGGGTCGCTGGCCGGCCGGAATACGTTCGTGGGCGGCAGCTGCTACGCGGGCACCAAGCACTTCGTCATGGGCTTCACCGAGTCGCTCATGCTCGAGGTGCGCGACGCCGGCGTGAAGGTCTCGGTGGTAATGCCGGGGTCGGTGGACACGGATCTCTTCCCCGAGGGGACGGATCGATCGTGGATGCTCGAGCCGGCGGATGTGGCCGAGGTGGTGGCGCACATGATCGCGACACCGGCGCACGCGCTGCAGGGGCGCGTAGAAGTTCGGCCCCTGTCCCCCAAGCGGCCTCGCCTGTAATATCGAAGGATGCACCATCAGACGACCCGCACCCTGCAGGATGTTCGCACGACGCTCGCGCCGGAGGCGGTGATCGCCGCCGCGACGGAGTTCTTCGCCCGTCGGAACGCCATCTATACAGCGTTCCTCGAGAAGTCGGGGCCCGGATGGGCCTCGTACCGCGGGCAGGGGGGCGAGGAGATTGCCGTCGCGGCGCAAATCGCGGCTGATGGCGCCACGCGGGTGAGCGGGTCGTCGTACATGTTCGACGCGCAGATTGCGCGCTTCCTGAGCACGCTGCCGCCCGCACCGCCGGAAGTGGTGCCACCGGCACTGCCCGCGGGCGAGCCGGGGACGCCCGCATGAGCGCGCCGTTTGTCACGCAGCTGCGCACGCACGGCCCCACGATCGACCTGTCGACGGGTGCGGCCGAGGCGTTCGTCATTCGCGGGCAAGTGCACGAGGCGTGGGACGCGGTACGCCTGCAGGTCTCGGCCAGCACGACAGTGGCCGCGGTGAAGCTGGCCGCGCTCGCCGCGCTGATGGCCGACGAGCGTGATCCGGCCGCATACATGGCCAAGGTGGGCGGCACCGAGATTCGCGACGAATCGCTGCCATTGAGCGCCGTCGGCGTGCGTGCCGGTACGACCGTGCTGGTGCACGCGCGCCGTCGTCGTCCGATTCGCTGAGCCGGCGCCCCGTGACTGCTCCGGCTGCTGATCGTTCGCCCGCTGCACTCGTGTCCGTGGTTGCCGATGTCCGCCGAGAGGTGGCGCGTCGGGTGATCGGACAGGATATGGTCGTGGAGCAGATCCTGATGGCGATGGCCGCCGGCGGTCACGCGCTGCTGGTGGGCGTGCCCGGCCTCGCCAAGACGCTCATGATTCGCACCGTGGCCGACTCCATGCATCTGGGCTTCCGCCGCATTCAGTTCACGCCCGATCTGGTGCCGAGCGACATCACGGGCACGGAACTGCTCGAAGAGGACGCGCACGGACATCGTGCCTTTCGCTTCGTGCGCGGCCCGCTGTTCACCAACATCGTGCTGGCCGACGAGATCAATCGTGCCCCGCCGCGCACCCAGGCGGCGTTGCTTGAAGCGATGCAGGAGCACAGCGTGACGGCCGCCGGTGAGACGATGCGTCTGCCCGAGCCGTTCTTCGTGCTGGCCACGCAGAATCCGATCGAGCAGGAGGGCACCTATCCGTTGCCTGAGGCACAGCTCGATCGGTTTCTCTTCGACATTCGCGTGGGGTATCCGAGCGCGAGCGAAGAGGTGGAGATTCTGCGGGCCACGACGGGACGCAGCAGTGCCGCACCGGCCCCGGTCATGGACGCCGAGGCGGTGATCGCGCTGCAGCGCGGTGTGCGTGATGTGGTGGTGGCCGACACAGTGCTGCAGTACGCGGCCACCCTCGTGCGCGCGACGCGTCCCGATTCGAACGACGTGCCGCCGCTCGTGCAGCAGTATGTGCGGTGGGGCGCCGGCCCGCGCGCCGGACAGGCGCTCATCCTCGGCGCCAAGGCCGCCGCGTTTCTCGATGGTCGCGCCGCGGTGTCGCCCGACGATGTGCGTCGCGTAGCGCATCCGGTGCTTCGGCATCGCGTACTGCCGAACTTTGCGGCCGAAGCCGATGGCGTGTCGTCGGACCCGTTGGTGGATGCGCTGCTTGCCCACGTGCCGGCGCCGTCCAGTCGGTTGTCGACGTGACCGACGGGTGCGTGATGCGCGCCCGCCGCTGACTCGCCGACTGCCATGCCCGCTCCACTGGCGATCGGTCCGCTGCTCGACGCGCTGCGTGGTGTGACGTGGCCGACACGCGAGCGCGTTCGCGCCGGACTGCCGGGCGCGCATCGAGCAAACCAGCGTGGCACGAGTGGCGAGTTCACCGAGTTTCGCGCGTATCGACAGGGCGACGATCCGCGCCGCATTGATTGGCGGTTGCTTGCGCGCAGCGATCGCGCGTTCGTGCGCGTGACCGATGAACGCGCCTGGTGGCCCACGTGGATCGTGGTGGATGCGTCGGCGTCGATGGCGTTCCCTACGGACGGCGCGACGCGCGCTGAAGCACGTGCGCCCGATAAATGGACGACCGCGC
Source organism: Gemmatimonas sp. (assembly GCA_011390935.1). Lineage (GTDB taxonomy): Bacteria > Gemmatimonadota > Gemmatimonadetes > Gemmatimonadales > Gemmatimonadaceae > JAABRT01. Next base: position 5,047 of record JAABRL010000079.1, read on the forward strand.
GTGCGCTGGCGGTAGGGCTCGCGGCATCGGCGCATGCGACGGGCGATCCGGTGGGGCTGATGGTGGCCACGCGCCCCGATGGGCGTCGTGTGCCGGCGCGCACGCGTCGCGGCACGGTGCAGGCGATCGGTCGCGTGCTCGATGACATCACGCCAGCAGGGTCGGCGCCGCTCTCGCCTCTGCTCGCGCGCGTGCCGGCGGGGGCGCGCATCGCGGTGATCACCGATGGGCTCGATGACGATGTCACGCTCGTGGCCACGCTCGCCCGGGCGCGTGCCGCAGGTTCCGAGGTGACGCTCGTGCACGTGGTGCATCCATGGGAGCTCGAGCCGCCCGCTGGTGCGTGGCAGGCGCGCGATCCTGAACACGACGACGATCGCCGACCCTTGATGGCCAATGCGCGAGCGACCTATCGCGGTGCGTTCGATGCCTGGCGCGCGGATTTTTCGCGACGTGTGTTGGCGGCGGGTGCTCGGCATCTCACGGTGCCCTGTGACGAAGCGCCCGCCAAGGCCGTGCGGCGTCTGGTGCAACTCGCATGATCGCGGTGCAGACGCCGTGGGTGCTGTGGCTGAGTGGCGTCGCCGCGCTCGGCGTCGTGCTCGCGCATCTGTTGTCGGTGGGACGGCCGCCGGAGCTGGCGCTGCCCACCACGCGCTTTGTGCCGAACGGGCCACTCGATGCAGTGAGCCGTGCGCGTACGCTGCGCGATCTGGCGTTGCTGTGTTTGCGCGTGCTCGCGGTGCTGTTGGCGGGGGCCGCATTTGCGGGGTTCAGCATGGCCCCCTCGCGTGCGCCACTGGCCACGCTGCTGGCGCTCGACCTGCCGCGTTTCGCGTCCGATACGATGGCCTGGCGCGACTCGGCGCGTGCGACGCTCGACGCACGCGCTCCGGTGCTTGGCGTGGTAACGAGCGATGGTCGCTCGGTACGTGGTGACGCGGCAGCGTTGCGTACGTTCGTCGATACGATGGCACTGCTCGCGAGTGATCCGAACGGGTCGTCGCTTGCAGGTGCACTGCTTGTCGCGCGTCGGGAAGCTGCTACTGTCGCCGCGCGCGCCGATTCGATGTCACTGGTAGTGATCTCACCGTTTCGTGAAGACGCGGCGATCCCCGCGTTGCGTGCAGCGCGCGCCACGTGGCCCGGACGTGTGGAACTCACGGCCGTGCCGTCGGCGCCTGTGGGGGACACCGCTGCACCATCAACCGTTCGCCGTGCATTTGGTGTGTTGCTCGCGGCTGATTCGGCCTTCGCTCGTGACGGCGGCGTGCTCATGGTGTGGCCGGATAGCGCCATCGCGAACTCAGCCGCGACGGCAGACAGCGGGTTCGCCGTGGTGGCACGCGGGCTCGCGATGGTGACACCGATGCGTCGCGTGCCGCACGTGCCCGCCAACGCCACGCCGAACGCCTGGTGGCCCGATGGCACGGTGGCGATCGGCGAGACGCCACTCGGAGCGGGATGCGTGCGCTGGATCGGGTTCGATGCGCCGACCGGTGATGCACTGCTCACCGGCTCCGCACGCGGTGTGCGAGCGGCACTCGATGCGCCGTGCGGTGCATCAGCGCCGCCACTGCTTTCGGATTCGTTGCGCACCCTGGTGATGGGAAGTGGTGCGATCGCGTCGCGAACATTACTGGTGGGCGATGCGGATCCGAACGCGTCCACGTTGGCCAGATGGCTGTTGCTGGGCGCCATCGGCGCGTTGTTGATCGAGCAGGCCATGCGGTCGCGCGTCCCGCGGCGGGCCGCCTGACGATGCGCGCGTCGAGCCCAACGGGCACCGCCATCGCCAGCGCGACGGAAGTACGCGTTCACGTCGCGCGCCTTCGCGCACAGCTGTCTCGTGTGCGCACGGTTCGAGCCGTGCTGGTGTCGATCGGATGGGCGTTCGGTGCACTGGCGTTGTGGTATGTGGGCGCGCTGTGGCTTGCCGAGCCCATGGCAGGGCTGCGTGGGTTGCTACCGTGGGGACTGGCTACGCTGGTGGCGGTCGCGGCGTACGCGGTGCAGGCGGCGCGGCGCACGCCCATTACCGAGGTGCGCGCGGCGCTGTGGTTCGAGGAGCAGCATCCGCGTGGGCACGCAGTGGTCACGCTGGTCGATGCAGGAAGCGCGTCGCTCGATGATGCGATTGCCGAGCGATTGGCCGCACAGGCACGCTTGCCCGCTGGTGCTGCGAGCATTGCATCTGATGAAC
>JAABRL010000080.1 GCA_011390935.1 Gemmatimonas sp.
CTTCATGTTCGACGGAAATCCGCGCATGATCGTGTCGCCCGTCGGGTCGCCGATGGCCTCCAGTTGTTGCTGGAACACCGCCTCGTAGAACGCGACGGCGCGCTCCATGTCCTCGACGTACAGGTCGAACCATCGGATCGCATTCGGTCTGTCCATATCTCGCTCCAGGGTTGTGGGTGGAGCAGACAGGCTAGCCGTCAGCGTCGGCGATGTATTGTAGAAATCAGACGTCGAAGCGATCGCGATATCGACCGGGCGTATACCCGGTGGCGTTCCGAAACGAATGAATGAAGTGCGACTGGTCGGCGTACAGCTCGAGGTAGTGTTTGCGGAACGATTGCTGCACGCGCAGCACCTTGAGCAGGTCGTGCGGCGAGAAGCCCGTGGATTGCTTGAGGGTTCGCTGCAACTGGCGAGTCGACATGCCGGCCAGCGCCGCCATGTCCGCAACCGATCCGATGTCGTCGATGCGCGCGAGAATCCGGGCGGTGACCGGGTTGGGCACTACGTGTCCATGCGCCAGGAACCACTGCACCAGATCGGCGAGCAGGGGAGGCATGTGTTCGAACGTGCGTCCCGCGAGTTGCTCACTCGTTGCGACCAAGGGCAGCGAACCCATGTACGGCGTTCCGACATAGGAGTCCACGATCTCCTCCCGGTTCCCCTGCCACACGCCGGGAAAGAGCTGGATCCCCACGTAGTGGAACGATCTGCCGAGGTTGAGCACGGTCGAGGTCGTGTGCAGCGCCGTGATGCCGGCGATGGCGGTGTCGACCTGATTGAGGAGCACGTTCACGCACGCATCGGGCAGTGCGTGGTAGTGAAAGTCCTCCGGCAGGGTGGCGCGGGTGCGGAGTTCCCAGAAGCAGTGCACGAGTCCCGAGAGCTGCTCGGGCGGCGCGGCTTCGGCGTAGCTGACGGCGTGCGCGGACTTCGCGATGCCGTCCTGCACGGGCGTGTACATCGTGTGGGCGTCCTCGGCGGTGCGATCTGCGGTGTGCCGTACGGCCCGAGGTGCGGCTTCTACAACGGCGCGGGTGAGATTCGAACTCACGAGACCCTTTCGGGTCCGCCGGTTTTCAAGACCGGTGCATTCAACCACTCTGCCACCGCGCCAACCCTGCAATTTACACAATTTCGCCCGCCGCTCACACCCCACGCCGCGGCGGGCCATGCGCAGCACCTCGCCCTACCGCCTCCCCGCCAGGCTCGCGTCCCGCTCCGCCTTGAACTCGGCCCCCGCCGACCACGTAGGCCACGTGCGCAGGTGCGCCACTCGCCATCCCACCTCGAGCAGCGCGCGCGCATCTTCCACTGCGCCGCTCAGGTCCCAGTCGGGCTTCACCTCATCACTCGGCTTGTGGTAGTCGTTGGCCGTGTACTCGTCGCGCTTCTGCTTGCCGTAGCCGGCCGGCTTGTCCACGTAGTCGCTGCCGCTGTTGATGTACAACGCCGGCACGCCCACCTTGGCAAACTCGAAGTGGTCGCTGCGAAAGAAGTACCCCTTCTCGGGTTCCGGGTCGGGCGCCAGCACACGACCATCACGCGCCGCCACCTCGCGCAGCACGTCGTCGAGCGTGCTGTTGCCGTAGCCAATTACCGTAATGTCGCGCGTGCGACCCCACTGATTGATGCCATCCATGTTGATGTTGGCCACCGTCTTCGCGAGCGGATACAGCGGGTTCTGCGCGTAGTATTTTGCGCCGAGCAAGCCCTGCTCCTCGGCGGTGAGCGCAATGAACAGCACCGAGCGCGGTGCACGCTCCGGCAGCTTCGCCCATGCCCCGGCAATCTCCAGCATCTGCGCCGTACCCGACGCGTTGTCGAGCGCGCCGTTGAATATCGGATCGCCGCCGTGCAGCGAGTCCATGCCCAGATGATCCCAGTGCGCGGTCACGATCACCCACTCGTTGGTGAGCGTCGGATCGCTCCCGTCCAGCTTGGCCACCACGTTGCGCGACTGCACCTCGCGCAGCGATGTGGACACGGTGATGTTGGCCGTGCTGCCGAGTGACACGGGACGAAACTCGCGCGTCGCGGCCAGCGTCTTCAGGGAGTCGAAGTTGAGCCCGGCCTCGGCGAAGAGCGAGTCGGCGGCATCACGCGCCAGCCACCCTTCCACCTGCACGCGCCCCTCCGGCCCACCCGGCACATTCACATCGAAGTTCTCGCGCCCCCAACTGTTGATCACGGTGAGATACGGGTAACCGGCTGGGACCGTCTCATGCACGATGAGCGCACCCGCCGCACCGCGACGCGAGGCTTCCTCATACTTGTAGGTCCAGCGCCCGTAGTAGCTCATGGCGTCGCCCTTGAAGATGGTGCTGTCGAGCGCACCGCTCGCATCGGGCACCGGCGGATCGTTCACCAGCATCACGATCGTCTTGCCGGTCACGTCCACATCCTTGAAGTCACCCCAGTCGAACTCGGGCGCCGTCACGCCATAGCCCACGAACACGAGCTCGCTGTTGGTCACGCTCACGTTCGGCACGGGATAGCGCGTGCCCACCACGTAGTCGCGCGGGAACGCCAATCGACGCGACACACCATTGCGGGTGATCGTGCCTTCGGGGCGCGACGTGATGCCCACCAGGTTCACGGCCTGGATGTACGTGCCGTCGGGGTTGCCGGGCGCGAGGCCAAGCGACTTGAACTGGTCTTCGAGATACCGCACGGTGCGCGCTTCGCCCATGCCACCCGGTGCACGCCCTTCGAGCGAGTCGTGCGCGAGCACGGCGATGTGCCGCATCATGCCGTCGGCGGTGATGGCGTTGCGTGCGGGATCGACGGTGGACACATCGGGGACGCCATCGGAACCGGTCGCGCCGCCGCACGCGGCCAGCAGCAGGGCGCCGATCGCCGCCAACCGGCGAGGTGACACGCAATACCGCGCACTCGTGATCATCACGTCTGCCCCGGAGAAGTGGAAGGAACGGGTTCGAGCAGGAGAACGTGCACATCGGCCTTGATGCGGCCAGCGATCTGGTCGAGTGGCAGGTCGTTGCGATCGGTGCCGAACGGCTCTTCGATCTCGCCGGCAAGCAGCTCGAGTCCCATGGTGGCAAAGAAGGTGAACATGGACGCGATCACCGTGCCGTATCCGAACTCCTGCACCAGACCGAACGGAAGCACGAGCGCATACAGCAGCACGAACTGCTTGATGTACGAGCTGTACGAAAAGGGAATCGGCGTGTTGCGGATGCGCTCGCAGGCTCCCGTGATGTCGTCGAACGCGGAGAGGAGCGGCTGCAGTGCGATGCGCGATTCGGTGGGGAGCACTCCCGCGTCGATGTCCGTCATGACCGCACGATGCATCGACTGCACGACACGATTGGGGGCGCTGGTGCCCGACGCGGCAGGCGAAGCCGCGGCCGCGGGTGCGCCCTTGCGCTTCGTGGGCTCCACCACGGTGCCGTCCGGCGCAATCTCGCGTGGCAGTCGCAGATGTTCGGCCAGCGTGCCAGGAAACGTGCCAAGCAGCGAGGCGTACTGCGTGCGACGCGCCTGATCCGTGTGTGGCAGCTGCGCGTCGAGCGCGTGCGCAAGGCCTCGCGACACATTCACGAGCTGGCCCCACAGTCGCCGTCCTTCCCACCAGCGGTCGTACGCGGTGTTGGTGCGGAACACCAAGAGCAGGCCAAGAATGATGCCGAGAATGGAGAGGAACGACGGACCGAGCGGCACCGCGACGCGGAAGTAATCGGTCTCCACCCACACCACGAGCGCGGCGTACAGGCCGGCGCCAATCACGTCGAGGAAGAGCGTGCGAAACACCGGGCTGCGCGGAAAGTCGAGCAGCACGCCCATCCAGTTCTTCGGATCGTAGAAGATCATCTCACCAATCCAGACGCGTGACCACGCCGCGTCCGCCGATCCATGCGGTACGACCGAATGCATCGAGCCCCGCATGGCCCGCGTCGGTGATGGTGCCCCACGTCGCGCCGGCATCGTCAGACCAGAACACGCCACCGAATCCCGCGGCCACTACCATGTTGTCTCCCGCTCCCGGTACCCACGTCACACCGGTGAGTGCTCCCGGTAGCGGAGGACGCGTACGCACCGTCCACGTGGCCCCGCCGTCGCGCGTGACCGCGACAACAGCGCTGGCGGTATCACCACGCAGGTTGGTCATGTCGCCGGCCACACCAATGCCGACCATCGCACTCTTGAACGCGAGCCCACTCGTGCCGCTCGATGCGCTACGCACGAACGGCGTTTCACGCACCGAGAAGGTGGCGCCACCATCGGTGCTGGTGAACAGCCGAGACCCCGGACCACCCGTGGCAATGAAAACCGTGCGCGCATCACCATGCACCACGCACCGACCGCTCGCGGCGTAGGCGCCTTCACCCTCGAGCGGGGCCGGCACGGATTCCGGTGGCAGCAGCGCCCACGTATCGCCGCCGTTCACGGTACGCAGCACGTGCGTTCGCCCCTTCGCAGCGTCACCGAACACGATGGCATGCTGCGCATCGGTGAAGGTGAAGCAGTCGTAGAACGCGTCAGGATCGGTATTGCGGAACTGCTCCGTCCACGACGCGCCGCCGTTCACCGTGCGGTAGATGCGCGACGCTTCACCGTTGCCAATGGCAAGCACGAACGCGGTGTCGGCACCGAACGCATGAATGTCGCGGAACTGCAGCGAATCCCCGCCGGAGACAGGCGTGCGCGTCCACGTGGTGCCCCCATCGACCGTGCGCAACACGGTGCCCCCCGTGCCGGAGGCCCACACCACGCGATCGGAGACGGCGTGCACCGCGAAGAGCAGGGCAGTGGTGCCGGTCTGCTGCACGGTCACGCGCGGCGGTGCCCCGCGCTCGGCGGCCGGTGCCTGAAACGACGGGGCAACGAGTGCGGTGCCGACCGCGGCGGCGATCACCGCGAGGGCCGAAAGCGACGTGGTCATGGCGTAGGATTGGCTGGGGGTACCGCGGATTCGGTGGGCGTCGGCAACAATAATGGCGTCGGCGGCGTCTGGTCGCCCGGCCGCAGGTCGAATTCCGGACGGTCCAGCCCGAACACGCTCTCTCGGCGCATGGCCCGCGCAATCGCCCGCGCCTCGTGAAAGACGCTGTCGGACTCCTCGCCGCGATCCGCGTTCGCGAGGGCCTCCGAGATGCCGAGTCCGGTGATCACGTACAGATCGGGAATGCCGAGCGATGCGTCGTCCACCCAGCCGTTGCGTGCCGCGAGGGAGCGATTGGCCTTGAACGTATCGCGCCAGAGCGCCGCACTGCGCGTGACATCCACCATGCCCTCGCCGCGCACGAGCACCGTGTCGCGTCCGGGCATCACCGGTTCGTCGGCCACGCGTCGTGCCAATCCCTGCGTGAGCACGTAGGGCGCGAAGCCGAGATCGCCGGGCAGACCACCCGCCGTTCGACTGAAGTACATGGGACGCTGCGGCCACGAGTCGCGCATCATGTAGTAGATGAGCAGTTCGGCGCGCGTGATCTGGGCACGCTGTGCGGTCGCGACGAGATCGTTCTTCTGGAAGGTGCGCTGTTCGCCCAGATCGATGTACAGCGGAATTGCATCCGCCTCTTCGAACGAGAGCTGCAGCGCCGGTCCCTCGGGGCGCGGCCACTCGCGGTCGCGATACACCGCCGGTCCGTTCGCGCGATCGTATTCGTACACCGGTCGGCGGATCACCTGTCGCGTGTACCAGTCGGTGTTGAGCAGCGAGGTGTTCACCACCAGCACGTCCTTGCGCACCCCCTCCACTTCCTGCGCGTACCAGAGCGGGAAGGTGTCGTTGTCGCCCACCGTCACCAGAATGCCGTAGGGCTCCACGGAGTTGAGCAGGTCGGCGGCGAAGTCGGCAGTGTCGGTCTGGTTGGCGCGCGAGGCCTGCTCCCAGTTACCCACGAGCGGCATGGCAGCCACCAGCAGCACGGGCGATGCGATGAGGAAGCTGCGGCGCGTGGGCAGCGACACCATCGTCTGCCCCGTGCGCACCGATTCGTTGCCCATGAGCGTGGCGAACGATTCCCACAGGTACACGAGCCCCAGGGCGGCCCACACACTCCACGCCGAGAAGGCCCAGAGATAGAAGTAGTCCCGGTCACGCACTTCGCGCGCGACACTTCGCCCGAGTTCGAGCGCCTGCGAGTGTCCGTACTTGAAGTTGAGGTAGTAGATGAGCCCGATCGTCATGATGAAGACGAGCGGCCCCATGTACCAGAAAGTGCGTCGGTCGCGCGACCAGTGCACCCAGCCGCCAAGCAGTCCGAGAATGAGGAAGAGCACCGCCAGCGCATTCTGCAGTCCCGGCCGTTCGCCGTACGCGTCGCGCCAGTACTGCCACTTGAAGTACAACCAGTACATCCCCACCTGCGCGGTGAAGGGCGCCTGTCGCTGGGTCAGGTCGGGCTTGCCGTACTGACCGCGATTGAAGTTGTACATGAAGCGATCGTACGTGGTGGCGCTGAAGGTGCACGCCACACTGATCTCGGTGGTGCAGCCGGTGGGTTCACCTTCGTTGATCGCGGGAAAGTGCGCGGCCCGAATGGGCTGCGTGGCAAAGGGCGTGATGCCGAACGCCAGCGCGGCAGCACACGCGAGCAGCAGCTTCCAGCGCAGCAGCGTGCGCGGACGGTGCACGAGTACGGCCAGGCCCACCGCCGGTGCCGCGAGCATACCGGCCATGTGATTGGCGTAGCCGAGTCCAAGCAGAAACGCCACGAGCACCAGCAGCCGATCGGCCGCCGGCCCATCGGGATCGTCGCACCAGCGCACCGTGATCCACGAGATCGCCGCGAGCCCCAGCAGCGACACGGTGTATACCTTCTCGTTCACCACGCTCTGGTTCCACACGGTGAACGCGGTGGCGCCAATGAGCGCCGAAAGCGCCGCACCGGTGAGGCGCATCCACCG
>JAABRL010000081.1 GCA_011390935.1 Gemmatimonas sp.
CGCGCGAGCACGAGGTCTTCCACGCGCTCGCGCAGGTCGGCCGGGATGTCTTCGTACGGTACGAGCTGCCCGGCATTCACGATGCCCATGTCCATGCCGGCGTGCAGGGCGTGGTACAGGAACACGGCGTGGATCGCTTCGCGCAGCGGGTTGTTGCCGCGGAAGGAGAAGCTCACGTTGCTCACGCCGCCGCTGATGCGCACGTGCGGCAGCTTCGCCTTGAGCTGTTGCGTGGCGCTGAAGAAATCGAGCGCGTAACGCGCATGCTCTTCGATGCCGGTGCCAATGGCGAAGATGTTGGGGTCGATGATGACATCCTGCGGCGGGAAGCCGAGCTCGTGCACGAGGATGTTGTACGCCCGCTCGCCAATGGAGACACGACGCTCCACGGTATCTGCCTGCCCCTGTTCATCGAACGCCATCACGATCACGGCGGCGCCGTACTGGCGCACAAGGCGCGCCTGGCGACGGAACTCCTCTTCGCCTTCTTTCAGCGAGATGGAGTTCACGATGCCCTTGCCCTGCACACACTGCAGTCCGGCTTCGATCACGCTCCATTTGCTGGAGTCGATCACCACGGGCACGCGCGAGATGTCGGGCTCGGCAGCCACGAGATTGAGGAACGTGCGCATGGCGTGTTCGGCGTCGAGCAGCCCTTCGTCCATGTTCACGTCAATGAGCTGCGCGCCGCTGTCCACCTGCTGGCGCGCGACCTCGAGCGCGGTGGCGTAGTCGCCGGAGAGAATGAGCTTTGCAAAACGCGCGCTGCCGGTGACGTTGGTGCGCTCGCCGATGTTCACGAAGTTGGTGGTGGGTGAAATCACCACCGGCTCGAGCCCGCTCAGGCGCAGATGCGGGGGCACATCGGGAATGGCGCGCGGTGTGAACCCCTGCACCGCCTGCGCAATGGCACGAATGTGCTCGGGTGTAGTGCCGCAGCAGCCGCCCACGATGTTGAGCAGCCCGCTCTTGGCCCATTCGCCGATCTGCTCGGCCATGATCTCGGGCGTTTCGTCGTAGCCACCGAAGGCGTTGGGGAGCCCGGCGTTGGGGTGCGCGCTCACATGCACGTTCGCGATGCGCGAGAGCTCGGCCACATAGGCGCGCAGCTGGTCAGCGCCGAGCGCGCAGTTGAGCCCCACGCTGAGCAGGTCGGCGTGCATGACGCTGTGCCAGAAGGCCTCGGCGGTCTGGCCGCTGAGGGTGCGGCCGCTGGCATCGGTGATGGTGCCGCTCACCATCACGGGCACCTTCTCTCCGATGGTGTGAAACAGCTCGGCGATGGCGAAGAGCGCGGCCTTCGCGTTCAGCGTATCGAACACCGTTTCCACGAGCAGCATATCGGCACCGCCGTCGAGCAGACCGCGCGCGGCTTCGGTGTAGCTCTCCACGAGCTCGGCGAAGGTGACGTTGCGTGCGCCGGGGTTCTCCACTTCGGGGGAGATGGACGCGGTGCGATTGGTGGGGCCGAGCACGCCGGCCACGTAGCGCGGGCGCTCGGGGGTTTCGAAACGGTCGGCGACTTCGCGTGCGAGCTTCGCGCCTTCGACGTTCAGTTCATACGCGAGGTGCTCCATGCCGTAATCGGCCATGGCGATGCGCGTGCTGTTGAACGTGTTGGTTTCGAGAATGTCCGCCCCGGCTTCGAGATAGGCGGCGTGCACCCCGCCCACGATGTCGCGCTGGGTGATGGCGAGTAGATCGTTGTTGCCCTTGAGATCACGCGGGTGGTCCGCGAAGCGCGCGCCCCGGAAGTCTGCTTCGCCGAGCTTGTGGCGCTGCAGCATGGTGCCCATGGCGCCGTCGAGCACGAGAATGCGACGGGCGAGCAGATCGGGGAGCAGGGCAAGGCGCTGGGCGCGGGTCATCGTGGTGTGCTGGAGTAGGGCATGAGTTGCGACCTTCTGACTGATACGGCCAGTGAGAACTGCAACCGAGTGGGGGAAGGAGGGAAGAAGAGATCAAGGGCCACAAGGCGTCGCGGCTCCTGGCGAGGGAGACGGGGGCACCAGCATCCAAGTTTTTTCTTCTTCTGTTTCTTCCTCTTCTTCTGTTTCTTTTGTCCCGCTGTTGCTGTTCAGGGGTGACGCCAGCCGAGCGCAGTCATCTCGGCGAGTGTGAGCGCGACGCCCTCGGCGGGCAATACCGGGGGCCTTGCGAAGCCGGCGCTGCGGATGGTGCTCATATCGGCCTGCGTGAAGTTCTGGTACTGGTTGGCGAGCGACTCGGGCATGGGCACGAACTCGATGCGGGGTGCTTCACCGCGGGCGGCGAAGTAGGCCTCGATCATGGCCAGGAAGGTGCTGGCCACGCCGGTGCCGGCGTTGTAGATGGTGGAGGGCGGCTGATTGTTCGCCACCCAGCGCATTTCGTCCACTACATCGCCCACGTACACGAAGTCGCGTCGCTGCTCACCGTCGGCGAAGTCGGGGTGGTTGCTGGCGAAGAGCTGCACACGGTCGAGCGCGGCGATGTCACGCTCGGCCTTCCAGATAATGCTCGCCATGCGTCCTTTGTGTCCCTCGCGGGCGCCGTACACGTTGAAGAACTTGAAGCCGGCCCAGTGCGGCGGCTGCGGGGCGCCCGTGGCGACCTGCTCGAGCACCCAGGCGTCGAAGTCGTTCTTGCTGCGGCCGTAGAGGTTGAGCGGGGTGAGCTGCTCGGGGGGCGTGCGGTCGCTGAAGCCCTGGGCGCCGTCGCCGTACGTCGCCGCGCTCGAGGCGTAATAGAAGGGCACCCCCTGGGCGGCGCACCAGCGCCAAAGCTGCTGCGAGGCGCCGATGTTCACGTGCAGCAGGTGGTCCCAGTCGCGCGTGGTGGTGTCGGAGTTGGCACCGAGATGCCAAACCGCCGAGAGCGTGGCGGCGTGCTTGCCAAGGGCGGGCAGCTCGGCGCCGGCCACGAACATGGCGCTGGCGTCGGCGAAGGGGTGGTTGGCGAGCCCTACCAGGTGACGCGCCTTGACCGGCTCCGGCACGAAGTCGGCCAGCAGCAACGAGGCCCCTTCCGCGTGCAGCTGGTGCGCGAGGTGCGCGCCGATGAACCCTGCGGCGCCGGTAATGAGTTGCATTACAGTTGAGTGCGCAATGTGAATGGTCGGTGCTCCTCCGCCTTCTGGCGGGAGCCCCGGCGTCCCTATATTGGAAAGATATGCGTGGAACGGTCCCACCAGAGCGCGCCGCGCTACTGAATCGCCTCGTGAACCCTGACGACGTCGTGCTCTTCGACGGCGCCATGGGCACGATGCTGTACGCGCGCGGGGTGTTCATCAACCAGTGTTACGACGAACTGGTGCTGCGTGCCCCCGACCTCGTGCGCGATGTGCACGCGGCCTACGCCAAGGCCGGCGCCGAGGTGATCGAGACCAACAGCTACGGCGCCAATCGGGCGAAGCTGACGCAATACGGGCTCGAGGCGCAGACCGCGGAGATCAACCGGAAAGCCGCCGAGCTGGCGCGTGATGCGGCCGGATCGTCGCGGCTGGTCGCCGGCGCGATCGGGCCGCTGGGCGTTCGGCTGGAGCCGTATGGCCCCACCAGTCGCGATGAAGCGCGGGAGTGGTTCGCGGAGCAGGCGGCCGCACTCGCCGAAGGGGGGGCGGACTGCTTCGTGCTCGAGACGTTCAGCGATCTCGAGGAGATGGAGCAGGCCATTGCGGGAGCCCGCGAGGCCGCACCGTCGCTGCCCATCATTGCCCAGATGACGGTGGGCCCCGATCTGCGCACCGCCTATGGCGCCACACCGGAAGACATCGTGCGCGCGCTCGAGCGGTGGGGCGCCGATGTGATCGGTCTCAACTGCGCCGTGGGTCCGCAGACGATCCTCGAAGCGATCGAGCGCATGGCCGTGGTGGCCACGAAGAAGCTGTCCGCGCAGCCGAACGCCGGGCTGCCGCGCGAGGTGGGCGGGCGCAACATGTACATGGCCAGCCCCGAGTACATGGCCACGTATGCGCGGCACCTCATTCAGGCCGGCGCGAAGGTGATCGGCGGCTGCTGCGGTACTACGCCGGAGCACATTCACGCGATCGTGGAAGGGGTGCGGCCGCTGGTGCCGCGTCATCGTGATGCGGTGGTGAGCGTGGTGCGCGACTCGGCCGCTGGCGTGCCGGTGGGCGTCGAGCCGGTGCCCCTGGTGGAGCGGTCCCGGTTTGGCGCCAAGATCGCGCGCGGCGAATGGGTGACGAGCGTGGAGATCGTGCCCCCGCGTGGTGTGGACACGAGCCGACTCGAACGCGATGCCGCCACGCTCTACGCGGCGGGAGTGGACGCGATCAATGTGCCGGACGGCCCGCGTGCGCAGAGTCGCATGGGGGCGATTGCGACGTCGCTCATCATCGAGCGTACGGGCATCGAGGCGGTGACGCACTACTGCTGCCGTGATCGCAACCTGCTGGGCATGCTGAGCGACCTGCTCGGCGCGAGTGCACTCGGATTGCGCAACGTGCTGCTCGTGACGGGGGACCCGCCGAAGATGGGGCCGTATCCCGACGCCACGGCCGTGTTCGACATTGACGCGATCGGGCTTACCAATCTGGCGCGCAACCTCAATCGCGGACTCGATCCGGGCGGTAACGCTATTGGCGAGCCCACACGCTTCGCGGTGGGCGTTGGGGTGAACCCGGCCGCGATCGATGCCGGCCACGAGCTGCGTCGTTTTGAATACAAGGTGGAAGCGGGAGCGGAGTACGCCATCACGCAGCCGGTATTCGACGTGGAGCAGCTGGAGCGTTTCCTTGGCACGATCGAGCATGTGCGCATTCCGATCGTGGCCGGCATCTGGCCGCTGGTGTCGGCGCGCAACGCGGAGTTTCTGGCCAACGAGGTGCCCGGCGTGACGGTACCGGACTCGGTGCTCCGACGCATGCATGCGGCGAATGCGATCAGCAAGGATCACGCGCTCGCCGAGGGGATCGCGATTGCGCGCGAAATGCTGGAGCGCGTGCGCGATGTGGTGCAGGGTGTGCAGGTGAGTGCGCCGTTCGGGCGCGTGGAGCTGGCGCTCGAGGTGTTCGGCGGCACCGCCTGACATGTGCGGCACTGTCGAGCGTTGGCGACGGGAATACGGCCGCAGCTAGGCGCGATCACGGCACTTGCCGGCTGGTTCGCCGTTGTGGCTGCGATCACGCTCGTGCCCACTGGCGACACCAGGAGTACGCTCTCGCTGTGCCTCACCTGCGGTGAATCGGGCGGCTCGGGGTTCCTGCTCAACATCCTGCTCTTCGTTCCGCTCGGCGCACTGCTGGTACAGCTTGGCGTGACGCGCGTCTCGGCCGCTCTGGTCGGTTTTGGCGTATCGGCGAGTATTGAACTCCTGCAGGCGTTCGTGGTGCCGGGTCGTACCACCGCGCTCGGCGATCTGCTGGCCAACGGGAGCGGCGCACTGATCGGTGCGCTGCTGTGGCACTATCGAGTCGTGCTGCTTGCGCCGAGAGGCCGGAGCAGAAGACTGCTCGTCAGCGCATACGCGGCCCTCACGGCGTCACTGCTCTGGTTCGGTCGATGGAGCTCGGCACCCTGGCTCCCCGAGGGCGAGTGGTACCTGCAGCGCACACCAGTTCGCGCGTGGAGCGATCCACATTCGGGCACGCTGCGCGAGGTGGCTGTCGGTTCGATCAGCCTGCCATCGAATCGGATTCGGGACAGCGCTGTGGTGCATCACCTGCGAAATGGGGTGGCCACCTTGGACCTTGTCGAAGTCCCCGGCCCGCCGACGAGGCGGCTGGCTTACACGGTCCGGCTGGTGAACGCCAACCAAGACAGTGAGCTCTTCGCGATGGGCCGAGAGGGTGATGCGCTCGTGCTGCATCGGCTGACCAACGCTGCTCGGCTTCGCATGTCTGCGCCAAGCCTGCGTACGCCGGACGTGTATACGGATCTCGGTGGCGGCACCGTGATCTGGAGCGCGCGCCTCACCACCGGCGGAGTGGAGATGCAAGCACGTCCCTCCGCACGAACGTTCTCCATGCCCGCACCGTCCGTGTTTCGCGGCTGGGGCGCCTTGCTGCCACGCGCTCGCGCCATGACGCGCTGGCAGGTGCACGCACTCGATCTGCTGTGGGCGCTCGTGCTCGCGGTGCCAATACTAGGCTGGAGTGTTACGTCGTGGCGAGACCGGGACTCGGCGCGCCATGCTCATGAATGAACGGCTGCACTGAGTAGGGCAGTGACGGGACCACGGGGACGTGGCGCAAGGCACTCATCAGCGAGACTGCGTCCACACTGACCACCGCCCTCGCAAGCCGTTCAGCACACCCTTCACCACCGCGAACTGCATCGCGATGGTCCATCGTACCGCACCAAGGATGAGCGTTCGCAGCGGCGCGACCAGCAGGACAAGCGCGCTTACGACACCAAGCACGGCCAGCGTGATCGCCGGCCATTCGCGCAGCAGTTCCACCACCAACCACAGGCCGGCGAGTACGCCGGTGAGCAGGAACAGCGGTGTCGCCAGACGCAGCAGTTTGTGCGTCACGAACTGCACCCACACAGGATTGCGCCACGGCACCAGAATGCCGGGCAGCAGCTGACACAGCTGCACCACCCCCGTGAGTGTGCGCGCCTTTCTCGTCAGCTCGACTGAGGCGGTGAACACGCGCACATCGTACGCGTGTGCGCC
>JAABRL010000082.1 GCA_011390935.1 Gemmatimonas sp.
CACCGTCAATCCGATCGGTGGGGCTACGATTCCGGGGTCGGTGATCACGGCGGTGGCGTTCCCCGCGTCGGTGGCGGACTCGCCAGCGGCGGCGGCGGCCAATCCGTCGGTGCTGTTCTTCGTGGATCGCCAGCCACCCCGTACGGCGCCGTAACATGACCTGGTCGCCAGACCGGACAGCCCACGACCGCGGCGTGCTCTGCACGTCCGCGGTCGTGGTGTTTCTGGCACTGTCGCTACTCGGTAGCGATGTTGAGGCACAGCTGCTGCGTGGGACCGTAAAACTGCGAGAGGGCGCGATCGCGGTCGATGGCGCTCGTGTATACGCCGAGGATCGCACGGGCAAGCGACTGGGCGAGACCACCACCGACGAAGCCGGGCGGTATGTCCTTCGGCTCACCGCCAAGTCCAATACGCCATTTCGCGTGAGCATCACGCGCATTGGCATGCAGCCCACGCTGTCGGACGAATACTCCATGAGCGACACCGATACGCTCAACGCCGACATTTTTGTTCGTGAGCTGCCCACCGAAATCGATGAAGTGACCACCACGGCGGGCCCCTCGCTCAACACGCGGCGATTCCAGGAAGCACAACGACGCGGTTGGCGCGTGTATGATCCGAGCACGATCGAAGCGCGGCGTGCGAACTCGCCCGGTTTGAATGAACTACTGAACTCCCTTGGCGCACCAGGGCTGATGGTGCCGCAGCGACCCGGTGAGTGCATCCGGACCACGCGCACTGGGCGCTGTCTCGCCGTGATCATCGACAACGTCCTGGTGAGTGGCGCCGTGCACCTGAACCCGCAGGACATCTACTTTCTGGCGATCGTCAGTGCCTCCGACGCCCGAATCGAATGGGGCGACCGTGCGGCGTACGGCGCGCTCGCGATCTACACCCGCATGGCGGGCGATCAGCGCCGGCCGTGAGTCTCTTGCGTCAAACGCGGCGTCATTCCGTGTGGTGATCGAGGAGCTCGGCGAAATTCATTCTTGACGAAACGCCTCGGACTCCACATACTCGCAGTGCTGCGCTTCTGCCTTGCCCGTGATGGGACGTATCGTCCGGTCACAGGAACGTAGAATCTCGGTTCCCACCACAGCGGTCACAGACGCTCCCCGTCAATCCGATCGCCCCACCACACAATTACGCACCATGCCGGCCGCCTTTTCGGCGACAGCATTGTGCGCGCAGTTTCGGTCGGCGCGTCATATGCACGCCGACCGTCCGGTAGTTGCTTCGCAGCGACTCCGGCAAACGGTGCGTCCAGACAGCGCTCACCCCGGGCACTGGGACGCCCCACCGGACAGGCCGATGCTCGTCAAGCAGCCTCACTGCTGGACGAGACGCAGTCTGGCACTGTCCAGTGCGCTCCACTCCTGTGCGTTTTCTTCAAGAGGAGGGTTGGGATGAGAAATCTGGTCGGGGGAACTCGGTGGCTGGCTCGGACAAGCGTGGCATGGGGGCTCGTGGTGGCGACGCTCGCCCCGCTGTCACTATACGCACAGCAACAGGCAACGTTGACAGGTCGCGTGACGAATGAAGGCGGGGACCCGCTCGACGGCGCGACCATCTTCATTGCCGAACTCAACACGGGCGGTCTCACCAACGCGCAGGGGCGCTACAACATCGTGATCCCGGGCGGTCGCGTGAGCGGCCAGCAGGTCACCGTGCAGGCGCGCTACATCGGCTACACGGCGACGAGCACACGGATCACGCTGACGGCGACGACGATCGAAACCAACTTCGCACTGAAGCAGGACGTCAATCGCCTCAGCCAGGTCGTGGTCACTGGCGTGACTGGCGCGACGGAGGTGAAGAAGCTGGCGTTCACCGTCGCGCAGGTGTCGGCGGCGGACATGCCGGTGGCGGGTGCAAATCCGCTGGCGCAGCTGCAAGGCAAGGTACCGGGTGCGAACATCGTGTCCAACTCCGGACGACCTGGTGTTGCACCGGCGATCATTCTTCGCGGTCCGCAGTCGCTCAATGCGAGCGGTCGTGGCCAGGACCCCCTGTTCATCATCGACGGTGTGGTGTCGATCGGCGGTCTGCAGGATATCAACCCGCAGGACATCGAGAACATCGAAGTGGTGAAGGGGGCCGCGGCGGCGTCGCTCTACGGGTCGCGCGCCGGCAATGGCGTCATCAACATCACCACGCGCACGGGACGCAGCGGTTCCGAGGGCGTGCGCATGCGGGCGCAGATCGAATACGGTTCCTCGAGCATCGAGAACGAGTATCTGTTCCCGACCACGCACTTCATGACGATGAACGAGACGATGGATCGGTTCTGCGTGGTGGCGACGGGAACGCAGCAGTCCTGCTCGCGCACCATCGACTTGGCGGAAGAAGCGAATCGCGTGAACAACGTGCCCGGCGCGAACGTGCTGCCGGTGGTGAACATCGAGAACGATGGCAGCATTTCGCTGCCGGTCTCGGCGGTGAACGCGCGCTCGCTCTTCCAGGTGAACCGCTATCCCCTCGCCGGCAATCCGGTGCGTCAGGTGCTCACCAACGGTCAGACCACGAACGCCACGGTCGATGCCACAGGGCGCGTTGGCAAGACGAACTTCCTGGCGTCGATCAACCAGCTCCGGCAGGAAGGTGCGGTGCGGTTCGCGAACGGCTACACCCGCAACTCGGTGCGTCTGAACCTTGATCATCAGTTCGGAAACGACGTCGACATCCAGTTCCGCACGGCCTACAACGAGGCCTCCGACTGGAACACGGGTGGTGCCTGGTTTGCCATTACCCGCCAGACGGCCAGCGCAGACCTGCTGCGCCGCGACGATGAAGGGCGCCTGCATCTGCGCACCGTCATGTCGTCGCACGGTGGCAATACGAATCCGCTCTACAGCTTCGAGAACTTCCAGCCCATCAACCGCATCCGCCGCTTCGTGGGCTCGCTCAACATGCGGTGGCGGCCGCTCACGTGGCTGGATCTCGAGGGACAGTACGGGTATGACAGCCGAGCCAACAACCAGCAGACGCAGCAGGAGCGCGGGTACCGCACTCTGAATCCGGCGCCGAACACGAATCTCGGCAACATCAACCGCAGTTCGAGCACCGACAACTCGTCGAATGCGTCGCTCAATGCCACGGCGCGCCGCAGCTGGTTCGATGACGCGTTCAATACGCGGCTGACGTTGCGCTACCTCTACGAACAGCAGGATGGCGTCGACGTGAACAGCAGCGGCACGAATCTCGCCGTGCCGGGGCTGCGCACGCAGAACGCCGCGATCTCGAACTTCTCCATCGGTGGCGGCGAGAGCTCGGTCCGTCAGATGGGCATGTTCGCGAACCTCGATCTCGACTACAAGGGGCGCTACATCCTCGGCGGCCTGTTCCGTCGCGATGCCGCGTCGCTGTTCGGTGCGGCCAACCGCTGGCAGTCGTATGGTCGCATCTCCGGCGCCTGGCGCCTGTCGGATGAGCCGTGGTTCAACGTGCCGATGTTCTCCGACCTCAAGTTCCGCGCGTCGCGCGGTACTGCCGGTAATCGTCCGAACTTCACGGCCCAGTACGAGACCTTCACCATCGGCTCGGGCGGCGCGCTCAACCCGAATACGCTCGGCAACCGATTCCTGCAGCCTGAAGTCTCCACGGAGATCGAGCTCGGCGTCGACATGGAGCTGTTCGGCCGGTACGGCGTCACACTCACGCACGCAAACAACGTGATCGATCGGCAGCTGCTGCAGGTGCCGCCGCCGTCGGTGTCCGGGTTCCAGAACCAGTGGATCAACGCGGGTGAACTCACGAACAACACGTGGGAGGCCACGCTGCGCATTCCGGTGATCGCGCGTCTCGACCTCAACTACTCGGTGCAGTTGAACTTCGACCGCACAACATCGCTGATTTCGCGTCTGGACGTGCCAGAGTACTTCAACAGTGCGGCCGGACAGCAGGGCAGCAACACGATGTTCCGGATCCGTGAAGGCGAGAACTTCGGCACCATCTGGGGTCGCCGGTTCGTGTCGCAGTGCTCGGACCTGCCGGCCAACTTCGCGGCGCAGTGTGGCGACGGGCGGGCGTATCAGCGCAACAGCGATGGGTACGTCGTGTACGTCGGTGAAGGCAACACGCTCGGCGACGGCATCACCAAGAACCTGTGGATGACCAACGTGGCGGCGGCCGATGCGCCGTGGGGCAACCAGATCATCAACTGGGGTCTGCCGATCATTCAGCGCGACTCCGCGGGCGCGGCGGCGCTGTACCCGCTCGGCAGTGCACTCCCGTCGTACCGCTGGTCGATGGCCAACACCTTCAGCTACAAGCGCCTCACGGCGTATGCGCTCATCGACGCCACGATCGGCAAGACGGTGTACAACATCGCCCGCCAGTGGTCGCTCGGTGACTTCCAGCACGCGGATACGGATCAGATCGGCGCCACGGTGGAAACGGCACGTCCGATCGGCTACTACTGGCGCGCCGCGGCACCGGCGTCGTTCGGCATCGGTGGCCTGTACGACGTGCTCGGCCCGAACAATCAGACGGCCGAAGACGCCGGCTTCGCGCGGCTGCGTGAGGTCACGCTTGGCTACCGAATCGGACGCGTCGGCGGCTTCGGCGACTGGACGGCCTCGATCATCGGACGCAACCTGCTCACCTTCACGAACTACCGTGGCTTCGATCCCGAAGTGGGCCTGGCCGGTGGCACCGCCGGCTCGGGCGTGTTGAACGCGATCGACGCTTTCGGTTTCCCGAACCTGCGCCAGTTCACGTTTTCGCTGGCCACCAGCTTCTGAGCACTCGGCCGTCCTGAGAGGCCGCACGCTGGCCGTGCGACCTCCGTCACCACCACTTGGGAGTTATCGATGCGAAAGCACGCTGTTCTCTTCAGTGGGTTCCTTGCGGCCGGCCTGATCGGCTGCTCGGGCGACCTGCTCGAAGTTGAAAACTTCAATAATCCGGACGTTGCGCGTGCACTGTCGACGCCTGATGGCATCGAGGGTGTCGTCGCGGGGCTTGGCGTTCAGCTGAACGACATGCAACGCCTGAACGAATCGGTAAACAATCAGGCGAAGATCTACGCGGGCGAAAATTTTGCGACGGTGAACAACTTCGGCATGGCGCCGCGCACCGCGTTGCCGCGCGGCATTCTGATCAATGAACTCGGCAACGACGTGCAGGTCGGCAATCTGAACAACTTCAGCCAGTTTCAGCGGCAGGCACGCTCGGCGAGCAACGCCATCCGTGCCATTGACGCGCTCGTGGAGCGAGGGTCCACCCTTGGCACGCCGGCACGCAATGCTCGAGCCAAAGCGTTCTCCTTCATGATTCTCGGGCAGGCGCTTGGATACGTCGCCTTTGGATACGATTCGGCGGCCATCGTCACGCCCGCCGTTCCCTCCGATGAGGTGCCGGGGCTCTCGTCCGCGGCCGATGTGGGGCAGGCGGCGATCGCCATGCTCGATTCGGCGGTGGCACTCGCAGGCAGCGACGTTGCCGCAGGGTCTGGTGGGTTTCCGCTGCCGGCGAACTGGATCAACGGGCTCCCACTCACGCGCGATCAGTTCATTCGGCTTGCGCGGTCGTATCGCGCTCGGATTCGCGCCGGGATGCCACGTACGCCGGCCGAGCGTGCCGCGCTGGACTGGCAGGCCATCATCAGCGACGCGACCAACGGCATCACGGCCGATCACGAGCCCCAGATGGATCCGAGTGTCGGCTGGCGCGCGCAGTATGACGCGCAGCAGATGTACGTGGCTCCCTCGTGGCATCAGCTCCCGATGTGGTATTATGGGATGGCGGACACGTCCGGGGCCTACGATGCGTGGCTCGCCACG
This sequence comes from Gemmatimonas sp., assembly GCA_011390935.1. GTDB lineage: Bacteria > Gemmatimonadota > Gemmatimonadetes > Gemmatimonadales > Gemmatimonadaceae > JAABRT01. The sequence goes on from JAABRL010000082.1 coordinate 5,787, forward strand.
ACTCGCGATGCGCGCGTGCCGTTCACGTTGCGCACGCCCGACACCCGCTGGCCTGCTGGCGAGACGAATGTCGAGCAGCTGGCCGACGCGATCTCGCAGATCGAGGTGCCAGCCGGCCGCTACATTCGCAACTCGAATGGTCAGGACGTGCCACCGGGCGCCGGTTGGGGCTTCTCGGTTTATCAGCACCGGCGATATGGGCGGACGCGCGCCAATCAGAACGTCGGGCCCTACACCGATATGTCCGCGACTGAAATGACCATGTTGGCCGCCGAAGGATATCTGCGCGGAGGCCAGGTCGCGCAGGCGATCCCGTTGATCAATGCGAGCCGCGAACGCCACGGCCTGCCGCCGATTCCGGCGGGCACCAGCGCAACGGAGCCGATCGGCACGATGCCGAATTGCGTCCCGCGCGTGCCGCAGCCCCCGAACTTCACATCGACCGCGTGCGGCACCGTGTTCGAAGCGATGAAGTACGAGAAGCGCATGGAAACCGCGTTCACCGGCTACATGATCTGGTTTACGGACAACCGCGGTTGGGGCGACATGGTTGCCACCACGCCGCTCGAGTGGCCGGTGCCCTATCAGGAAATGCAGGCGCGTCGGCAGTCGTTCTACAACGGCACGAACGTCGCACCAGTCGGCACCTACGGCTTTCAGTGATGCGGCAGCGCTGACTCGCTGCCCGGGCCTTCTCTGTTTGTCCTCTCACAAGGAGTCGTAGACTCATGAAGTTTTCCAGGTTCACTCTGCTCGCTCTCGCGGCGCTGACCAGCGTCGCGTGTCAA
>JAABRL010000083.1 GCA_011390935.1 Gemmatimonas sp.
AAGAACTCGGTAACCGTGGGGTGCACCGGCAATGCATCCCGCAGTACCTGGTACGGCGCATCCGCCGCCATCATCGCCCCGATGATCTGCACGATTTCGTCCGCGCCGATTCCTAGGAGCGTTGCACCAACGAACCGATGCGTGTCCGCGTCGACCAACACCTTCAGCACGCCTGTAGTTTCGCCTTCCTCCTTGGCGCGACTCACCGACGCCATCTCATGACTCGCCGTGAGGAAGCGGCGACCATGTGCCATCTGCTCGCGCGCTTCGCGCTCACCGAGGCCTACACGACCCAGCGGTGGATCGGTGAACATCGCGTACGTGGTGATGCGGTCATCGGCCGTGCGCGAGCCACCGACATGGTTCGCGAGCACGATCTCATGATCCTGATAGCTGGTGTGCGTAAAGGCACCGCGCCGGTTCACATCACCCAGCGCCCAGATCCCCGGCACGCTCGTTTCCAGCCGTCCGTTCACGGGAATGAAGCCACGGTCATCCACTTGCACGCCAACGGAATCGAGACCGAGGCGTTCCGTGTTGGGACGCCGGCCCGTGGCCACGAGCACATGCGACGCCCGCACTTCCTGCGTATCCGCCTGGTCCGGCGTGCGCACGTGCATGGCGAGCGACAGCGTCGCTCGGGCAATCGCATCGTGCTGCGTCACGCGCTCGACCTGGGCGTCGGTGAGCAGCGACACCCCCTCAGCGCGCAGCATCTCGGCAATGCGCGCCGAGACATCGGGATCCTCGCGTGATGCGATGGCACTTCCGGATTCGACCACGGTGACCGCACTGCCGAGCCGCCGGAAGATCTGTCCGAGTTCGAGTCCGATGTAGCTGCCGCCGAGGATCACGAGGTGCTCGGGGCGCTGCCGCAACGCCATGATCGTTTCATTCGTGAGGTACGGGACCTCAGCGAGTCCATCGATTGGGGGCACGAAGGGGCGCGTACCCGGGTTGAGGTACACGCGTGGTGCGACAACCGTGGTCTCGCTCCCGCGTACCACGAACTGATCGCCATCGCGTCCTGCCAGCGCGGCCCATTCGTGCACGACCGTGACACCGTCGGTGTCGTGCATCCAGCGCGCGAGTCCGGCGCGCGACGCATTGACGACATCCGCGGTGCGCTCCATGGCCGCGGCAAAGTCGATGCGCACGTCACCCGTTTCAACCCCGAACTCGGCGGCACGCGCAACCAGATGAGCCACACGCGCGCTCTTGCGCAGCGTCTTCGTTGGCGTGCAGCCCACGTTTACGCAGCTGCCGCCCAGCGCGCCGCCCTCGAACACCACCACACGCTCTCCGCGCGACGCGAGCGCCGTTGCCAGCGCCGGCGCGGCCTGTCCCGTGCCGATGAGCACCGCGTCGACACGCTGCGTGTGGCTCGGCGAGGTCACGCCGTCACCTGCACACCCTTCCAGAAGGCCACCCGTCCCGCCACCTGCTCCGCCCCGGACTTCGGCGTGGGATAGTACCACACCGCGTCGCGGTTTTCGGTGCCGTTCACCTGCAAGGTGTAGTAATGCGCCGTGCCCTTCCACGGACAGGAGGTGCGATGTGCACTCTCCACCACGAACTCGCGCTTGAGCGCGGTCTCGGGGAAGTAGTGATTGCCTTCAACGATCACGGTATCGTTGCTTTCGGCGATGACTTCACCGTTCCAGGTCGCTTTCATTGGTCAATCGGTTGAAGGAACACACAGGGACATCGGTCAGGTTGGCTGAAGCCACGCCACCCAGAACCAGTCGTTGACATCGGTGTAGAGCGCCTCGATGCGAAAGCCGCTCTCTTCCACGAGTTCGGTGAGCCGCGCTTCATCGTACTTGTAGGAGCACTCGGTGTGGATCGTCTCGCCCGCGTCGAATTCGATCACCACATCGGCCACGCGCACCTGCTGCGCGATGGTGGACTCGAGGTGCATCTCGATGCGGCTGGCCTCGTCGTTGAAGAACGCCACATGCCGAAACGTGTCGAGGTCGAAGGTGGCCCCGAGCTCCCGATTGAGGCGCACGAGCAGGTTGCGATTGAACGCGGCTGTCACACCCGCCGCATCGTTGTACGCCGCATGCAGGACGCGCGGGTCCTTGCGTCGATCCACGCCAAGGATCATGCCGCCCCGCGCACCCACCGTGTGCCGCACCCGATGCAGAAACGCGGCCGCTTCGGTGGGATGGAAGTTGCCGATCGTGGAGCCCGGGAAGAACGCAATGCGACGCGCCGAGGCCGGCAGCTGCGGCAGCTCCAGCGGCTTCGTGTAGTCGGCGCACACGGGCATCACGCGCAATCCCGGATACTGCGCCGCGCGCTCGTCGGCGACCGCCATCAGTTGCTCCTGCGACACGTCCACGGGCACGTACACCTGCGGCGTTTCCAGCTCATCGAGCAGCAGTCGCACCTTGATGCCGGCCCCACTGCCGTACTCGATGAGCGCAGCGTGCGGCCCGGCGTGTCGCGCGAGCGCAGGCGCATGCTGCGTGAGAATGCCGAGTTCGGTCCGCGTGGGGTAGTACTCGGGCAGATCGCAGATCTGCTCGAACAGTTCGGCGCCGGTTGCGTCGTAGAAGAGCCACGGCGGCAGTGCCTTGACGCTGGCCGACAGCCCGTTCACCACCACATCGCGCACTGCCTTCGGCCACGGCGTGAGGCGATGCGATGGCGCGCGCTCGGTACGGGGGGACGTGGACGGGTTCATGCGTCGGCCGCCAGTCGAATGCCTGTGAACTGCCAGCGCGCATCGCTCGGGAAGAAGTTGCGATAACTGTGGCGCGCGTGCGAACGCGGAGTGGCGCAGGAAGCGCCACGCAACACCCACTGATCACTCATGAACTTGCCGTTGTATTCGCCGATCGCGCCGGGGGAGGCGCGAAACCCGGGATAGCCGATGTACGGGCTCTGCGTGAACTGCCACACATCACCGAACAGCTGCTGCATGCCGGGCGCCGCGTCGGCGAGCGGATGGTGCACGCCGTGCTCCACGAATCGCCCGTCGACCGAGTACTGCGACGCCACGCTTTCCCATTCCCCCTCGCTCGGCAGCCGGTAGCCGGCCCAGCGCGCGAAGGCGTCGGCCTCGTAATAGCTCACGTGGGTGACAGGCGCGTGCGGCACGATCGGCGCCAGGCCGGCGAGCGTGAACTCGTGCCACGCGCCGTCGCGCTGCTCCCAGTAGAGCGGCGCCTGCCAGCGCTGCTCCTGCACGGTCGCCCAGCCGGCGCTGAGCCACAGCATGGGCTGCCGGTAGCCGCCGTCGGCTATGAACGCGGCAAACTCGGCGTTGGTGACGAGCCGATGTGCCAGGCGCCCTCCGTGCAGGTACACCGGATGGCGCGGCCCTTCGTTGTCGAATGAAAACGCGAGGCCTTCGTGACCGATGTGATGGACACCCTCGGGGATCGTCTCCCAACCCTGCGCCGACGGAGCGACCTGGGGCAGCGGCTGCGTTGAATACGCCGGCCGGACCGGGTTGGTCCAGAAGACGTGCTTGATGTCGGTGAGCAGCAGCTCCTGATGCTGTTGCTCATGATGCAGACCGAGCTCGAGTACGGCCCACGCCGGATGGTCGGGCGCGTCGGCGAGCTGTGTGCACAGCGCCGAGACCGCCTCGGTCACGTGTGCCCGGTAGGCGAACACCTCGCGCACCGTGGGCCGAGTCACGAGCCCGCGCTGCGCGCGACAGTGCCGCTCCCCCGCTTGGACGTAGTAGGAGTTGAAGAGAAACGCGTAGTGCGGATCCAGCGGCGTGTAGCGTTCGTCGTGGGGTGCGAGCAGGAACGTCTCGAAGAACCAGCTGGTGTGCGCCAGATGCCACTTGGTGGGGCTCACATCGGCCATGCTGGCCACGACGTAATCTTCGACTTCGAGTGGCGTGCACAGCGCCTCGGTGGCAGCACGCACCGCGTGGAAGCGGGCGAGCAACTCGGTCGCAGGCGGAGCGGGCAGGACGGAAACGGACATCGCAAAGCGGTGACGGAGTGAGAGCAGCAAACTGGACCTATCCCTGATGGCCTTCGTAGGTTCCCACATTGCGCGTGCTGCGGCAACCGCAGCGACCGTCTTTCTGCCAAGGTTCATGTGCTGACCGCCACCGATCTCTCGCACGCGTACGGGGACACGATCACACTGCGCGAGGTCTCACTCTCGGTACCCGAGGGTGCCGTCGTGTCCATTGTGGGGGAGAGTGGTTCCGGAAAAACCACGCTGCTGCGCTGCTTCAATCGACTCGTCTCGCCGCACCGCGGTCTAGTATGCCTTGGAGGCATGGACGTGCGGAGTATTCCGATCGAGCAGCTACGGCGTCGTATCGGGTTTGTACCACAATCGGGCGGGCTGCTCCCGCACTGGCGCATTCTGCGCAACGTGGCGCTGGTGCCAACGTTGCTCGGCATGCCATCGCCCGATCGCGCGGCGGCGGACGCGCTCGAACGGGTGGGCCTGCCGTTGCGCGATTTCGGCGCGCGGTTCCCCCACGAACTGTCCGGTGGCCAGCGCCAGCGCGCCGCGCTCGCTCGCGCCTTGGCCGCGCAGCAATCGGTGGTGCTGCTCGATGAGCCATTTGGTGCGCTCGATGCGATCTCGCGATCCGCCGTGCACGAGGCCTTCGAACAGCTGCGCCGCGAGCTTGGCTTCACGGCGGTGCTGGTCACGCATGACCTCAGCGAAGCCGCTCGTTTGGCGGACACCGTGGCCGTGATGCGTGCGGGTGTGCTGGAACAGGTGGGAGACGTAGCCACGCTGCGTCGCGCGCCGGCGACCGCGTATGTCGCCGAGCTGTTTCGTCGGGCCGATGCATCGGCGCGTGCGCTCAGTTCGCTCGCCTGATGCGCACCTCGCAACGCGTGCGCTCGGGGAAGCCGGCCGCATCCCTGCTGCTGCTGCTCTGCCTCGCGCTCGCCGTGCTCGCGCCGAGGCGATCGGCTGCCCTCCAGCCAACAATCGCCGACCGCACGCCGGTGGTCGTCGCGTCCAAACCGTTCGGCGAGTCCTTTCTGCTGGCCGAGATGTTCGCGCAACTGCTCGAGTCCGAGGGCGTGACCGTGACGCGACGCCCGGGGCTGGGCGCCACCGAGGTGGCCTTCGCGGCAATTCGCAGCAGCGCCATCGATGTGTATCCGGAGTACACCGGCACCGGCCTGCTGGCTGTGTTGCGCGACAGCATGACGGAGGCAATGCGTGAGGATCCGCGACGCACGTTCGCGCGCGTGGCCACGGAGTTCGAGGCGCGTTACGGCGTGCGGTGGCTTCCACCACTCGGGTTCGAAAACGGCTACGCCATCGCGGTGCGTCGCTCCACGGCCGAACAGTACAACCTGCGCACGATCTCGGACCTGGCGCGTGAAGCCGGTGCGCTCGTCGCCGGGTTCACCAGTGATTTCATCGGGCGCCCGGATGGATACGTGGGGCTGCAGGCGTTCTACTCGCTCTCACCGCGCGCGGTGCGCCCCCTGGCGCCCGCCGTGAAGTACGAAGCGCTGGCGAGTGAGGCCGTGGATGTCATCGATGGCTACAGCACCGATGGTCTACTCGCGCGCTTCGATCTGGTCACCCTGGAGGACGATCGTCGGTTCTTTCCGCCGTACGAAGCGGCGGCACTCGTCTCGCCGCGCATCGTGCGTGAGCACCCGGAGGTCATCGCCATCCTCACGCGGCTGAGCGGGCGACTGACCGAGCTGGACATGCGGCGCTGGAATCAGCGGCTCGAGGTGGACCAGGTGCCCATCCCCGACGTGGCGCGCCGCGCACTGCGTGAGGTCGGCCTCTCGGCAGTCGCTGACACGACGGTCATCGACGAGCCGCGTTCCGCCGCGCGATCGAGCTTTGTGTCGTACATGTGGGCGCGCCGTGCCGAAACGCTGCGGCTCACTCGTGAACATCTGCTGCTCGTTGGCGTCGCGCTCGGCGCGGCCATTCTGCTGGCAGTGCCGCTCGGCGTGCTGCTCACGCGCACACCTCGCCTCGCTGGCGGTGTGTTGCAGCTGCTGGGCATCGCGCAAACGATTCCGTCACTCGCGCTGCTGGCGTTTCTCATTCCCGTGATGGGCATCGGCGTCGCACCGGCACTGGTGGCGCTCTGGCTGTACGCGCTGCTCCCGATGGTACGGGCCACGTACAGCGGCGTGTCCTCCGCCGATCCGGAAGCGGTCGCGGCCAGCGAGGCGCTGGGCATGACAGCGCGACAGCGCTTGTGGTGGGTGCAGGTGCCACTGGCCACACCGGCGCTGCTGGCCGGCGTGCGCACGGCAGCGGTGATCACCGTCGGTGCAGCAACGCTGGCGGCGTTCATCGGCGCAGGCGGCTTGGGGGAACCGATCGTGACGGGGCTCGGTCTGGCCGATTCGCGATTGGTGCTGTCGGGCGCTCTGCCAGCCGCTGCGCTCGCCGTGCTGGTGGATCTGGCACTCGGGTTGGTGGAGCGCGCGGTCACGCCGGCGTTTCTGCGAGGTGGTCGCAACGCCCGGTGAGTTCAGGTCGCGGTCGTCGTGGTTGGCCGGGACGTGCGCACGGTCGTAACGTGAGCGATGCATCCGATCTCGATTGCCCGATTCGACGCTCTGCG
>JAABRL010000084.1 GCA_011390935.1 Gemmatimonas sp.
CATCTGCCACGGCGGTCCACAGCTCGCCGTCTGGCGTGTCGAGCCGCACGTAGACGTACGGATCGACCGGGATCTGCTCGCGCACGATGCCCGTGATCGTGCCGCCGGGGGCGATCGTCGGGGCCGACGTCGCCGAAGGCTCGGCCGATGGCGCCGCGGCCTGAAGTGCCACGGAATCGGTTTCGGGCGAGGCGCACCCGCCGGCGATGAGGAGAACGAGAGCTGCACCGAACGTGCGACGCATGATGAGCGTAATGGGGGAACGAATGGCGCGGGCACCCGAAGGCCCCACGGGAGCGCGATCGGCTCGCGCCACCATCATTGTAATGACTGAAGGCCGACGGCCTGTGGATAGGTCCCGCCGTGTCAAATCGACGCGTCGCTCCGCAGCCGGACGGCCATTAGACTCTCCCCCATGATTCCCCTTCTGCTGGCGCTGCTGCAACCGGCCAACGGTCCCGCCGGCCCCCCGCCAGCGACCGTACCACCGCCGTCGGCCGTCGTCTCCGAGACCTTCTCCGGCCGCGCCGGCGCGCTCTCCGCCTTCGCGCCGAAGCTGCGGGACACCATCACGATCGACGGCACCCTCTCCGAGCCCGTCTGGCAGCAGGCCTCGCTCCTGACAGACTTCAACTCCTACAGCCCGGTGGACGGGCGGCCGGCACAGGACAACACCGAGGTGCGCATCTGGTACGCCGAGGACGCGCTGTACGTCGGCATCCGCGCCTGGGCCCCACCGGGCACGGTGCGCGCCACGCTCGCCGAGCGCGATCGTATCTCCAGCGACGACTGGATCGCCATTCACCTCGACACTTTTCTCGATCGTCGGCGCTCGTTCGTGTTCGCCGTGAACGCCTTCGGGGTGCAGGCCGACGGCATGCGCAGCGACGTCTCCGCCGGGCCGGGCGTATCGCGCGCTGCGCTGCAGGCCGTCGACTTGTCACAGGACTACCTGTGGCAGTCGAAGGGGCAGCTGCTCGACGACGGCTTTTCGGTGGAGATGCGCATTCCGTTCAAGTCGATCCGCTACCAGATGGGGTCGACACAGGACTGGGGGCTGCAGGTCATTCGACAGACGCAGCGCACCGGCTATCAGGACACGTGGGCGCCCACCTCGCGCGCGCTGCAGGCGTTCACACCGCAGTCGGGGTACCTGCGCGGCATGACGGGCATGAAGCGCGGACTCGTGCTCGACCTCACGCCGACGTCGGTCACCTCCACCGCGGGCTCGGCGTCGCCGGATGGCTGGCGCTACGGCACACGCGGCGACCTGGGTGGTGATGTGCGCTGGGGGATCACGTCGAACTTCACCGTCAACGCCACCGCCAACCCCGACTTCAGTCAGGTGGAAACCGACGTGGGACAGATTCCGGGCGACGTGCGCTTTGCACTGTTCTTTCCGGAGTTGCGCCCGTTCTTCGTGGAAGGCAGTGAACAGTTCGATGCCCCCAACCGCCTCGTGAACACGCGCGCCATCGTGCAACCGCTCGGCGCGCTCAAGCTCACCGGCAAGATTCCGCGCACCGATGTGGGGCTGCTGTCGGCGGTCGACGCGCCGAGCAGCGGCAGTGACGGCAAGACGAGCCCGCGCTTCAACATCGTGCGATTGCGTCGCGACCTCGGGGAACAGAGCACCGCCGGCATCGTGTTCACCGATCGCACCGAGGGGTCGCGCTTCAATCGCGTGGCCGGGTTCGATACCCGGTTGCAGTTCGCCAACATGTACAGCGTCGACCTGCGCTACGCCGGCAGTGTCACGCGCGACAGCGGCACGCGCACCGGCTCGCTGTGGGAAGCCAGCCACGGGCGGACGGGGCGGAGCTACGGGTATCGATACAACGTGCAGGGCTTCAGCCCCGACTTCGAAACCCAGACGGGCTTCGTGAATCGCGTGGACTTCGTGCGTGCGCAGATCAATCAGCGCCTCACGCTGTTCGGCAACAAAGGGGGCTGGTGGGATCAGCGACAGCACTTCGTCAGCGCGAGCGCACTGTGGACCTACAACGGCTTCGGCGAGCGCGAGACACCGCTCGAGTCGCGCTTCTCGCTCGACAACTCCATGTCGCTGCGCGGCGGCTGGCGCGTGAGCATCACCCCCGACGTGCAACGCATCGCGTTCGATCCGAGGCGCTATGCGCAGTACGCCGTGCTCTCACCGTCCGGGCGTGACACGGGGGACTTCACCCCGAACGACGCACAGATCACGAGCAGCGTGCGGTTCTCCATGAACACGCCGCAGTGGCGAAAGGCAGGGGCGAGTCTCACCGCCACGGCCGGCACCGAGCCGGAGTTCTTCGAAACGGCCACGGTGCGGCGCACTGAAGTCGAAGCGCAGCTCGATTTGCGCCCCACCTCGCAGCTGCGCATCGGCACGCTGCTGCTCTATCAGCGGTTCGTGCGCGCACGCGACGGCTCGGTGTTCAGCACCCAGGTGGTGCCGCGACTGCGGCTGGAGTATCAGCTCTCGCGCGCGCTCTTCCTGCGCTTCATCGGACAGGTGGAATCGCGCGATCGCAGCGCCCTGCGCGATCCGCGCACGGAGCAGCCGCTCTTCCGTCGGTCGGCAGCGGGCGAGCTCTCGGTGCAGGGCGCACGACAGTCGCTGCTCGGTCGCGCCGACTGGCTGATCAGCTACCTGCCCAGCCCGGGCACCGTGGTGTTCGTGGGGTACGGTACGGGGGTGAATGCCTCGGAGTCCATGCGCCCCATGGATCTCGAGCGCACCAACGACGGCGCGTTCGTGAAGTTCAGCTACCTGTTCCGGGTGCGGAACGCAGCGCGGTAGCGCGGTGCGCGCGCATGCGCTTTTTTTTCAAGCATGTGCGTTCCCGAAGAACTCCCTCACCGCGGCGCACGGCCGGTGCGCGTGTTCCGGCTCGGCGAGGAGCCGTCGGACGATCTGTCGCGTTGCACAAGCGCCGAGGAGCGATTCGAAATGGTGGCCGTCTTGTCGGCGCGCATGGTGGAGTTCAGTCCGACACCAGCGCCCCCGCCGACGCCTCGCGGGCACCCCGTGCGCATCACACGGCGGTGATCGGCGACAGGCACTCGCACACTTTGGCGCGCCGTTGGACGCACTTGGTGTAACGGTCGATGACCTCACCACGCCGGGAATGGTGATTCAGATCGGCTTGCCGCCGAACCGGATCGACGTGCTGACGGCCATCAGTGGCGTCGAGGATTTTTCAGGCGCGTGGGACGCACGCGTGGAGCATGTCATCCGCGGTCGCGCCATACCGTTTCTCGATCTCGAGCGGTTGCGACAGAACAAGCGCGCCAGCGGCCGGCGCAAGGATCTGGCCGATCTCGAACAGCTGGGCGGACTCGACGAGTGATGCGGTCGTGCGGTTTCGCGCGGGAACCCGACCAGCCCGGCACCGCTTTCTCGACGGATGCCCGCTACGATACGCTCGCCCAGAACCTCGATGCCCGCTGCCGCCCGCAGCTCCGGTCGCCCGCTACCACGGCGTCGCGCTCGTGCCCGACGGGCGCTCCTCCCCGCCCTCCTGCTCCTGCTCGGCGCCGCCTCGGGGCTGTCCCGCCCCGTTGTTGCCCCCGGACCGACATCAGCTCCGGTGATCCTCTTCACCTTCGACCGGGCCGACGAGGCGGCGTGGGATGTGGTCAACGACGGCGTCATGGGCGGCCGCTCGGCGGGGTTCGTGGCGGTCGACCAGGGCACGCTGCGCTTCACGGGCACGCTGGTGACGCAGGGCGGCGGCTTCACCTCGGTGCGGGCGCGCCGCGCCGTGGACCTGACCGGTCAACTGGGCATCGAGCTCCGGGTGCGCGGCAGTGGCCGCCAGTTCGAGGTGGAGCTCGACGACGGCGTGCGCGCCTACGGCCGCACGGTGTCGCGGCGCGCTCCGTTTGCGACGTCGGCCGAGTGGACGGTGGTGCGCGTGCCCTTCAGCGCGCTGCGCAACACCATCTTCGGGCAGGCGGTGAATGCCCCGCCGATCGACGTGGCGCGTATCCGGGGCCTCGGGCTGTACATGGCCGATGGGCAGGACGGGCCCTTTCGCCTCGAGGTGGACTACGTGCGATCGTACGGACGGGCCGACGAGTAGTCCGTCGGCACCTCGCCCCTACCGCCCCCGCCGCCCCCACATCGCCAGCAGCTCGGCCTCGCGAGCGCGTGTCATTCCCGCCGCTCGCTTCGCGCGATCCGCCGCCGGTCGTGCCTTGTCCCACTCGAGCGTATCGAGCGCCGTGACCGCAAACGGGCGGAAGGTGAGCCCCGCCGCCACCGAGCGCTCCACACTCACATACATGGTCGGATCGCCCGGTGCCCACGCCGGCACGTCGCTCCAAATGCGCACCTTCTGCTCGGCGAGGAACGACTCCGGCACCCACGTGAACCGCACCGGCGACGACGTGACCGCGCGACATCCCGCGAGCATGTCGCCGAACGAGAGGCGCGACGCCGGCCCCGTCGCGTTGAAGTCGCCCTTCGTGCCATCCTCGGCCAACCGCACGAGCCACTCCGTGAGGTCGCGCTGATCGATCACCTGCGACGAGTGCGCCGGATTGCCCGGCGCGAACACCTCGCCCCCCTCGTCCACACGCACCGGCCAATAGGTGAATCGATCGGTGGGGTCCGTCGGCCCCACGATCAGCCCCGGACGCACGATCGTGGCGCGCCCAGGGAATGCCGCGTGCACCAGCCGCTCCGAGATCGCCTTCGTGAGGCCGTACGGCGCCTCGTCGCCATCCTTGAACGTCGCCGGCGGCGTGAACGTCTCGTGCGTGTCCGGCAGCGGCTCCATGCGCACATCATCCGCCTTCGCGTAGCTCATGCCGTCGAGGCGATATGCGGAGATGGACGACACGAACAGGTAGTGCGCCGTGGAGTCCTTGAGCGCCTGCGTGCTGCGCTGCACCCAGCGATAGTCGCGCGCGTTGTTGTCGAGCACCGCGTCCCACGTGCGACGCAACAGCATGCTCATGTCACCCTCACGATCGGCGATGATGTGCTCCACGCCGTCCACCTTCGTGCTGCTGCGACCGCGCGTGAGGATCGTGACTTCGTGTCCGCGAGCGAGCGCGTACTTCACCGTGTTCGGTCCGATGAAGCCGGTGCCACCAAGGATGAGCAGCTTCTTGGGCGCCACGGATCCCGTGCGTTTCGGCTGCGGCAACGGTGCGGTGGACGGAGCGGACGCGGCGCCGAGCGAGGGCGACAGCGCCAGGCCGGCACTCACCATGGAGGCGGTGCGCAGAAACTCGCGGCGGGAGGCGGACATGGACGGGACTCCAGGGGCGGGGAGCAGGACAGGTAGGAACCGAAAACTTACCTCGCGCGACCGACGTACGGCGCCGTAGCTTCTGCGCAGCACCCTGCCCTGCCCCTCCGGAGACGCCTGTATGCGAGTGCTTCTCGCCGCCCTGCTCCTGCTCTCGGCCCCACTGTACGCGCAGCCGACAGCGCCCCCCACGTACGATTTCATCCTTCGCGGCGGCACGGTGATCGACGGCACCGGCGCCCCGCGCCAGCGTGCCGATGTGGCCGTCGCCCGCGGACGCATTGCGGCCATTGGTGATCTGACCGGCGCCACGGCCACCAGCGTGCTCGACGTGCGCGGCCTCATGGTGGCCCCCGGCTTCATCAACATTCACAGCCACGCCATGCCCACGGTGCTCCCCACCGCGGCCAACATGCTCACGCAGGGCGTGACCACCGAACTGCTCAACGCCGACGGCAGCGGACCGCCGGACATCGCGTCACAGCTCGCACGCTATGCCGCATCCGGCCTCGCCGTGAACATTGCCGCGAGCGCCGGCTTCAACTCGGTGTGGGCGAGCGTGATGGGGACGTCGGACAAGCGCCCCACGGCCACCGACACCGAGCGCATGCGCGCCATGCTGCGGGACAACCTCGAGCAGGGCGCGTTCGGCATCTCCGCCGGTCTCGACTACAAGCCGGCCTACTTCGCCACCACTGACGAAGCCACCGCGGTGCTCTCCGTCGCGCGCGGCTGGCGCACCTTCTTCCCCAACCACGATCGGCTCACCCCCGAAACCGGATTCAGTTCGCTGCGTGGCATGGAAGAAACGATGACCATCGCACACGGCGCCGGCCTCGTGCCGGTGTTCACGCACATGAAGCTGCAAGGTCATGAACAGGGCTCGGCCGCACAGATCCTGCAGCGCATGACCGACGAAGCGCGCGCCGGCCGATGGGTGGCCGC
>JAABRL010000085.1 GCA_011390935.1 Gemmatimonas sp.
CCGTCCCATCCATCCCTGGGATTCAGCCGACCTCTGCTATCCCAGCGATAGTCCGGATCCACCCAGAACCGTCGGCAGCAGCTTCTGAAACTGTAGATGCCAGGCCCGTCGAAATCATACTGACCCGGTTCCGTCAGCCAGAAGAACGTCAGTGCTTGCGGCGGCACCGATTCGTACCGCACCGCCGCCCGGAAGCTCGGCCCCGCCTCCCCGTTCGAGAGCACCGTTTTCACCAGCAGGTTTTCCGGCGGCGTGGCCGACGAGTTCACCTCGCCGAGATCCCGCCGTGTGAAGCGCGCGGGATTGGCCGTGGACCGCACGGAGAAGAACGTGGCGTCGGTACTGCTGAGCGTGCGTCCGGAATACATGGTGGGGACCAACTCCACCGTGAGGTCACCGCCACGCCAGAGACGCCCCAGCGAGTCCGTGGCTTCGGCGGTGGACGAAATGCGCCCGCGGAGCAGGTCCGCGTTGCGCAGGATGATGGGCACGGGCAGCGTGTCCCACGCGTCGGCACCCGACGTGGTCCGCACCGCCGCACTCAGCGCCGTGGACCCGTTCAGATAGTCGGGCGTCCCCGAACTGTCGTTGAAGTCGGCGGAGTGCACGATCAGCGTGGTGGTGAACGGCGCCGTGGGCGAACCGCCGGGCGCCCCAACGGGGAAGACGACATCGGTGGCAACGGCGTCCGCCAGGCGCACCTCGAGGCGCTCGATCGTCTGCCCACCGGGAGTGACGGCGAGGCGCACCGAGAATGACCCCGAGACGTTGCTCAGATCCACCGCGCCGCCGTCGAGGGCGGCGAGACCGAGGATCGCAATTGTGGCCGGGGCGGGTGGCGCGGCCTGGAAGTCAACGCGGGCCAACTGCCCCGTGCTCAGCGTGACCTCGCGACTGACAAACTCGAAGGCGGCCGAGGCGGGGAAGCCGGACAGCGTGACCGTGTAGACGCCGGCCTCGAGGCCGGTGAAGCGGTAGTTCCCCTGCGGGTCCGTCTGCACCACCACGGTATCGCCCGCGGCGCCGCCTGAGAGGCGGAGCTGCACGTCCTGGAGCGCGACGCCGTCGACCGTGACCGCGCCGACAATGGACGCTGTTCTCGCCACCTGACCCGTGAAGTCCACGACGAGCTGCTGACCGGCGGTGGCGAGCACGGCTGGCAGGCGCGTGGTGAGAAAGATGGCGTCCGCGGGGAAGTCGGCGATCTCCACCTGATACGATCCGGTCGCCAATCCGGCGAAGCGGTACCGCCCGTCCTGATCGGTTTGTGTCTCTCGTGTCGCGGCCCCGAGCAGTCGCACCGTCACGCCGGTCAGGCGATCGGCGTCTCGGCGCACCAGCCCCACGATCGTACCGGTCGGAGCGACCACACCATCGAAGCTCGCCACCGCGGCCTGCCCGGTGGTCAGCGTGATCGTCCGCGCGCTGTCGGCGAACTGCACGCCCGCTGGCGGGGATATCAGGGACACCACGTAGGTGCCGGCACGCAGCCCGGGAAAGCGGTAGGCGCCGAGCGCGTCGGTCACGGTCTGCGCCGCGATGCTATCGCCCGCGGGGCCGCTGGAGAGGCGGATCGGCACACCGGACATCGGCTCGTCACCGACCATCACCGACCCGGCAATGGACGCGGTCG
Organism: Gemmatimonas sp.; assembly: GCA_011390935.1. GTDB lineage: Bacteria > Gemmatimonadota > Gemmatimonadetes > Gemmatimonadales > Gemmatimonadaceae > JAABRT01. The sequence continues at coordinate 1,634 of JAABRL010000085.1, forward strand.
CGAGCACCTCACCGACGAAGTGCACCACGACCTGCTGGCCGGCCGACGCGATCACGGCCGGCAGTCGGGTGGCCGGAAAGCTGGCCTCGGCCGGAAACTCACTGATGTCCACGTTGTAGCTGCCGGCCGGCACCGCCGCAAAGCTGTAGGTGCCCCCGGCGGCGGTCATGACCGTACGCACGCTCGCGCCTGACAACGTGACGCGAACGCCAGCGCGTCCCTCGCTGTCCACCCGCACGGAGCCGCTGATCGTGCCCGTCACGACCGGTGGCGGCGGTGGCGGCGGTGGCTCCGTGATACGGATGGGTTCGGTGGCGTCGCCTCCGCCGCACGCGCCGAGCAGCAGTGCGCTGACACCCCACCAGACACATCGAGTCGCCACGGTCCATCGTGTCGCGTGACGTGTGCACACCGCTTTCCTGTTGACCATGCTGCTCCCTCCGATCGACGGTCCCACGACCGCCCGCGATGTTCGCGAGCGCTCTCCATCGAAGGAATCGAAGGTTGCAGCCGAAACGGATCACGAGGGGTGGCGGTATCGCTCGCGCGCCTCCGGGATATGTTCTCGTGGATCTGCCGACCCCACCTCCGCCGACGCCCCATGCTCCGCGCCCTCGCCCTCCCGCTCCTCCTCCTCGCCACGGCCCTCCCCGCGCAGGGCCCCGCCGCAACGCCGGCGTCGCTCGACAGCGTCTTCGCCCCCGTCACGTGGCGCTCTATCGGCCCCTTCCGCGGCGGTCGCTCCGTGGCCAGCACCGGCGTCATCGGTGATCCGAAGACGTACTACATGGGCACCACCGGCGGCGGCCTCTGGAAGACCGACAACATGGGGATCAGCTGGCGCAACATCTCCGACGGCTTCTTCACCACGGCCACCATTGGCGCGATTGCCGTGGCGCCGAGCGACCGCAACGTGGTGTACGTGGGCACCGGCGAGCATGCGCCGCGCGGCGTGATGACGCACTCGGGCGATGGTGTGTACCGCTCCACCGATGCAGGGAAGACGTGGGCCAAGGTTGGTCTCGAGGCCACGCGGCACATCTCGCGCATTGTCGTGCACCCCACCAATCCCGACGTGCTGCTGGTGGCGGCGCAGGGCGCGCTCTACGGGCCCAATGCAGAGCGCGGCATCTTCAAGTCCACCGACGGTGGCGCGACGTGGAAGAAGGTGCTCTTCGTGGACGAGCGCACGGGCGCGGCGGAGCTGTCGATGGACGCCACCAACCCGCGCATTCTGTACGCGGCGATGTGGGAGCATGGCCGCACACCGTGGCAGGTGATCAGCGGTGGCCCCGGGAGCGGTCTCTACAAGTCTACCGATCTTGGCGAAACGTGGACGAAGATGAGCGGCGGACTGCCAACCAAGATGGGGAAGATGGCGATCGCCGTGAGCCCGTCGGAGCCGGAGCGTGTGTACGCGCTCATCGAGAGCGAGTCGGACGGCAATGACCGCGGGCTCTGGATGTCCACCAACGCAGGCCGCTCGTGGTCGCGGGTGAGCGGTGACCCGCGCCTCGTGCAGCGTGCGTGGTACTACATCGAACTCTTCGTGGACCCGAAGAACGCGCAGCGCATCTACGTGCTGAGTGCGCCGGCGCTGCGCAGTGACGACGGCGGCCGCACGTGGACCACGCTCTCGGGGACGCATGGTGACTACCACGATCTGTGGATCAATCCACACGACCCCGACAACTTCGTCATCTCGAACGACGGCGGTGCGGCCATCACCTTCGACGGCGGCGCGAGTTGGAGCTCGCAGGCCGTGATGCCAACGGCGCAGTTCTATCGCATCAGTGTGGACGACCGCTTTCCGTATCGCATCTACGCCGGACAGCAGGACAACTCGTCGGTGAGGATCGCGAGCCGAGAACTCGGCGGCGGTGGCATCACGCCCGCGAGCTGGACACCGTCGGCCGGCGGCGAGAGCGCGTTCCTGGCGTTCGATCCGGCAAACCCGCGCTTCGTGATGGGCGGCAGCTACCAGGGCACGGTGGAGATCCTCGATACGGAATCCAACGCCAGCACCAAGGTGATGGCCTCCCCCATTCAGTACCTCGGCATGGACGCGAAGGACATGCCGTACCGCTACAACTGGAACGCGCCGATCGTTCGCAGCCGCTGGGAGCCGAACACGTTCTATCACGCGGCGCAGCTGCTGCTGCGCACCACCGACATGGGGCGCACGTGGACGGAAGCGTCGCCCGATCTCACGCGCAATGAGAAGGAAAAGCAGGGGCGCCCCGGCGTGCCGTTCACGAACGAAGCCGTCGGCGCGGAGAACTACGGCACGATTGCGTACGTGATGGAGTCGCCGCACGAGCGCGGCGTGATCTGGACCGGCAGCGACGACGGCGTGGTGTCGCTCACCCGCGATGGCGGCGCGACGTGGACCAACGTCACGCCCAAGGGGCTCGCCGAGTCGCTGGTGAACACGATCGAAGTGTCACCGCACGACAAGGGCACGGCGTACATCGCCACCACGCGCTACAAGTTCGATGACCACGCGCCCGGGCTGTACAAGACCACCGACTACGGCGCCACGTGGACGAAGATCGATCGCGGCATCCCCGACGGCGCGTTCACGCGCGTGGTGCGCGAGGACGATGTGCGCGCGGGGCTGCTCTTCGCCGGCACGGAGCGCGGGCTGTACGTGTCGTGGAACGGCGGGCGTGACTGGTCGCCGTTTCAGCGCAACCTGCCGAACACGCCGATCACCGACCTGCGCGTACACCAGCACAATCTCATTGCGGCCACATCCGGCCGTGCGTTCTGGATTCTCGACGATCTGCCGCTGCTGCGGCAGTACGAGCCGTCGGCACCCGCGATGCAGCTGTATGCGCCGGCGGACGCGTACCTCGTGCATGGGAGCAGCGAGCTCGATCGCACGTCGAGCAGCTTCGACGGGTCGCACCCCACGCGCGGTGTGAACCCCGCGACGGGCGTGGTGCTGTACTACCGGCTGCCGGTGCTCGACAGCACCGATACCGTCACGCTGCGCGTATCGGATGCGAACGGACGCGTGATCCGCGCGTACACGTCGGTACGCGATACGACGTTCCGCTCGTGGGACGGCGGGCCTCCCGCGCCGACGGTGCTGTCGGCCAGAGCGGGGCTCAATCGTGTGGTGTGGGACATGCGCCACGAGACGATGCCGGGTGTGCCGGGCGTGTACCTCGAGGCCAGCTACCGCGGGCACAAGGTGCCGCCGGGCACGTATCGCGTGGTGCTCACCGCAGGCGCGCGCAGCGACACCACGGAAGCGCGTGTACTCGCGAATCCGCTGTACGACACCGATGCGGCAGCGTACGCCGAGTACGACGCGTTCATGACGGGCGTGGAGGCGGAGCTGCGCGCCATGCACGAGGAGACGAACCGCCTGTGGGATGCGCGTGGGCAGCTGCAGGCCGTGCTCGGGGCGATGCCGGCGGGGGACGCGCGCTTCGATGGCGTGCGCGAGGAAGCACGCGTGCTGCAGCGGCAGATCGAGACGTGGGACAGCGTGATGGTGTCTCGGCAGTCGCGGGCCTACGACGACGTGGAGAACTTCGCGCAGGGATTCACGGCGAACTGGCTCTTCCTGGTGAACGCCACCGAGAGCGATGTGCCGCGCGTGAACGCGCCGTCGCGCGCTCGGCGGGAGGTGCTCGCGGCGGAGTGGACGGAGCTGCGCGCGCGGTCGGAGGCGATGCGGCAGACGGCGATTCCCGCGCTCAACCGGCGGCTGTTCGATCTGGGGATCGGGGCGATCCGCACGGATGGTGCGGAGCGGCGGTTTGTGCCGTGAGGGGTGGGCGTTGTGACACGTATTGCCTTGCGGGCGCCGCCCTGCCGCGTAGAATTTCACAGTGATACCGTCTGCTCGATCCCGGTCATCGGGCGTCCGTCCCACCCTCAGCACCATTCGCCATGCGCCTCCGCTTCCGCCATCTCGGCACTCTCGTCGTCCTCGCCCTCACCCTCACCCGCACGGCCGCCGCGCAGTCGGACGAGGACAAGACCCCGCTCGGCATGCGCATGACCGCCATGAATGCGGCGCTCCGGCAGATCACCGCGCAGGTCGCGGACCCGTCGAAGAACGCGAGCACCCTCGAGCAGGTTGTGATCTTCCAGACCAATGCCACGGAGGCCATGACCTTCAAGCCGGAGAAGATGGCGCAGGTGGCCGAGGGCGAGCAGGAAAAGTTCGTGACGGACTTTCAGGAAGGCATCAAGGGGCTGCTCGTGACGGTAGACAGCCTGAAGGTGGCCGTGGAGGCCGGACGCAATGAGGACGCCGCGAACATCGTGGAAGCGATGAAGGCGTACCAGCGGGAGAAGCATCCGGTGTTCCGCGTTCGGAAGCCGTAAGGCCTGCGTGGTGCCCCTACAGCGCACCGTCGCGCTGTAGGGGTTCGCGGAGACGCGATGTTGTACTGCGGCACCCCGCGGAGATGGGACGCTTCATGACCATCGAC
>JAABRL010000086.1 GCA_011390935.1 Gemmatimonas sp.
CATGGGGCCTCTGCTTGACATCACGCATCGCATGCCTGATGCTATGATATGCGCACCACCCTCACGCTCGACCCCGACGTGCTCGCCGCTGCACGCGCGCTCGCCGACTCGCGCGGGCAGACCATCGGCCAGGTGATCTCCGAGCTCGCGCGGCGCGGCCTCGCCTCGGCCGATGCGGCGGGCGCGGAACGCAACGGGGTGCCGCTCTTTCCCGTGCGCGCCGGCGCGGGTGTGGTCACGCCGGAGCTGGTGCGGACGCTGCTCGACGAGCCCAGCTGATGGCGCGTGCGCCACGGCGTGTGCCGGCAACGGTGGCGCGCGAGGTGATGGCGCACGAGGCCACCGGCGGCGTGACCTACGGGCGCGACATGACGGGCGCCTTCCTGCTCGACGTCAACGTGGTGCTCGCCCTGCTCGATCCGCAGCACGTCTTTCACGACGCCGCGCATGTGTGGGCCACGACCTACGCCGACGCGCTGTGGTACACGTGCCCGCTGGTGCAGCACGGCGTGCTGCGCGTAGCGTCACAGCCGCGCTATCCCAACTCGCTGGGCACCGTCGATGCAGTACGCACCGTGCTCACGCGGTTCGTGGCGTCGCCGCGCCATCGATTTCTCGCCGACGATGTCTCGCTGCTCGACGCCGGCCGTGTCGCCGACGCCGCACTGCTCACACCTGCGCACGTCACCGACCTGCACCTGCTCGCGCTGGCCGTGGCGCACGGCGTGCACCTGGCCACGTTCGACCGACGCGTTCCGGCTGGAGCGATCCGGGGCGGCGACGCCGCGCTGCATGTGATTGCGGGGTAGGCGCGCCGCTCAGCGTCCGCGATTGTCCGATCGACCGGATTCTCACTGCGCGGCAATCAGGGCGCGAGCACCGTGAGTGTCGCTCTCACGGATCGTGGCCGCGAGTGAGCGCCATGATCTCGTCGGTGCTCATGCGCACCGTGCCTCGGCCCCGCATCTGCTCCACGAGCTTGCGTCTGCCATGCGCAGCTGTCACAGCCTTTCGCAACTCCAGCACGTCACCGCGCACGGCGAAGTCCACTTCGGTGCGCGGAAGTAGCCCCAACCGCTCGCGAATCTCCTGCGGAATCGTGATCTGTCCCTTCGCCGTAACTCGCATCCGCACCTCCAGTTGGCCTTACGCTTCGCAGGAGTATCAGGCGCGCCGTTCAACAACACGACCGCGACACTGAGAACGCAAACGCGCCGCTACCGCTCCCCCAACACCTCGGCGAACAGCGCCTCGAGCGCGATCGTGCACGGCTCGGTCACGCCGTCCGGGTGCCAGGTCACCAACGCCGTGCAGATCTCCGGACGGTCGGCCCCCGGCGTCCACCGCTCAACGAGGCGCGCGTCGAGATCCACGATCCAGTACTCCACGCCCTCCCGCTGGTAGCGCGCGCGCTTGATCACGCGATCGACTCGCGCGGTGCTCGGTGAGAGGACCTCCACGAGCAGGAGCGGCTGGCCGATTTCATGATGCTCGACCGGGCGACGCCCCTGCACGAGCGGCAGCACGAGCAGGTCGGGCTGCACCAGCGTGAACGGATCGAGTTCGAGGTCGGTCGGCGCCATGAACACGGCGCCGCACGCATGCGTCCGCGTATACGCAGACAGCGCCATCATGAACGCACCCACCGCCGATTGGTGCGCGAGTCGCGGACTGGGACTCACCAGCAACTCCCCGTCCACACACTCCACGCGTGTGCCCGGTTCGTTGGGCAGGGCACGCACGGCATCCGCCGTCCAGCGGGTGGGATCGATCGCAGGCATGGCCATAGTCTGCTCGGCCTCGGCAGGGGTTGGCAAGGTGACATGCGACAGCATGCGGCCGAGACGGCGGTGCGGCATCACCATTTGTACGCGGCCAGGGTGATGTGCACGCAAGCGAACACCAACCACCAGGCCGTGCGCTGGCGCGCGTGGATCGTCTGCTGCAACGTTCGTGAACGCTGCGGTCGTCACGACAACCCTCCAGCCCCCACAGCCATGCGTCGAACGTTCACTTCGCTCGTCCCCATACTGACGCTGCTCACACTCGCCGCCTGCAGTGGCAATGACACCGCCGCCTCACGCGAGGTCAGCACCGAGCGCGACAGCAGCGGTGTGACGATCGTGATGAACGATCTCGACCTCGCGAACGCCCGATGCACCATGGACAGCGCGCCGCTTGTGACGATTGGTGCAGAGGACGGCAGCGACGAGGAGACGCTCTACCGCGTGCAGGGGGCGCGCAGTCTCGATGATGGACGCATCGCGATCGTGAACAGCGGCACGCATCAGGTACGCTGGTACGGCGCCGACGGAACGTTTCAGCGCGCGGGCGGTCGCCAGGGACGTGGGCCCGGCGAGTTCGACAACGCCTTCACGGTACACTGGCGGCCCGGCGACACGGTGTACGTGGGCGATTATCGCCCGTTCCAGTTCCTCGTGTTCTCCCCGGAGGGGGAGTGGGTGCGGTCGGTGATGGCCGAGCCGTCATACCTCAATCCGCCACGGGACATGTACGTGCTGGCCGATGGTCAGCTGCTGCTGGCGAGCGAAGAACGCGCACCGCGCAGCGATCCGGGGACGTTCACGCCGCGATCACTGCACGTGCTGCTGCACGACGCGAGCGGCGCGCTGGTGGACAGCATCGCACGCCTCGACAACGGTCGCTGGGGACAGACCATGGATGACCCCAACTCCGTGTTCCTGTATCCGCTCTTCGAATCGTTTGCTGCGATCGCCGCCGGTGGCGATCGCATCGTGCTCGGGCACGCGTCACGCACGGAGCTGCGGGTGCATCGGGCAGCGCCAGGCGCGCCGCTCGAACGCATCGTGCGATGGACAGTGGGCAATCGCGAGGTGACGGCGGCTGATATCACGGCGGAGAAGGCCAGCGTGGAGCGGCGCTATGCCACGCTGCCGCCCGAGCAGTTCGCACGCATGGTGGAGCCGCTCATCACCGATCGGCGTCCGGTGGCAGACACCTTCCCCGCCTTCGGGCAGTTGCGCATCGGACGCGACGGGCGCCTGTGGATGCGCGAGTTTCCGCGTCCGCGTGATACGCTCGCCCATCACTGGATGGCATTCACCGCCGACGGCCGCTTTGATTGCCGCCTCGATACGCCGCGATTCGATCGCATCGAGGAGTTCGGGGCCGACGACGCGCTGGTGTTCACACGCGACACCCTGGGCGTGGAGCGGGTGTCGCGGTATCGGATCGAGCGGTAACTGACGCGTCCGGGCCGGCGCCCGATTCGTGTGTGGTCAGGGTTCTGACGTCAGCGGGTCAACGATCTCCACGAACGGAAACCGTGCGAAATCGGTGTCACGCGTGCAGATGCGGCGAATGCCATGCTCGCGCATGAGCACCGCCGTCTCGGCGTCGTGCCACAGATTGCCGGCGATCATCGGGACGTCGGCCACCACCTGTGCGAGTACGGCGGCGTGGCGATCTGTTGGCGCGAGCATGGCCAGTCCAGGAGACTGGAGGAGCACCGTGAGAAACTCGTGGGCCTCGCGGCTCGTCCACGGCTGCCGCAGGACGCGCGGATGGGTGACGACGCGAAGAAACTCGTAGCAGTTGCCCCACGTGAGATACCACGCGCCCTGCTGCGCTCTCCATCGCTCGAGCAACGCTCGGCACCGCGAGTGCTCCGGCGCACTCACATCCGCGGCATACACCAGCACGTTGGTATCCACCACGAACACCTACCGCTCCTCCATCGCGCGGTACAGCGCATCGCGGTCGGCCACATCAACCAGCGCGCCGCCCGAGCTGAACGTAGGCAGCGGAGGCAGCGCACGTGCCTTTGATCGCTGCTGCAGCAGCTGGCGCAGCGCCGTTTCCACCAGTTCCGACATGGTCCGTCCGGTACGCGCCGCTTCACGTCGAAGCGCGTCCATGACGGTGTCGTCGATGTTGAGTGTGGTCTTCATATGGATAACCATACACAAGATATGGCACTACGGCAAGCCGGTCGTATCGCCGTGGGGCGCTATCGCATCGCCACCGGCGCCGCGAGCGGCGCCTCGAGTGCAATCGCCCCCCGCTCGACCGTGCGCCAGCCGATCACCACCAGCGTCGCCCCGCGCAGCCACTCGGCGTTCGCAACGTCGCGCATGGTCGAGGGCGTGGTGCCAGCGGGATACAGCCCCGCATGGACTGCATCGAACAAAGACGGCGCCAAGGCCCATCCGCGCACGCTCGAGGTGAAGTGCCGGCGGGTTGTCAGGTACACCGCTTCTCCGCGGACCGGATGCAGGAGGGCATAGGTGAGTTCACCGGTTGCCGCCTCGTCAGACGCGCTGAGGGCATGCATGCCGCTCAGGCGCGCGAGGCTCACGCGCACCGTGTGCTCGCTGTCGGCCGGTGCGGTAAGCTGGGCGCGCACGAAACGGCGCCACGGCCCGCTGGCCGGCGATCCGTCGAGTGGAAGCTGCGCGAGCACCACGGGCTGCTGCCGCTCCACATCGATCGTGAGCGACGCCGTGGAGCGGGCAAGCCCGCGCATGTCCGACGGTTCGCGCGTGGCGCGGGCATACGTGGTCTGCACGCCAGGGGGCCGGGCGTTGAGCCAGCGCACGTTTGCTCCGAGCGACGGATCCCCTGGCGCGACAATCCGGTCAGAGGGCACGGTGCTGAAGCGCCACGCCACACCTGCCGTGTAGACGGTCGCGGCCCGCGGCCGAAAGACCACCCGATCCTGCCCTGCGCGTGACACGAGCTGTGGCTCGAAGCGCAGCGCGAAGTGTGGTGGTTCGTTGAGACCGGGTGCGTCACTCGCGCGAAACGCGGCGTTGTCGCGCACCAGATCGGTGGACGTATCGCGCCCATCGTTCGGCCGCGAGATCATCGTGTTCGTGCCGGACACGCGATCGAGCGTGGCCTGGGGCATTGTGACGGCCACGAGCGTCGGCAAGGACGCACCCACCGCCGTCTGTGCGGGCGCAGGAGTGCGGAGTATGTTTGCCCAGAGCAGACACAGCGCAACGGCGCCGACCCCTCCGCGAGCGAGCCCGCCAAGCCGGCGTGCGCGCAGCAGCGCCCATAGCATCGCTGTCGACAGCAGGGCGAGGCCGAACACGTGCACGTTCGAGATGCTGCGCGCACTGCGCTCGAAGTCGATGCCTACATTGACCATGCTGCCGTCTTCCGGGAGGAGCAGCATGAGCAGCGGGACCACGAACAGCAGTACCGGTGTGAGCAGGAGCCAGCCGAGGAACGTGCGAACGGACGCGGCGACACTTGCCAGCAGCGCGCCGGCCAGCATGATGGCGACCGTGTTCATGGCCACCGACGCGGCGATGGACAGGCGTGATCCGGCGGTGATCGGCAATGGCAGCAGCGCCAGCCATGCCACCGCGAGGGCGAGCGCTGCCGCGGCCAGCACCCACAGCACGCGTGCGAGCCAAACGGCGTTCGGCTCGATTGGCAGGGTGCGCCACGCCTGATTCCGATGACGCGACGTGCCAACGGCGGGGGCGAAGGTGAGCGCCACGAGGCCCGCGAGCAGAAACGTCACGAGCGGGGCGACGACCACGATCGCGGTCGACCAGTCGGTCGGCACGCGGAACGAATCGTCGATGATCGGCAGTGGTTCGAGCAGCTGGCGTCCCTGCACCACGGCGTATCCGAGCGTGGCCACGAAGGCGACGAGCGCCCATCGCGCCTCGCGCGCGTCCTCCTGCAGAACCTGTCGCACCTGTGTGAGGAATGGCATCACGGCACCGCCTGTGGTGAAGTGGTTGTGGTCAGAGAAGGCATGCCGCGTGCGCGGCGGACATCGCGCGTGATATCGATGATGCGGCGCTGCTGCACGATCACATGCAGCTCCGCGTCCCCCAGCCATTCACGGCCGGCTGCTTCTGATGCGAATCCGAGCGAGTCCCACGGAAGCACCGGCTGGTAGTTGCCGTAGTCGCCGGGGAAGGACGAGAAGCGCTCCACGTGAAAGGGTCGGGCGTCGGTGGCGTCG
>JAABRL010000087.1 GCA_011390935.1 Gemmatimonas sp.
GTGCTGCTCGTGGTGAGCAACGGCCGCGTTGCCGTGCAGCGCATTCCGTTCGCCCTGCCGATTCGCTGACACTGCCGTGCGTGCGATCGCGCGGATCGCACGCACGGTGGCGGTGCAGCGCGACTACCGTTCGCGCAGCGACAGCGTTTCGATGAGAATCTCCGGATCGTCGAACGCGCGCGGACGTTGCACGAGCACACGCACGTCATCCCCCGGCAGCACATGGTGCACAGCCCCGGGCAGCGTGTCACGGACAAGCACCGTCTTCCGATCCGCGTCGATCACTTCCACCACCGTGTCGAACAGCAGCGACCGATCGAGGTTGCTGCGATCCGCCTCCCGCGCGCCAGCGGGGAATCGCGCCCACGCCCGACGCCAACCCGGTGCGGCGACGCGTGTGAACGACCAGATGCGACCGCGCGCATCGACATGCAGTCCGGCGAGCCGAGGAGACGGCGGCTCCGTGGGTGTGCCGATGCGGCCGGACGACGGATTCCCGAACCAGCCCGCCTCACGGCGCAGTGTCTGCAACAGCACACCGGGCGCGCGCCACCGATGCACTTCGTAGCGCACCGGGTTGGACGAGACGAACCCACCGGTGCGATCGGCGGCTACGAGCTCGTACGCGTTGGCCAGGTTGTTCGGCGTCTGTGAGGTCGCGGTGGCACCGAAGGACGACTCCACCGTGACGTCCTGCGCCGCGAGCGAGATCGCATGCAAGGGGCGGCCGGCAGCCGCGGGTGTCCCCACGCGACCGGTGGCGACGAGGTCTGACGGCCACCGACGAATCACCGGGAACAGGAACTGCTGCGCCGTTCGCACCTGACGAGCGATGCGCCCATCGGCGGCGAGCACGCTGGCGCGGCGATTGCATTCGTCGAGCACGAGCAGCGAGTCACCCGGTAGCGGCACGAGCGCCGATGGGCATGCGAACTCTGCCGGCCCGCGCCCGAAACGACCCAACCGCATCTCGAACCGACCCGTGCGGTCGTACTGCAGAATCCCGCGACCTTCGAACGCCACGATGTAGCGTCCGCGCGCGTCCTGCGTGATCGCGGACGGCACCTCTTCGATCCGATTGGTGTCGGCCGCGGCCGTGAATCGCAGCTGAGCGCCGCGCACGATCGAACAACTGGCGCACGAGATCCGATCGGTGACCACCACCACGGGCGAGGGCTGGGCTGGCAAGGCCCTCGATGCCGCGAGCACCCCAATCGTGGCGGCCAACAACGGGCGTGAAACCAACCGAAGTGCAACGACACGATCGAGCGGCATGCTGGCGGTCCTCCATGCTGCGTGACGTGATGTCTACTACGATGATAGTTGACAAAGGCACCGGCGTACCCTATCTAACTACGCCAATAGTAGCTGCCTTGAGCGACCAGCGCAGCAAGAGATGAGCCGGCTCACATCTCCAATGGAGTGAGTGGATGCGACGTTTCAGCGGCAACTCCTTCTGGGCACGCCTCGTAGCCACTTTGTTGTGCGCCTGCTCCACGGCGAGCCTCTCGGCACAACCCGGCGCGATCGGAACGGCAGAGCTCACCCCCGTCGCCCTCCCGCCACTCATCGGCACGCCGGCGATGCTCGTGGGACAGGGCGATCGCCTGATCCTCGTGGACTACAGCGACATGTCCGTGCACTGGGCCGATGCCCAGGGGCGCTGGCTCGGCAGGCTGGCGAAGGTTGGCGGAGGTCCCGGCGAGATTCGCGAAGTCGCGGGTGTCCAGTTCTCACCCGAGGGTCAGCTGTGGATCAGTGATGGTCCCAACAGTCGCGTGTCGGTGAGAAACCGTCGCGACTTGTCGTTGATCGACGAGTTCCGCGTGGAGCGCCCGCTGCGCAGCATCGTGCCTGCTCGTGGCGGCGCGAGCATGGTGGCGGTGCCGAGTGGCGTACAGCAGATGGTGGTCGTGATGAACCGCGACGGCACACAACGGCGCGACGTGTCCTTCCCTGCACAGATCGAGGCGATCAATCCCATCGCGCGCGAGCGACAACTCGTACGCATCTCCGACTCCTTGAGCGTCGTGCAGTTTCGATGGCTTGACGTGCGCATCGGACTCGAGCCAACGGGTGAGCGCCGATACACGGTCGTCGGCGACGCACGTCCGCCCGAGATCATCACGATGAAGCTCGATCAGCGCGGATCGGTGGGCTACCGCATCGGCACCGCGCAAAAGGAGTTTGCCGTGGCGGTTACCGCCAAGGACGACACGCTGCTCGTCGTCCGTGGAAGCCCGAACGAGCGCGACCACAAACGCATCATCGCACGATATGTTGCACACGACGGTCGCCTCATCGACCACGTGCGGCTGCCGCGCGCCGCCGAGCTCATCGCAGCAACAGACGCAGGCGTCTTCGTGATCTCCGAAACAGACGACGGCTTCGCCATGTATCGCGTCGTCTTCCCTCGACGATAGGGCTCGGCGTGGAAAAGTGATGGTCCGCGCACGATTTCGGTGACGCGACCGGGGCACCCTGGCACCACCATGCGGCATGCCCACTTGCCCTCCTCACCTCGCCGAGCGTACCCTATGCCCATGGTGCTACCCGCCGCCTACACCACGGCTGACGCCGTGCGCGCGATGCCCGATGACGGCAATCGCTATGAAGTGGTGTGGGGCGAGCTGCTCGTGAGTCCGTCGCCGAGGCCGGCGCACCAGCGGATTGTGGTTCGCCTCACCGTCGCGCTCAGCACGTATTGCGAGCGCCTGGGTGACCTCGAGACCATGGTCAGCCCCGCCGACATCTCGTGGAGCGACGACACGCTGGTGCAACCGGATGTGTTCGTCGTGCCGCGCGCCGAGGCCGCAGACGGCGCCTGGGCTGCGGTGCGCACGCTGCTGCTCGTGGTCGAAATACTGAGCCCGTCCACGGCGCGACACGATCGCTTCACCAAGCGCCGCCTGTATCAGGAGCAGGGCATTCCCACGATCTGGCTCGTGGATCTGGAGGCCGCCTGTGTGGAGGTGTGGACCCCCACCGACGTGCGCCCGGTGATCGTGCACGACACGCTCACGTGGCTCGCGCCAGGTGCCGCGCAGTCGCTGCAGCTCCACGTGGGCGAGCTGTTGCGCAGCGACTGAGCACTTCGCGGTGGGTCGCCAGCGCTACCCGACCCGCCGCGCCATCAGGGCAGCATCACCAGCCGCACTACGGCACCAACGTGATCCGTCGCCCGCTCCACGCCCGCCGCCCACTCGGCGTGCGTGCCTCCACCGGCAGGTCGTACACGCCAGCCTCCAACGGCTGCACGTTCACGCGCACCGCGTGCCGGTACGCCCGCACCGGCGTCTCCAGCACCGGCACCTGAGCCACCGCCTGCTCCGTCCAGCGGATCTGCACGAACGTGCGCGGATCGCGGCGCATGCGCAGCACCGCGCCGAGCCGCTGCCAGGCCGACCGTGTGTCGGCGCGCTCGATGGTGAGCGTGTACGACACGCTGTCTGTGGGCGCGAAATCGTAGCGCTCCCACAGCACCGTGAACGCGGGATGGTCGGCGCGCGACACTACGAGCGACCCCAGCAGCTGCCGAGCCAGCACTTCATCGCGCTCAGCGTGCGTGGGCATCGCCTCGTTGGCGCGCAGCAGCAGCAGGTCGGAGAGCGCCACTGCGGTCGTGGTGTCACGCGCCGCAACACGCAGCGGTGCAGGCGGCGACACGCCGAATCGTGTGCGCCAGTCGCGCCCCGCGTCCCCTGGCTCGCGCAGCTCCACACCCAGCAGCGCCGCATCGCCCGACACCGCCCCCACGAACGTGAACACCGAATCAGGGCGAGCCTCGCCACGCGAGACCACGTGCCGGTGCACGGGTGATGACGTGAGCAAGAGTGTGGGCGCAAGCGGCGGGCGTTCTGCGCCGAGTGGATGATCCTGCGCCACGAACAGCACCGCCGAATCGGCGCGCCGCAGGAAGCCCCACTGACCGGCGCGCAGTGCCGTGAGCGGACGTGCCAGCTGCACGTGTTCCTGCGGCCACCACCAGTCGTCGCCGGCCTCCGGATCGGGCGTCAGCTCCCAGTCTGACGCAAGCGCCCCCGCCGGACGATGCAGTGCACGCCACGTCGGCACCAGATGCACCCGGTCACGCGTGTACTCGTGCGTGGTGTACGGGCGCTGCAACGCGCTCTCGGTGCGCACCATCCACCGGTCATGCGACTCATCGTCTCCCTTGCCGCCCCAGCGACGCACCGTCGGCCACCCATAGCGTAGTGCCATGCGCGCCACGGCGTCACCGCGGAATCGCTCGCTCCAGCGATAGCGCTCGTCCTGCGGCAGCTGCGTGGCGAGCGTGATCTCCATGGTGCGCACATCATGCTGCAATCGACGCTCGTTGGTGTCGTCTTCCCAGAGCGGATCGGCCAGCCAGAAGAGCGTGTCGGCGACTGCCAGCAGCTGCGTGCAGCTCGGCACGCGCGGAGCGGCCTCATCATCAGGCAGGAGCTCGCGCACATCGTCCCACAGACAGCGCACCGCCAGCGGCATGGCCGCGCGTGCGTTCGCAAACGCCGTCTCGGCGTGCCTCGGCTCGCGGTCGTGATACAGGCTCCACGCCCGCAGTGCGTCGCACCACCAGCACTCGCTGCGGCATGCACCAGCGACCTCCAGCGCGCGATCGGCGTGCCCCGCCTCCACGAGGTGCCGCACCCACTGGCCGATGAACAGCGGTTCGTCGGGATACGCCTGCGATGCGGCGGCAAACGCGGCCGTGAGCGCGCGCCGAGTGGCGCGCAACGAATCACGATCGCTCGGCAGCAGCAACAGGTCACGCTCCATTGGCGCATCCACCGCGGCTTCGGTGTCATCGAGCAGCCACGATGGACACACCGAGAACGCCGTACCGAAGCTGCCGATCGCGGCGCGGGCGGCACGCTGAATCTCTCGCCCCGGCCCCCGGCTCTGCGCGCTGTCGAGCGGTCCGTGACAGTGCACCCACGGCGCCCGCTTCAGCTCGAGCACCTGTGCACCGAATCCCTCACGTCGTGCCGAGTCGAGGCGCTGCTGTTCCGCGCGCATCCAGGCGCGTCGCCACGCCTCGAAGAAGCGCCCGGATTCGACGGTGAGTGACGTGCGTGCCAACGCCAGCGAATCGGCGCGGGATGGCGGGGCGGGTTGCGCGCCGAGTGCCGTTCCGAGCAGCACGGCGGATAACGCGAGCGCGCATCGACGCGACGTCACGCCCGCACACTCGCCCGCTCGGTGGCCGCCGCGTATCGCCCCGGCGTCACACCCGTCGCCTTGCGAAACGCCGACACGAAAGCGCTGGTGCTGTCGTAGCCGATCGCCAGCGCGGTGTGGGTGACGGACTGGCCGTCGGCCAAGAGCGTCATGGCGTG
>JAABRL010000088.1 GCA_011390935.1 Gemmatimonas sp.
TGCTCAGGAAGCGCCTGATGCCGGCCTGTTGTTCCAGAGCGGCGCCTTTGTCGCCCCATGGCGGGATGCGCAAGCGTTTGACTCGTCCGGTCGCAAGAGATTGTTGGTGCACCCGTCGCACAGCATAACAAGCCGGATGAGTTCACGGGGCGAACGCGAAGAGCGTTGCGGGTCGTCGCAGACTTCACCGTGTCGCCGCCGTGGGATCGTCACCGGCCGTTTGTTCGGAGAGTTCCGCGAACTTGCGGATGAGCTCCTCGAAGATGTCGCGCACCGGCGCCGAGAAGCCCTGCAGGTACTCCCAGAGGTTCTGCGCGATGTGGTCGGCATCGCCAAGCAGGCCACGCAGGTCGAGCCGGGACGTGTTGTAGAAGTGCTGCCCGGACGCCTTGAGCAGGAACGGCTCCGGGGTGATTGTCCCGTTCTTTCGGGTGGCGTACACCTGGAGGACCGTGGCCTTCGTGGGCTCGAGCACGCAGTCGAGGCGGCGCAGCACGGTGAAGGGCAGGATGACCTTGCCGTCGTCGGACTGCCGGTAGTCGCCCCGGAGGAGATCGGCGACCGACCAGATGAAGGCGCTGAGGGAGCTTTGGGTCATCGACGCAGGCGGGGGTGATGCACGTGGGGCGGCGGCTGTCGAGAGTCCACAGGTCGTTGCAGGCCTGCAACACGTGCGACGTCAGCTCAGCGCCTCTTTCGGCAGATCGACGGACCGTGTGGCTGGAAGTGTCGCGAGCCGCCTGCCCGACGCTTTGAGCTCTCGCTCTCGATGCGCGACGATCGCGCGCTTACCTCGAAAAACGGGCACGCCTGACGATGGTTTGACGTCCACAGCCGCAGCATGGCGCCGCACTTGCCGAGGATTGAGCCCTCGAGTGTTCCGCGCATGAGCCATCCGGCTATGTACTGTACCTGCCATTGACCGACACCTGACCAGCGATTCCCGTGCAGCCCCCATCGCCGCGAAGCGTGGTTCTCATCGACGATTCGTATTGCTCAGCGTTCTCGCCGCCGCTTGTGCGGGCGGCGACAACGCCGGCTTTGTTACCGAGCGTGAGGCGCAGCCCGGGATCGTGGCGCTGGCGGTCAGCCCACCGTCTGCCGTGCTCATCGTGGGCGACAGCCTTGCGCTTTCGGCGGTAGCCGACGGTCCTTCCGCCGCAACTTCGATCAGCTACGCATTTTCCAGCAACAACTCGGCCGTCGCAAGTGTGTCGAGCACCGGCCGCGTCGTCGCGATCTCGCCTGGTGCCGCCACGATTACGGTAGTCGCCACGAGCACGGGGACCACCTACGCGACCGCGACACTGTCCCGAAGTGTCGAGATCCGCGTGGATGCTGGCGCGCCTGCGATCGTGGATCTGCAGGTGAGTCCGGAAGCGGTTTCGCTCACGGCGGGGGCGTCCCAACAGCTGGTTGCGCTCGCCAATCAGCCGCCTGGTGCGCCTCCGGCCACACTCAGCTTCCTCTCCAGTCAACCGACGGTTGCGACCGTCGATCAGAGCGGCCGCGTGACTGCGGTCAGTCCGGGTACCGCGACGATCACCGTGTCCGCCCGCAGTCCGCGCGGCTTCGGCTTTGCGGAAAGTCAGCGAAGCCGCCTTGTCACTGTCAATGTGCAGGGCGGTGAACCGGGCATCGTGTTTTTCGAGGTAACCCCTGGTACACTCGCGCTCCGCCGAGATCAGAGCACGGCGCTCCAGGTGACCGTCACACGGCGAGCAGGAGTACCCGATGCATCGCTTTCATTCAGTTCGTCTGCGTCGGCCGTGGCGTCGGTGAATGCGTCCGGGGTGGTAACGGGCGGAGCACCGGGGGCCGCAACCATTACCGTAACGGCAGCCACACCCGCTGCTGCAGGGTACTCGGCGAGCACACGCTCGCAGCAGCTCCAGGTGTCCGTGTCGCAAGCGGAATCGGGCATCACGTCCCTCGCGGTCACGCCCTCATCCGCGACACTTGGCGTGCAAGAGGTACGACAGATCGTCGCGGTACCCGTGCAGCCAGCTGGCGCGCCGGCGGCGAGCATCAGCTTCGCCACTTCTTCTGCCGCCGTGGTGAACGTCACCTCCAGCGGATTACTGACCGCCGTCGCCCCCGGTACGGCAACAATCACGGTTACTGCGACGTCACCCACCGTCAGTGCGTTCGCCGGGGCGGAACTGTCGCAGAGCATTGCCGTCACGGTTGAAGCGCGCGCTGCTGGCATCAGTGGTCTGGTACTCCAGCCGCCCTCGAGTGAACTCCAAGTGGGGGCGAGTGCGAGTTGGCGAGCGGTCGTCACACAGCCCGAGGGCGCACCCGCGGCGTCCGTCTCGTATCGCTCGTCTTCGCCATCCGTCGCGAGTGTGGACGACGAGGGCAATGTGACTGCGCTCAGTGTCGGCACCGCCACGATCTTCGTGACCGCGACGTCGGCGGCGAGCGCCCGATTCGAGCCAACCTCACTCGAACGCAGTGCCTCACTCACCGTTCGAACGGCCGGCATCAGTTCGGCTACGATCACGCCCACCAACGCCGTGCTCGCGGTGGGCGCAAGCCAACCCCTTACGATCAACGTCTCGCAGCCCAGTGGGGCTCCATCGGCCGTCTGGACGTTCACGTCCAGCAACTCCGCTGTGGCAACTGTCGCCCCGTCAGGCCTGGTTACCGCCGTGGCGCCCGGCAACGCGGCGATCTCATGGCGCATCAGTACGCCGGCGATGGGGAGTTATGCCGCCAGTGAGCTTGTGCGCACCGTGAACGTGACCGTGACACAGGGAACGCCGGCGATCTCAGGGATTCAGGCGGTTCCCTCAGCGACGACGCTGCAGGAAGGCACGGGGCTGACGGTTCCAATCGTGATCGCACAGCCCAGTGGTGCGCCGGCAGCGACGCTGAGCGTCAGCTCGAGCGCCCCCGCGGTGCTGAGCGTTACCAGCAGTGCCGCATCGTCTCTTGCGGTCGCGGCGGTCGCGCCCGGGACGGCAGTCGTGACGGTGCGGGCCTCCTCACCAGCGGCCGGGACGTTTGTCGCCAGTGTGCAGGAAGTGACCTTCGCCCTGACCGTCGTCGCGGCACCACAAGGCATATCCAGCTTCACCGTATCACCGTCCAGCCTCTCCATCTCTGCCGGTGCGCAGAGCGCACTGTCGTGGGTGGTCAATCAACCCGGCGGCGCGCCCGTAGCCTCGCTCTCGTTCGTATCAAGTAATCCGCTGATCGCGAGTGTCTCGCCGACAGGGGTGATTACGGCAGTCGGCGTCGGCAGCACCAGCATTGTGGCTACCGCCTCGAGTGCAAGTGCCACCGGGTTCCGCGCTGCCACGTTCAATCGCACCGTCGCCGTCACTGTCTCCGCTCCCCCCCCAGCAATCACGGCGCTGACGGTCACCCCGACCACGGTCACCCGGTTTCCCGGACAGACGGCATCTCTCACGGTGAGCGCGACGCAACCAGCTGGCGCGGCGCAGGCAGCGATTGTGTATACGAGTTCCAACCCGGCCATCGCCAGCGTGAACAGCGCCGGAGTCGTGTCGGCGCTGGCCGCGGGGAGCAGTACAATCAGCATCACCGCGACCGCCGCATCCGGAGGTGGCTTTGGTGCAGCCAGCTTGACGCGCACCGTGTCAGTCACCGTGCAGCCGCCGCAAGCCGGAATCACCTCGTTCTCCGTGTCGCCTTCATCCATCTCGATGGTGACGACTGGTTCGGCGCAACTCGTACCATCGCTCTCGCAGCCATCCGGCGCACCGACCGCCTCCATCAGCTACAGCTCCAGCGCGCCAACGGTCGCTACCGTTTCGAGCACCGGCCAGATTTCGGCGCTGACTGTCGGTACGGCGACCCTGACGGCTACAGCGACAAGCACGTCCGCTGTCGGCTTCACGGCATCCTCCGTCGCTCGGGCGATCACCGTGACGGTGAGTGCGGCACCGCCAGCGATTTCGTCATTCACTGTGTCGCCCACATCATCGACGCTGCTCGTCGGTAGCACGCGGCAAATTACGCGGAGTCTGTCGCAACCCGTGGGAGCATCAGCTGCCGTCGTCAGCTATGCATCAAGCGCTCCAGGTGTGGCATCGGTGAGCGGCTCCGGCCTGATCACCGCGTCGACTGCCGGTACCGCGACGATCAGTGTGACTGCCTCAGCGAGTGCGGGTGGAGGCTTCGCTGCAGCGACCATCGTGCGCAATGTGGTGGTGACCGTGACGACTCCGCAGCCGGGGATCTCCGCCATCTCTGTTTCCCCGAATCCTCTACAAGTGCTTCGACTGGGTACGGCCCAGCTCGTGGTTCAGCAGACACGTCCGCCAGGCGCGCCGACCGCGACGGTTGTGTATTCGAGCAGCAACTCGTCGGTGGCGACCGTGAGCGCCAGTGGCGTCGTGACCGGCAGAGCGGTTGGCAGTGCCGTCATCACCGTCACCGCTTCCACGTCGGCCACCACCGGTTTCACGGCCGCGTCCGTACAGGCGACCGTTCCGGTCTCGGTCGCGTTCGTTGAAACGTTCGCCAGCGGGCTTGGACGTTGGAGCAGCGGCGACGCCGCCTGGCGGGTCGACGCGAATGGTCGCCTCGAAGGCTCATACAACATCGGATGCGGCTCGCCTTCCTGCCCGCAGAGTTCATTGGTCCTGGCTGATTCACTGCAGCCCCAAACACCAAACTGGCGCGCCACGGTGCAGTTCTTCCGGATCAATCGCCTTTGGAACCAGGCATACAACCTGACCAGCGCATACGCATGGTTCTCGCTCGTCGCGACGGCGAACGAGAAGGCCGCTGTGAGTCTTGGCCGAGGCACCAACGAATCAACTTCGGGGCCGTTGCCCACAACGTCGACGACGGTCGACTATGGCGTGCAGACCTTCACACCGTGGACGCTGCGGTCGAACGGTACGGTCACCGTGTCGCAGTGGAACACTGCTGGGCCCAACACCGCAACGCTGGAGAAGCAGGGCACAACATATCGACTGTACTTCAATGGCACGCTCGTGCACACGTTCCAGCAGACTTTCAGCGTCACACCGAAGATTGGACTGCATTCATATGGCATGGTGCTGATGGACAACTTCGAGCTCGTGGGGATCCCGTGACGAACCGCAGCGCGGGACCGCCGGTCGCATGGCACGACAGAGCGCTGACGATCGCCGAACTCGAACGGCTCGTTCGCGACGCGGCGCGCAACTTCGACGTCATGGACGTGCTGCATGAGATCGCCGGCAGGGTACATGTTTCAACGCATGCCTTCGGGGCCATTCGCCACAGCATCTCCTACGCCTGGTACGCGCACACCAAGTTC
>JAABRL010000008.1 GCA_011390935.1 Gemmatimonas sp.
GGCCCACCGATCATCACGCCTCCGGCAACGGCCACCCCCGCGGCGGAATAGGCCCAGAGCCGCTTTCGGCGCCGCCCGAACTGGTCCCCATACCGCCACGCCGCAAACTCGGGACGCAGCGGACGCCCGATGCGCACGAGCTCGAGCCCCTCGGGGAGCCGCGCGAGCGCGACGTTGTCGGTGGCGACCCGACGCGTGGTCGCGCGGTACTGCCGCTCCGCCTCTTCGATCGCCTCCCAGCGCTCTTCGAGCGGCGTGAGATTCCAGCGCTCGCACTTGGGGCACACCACCCAGAGGCGCCCCTGATCGGCGTCGTATGCGAGACGACGACCAACCGGGAAGTGCTCGATGACCTCGTTGGTACCGAGCGCCGCGTGACAGAAGAGGCAGGTGGTGTACACGATGGCTCTACGCGAACAAGGCGTCGCAGGGTTTCACTGTTCACCGGCGAACGCCCACGCACGTCGCCCGTCACACCGGCCGGTACTTCCCCCACACCGTGCCCAGCGCGCCGGCGATTTCGCCGACCGATGCCCGTGCCCGCACCGCCTCGATGATGAGCGGCATCAGTTCCACACGCGCGCCCTCGTGCGACGGCAGGTACGATATGGCCGCGTCACGCAGCGCATACAGCGTGTGCTCCACCGTCGCGGCATCGCGTGCGGCGCGTGTGGCCTGCAAGCGCGCCACCTGTTCGCGCTCGAGGGCGCTGAAGTCCGGCGCGGGAATGATCGGCGGGTCCTGTCCGTCGCCAAACTTGTTCACGCCCACGATCACCGTTTCTCCGCCTTCCACGCGCAACTGCTGCGCATACGCGCTCGAGGCGATCTCCTCCTGGAAGAAGCCGGCCTCGATGGCCGCGACCGCGCCGCCGAGCGTGTCCACGTGTTCGATGAGCGACAGCGCACGCGTTTCGATCTCCGTGGTGAGCTGCTCCACGTACCAGCTGCCGGCCAGCGGATCCACCGTGTCCGCGATGCCGCTCTCGTACGCAATCACCTGCTGCGTGCGAAGCGCGAGCGTGGCGGCCTCGGCGGTGGGAAGCGCGAGCGCTTCGTCGTAGCCGTTGGTGTGCAGCGACTGCGTACCGCCGAGCGTGGCGGCGAGCGCCTGCACCGTCACGCGTACGACGTTGGTGAGCGGCTGCTGCGCCATGAGCGTGACGCCGCCCGTCTGCGTGTGAAAGCGCAAGCGCGCCGACTTGTCGCTGCCGCCGAAGCGATCGCGCACGATGCGCGCCCACAGGCGACGCGCGGCACGGAACTTGGCGACTTCTTCGAATAGATCGTTGTGTGCGGCGAAAAAGAACGAGAGGCGCGGGGCGAACTCGTCGATCGCCAAGCCCGCATCGATGGCCTGCTGCACGTACGCAATGCCATCAGCGAAGGTGAACGCCACCTCCTGCACCGCCGTGCTGCCGGCCTCGCGAATGTGATAGCCCGAAATGGAGATGGGATTCCAGCTCGGCACCTCGGCGGCGCAGAAGCGGAACATCTCGGCGGTGAGCGCGAGTGACGGTGCGGGCGGATAGATGTACGTGCCGCGCGCGATGTACTCCTTGAGGATGTCGTTCTGTGTGGTGCCCGAGAGCGACGCACGCGTCATGCCGCGCTCTTCGGCCACCACGATGTACATGGCCAGCAGCGTGGACGCGGTGGCGTTGATCGTCATGCTGGTGGAGACACGATCGAGCGGCAGATCGGCGAGCAGCATGTGCATGTCGTCGACCGTATCGATGGCCACACCCACCCGCCCCACTTCGCCGGCGGCCAGCGGATCGCTGGAGTCGAGCCCCATCTGCGTGGGCAGGTCGAAGGCCACGGACAGACCGGTCTGGCCGGCCTCGAGCAGCAGCTTGAAGCGCTCGTTGGTGGCCTGCGCGGTCCCGAAGCCGGCGTACTGGCGCATGGTCCAGTGCCGGCCGCGGTACATGTCACGCTGCACGCCGCGCGTATACGGAAACGCGCCGGGATCGCCCAGGTCGCGGGCATAGTCGATGGGCGCGTCCTCGGGACGCGCCACGAGCGGCACCGGAATGCCGGCGGGGGAAAGACGGTCGTCAGCCATGCCGTAAGGTAGACCGACGACGCGCCGGGCGGGACTCAGCGGGCGCGGCCGTCGATGCTGAAGCGCCCAGGACCGGCGATGAAGAGCGCCAGGAATCCGGCGAGGAAGATGAACGGCAGTTCTCCGCTGCGTTCGCCGGAGAGCGCAGCGCCGTGCCCCACGAGGAAGGCGCCGAGCATGGTGGCGGCCGAGAGCGCGGCGGCCCAGCGCGCGCCGAGTCCGAGAATGAGAAACACGGGAGCGATAACCTCGCCGAGCACCGCGAGCGCGAGCGACACCGTGGGGCTCAGTCCCGCCACGCTCGCAAAGCGCACCTCATCGGCCATGAGGCGCGGGATCTTGCCGATGCCGTGCAGCAAGAGGAGCGAGGCACCCAGCCACACGCGCAGCAGCAGCAGCGCCAGGTCGGTCGACGTGGGCAGGAAGTCGGCGTGGAGGATGGAGGAGGAACGGGGCATGGGCGTTTGGTGGGGGACATCGGGCAGGGCCTCAGGCAGCGCGTGAGGTGTGCACAACGGGACGTCTCCCACGCCAACACGTTAACCCCGGATGCACCGGAACGTTCGCTGGACGCGCCATGACACCGCAGTGCAGCTTGTGATATGCTACGCACTCGAACCAGCTCTGTCGTCGTTGCGCTGCTCCTCAGCGCGGCGTTCTCGATTCGCCCCGCACATGCTCGGCAGCCGGATGTGGGGGCCACCACGGCACCGATACATGGCCCGCCGACCGGCGCCCTCGTGATCGCCGGCGGTGGCAACCTCGCCGGCACCGGCATCATGGAGCGCTTCGTCGCGCTGGCCGGTGGACCGGACGCGAAGATCGTGATCGTGCCTACGGCGGGTGGCAATCGCCGACCGGACGGAACACTGATCCCCTACAACGCCGAGCGTGTGCTCGCCCCATGGAAGGCGCTCGGCCTCACCAGCGTGCACATGCTGCACACGCACGACCCGCAGCGCGCGGATGCACCGGACTTCGCCGCGCTTCTCGATGGCGCACGCGGCGTCTGGTTCAACGGTGGTCGCCAGTGGAACCTCGTGGATTCCTACGCCGGCACGCGCACGCTGCAAGGGTTTCACGACGTGCTCGCACGGGGTGGCGTGATCGGCGGCAGCTCGGCGGGCGCCACCATTCAAGGCACGTATCTCGTACGCGGCGCCGTCGCCGGGTCGCAAGTGATGATGGCCCCGGAGCCTGAGCATCAGGACGCGTTCAACTTCCTCCGTCGCTCGGCCATCGACCAGCACGTGGATGCGCGCAATCGGTGGAATGATCTGATTCCGGTGATGGACCGATTCCCCGACTATCTCGGCCTCGGCATCAGCGAAAGCACCGCGCTGGTGGTAGCGCGGGACACGTTCGAAGTGATCGGTAAGGCCGAGGTGGCGATTCATGATCGGTCCTCGACCCGCGCAGCCGATGCGCCGCCGTACGTGCGCGTGGCGCCAGGGGCCCGATACGACATGAGGGCGAGGCGCGTCGTCGACGGCCCCGCCCCTGCACGCACGCCGTAATGCGTGATCCGACGGGCACGACGCCAGTGCGCCGCGCCCGACGGAATACACGTTACGGCAGGATGATGCCGTCGATGACGTGAATCACACCGTTCTTCGCCACGATGTCGGTGGCGGTGATGTTGAGCGGCCCCGTGTTGCCGACACCGCGCACACGCAGCGGTCCCGTCTGAATGGTGAGATTGCCGCCCTGCAGCGACGGCACAACTTGGTTGTTGGTGAGCCCGGCGGAAAGCGCCCGACCGTTGATCACGTGCGCCGTCAGCACACTCGTGAGCGTGGGGTTCGCGGGCAGCGTGCCGAGTGCCGTGAACGCATCGTTGGTGGGCGCGAACACGGTGATCCCCTCACCCGCGCCGTTGCCGCGCAGTGCATCCACGATGCCTGCTGTGGCAGCGGCATTCACGAGCGAGCTGAAGCCGCGAATGGTCGCCACGTCAACAATGTCGAGGCTCTCGGTGAGCACACCGTCAATGAGGTGCACCACGCCGTTGGTGGCCTGAATGTCCGTGGCCGTGATCTTCGCGTTGTTCACCTTCGCTCCACCGGCCAGCGTGATGCGCAGCGTCGTGCCTTCCACCGTCGTGACCGTCTGGCCTTCCGTGAGATCGGCAGCCAGAATGCGTCCCGGCACCACATGGTACCGCAGCACCTTCGACAGGATGTCCACGTTGCCCGTCTCGAGCAGGCGCGCCAAGACCTCGGCCGGCACCGCCTCGAACGCGCTGTTCACCGGCGCGAACACGGTGAACGGGCCGGCGCCGCTGAGCGTCGTGCCAAGATTTGCGGCCCCGATCGCGGTCACCAGCGTGCTGAGCGTCGGCGTCGCGCTCGCGAGCTCCACGATGTTCTGCGTGATCGGCGCGGTGGGCAGCAGCACGGCGTCGATCACGTGGATCACGCCGTTCTTCGCTACGATGTCAGTCGTGGTGATGTTCACCGTGTTCGCGATGCCTTCAAGACGCGCCGGGCTCGTACGGAAGCGCACCGTGCCGCCCTGCAGCGTGGTCAGCTGCTGGTTGTCGGTGAGCGATGCGGCGAGCGCGCGACCGGCCACCACATGATACGTGAGCACCTCCGACAGCTCCGGATTGCTCGGCAGCGTGCCGAGCGCCGTGAACGCCGCATTCGTGGGCGCGAACACCGTGATGCCGTCACCCGCCCCGTTGCCGCGCACGGCATCCACCAGGCCGGCCGATGCGACGGCACCTACGAGCGAGCTGAACCCACGAATGGTGGCCACGTCGACAATGTCGAGGCTCTCCGTGAGCACACCGTCAATGAGGTGCACCACACCGTTGGTGGCCTGAATGTCGGTGGCCGTGATGTTGGCGTTGTTCACCTTCGCTCCACCGGCCAGCGTGATGCGCAGCGTCGTGCCTTCCACGGTCGTGACCGTCTGACCTTCCGTGAGATCGGCAGCCAGAATGCGTCCCGGCACCACATGGTACCGCAGCACCTTCGACAGGATGTCCACGTTGCCCGTCTCGAGCAGGCGCGCCAGCACGTCGGCCGGCACCGCCTCGAACGCGCTGTTCACCGGCGCGAACACGGTGAACGGGCCGGCGCCGCTGAGCGTCGTGCCAAGATTTGCGGCCCCGATCGCGGTCACCAGCGTGCTGAGCGTCGGCGTCGCGCTCGCGAGCTCCACGATGTTCTGCGTGATCGGCGCGGTGGGCAGCAGCACGGCGTCGATCACGTGGATCACGCCGTTCTTCGCCACGATGTCAGTCGTGGTGATGTTCACCGTGTTCGCGATGCCTTCAAGACGCGCCGGGTTCGTACGGAAACGCACCGTGCCGCCCTGCAGCGTGGTCAGCTGCTGGTTGTCGGTGAGCGATGCGGCGAGCGCGCGACCGGCCACCACATGATACGTGAGCACCTCTGACAGCTCCGGATTGCTCGGCAGCGTGCCGAGCGCCGTGAACGCCGCATTCGTGGGCGCGAAGACCGTGATGCCATCACCGGCGCCGTTGCCGCGCACGGCATCCACCAGACCGGCGGACGCCACGGCACCCACGAGCGAGCTGAACCCACGAATGGTGGCCACGTCGACAACATCGAGGCTCTCCGTCATCACGGCATCGATCAGATGCACGATGCCGTTGCCCGTTTCGATATCGGTGGTGGTGATGCGTGCATCGTTGACGCGCGCGCCACCCGCGAGGGACACACGCAACGTGGTGCCTTCGACCGTGGTCACCGTCTGCCCTTCGGTGAGGTCTGCTGCGCGAATGCGCCCCTGCACCACGTGATAGCGCAGCACCTTGGAGAGAATGTTCACGTTGCCGCTCTCGAGCAGCCGCTGCAGTACGTCAGCCGGGACCGCTTCGAACGCGCTGTTCACCGGGGCGAACACCGTGAACGGGCCCGGGCCGCTGAGTGTGCCGACGAGATCGGCAGCGGTGAGTGCAGTTACCAGCGTGCTGAGATTCGGCGAGTCCTGTGCCGCCGCGACGACGGTGGACGGCGGTGTGGGCGCAACCGTGCCATTGTCATCACCGCAGGCGGAAACCAATGCACCAACCGCCAGCACGGCGGGGAGCAGACGCAGCCGCGAACGGCGCGCACGTAGCAGAGATCGCATAGGGCGACTTCCTCGCTGAAAAGTGAAGGGTGCGTGTGCAGGCGCTGCACACCACACGCACCGTCACTATGCAGCAGCGTGCTGCAATGACCAGCGAGTTTCAGTATTGCACGCGCAATGTCACCATGAACTGACGCCCGACCGCATAGCGCGGTGCGCGCGTGATGTTCGTCACGTTCGACGAGGGAACGAGCCACTCGTCCATCACGTTCTGTTGCCCGAGTGCATTCAACGCGGACACCGACACCACGGTGCGCGCGTTGCCGATGCGCACTGATCGTGCAAGCGCGACATCCACTTCGTGCCACACGGGAAGTGCATCACGCCCCGGTGCATCCACCGGCAGTCCGTCGAGTGCGAGGTCGTAATACGCACGGCGCAGCGCCCACGCGCGCCCCCAGACGTGTCGCGATTGCAGCGACAGTGCCACTCCCCCCTTCAGCTGCGACTCGACCGAGGATGTGACGCGCAACGATTCGTTCCACGGCGTGCGCTGTTCACGTCCATCGAAGCGTCCGGGAAACGTGCGCACGGAGTGACCGCCATCCACGCCAAGACTGGCGCGTCCCCAGGCGGTTCGCTGCGCCACCTGCACACCGGCGCCGAGCGTACGTCCACGGCTGCGCCCCACGAACATGGCCTGCGGCACATCGTGCGGCATCGCACCGCCGTCGCTCAGCAGCACGCTGAAGTCGAGAGCGGGAATGCTGGTGAGCCACTTGTGATACGCTTCCGTGCGCAACTCGAAGCCGCGCGCGTGTTGCCACACGAACTCTCCCGTCGCATGGTACGACTCGGCCGGTCGGATGCTGCCATCGACGGGCAACCAGAACCGCACTCCGCTCGCCACCGCGGTGGGCCCCAGTGCGGGCAGATCGAACTGCGAAACGAACTGACGGTGTACGCCGCTCGCCATGCGCCATGCGAAGACGTGGGCATCGCGCAGATGCTCGCCACGCACCGACAGGCGCGGCTCGGCGTACACGGTGGCAAAGGTCGGCACCCACGTGAGACGCATGCCGACATCGGCCTGCACGCCGCTCGCCCACTGCTGCCGCCACTCCGTGAACTGCGACGCCCGCCACGCGCTCGACTGATTCTGCATCGGACGGAAGACGCCGTTGTTCATGTCCATGTGGCTGCCCGTGCGGGCCAGCTCCGCGCCGACCACCAGCTCGCCACGGTCGGTGGCCGAGATTCGAGTGACCGCGTCGAGCGCGTACTCCTGCACGCCGTTCGTTTCGCGACGATCGGCGAGCGGCGTCTGCGACGGACTGGCCAACCGGGCCCGCATCGTCGCACCATCAACCGCGTGGTGACGGTGCGCGAGGGTGTGCGTACTCACGCGCAGCCGCAGCGTCTGCTGGACACGGGCCGTCGGCATCCAGTCGTGGCGCAGCATGCCACCCGCCGTCTGCCACGCGTACGCGTCGCGCGTGTCGAGTGTACGCGTCGTTGCGCCCTGCAGGAGACCCATCGCCTGCACATCGGCGCTGACCGCGTTGTCGGACACGAAGAACGACGCGGCCAGCGATTGAAACGCACCAAGCTCCACACGCCCCGCGCCATGCACATCGACGAACCGCAACGTGGGCGTGCTCTTGTCAATGCGAAACGCTTCGTCAACAACAGCGGACGACGCGGGGCCGGTCGTTCGCGCGAGCAGCAGCGGGTCCACGCGCGCCCAGCCGTGCAGCGCACGCTCCACCGAGGGCGCGGGTGCGAAATCCCACAGACTGCGCCGGGCCGCGAGCATGCCGGTCGCACGCCGTCCACGCACGGTTCCGTTCGCTCCATACCGCAGTGAAGCCGACATCGGATCGACCGTGGTGGTGACACCCTCCGCACCCGCGCCCACCGAATGCTCGAGGTCGATCACGCCGGCGGTGTAGCTGCCGTGCGCTACGCCGAATCCTGCCTTGTGCACAGTGAGTTGTCTGATGGCCAGCGGCGCGAACGCGCCGAACATGCGCGCCACACTCACGGGATCAAACACCGGGACGCCATCGAGACGAAACTGGTGCTCACCGGCCTCACCGCCCTGAATGTGCAAGTCGCCCGCGAGCGCACGCTGTCCAATGCCGAGCTGATTGGCCGCCGCACGCAGCATGCCGGCGGACGCGAGCACGGCGGGCAGCGAGTCCGGCGTGAGCGCCACGGCCCCGGTGGAGCGCGGCATCGAGGAGGCGGTGAGCCCCGTGACTTCAACCAGCGTGAGTGTGGGCGGCAGCGGTTCGAGCGCGAGTCGCCACCGCTCCTCTCGACCGGGGACGAGGTCGAGGTCGCGCACGAGGGGACGATATCCGACCGCATGCACGCGCACCTGGTAACGCCCCGGCAGCAGCGACGCGAACCGGAACGTGCCCCCGTCATTGACCGCGCGCGGTCCAATGGCCGCATCGATGGACACGCGGGCACGCGTGATCGGTTCGCCGCTCATCGCGTCGGTCACCTGCCCCACGAGCGCGGCGATCTGCGGTGCCTGTGCCAGCGAGGCGATCACCACATAGGTGCCCGACGACAGCTGATAGAAGTCCAGTCCGGCTTCCCGCACAATGCACCGCAGGAGATCCTCGGGCTGTGCGTCTTCCACCTGACAGAAGATGCGACGCGTCCCGACCGCTGACGGATCGAAGGCCAGACTCGCACCGCTCGCTGACGCGAATCGATCGAGCGCCTCGGTCACAGGGACACCACGCAGCGCGAGCGTCAGTCGTTCCGGACGTCGATCGGGCGTTGGCTGCGCGTACAGCGGCACTGCTCCGAACAGGAGCAGTGCCGCGCCCAACACACCACGTCGGCGTCCGTGCCGCATCAGGGCAGACGCAACAGATACCGGTCGCGTCGTCGCTCCACCGTGAGCGACTGCATGGTCGCGAGATCGCCGAGCACCCGATCGAGCGCGACCTCGGGGTAGTACAGCGTGATGCGACGATCGGCGATCGCCGGATCACCGATCTCGATGGTCACATCGAACTGCCGCTCAAGCGACGCCACCACGCTCGTGAGCGGTTCATCCACGGCGACGAAGCCACCACGGCGCCACGGCGCGACACGATCGACTGCGACAGCCGCGGCAGCGCCTGGCGCGGACGCCGCATGCGCGAGCACCGCACGATCACCCGCCGCGAGCGTGATGTCACGAGTACCGCTGCCTGCAAACGCCACGCGCCCTTCCGCCACGGCCACAACGGTGCCGGATCTCTCAGCAGGCCACGCCTGCACCTCGAACTCGGTCCCCAACACGCGTACCTCCGCGTTGTAGGTGCGCACGGAGAACGACCGCCCGTCCTTCGCAACCGCGAAGTAGGCCGCGCCCTCGAGTTCGGCGACTCGATCGGCCGGCCGCCCGAACCAGCCGCGGAAGTCGTTGCGATATCGCAGCCGGGCGCCGGCGTTGAGCGTAACGGCCGATCCATCGGGGAGCTGTACCGTCTGCTGTTGGCCGCGTGCAACCTGCACCTCGCGCCACGCACCCGGTCGGCCAAGCAGTGTGGCCACAACCGCGAGCGCCACCGCGGTGAACACCGCACCACGCACTCGACGCCGCGCCCAGGCGGGGCGGCGATCCGTGCGCGCGATCGCGGCCGGTGAGGCAAGCGCGCGCGACGGCACCGACTCACTGGCTGGCGTACTCGTGCCGGCGACGATGGCCGCCCACATCACCGACGACTCGACCGCGGAGACCGCGGGCGCCGGCCGCGCGGATTCCATCGCGCGCCACACCGTGTCGAGCCCCGCACGCTCGGCCTCGTCTGGCACATCGCGCGCCACGTCGGCGGGCAGCCCCTGCTCTCGAGCGTCGCTCACGCCCCCTCCCGCGACCAGGTCGCGTCGTATCGCGCACGCAGCGTCTGCAGCCCGCGCACAATGTGGTTGTTGACGGTACGGGGGGCGATATCCATCACCTCCGCGATTTCTTCGTGCGACAATCCCTCGAAGCGACTGAGGCGCACGGCCTCGCGCTGGCGCTCCGGCAGCTCGTCCAGCCATCCCTGCACCGCCTCGCCGAGTTCGCTCTCCTCGAGCAGCGCTTCAGGCTGTGGAGCCCGCCACTGCATGGGTTCGTCCCAGGTCTCGAGCGACCGCGCCTGATTGCGGGCGTCCCGAAGGCGGGTGAGCGCCTCATTGCGCACCGTGCGAAAGAGCCAGGCGCGAATGGAGCGCTCCGGATCGAGCGACAGGCGATGCTCCCACAGCCGAATGAAGGCGACCTGCACCACGTCCCGTGCCTGCGCCGCGTCCGCCATCATGCGACGGGCGTAGGCCACCAGCGCGTCGTGCGCGTCGTGAAAGACGGCCTCCAACGCCGCGTGGTCGGACGCCAGCAGGCGTCGCGTCCACTCCGGGTACGGGTCGTCGAGGGCGGGCGGCTCAATGGTCATCATGCACAAGGGGTATGCACGAGTGAACGCGAGTGACCAGTGCATCCGATCCCGGGGGTGGGGGAATCGGGGCGTCTCGTGCGCGGCGGGACTGGCCCCACCGCGCCCGGCGAGGCATGCTAGACGTTCCGCACGTGATGCACCCTGCTCCCGGCGGCCCAGCGCCGCCCTGCCCCGGAGGCCCCATGGCACAGGCACAGTTCGAAGTCGCGACGTACAACTACTACCTCTGGTCGTCGCGCGAACGCGGCAAGGCGAACCTCAATCTCAACGGCACCGGCGGCCAAACCTGCGCCGTGTGGTTCGTGGAAGATCCGGCCGCCACGCTGCCGCCGGCGGAAGAGGTCGCGCCCAACTACTACGCCTTCCACTACCACTTCCATCAGATGCCGGCGCTCATCGACATGCTGCGCAACGAGGGGCCGGTGTTCGTGTTCTTCAATAACGACAACGGCTGGCCCAACTCGCGCATTTCCACGGCCGATGAACCGGTGGGTGAAGGAGAATCGTGTGGCGCGTGATCGCCGCGCCACATGAGTCGCGGCACGGCACTGCGCACGGTTGACGTGCTCGAGACACGCACCGCGTTCACGCGCGGTGCGTCCGATCGGAGTGAACGGCTGCACACCTGCGCCGATCGTCCGATTCGCGCCGTGCGCACGTTGCGTGAATGGCATGACCTGCTGCTCTTCGTGACCGCGCACCCGTGCGACGCGGCAACGCACGCGTTCGCCATCACGGAGCTGCAGCGCATGCGAGCGCGTGCGGCAGGCGTTGCACCGCACGGACTGATCAACAGCGGCCTCAGCGGTGCCGCCGTTGAGGCGAACTATTCGTTGCCGCTCGTGCGCTGGCTGCTGCAGCAATGGCCACATGCCGTGTCGCTGGCCTCCGTTGACGCCGACGCCGAAACCGTGCGTGATGTGCTGCGCACGCTGCTGTTGCCCGTGGAGATCGAGGCCGCCGACCTGCTGGATGGAAGCGGCGACGACATGCTGGCGACCGTCTTCGGCGAGGCGCGCACCACGCAACTCGCGCAATTGGTGGCACGTCTTGATCAGCTCGCCGCCAGCGACGTCGTGCGCGACGGACTGTTCGCGCGGCTCGGCGTGTATGTGCGTATTGCCGACAGCGCCGATTGCGCGCTCACGACGGCACGTGCACTCACGGGCCCGCCGTTCTGCCATGCCGGCGCGCTGCGCCGTACGGTGGACGTGGCCGCGATCGTGGACGAACCGATCGGCGCTCCGGTCTCGCTCTCCCCTTCGGCTCGCCGCGCGCTGATTGACACGGCGCGCACCGTACTGGCTGCGATGCAACGCGAGACCGATCCGGTCACACACGCCAGCGACGTCACGCTGCACGACATGGGGCGTGGGCTGCGCATCGCGCTGTTCTCGCTCGACCTCGCGCACCGATTGCCCTTCGACAGCTACGTGGGGTTCATGGCGTTCCGCAACGGCGTGCCGCTCGCGTATGGCGGCGCCTGGATCTTCCCGCGCCGGTCCAAGATCGGTATCAATGTGCTGCCATCACAGCGTGGCGGCGAGTCGGCGTGGTTCTTTGCGCAGTTGCTGCGACTCTATCACCACCAGTTCGGTGTCTCGCGATTCGAAGCGGAGAACTATCAGCTCGGACACGACAATCCCGAGGGGCTCAAGAGCGGCGCGTACTGGTTCTACTACCGTGCAGGCTTCCGCCCCACCACTGCGCCGCTGCAGCGCGTCGCGGCACGCGAAGCCGAACGGCTCGCCAGGACGCGGTCGTACGCGGTGCCGCTCCCGCGACTGCGCAAACTGGTAGCCGAGGGGCTCGAACTGCGGCTCGGTGCAGCGGCGCCCGACACCGCATTTAGTGAGCCGATCGACACCGCCGAGCTTACGCGACTGGTGCAGCAGCATGTGGTGCGAGCATACGACGGCGATCGTGCGCGTGCCCAGTCGAGTGCGCTCGGTCGGGTGCAGCAGGCACTCGGTGTCAACGTACACGACCTCTCAGCGAGCGAGCGGTACGCCTACGCACTGTGGGCCCTGCCGCTCGATCTCATACCTGACCTGCGAACATGGCCGGCCGCCGACCGACGGCGGCTCGACACGATCGTGCGCGCCAAGGGGGCACCGAACGAACGACGACATCAGGAGCTGCTCACGCGCCTGCCTCGTGTGCTCGAGGCGTGGCGCGCCGCGATCTGATCCGCGTGTGCTACTCCCCCGTCACGGCGCCCGCCAAGTCCTGACGGCGACGGCGAGGTGTTCCGTCCCCTTCCGTGTCGAGGAACTCGGCCACGGTCTCCACCTCGTCCTTGCTGCCGATGTACAACGGCGAGCGCTGGTGGAGTTCGGTGGGCTCGACGTCGAGAATGCGACGCGCGCCATCGGTGGCGAGACCGCCGGCCTGCTCCACGATGAAGGCGAGCGGATTCGCTTCGTACAGCAACCGCAGCTTGCCACGCGGCGAGCGCGCATTGCTCGGGTAGGCGAACACACCACCACCCAGCAGGTTGCGGTGGAAGTCGGCCACAAGGGATCCCACATAACGCACATTCAGCGGCTTGCGCACGCCGTCGAGTCCGCGATAGCGGCGCATGAGCGCACGCGTGGGCTCTGGCCAGTCCTGCTCGTACGCGTCGTTCACCGACAGGTATCGGCCGGTGTTGGGGATCTGAATGTGCGGATGCGACAGCAGGAACTCGCCGATGGACGGGTCGAGCGTGAAGCCGTGTGCACCCTGCCCCGTGGTGTACACGAGCATCGTGCTGGAGCCGTAGATGATGTACCCCGCGGCGACCTGACGCCGACCGGGCTGCAGCATGTCTTCCATCTCGCCACGGGGACCGCGCGTGATCTTCTTGTACACCGAGAAGATCGTGCCCACGGGCACGTTCACGTCGATGTTGCTCGAGCCGTCGAGCGGATCGAACAGCATGACGTACTTGCCGGTGCGGAAGCCGTCGGGAATCTGGATGATGCCGGGCTCCTCTTCCGACGCCATCGCGCACAACCGACCGCCGTGATCAAAGGCCTTGACGATGATCTCGTTGGAGATCACGTCGAGCTTCTGCTGCATCTCCCCCTGCACGTTCTCGGCGCCCGCCGAGCCGAGGATGTCAGCCAGTCCGGCGCTGCGGACCTTGTTGGCGATCATCTTGCCGGCGAGCGCCATGTCGTAGAGGATGCCCGAGAGCTCTCCCGTCGCCTCGGGAAAGTTGCGCTCTTCTTCGATGATGAAGCGCTCGATGGTGACGACGGAGGTGGCGGTGTGCTTGACCACAGATGAGACCTCGCTCGGGAGACAGGACCGACCAATCTTCAAAAGTGTCGATCGTAGGCGAACTCGTGCAAGAGGCGCGGCGGATTTCGTGTGGCGCCGTGCTCCCGCGTGACACTCGCCCGCGGACGCGGGCCCGTGCTCACGGCACCGGCCGCGTCCACCGTGCAAAGCGCGTCTCGAACGACAAACTGCGTCCGTCGCTGCGCAGCACGATGTGGCCGTCGCGGTCGGTGCGCAGCACCTCCACGCCGCGCGCCGCGAACGCGTCGAGGACCTCCGGCGCCGGGTGGCCATAGCGATTGTCCGCCCCAACGGACACGAGCGCCACCTGCGGCTGGACCGCATCGAGCAGTGCGCTCGTGGAGCTGGTCCGGCTGCCGTGATGGCCCACCTTGAGCACCGTCGCCGCGAGTCCGTCGCCCCAGCGCTCCACCAGCCATGCCTCCTCTGCCGCCTCGGCGTCGCCGGTGAGCAGGAATCGCAGGCGCCCATGCTGCACCATGAGCACCGCGCTGGCGTCGTTGGCGCTCGACTGCGATGCGAGCCAGCTGGAATCGGGCCCCAGCACGCGCAGCAGCACCCCATCGAGCCGCAGCGAATCACCGGCCTGCGCCCGGCGCCAGGGGATGTCGTGCCGTCGCGCCACGTCGAGCGCGTGTCGGTAGACATCGCTGGTGTGCACGAAGCCGGGGTCCCACCAGCGAGCGGGGCGCAGCGCCTCGAGGACGCTGGGCGCTCCGCCCACATGATCCGCGTCCGGGTGCGTGAGCACGAACAGCGCCACGTCGCCCCCTCGCCGGCGAATGTAGGGCACCACCGCGCGGCGTCCGGCATCGCCACCGGTCCACATGCGACCGGCGTCCACGAGCACCCACCGACCGCGTGGCGTACGCAAGGCGAGCGCGTCGCCCTGCCCCACGTCCACCATGTGCAGTTCGAGAACGCCCGGACCACGTACGAGGGCCGGCGCCCAGACGGCCACCACCACCGCCGCGCCGCCCACCAGCAGCGGGGGGACGACGCGCCGTCGCGCCGTCGCCACCACCAGCGCGCCAGCGAGCACGCCCATGCACAGCGCCGTGAGCACACCAGGCGCCACGTCGAGCGCGGCAAACGGCACCTCGCTAGCGATCAGCGCGATGCGGTCGAGCACGACGAGCGGCACCGTGGACGCATCGGCCACCC
Organism: Gemmatimonas sp.; assembly: GCA_011390935.1. Lineage (GTDB taxonomy): Bacteria > Gemmatimonadota > Gemmatimonadetes > Gemmatimonadales > Gemmatimonadaceae > JAABRT01. The sequence goes on from JAABRL010000008.1 coordinate 15,012, forward strand.
AGTGGGCGACCGTGCGGAACGGCGCCAGCAGCAGCGCGAGAAAGAGCGTGGGTTGCAGCAGCGTCACGACCGGCGATGCCACCACGTTCGCGAGCGGGGCCACAAGACTCACCCGACCGAAGGCCCACGCCACCAGTGGCGCCGTGACCACCGAGGCGACGGTGCCCACCAGCAGCTCTTGCACCACCACCAGTCGCCACCCCTCCAGCCGCGGACCAGCCATACGCAGACTGCGCCACCAGCGCGCGAAGGGTCCCAATCCCGCTCGCGGCGGCAGCGCGAGCGGCCATTGGCGCCACCGCCGCATCAACCCGCGCGCGCCGACCAGCGCGGCCATGCCACTCGCCGAAAGCTGCCAGCCGAGATTCGCCACCACGCGGGGATCGATGGTGGGAACGGCCACACCGAGCGCCAGCGCCGTCCAGGCATGCACGGGGCGTCCGAGCCGGCCGGCGAGCATCACGACCGTGAGCATGCTCGCCGCGCGCACCGCAGGCGGTGGAAGTCCGAGCAGCGTCACGTACACCCCCACCCCCGCCAGCGCGAGCAGTTCCGCCGTGGCTCGACGCAGGCGAAGCGCCGCGCCGACGGTACGCAGCGCCCCGGCAATGATCGCCACGTGCAGCCCCGAGATCGACAGCACGTGGACAAGACCCGCGGTGGCGAAGCGTTCGCGCACCGCGACATCGACGCCATGCTGATCGGCGACGAGCAGGGCGCGCACCAGCGGCGCCCGATCGCCGAAGAGCGTATCGATGGTGGCCGCGGTCCGACCGCGCCAGCCGCGCAGCCAATCCACGCTGCCGGTGGGAGTGATGCGTGCCTCGTCGAGCCGCAACTGCTGCCCGCTGGTGAGCGTGCGGGCCGTCGCACGCACCCACGCGCCAGGCGGAGCCTCGCCTTCCTGCACCGAGACCATCGCGGTGACGGCGCACGACGCCAGCGCGCCACCGCTCGGCGCATCGAGACGCGCGGTGGCCCGGACCCAGGCGCGCGGCACTGCAGCGGTTTCGAGGCGTAGCAGCAGCGCGGCCTGCGGGTGCCCCAGCGCGGCGAGACAGCGCCGGTCGCGCTCCCACGCGGCGTGCGCCATCACGAACGCGCCGATCCCCACCACCAGACTCGCGACCATTGTGCGGTGCACGGACGCGCGCACCTGCCCCGCGTGATGCAACCACCACGCGCCCACGGCGCCGGTCAGCAGCAGCACGACCAGCATACGAGACGACACGACGACCTCGCCCGCGCGAGACTGCGCGTGCGCCAGCGCGGCGACGGTGGCACCGCTCAACCACGCGGCGACGAAAAAAACGAGACGGGGCACGCCATAGCATGCCCCGTCTCGCTCAGCACATCATCACCGGAATCACGCGCGCGGCATCATGCGCACGCCATCGCCGTGGCTACCCCGCCATCGGCAGCGGCTGGCGTACCGGCTGAGCATCGGACACGAACGCGCCGGTGAAGGTGCTACCCGTGCTGCCGGTGAGTTCGACGGTGTGATACGTGTTCATCAGCGATGCGTCGCCTGGTACGAGCACCGTTTTCCAGTCGCGCGTACGCCCCATGAGCAGCGCACCGTCGCGCGCGAGTCGCTCAATGAGCACCTCCACGCGCGAGCCGAGCAGCGCCAGGTTCTGTTCGCGCGACTGCGCACGCACGGTCTGAATGAGCCGCTGCAGGCGCTCGCTCGCCACGTCATCCGGCACCGTCTCTTCGGCGGGCATGCGCGTGGCCGGCGTGCCTTCACGCGGGGAGAACTTGAACGTGAACGCGTCCGAAAACCCCGCTTCAACCACCGCCGACAGCGTATCCTCGAAATCCTCGTCGGTCTCCCCCGGGAAGCCCACGATCACATCGGTGGTGAGCACCAGCGATGGCATGACGGTACGCAGGTTGGCCACGCACGCGAGGAACTCCTCGCGCGAGTACCGACGCAGCATGCGCTTGAGCACACGCGTGGATCCGCTCTGCATGGGCAGGTGCATGTGCTCGCACACCGCCTCGACTTCGGCATGCGCGGCGATCACGCGCTCGGAGAAATCGTTGGGGTGCGGACTGGTGTAACGCAGGCGGCGCACGCCATCGATGGCACCAACCGCGCGCAACAGGTCGGCAAAGTCGTGCGTGCCGTCGTTGTACGAGTTCACCGTCTGCCCGAGCAACACGATTTCCGTGGTGCCGGTCTCCACGACCTGGCGCACCTCGCGCACGACATCGGCCAACGCGCGCGAGCGTTCGGCGCCGCGCGTGAACGGCACGATGCAATACGTGCAGCGGTAGTCGCAGCCGCGCTGCACGGGAATCCACGCCTTGACCGGGTCGGTTCGCCGCGGCGTGACGTCTTCGTAGTGCTCTTCGAGATCGAAGGTGGTGAAGATCCCCTTCTCGCCATTGCGCGCGCCGTCGAGCAGCTGTGGCAGCGCGCGATAGCCGTCCGGCCCGACCACGAGGGACACGTGCCGCGCCTTCTCGAGGATGCGGGGGCCCAATCGCTGGGCCATGCAGCCGGTGACGCCCATGATCGTATCGGCCTTCATGTGCCGACGCAGCTCGCCGAGGCGCCCAATCACCCGCTGCTCGGCGTGATCGCGAATGGCGCAGGTATTCACGAGGATCACGTCGGCGCCTTCGGGGGCGTCGACCGCCTCATACCCCTGAGCGGCGAGTGTGCCGTACATGAGCTCGGAGTCGGCCACATTCATCTGGCAGCCGTACGTCTCGATGTACACGGTGGGACGCGGAAGTTGGGACATCCCTGAAAGATAGCCGAGGAGGAGACTCGGGTTCAACGTGGCGGGGCAGACGGCCCGACGCTCACGCCTTTCGTGGTCCCTCGGCCCCCTCCGCAAGCGCCTGCCCGATAGCCGACACAAGTGTGGCCGACGAGAACGGTTTCGAAACCAGAATGGCGCCTTGTTCCGGCAGTTGCGGCAGCGGCAACGCGTCCCCGGTATAGCCGGACATGTAGACCACCGGACGAGCATCTCCTACCGCTCGACGCTCAGCGACCAACTGGGGTCCCGACATCCCGGGCATGACCACATCGGTGACAATGATTTTGATGCCCAGGGCGTCTTGCGCGAGCAGCTCGCGCGCGGCGAATCCGTTCGCGGCCGTCGTCACCCGAAACCCGGCACGCTGCAGCAACCGATCGGCCGTCCGCAACACCAGCTGGTCGTCGTCGATGAGCAGGACGTGGGCCCCGGCCGCGGGATTGTCGGAGGTGCTCGCCGGCGGCGTGGTCATCACGCGGATCCCCGCAGGCGGCGTCGTGCGCCGCCGCACCTCGTCACCGATCGCGCTTTCGCCGTGATCGGCGGCGTCCGCGTGCAGGAGCGGCAACCAGAGTGACACCTCCGTGCCACCCGCCGGAGCTCGCGCAACCGAGAGATGCCCGAGCATGCGCTGCATGCGCGCGAGCGCCACCGGCAGGCCCAGCCCGGTTTCGACGTGCGTGCCCTTGCGGGAAAACTCCGGCTCAAAGATGCGCGTGAGCGTGGCGTCGTCGATGCCGGGACCGTTGTCGCGGCATCGGATGACGGCCCATTCGCCCAGGGCCACTTCCCCGTGCGCCTCGACCAGAGGCGTGTCTACAACGGTCTGCTCCAGATGCAGTACGACCTCGGCGCCAGCGGGCGACGCCTCCCCCGCGTTGCGGATCACCGCGAGGAGGATCGCCTCGAGCGCGTTGTGGTCGACCAACGTGCGCACCGGTGCATCCGCCGACGCGTGCACCCGAATGCGCACACCCGTGCGTGATTCCAGCAGTGGCGCGATCGTGTGCAATCGTTCCGCCAACGCCGTCGGTCGCAGCTGCACCGCTTCGCGACCGCCGAGGGCTCGCAGCGCACGCGTGAGCTCGGTCGCGCGATCGATCGCTTCGAACGCGGCCTCGAGGTCCTGTCGCACGTCACCCTCGAGCCGATCGCGCATGAGCTCGAGTCGCGACTGCAAGACGGTGTAGAGATTCGTGAAGTCGTGCGCGAGGCGGCCGGCGAAGTGCGTCACGCCACCGAGGCGCCCGCGCGTGACGGCTCGCGCTTCAGCGGCGAGACGCGAATCGGCCGAGCGCGAGACGGTCACCAACCGCGCCGGATCGCCGCCCGCCGCGGGCACGACGGACGTCGCGGTTTCCAGCCAGCAATAGCTCCCATCCTGTCGACGGAATCGATAGGTGATGGAGAGCGACCGGCCGCTCGCGAGCGCCACGTCATGCGATTCGTGGCGAATGCGGTCGAGGTCGTCGGGGTGAAAATGCTCGTAAGGGTTGGTGCGCAGCAGCGCGGCCGGCTCCCATCCCAGCACCTCCGCGACGCCCTCGCTCACCCACCGATAGCTGCCATCGGCCTCGTGCAGGCACATGGCTTCCAGCGCCGCATCGGTCACCGAGCGCAGTTGCTGCTCACTGGCGCGCAGCGCCTCCTCGGCCGCTCGCTGCTGCGTGATGTCCACGAAGGTGGTCACCACACCAGCCTGGCCCGGCGAACCGGGGAGCGTGATCGGCAACGCGTTGATGCGAATCCAGACACGCTCACGGTTCGGATGCGTGACACCCATGACGAAATCGGAGACGGCCTCACCTGTTCGCAACGTCACCATGGCCGGGTGTTGATCGCCGGGAAGCGGATTCCCGTGGACGTCAATGGCCGCCCAGCGCGGGTCCACGGATGTGACACCACGCATCTGGTCGGCGCTCAGCCCGAGAATGCGCTCGGCACCGGGGTTCGACATGACGATCTGCCCGGAAACATCCTGCATGACGATGCCTTCCTGAATCGTTTCCAAGACCGTACGAAAGCGCGCTTCGCTGGTCCGCAGCGCGTCCTGCTGCTCGCGTGCGTGCGTGATGTCGGCGACCACGCCCACTTGTCCGCTCACTTCGCCCGATGGACCGTGCATCAGCCCGATGCGCACACTGCCCGTTCGGCGCGAGCCATCGGCGCTCAGGTACTGCACCTCGGTGGGGCCGAAACGTCCGGTTGCCTCCAGCGCGGCGATCGCACGCGCCGGCATATCAGTCGCGCCAGGGGCCAACACGTCGCGCCACCCGTCACCAAGCAGTTCCTCCGCGGTACGCCCGGTCATGGCGCAGTACGTCGCGTTCACCCACTCGCAGCGCCCGAACCGATCGTTAGAGAACACACCGACCGGTACGGTGTCCGCGATCGCCCGCAGGCGCTCGGCCATGCCGAACTGCTCGCCGAGATCAGACAGCACCACCGAGAAGCCGGCGGCGACGCCGTCCACGTAATGCGGCACCAGCACCTGCCGAACCGGACGCTCTGAGCCATCGGGCAGGCGGAGTGCTGTCCGCCCAATCCAGTGTCCATCACGCAGCGCAGTCGGACACGCCACGCGCTCGAGCAGCTCCCGCACCCACACCGGTCGGACGTCGTCCGCGTTTCGCCCCTGAAGCGGCGCGCCCAGGAGCCGCTCCGCCGCCGGATTCGCCCACAGGATCGTCCCGTCGAGCGACGTGGAGAGGATGTAATCCGGCGAAACCGCAGGCAGATCGACGAGCAGCGACAGCCACTCGGGGGACGCTTTCAGGGTGGCCTTGAACGAAGAGGGAGACACGACGGGCCCTGATCTGGAGAGTTCGACTCGGCGCGCGCGGTGGGGGGCCACACCGAGCACCCAACCGCTTGGCAGCGAAGCCTCGAGACGCACGCGACGCTCACCGCCGCGTGGGCCTCAGAGGAGAGTATCGGCAACCGCGCCGACGACGAGCACTACGGTCGGATTGTGAGCCCCGCTGTGAGACTCCACGCGTCTTCCTGCGCGAGATCACTCGGGAGGCGACGCTGCGACCGCTGGATGGCAAAGTCCACCACAGCGGCCTCGCCCGCCAGTGGGATGCCAACACCAGCATTGACAGTCCGCTCAGCGACGGGCTCGCTGCCCAGCAGGAATGGCAGCTCTCGCTGGGCGTATCCCACGCGCCAGAAAATGGGAAAACGCCGAATCGCCCCGCTGGCAAACTCTGCGCCGAGCGACCAGTTCGTCGCATCGCGCGCTGTGGCGTCGTCACTGCCGAGGCCGTTCATATTGGACCACTGCACCTGCTCTACGCTGGCGGCCAGGATGATGCCCTCGATGCCATCGTAGAGGGCCCCCATCCCCAGGCGTCCCGGTACACTCGCGCTGCGCACCGTGCGGTCCTGTCGCACGGCGTCCAGCCCGCCACCGATACGCCAGCTGGCACCAACCAGCAGATCGCGGACGGGACGCCAGTTCACGCCCATTGACGCCCCGACGCCTTCAAATCCGATACTGCCGGAGTCTCGCACGGCGCCAAGGCCGAGGGAATCGTCGAAGCTGCGCGCCCGGACGACGTTGTAGTCCCCCGTCACCGCGATCGCGGCCACGCCCATGCGCAGCGATTTCCAGCTCCAGCCGGCGCCAAGACGCATTTCGGTGAGCGCCCCGCGTGACTCGAGATCATCGGTGGTGGACACCGGGCGCCCATCGACCGTGGCCGTACCCACAGAACGCGTGGCGAACGTGCGGTCGAGCAGCGTGCTGCCCGAGGCGAGCAGGGCGACCTTGCGAATGCGCAGCCCCGCCGCGACGAGCGGCACGCGCTGCAGCTGCGACGTTTCGGTCACATCGCCAATGCGCACCGTGCGCCGCTCGGGCTCGCCCTGCACACTCACGATGGCGTTCGTGATGTCGCTGATGGCCGCGGGATTGCGCGACGAGAGCAGATCGAACTCGCTCGTCGCCCCCGCGGTGCCGATCGCACGCGTTGACAGGCCGCCCGTGGGATAGCCGAAGCCCTGTGCGCTGAGCGCGCCCTGCGCCGACGCCGTGACCGGCAATGCGGCGGCAAGAACCGAAAGCGCCATGGCCAGTCGCCACGACGTAGTGACGACGCTCATGGCAGGCTGAACTCCGTACGAGGCATATACGTGATGCGCATTCGCGGACGAAGTGCCGGCGGCGCGGTTCGATCGAAAAAGCGAATCTCGTTCCCCAGTGATCCTTCTCCCTCGAAGCGCAGGGCAAGAAACCGCGTGACGTCGGGATTGAGCACAGACCAGCTGCGCACGAGGTTCACGAGCCGGAACACGCGCTCTCCGCTGTCACGCGGCACGAGGCGCGCAAAATCAACGCCTGCCAGCAACCCGTTGGCCGTCAACGACGTGGCGATGTACGGATCGGACACCGCGCTGGTGGTGATCCCGATGAACGGCTGCACCACGATGGTGTCCGACCGGTCGGGGCCACCCGCGGGGCGCTGGGTGAGCAACAGATCCGCGCGCACCACCGTGCTCGAATCGAGAATCGCCGACGGGATGTCGAACCGCAGGTAGGCGCGACGCGATGGCCAGCCGCCGACGCCCAATGTGCCGAGCGGCTGCGGCTCGGTCCCACGCTCGGTCACCGTGTACACCGTGTAGGCCAGACGCAGCACATCGTCCAGCTCGTTGCCCACGAATCCCGTGCGCGGCGTGACGTCGAGCGGCAGATACGTGGTGTCGGTGGACGGATCGAAGGTGAGGCGCGGCGCCGGTTCGCCGTTCACGAGGGCACCCAGGCGAAGCTGCGCATTGGCGGGCGTGGCGATCCGCAGCCCCACACGCAGGCGCCCACGTGCCTCGATGCGTGAGAGCAGAAACGCATCGGGAATCGGGATGCGTAGCGAGTCGGTGATGCCGCCCGCCGGGATCGTGATCTCGCTCAGCTTGCGATCCGCGCGAAAGAGCGAGCGCACGACCGCGGAGGACGAATCCGATTGGGTGGTGTCCACGTTGAACACTTCGATCGTGAACGGCTCGGCGGCCCGGGAGCCCACCGTGTCCACGAAGAACCGAAGCACCGTGGAGTCGACGGCGGTGATCTCCTCGGTGACCGGCAGACCGTTGGGATTGAAGAAGTCGGGGAGGGCGTCGAAGCGCACGACGACGTACGTCTCGAGCGTATCGCCGCGGCTGGCAAGCAGCGCGCCGTTCGAAACGCCCAAGACCGGATACGGACCGAGCGTCGTGTCAAACACGACGCCGTCGATCACGGTATCGCGAAACGTCTGCTGCTGTTGCGGACAGAGCAGCGGACATCCTTCACCGCCCGCCAGCTCCTCCGTACACGCAGAGGTCACGGCGACGGCCGCGAGTACGGCCCCCAGCAGGAGCGCACGCGGCACACGCGCGACATCGCGCAGCCGGCTCCAGGCCGAACGCGCGGACGACATGGATCCATCGGAAAAACGCTCAGGCATTCGCGAGCGAGGCAGGTGTGAAGGGAGACGGCAGCAGGTCGGCCAACGACCAGGAGGCGCTGCGATCGTTGATGGCGACGCTGATGACTTCAAGCGCCGGCGCGAACTCGACGAGCGCCTGTCGGCACATGCCGCACGGTGGCGTTGGGACGTCGGCGTCGGTGACGATGACGACGCGCCTGAAATCCCGCGCGCCCGCCGCCACGGCGGCGGCCAGGGCGCCGCGTTCCGCACACAGGCCGGCCGGATAGCTCGCATTTTCGACGTTGCAGCCCGAAAAGCGGCGTCCATCGGACGTTTCGAGCACCGCGCCCACGAGGAACTTGGAATACGGAGCCCACGCCTTCGCACGGACCGCTCGCGCCATGGCCACGCTTTCACCGTGCTGCTCGAGCAACGAGGCCTCGCTCATGCGAGCCCGCACGCGTGCAGGAACGATCGACCGGCGCCGCGCCACGGCAAGGCAAACCACTCGGCGATCGACGCGCCGACATCCGCGAGACTGTCGCGGGTGCCGAGCGCCGCCGGGCGGACCCGAGGACCGGCCACGAGCACCGGCACGCGCTCGCGCGAGTGATCGGTGGACGGCGTGGTGGGGTCGTTTCCGTGATCGGCGGTGATGATGAGCAGGTCGTCCTCCCGAAGGGATGCCAGCAGACGCGGCAACAGCTCGTCAAACGCCTCCAGGGCGCCGGCGAAGCCTGCCTCGTCATTGCGATGTCCGTACAACTGATCGAAATCTACCAAGTTGGCGAAGCAGAACCCATGGTGCTGGCCATCAAGGAAGGTGAGTACCCGCTTCACCCCCTCAGCGTTGTCTCGCGTGTGGAACGACTGCAGATGCCGACCTGCGAAGAGATCGTCCACCTTGCCGACGCCGTGCCGGTCGATACCCGCAGCCGCCAGCGCGTCCAACAGCGTATCCTGCGGCGCGGGTACCGAGTAGTCACGGCGATTGGCGGTACGCGCATACGCTCCCGGGCCGCCGATGAACGGACGCGCGATCACGCGCGAGACATCGTGTGGGGGCTGCAGCTGTGCCCGCGCGATCTCGCACGCCCGGTAGAGCTCGTCGAGCGGTATCCACTGCTCGTGTGCCGCAATCTGGAATACGGAATCGGCCGACGTGTACACGATCCACTGCCCGGTCTGCCGTTGGGCCTCGGCGTACTGCTCGATCACCGCCGTGCCGCTGGCCACGCTGTTCGCCAGCACACCACGACCCGTCGCCGCGATGAACGGCTCCAGCACCTCCGAAGGAAAACCGTGCGGATACGTGGGGAACGGGCGGGCGAGCTGGACACCGGCGAGTTCCCAATGCCCGGTCGTGGAATCCTTGCCGGCCGAGTTGGGGAGCGCAGAGCCGAAGGCGCCGGACGGCGTCGAGGTGGGTGGCACCCCGTCCAGCGGCGCGATGTTACCCAGGCCGAGCGCCCCGAGGTTCGGCAGGCGCAGCCCGCCGCGCGCCCGGGAGAGGTTGCCAAGGGTGTCGCTGCCGGTATCGCCGTAGGCGTCCGTATCGGGGGCGGCGCCAATGCCGACGCCGTCGAGCACGAGGAGCAGGGCGCGGCGCGAGGGCGCCGAAGAGGACGGTGCGGGCATGGTCACGGCAGATACACGCGAGGCAGCCGCAAGCGCCACCCCACCAGCAGCTCATACGGCGACAGTCCGCCCGTGGTGGCCACGTCGTCGAGAGTGAGGCATGCCGAGCTGTCAGGATCCGCGCCGAGCGCCGTGACCACATCACCCACGTCGCACGGCACATCGGTGACATCGAGCATGGTCATGTCCATGGTGACCACACCCACCACCGGGACGCGGTGCCCGCGCAGGAGCATCTGTCCACGATTGGAGAGCGCGCGCCGATAGCCATCGCCGTAGCCCAGCGCCACCGTCGCGATGCGCCGTGCCCGATCGGCGGTGTACATGGCGTCGTAGCTGACGGTGTCGCCGGCTTCGAGGTCGTGCACGTCAACGACGCGCGCGTGCACATGCAGCACGGGGCGCAGCGCGAGCACGCTGTCACCCGGCGAGCCGTACAGCGCGATGCCTGGACGCGTGAGTTCGTACGGACTCGGGGCGCGCGCCACGTTCGCCCACGAGTTGTCGGTGTGTCGCAGCGTGCCCGCGGGGAGCGCGAGCGCTTCGAGTGCACAGCGAAATCGCGCTTCCTGCAACTCGCGCGACCCATTGGGACGATCGGCCGAATGAAAGTGCGTGAACACACCCTCAGGCGGATGCAGCGCCACCACCGTTTGCATCGCAGCAACGTGCCGCCAGCCGAGCCCGGCCCGGTGCATGCCGGTGTCGATCGCGAGGTGCCATGGCGCGTCGGTGAGCGCGCGCCAGGCCAGCACATCGGCGTCGCGATGCAGCGATGGCGTGATACGCGACTGCGCCATGCGAGACAGCTCACTCGGCAACACGGGGGACGTGCAGAGCACACGAGCAGACACGCCGAGCGCGCGCAGCGTCTCCCCCTCCTGCACGGCCGCGACGCCGAGCGCCCACGGCGCCTGGTCTGTGGGCGCCTCGTCGTGAAACGGTGCCCCGAGGGCACGCACGACGGCTTCGACACCGAGTCCGTAGGCGTCCGCCTTCACCATCGGCACCAGCGGCACTCCGGCGCGTGCACGCAGTTGCGCCGCATTGTGCTGCAGCGCGGCCAGATCGACGGTGCACCACGCACGCGTCCCCTCGGGCCCCGGGGGAATTCGAGGTCGCACAGGCGAGGGCTCGGCGCCCGTCTCGTATATTGCCGCGGTCATGCGCGGGCGTACCCCACGGTAGCCGGGAAGGTCACCCGGACAGCAGACAAGGCAGGCGTGACGCGGGCGCACAGGCCCACGCCACTCGGGCAACCGGCGAGTCTAGGCACGGGAGAGACGGGATGCAAGACGATCAGGGACCAGCTGAGGGCGCGGACACGCGTCGCCAGTCGCTCGATGATGCACTGGCGCTCATGCGTGACCTGCGCGCGCGCTGCGAATGGGACGCCGCGCAGACGCATCAGTCGCTGCGCCCGTATCTGGTGGAGGAAGCGGCCGAAGTCGATGACGCGATCGCGTCGGGTGACGACGCCACACTGCGCGACGAACTGGGCGACCTGCTGCTGCAGGTACTCTTTCACGCGGTGGTGGCCGAAGAGCGCGGCGCGTTCGATGTGCAGGATGTCGCTGGCGCACTCGTGTCGAAGATGCGCGCGCGCCATCCGCATCTGTACGGCGACGGCGTGAAGCGCGAGTGGGAATCGATGAAGGCCCATCAACGTCGATTCATCGATGAAGGACTCGCGAGCGGATTGCCGGCGCTGCACCGTGCGCATCGGTTGCAGGATCGGGCCGCCGGCGTGGGCTTCGACTGGCCCGATGCCGTGGGGCCGCTGGCAAAGGTGCGCGAGGAGGTGGAGGAGGTGGCCGCCTGCCTCGACGATACAGGCGCGGTGATCGATGCGCGGCTCGAAAGCGAGCTCGGCGACCTGTTGTTTTCGGTGGTGAATCTGTGCCGCAAGGTGGGCGTGCACGCGGGGCTGGCGCTCGACGGCGCGAACCAGAAGTTCGTGCGACGCTTTCGCAGCATGGAGACGATCGCCGAATCGCGCGGCGTGGTGTTCCGCGAGCTGTCGCTCCCCGAGCAGGACGCGCTGTGGGATGATGTGAAGCGGGGCGAGTGACCGAACCGCGGCGCGCCCGAAGGCTGGGCGCGCCGTGCATCTCGTGCTACGGGCGCAAGCGGTGCATGAGGCGCGGGAACGGGATCACTTCGCGAATGTGGTGCAGTCCGCAAATCCAGGCGATGGTCCGCTCGAGGCCGAGACCGAAGCCGCTGTGCGTGAACGTGCCGTACTTGCGCAAGTCGAGGTACCAGCCGTAGGACTCCACGGGCAGCCCTTCCTCGAGAATGCGGGCGAGCAGCTTGTCGTGATCGTCTTCGCGCTGCGAGCCACCAATGATTTCGCCGTAGCCTTCGGGCGCGAGCAGATCGTCGCACAGCACCGTGCGCGGATCGGCCGGATTCTCCTTCATGTAGAACGCTTTCGCCTGCTTCGGATAGTTCATCACGAACACCGGGCGATCGTAGTCGGCCACAATGAGCGCTTCGTCTTCGGCGCCGAGATCGTCGCCCCACTGCGTGGTGCTGCCCTTGGCCTGAATGAGCGGAATCGCATCGCTGTAGTCGAGACGAACGAAATCGCCGCTCACCTTTTCGAGCGGGGCCGTATCACGCTCGAGCAGCTTGAGTTCTTCGCTGCGGCGTTCGAGCGCACGTTCCACGAGGTACTGCACGAACTCCTGCTGCAGGCGCATGTTGTCGTGCGTGTCGTACCACGCCATCTCCGGTTCGATCATCCAGAACTCGGTGAGATGACGACGCGTCTTGGACTTTTCCGCGCGGAAGGTGGGGCCGAAGGTGTAGATGCGCCCCAGCGATGCGGCCAGCGCCTCGCCGTAGAGCTGCCCCGTCTGCGCGAGGTACGCCATGCCTTCGTCGAAGTACTCGGTGGCAAAGAGTCCGGAGCGCTCCCCGATGGCGCCGGTGAGAATCGGCGTATCGGTGCGCACGAAGTCGCGCGCGTAGAAGAAGTCGTGCACCGCCTGTTCGAGTTCGGCGCGCACGCGCATGATCGCCGCCTGCCGCGGACTGCGCAGCCAGAGGTGCCGGTTGTCGAGCAGGAAATCGACGCCGTGTTCCTTGGGCTGAATCGGGTAGTCGAGCGGGCTGGTGCCCACCACGTCGAGATCGGTGACGCCGAGTTCGTGTCCGCCGGGCGCACGCGCATCGGCCCGCACTTCACCGGTGATGGCGACGGATGTTTCGAGCGTCAGCGTGCCAAAGCGCTCCCAGGCGTGCTCCGGCACCTGCGCCTTCACAAGCACCGCCTGCAGGATGCCCGAGCCATCGCGCATCACCACGAAGGCCACCTTCCCACTGGAACGCACGTGGGTGACCCACCCGCGCGCGGTCACGAGAGTGCCCACATGGGCGTGCAGGTCGGCAATGCGAGCGAACGGTGGCGTCACGGGAGAGTCGGCTGAAGTGGTGATCGAGGACAAGCCTGCAAGTTATGAACTGCTGTGACCGTGTGGCAGGGGATCGGGGTGCGAGGCGCCATTGGGCCGCGACGCGTCGAGCAGCGCACGAACCTCCGCCAGCAGGTCGGCGGGGGTGAACGGCTTCGTGAGGAACGGCACGTCCGCCGCGGGGGCGCCCGCCTGCGACGCCGGGTATCCCGACATGAGCAGCACGGGCAATCCCGGGCGTCGCTCGCGCAGGGCGTCGCACAACTCGATCCCGCCCATTTCCGGCATGACGACATCTGACACGACCAGCGCCACCGGTGACTCGCCGCGTTCCGGCGAGGCGGTACGTTCTGTGTCGAGCACCGCCAACGCCTCCACGCCGTCGGCCGCGGTACGCACGACGTGGCCTGCGCGCTGCAGAATGTCGGACACCAGGCGGCGCACGCCCGGTTCGTCCTCCACCACGAGGATGGTTTCACGCCCGCCTCGCACCGCGCGCGTTCCACGCGCTGGTGTGCGCGTGTCCGCGGCCGCGGCAACACAGGGCAGGAAGATGCGCATGGTCGTGCCCTGCCCTTCAGCAGACTCCACCAACACGCGGCCGCCAGCCTGCGTGACGATGCCGTACACCGTGGACAGACCAAGGCCGGTACCCTTGCCCGTGGCCTTGGTGGTGAAGAAGGGGTCGAAGATGCGATCCTGCACAGCGTCCGGAATGCCGACGCCATCATCGGCGACGCGAATCTCGGCCCACACGCCCTCGTCGAGCGACGCCGGTCGCGAAGCCGAGTGCCGCTCATGCCGGCGCGTGGAGACGACAATGTGGCCACCGTGCGCGAGGGCGTCACGCGCATTCACGACCAGATTGAGCACGACCTGCGACAGCTGTCCGGCGTCCGCGCGCACGAAGACGGCGTCTGCGGTGAGGTCGAGACGGAGCGTGATGCGCTCGTCGAGCAGGCGCGTCAGCAGGCGCTCGAGCTCGGAGACCACGGCGTTGACATCGAGCACGACGGGGCGCACCACCTGCTGACGACTGAACGCAAGCAGCTGCGCGGTAAGCAGCGCCGCCCGATCACCGGCGCGAATGAGCTCGCTCAGATCGCTGGCCGCTTCCTTTGCGGCGGCGTGCAGATCTCGGGTGCCGACGCCTGCGGTCGCATCGGCCCGCGTTGGCGCGAGGGCCTGCCCCAACGACTCCTCGGCCAGTCGCGCAAAGCCAAGGATGGCGGTGAGCAGATTGTTGAAGTCGTGCGCGATACCGCCGGCAAGCGTACCGACGGCCTCCATTTTCTGTGCCTGCCTGAGCTGCTGCTCGAGCTCGACGCGCGCCGTCACGTCCATGACGACGCCAAGCAGACGCGCCGCCCGTCCTGTCGCGTCGAGTTCGAGTTCGGCCGTGGCAAACAGCCAGCGCACGCGGCCGTCAGCGGTGAGGACGCGATGCTGGACGTGAAAGGGCGCGCCGCGTGTCAGCGTGGCCTGCACCGCTTCGTGCAGCGCCGTGCGGTCCTCCGGATCGAGCAGTGCGAGATACGCATCGTACGACTCGGGGTGAACGCGACCGACGCCGTAGAGCTGCCCGACGCCCGAGTCCCACACGATGCGTCCGGTAGCGATGTCCCACCCCCACACGCCCATCTGGCCGGCGCCGAGCGCCACGCGGAGTTCTTCCGCACGTTCCCGTGTGGCCCGTTCGGCAACGCGTCGTTCCTCGACCTCGCGCGCCAGCTCGGCGTTGGCGTCACGCAGCGCGAGCGTACGATCGCTGACGGCGCGCACGAGTCGGGCCTGTCGTCCGTTGAGCAGGATCGCCATGCCCACCAGCAGTGCGCCGATGAGCGCCATGCTCACGCGCAAGAGGTTTCGTTCCCGCTGCAAGGCGGCGCCCCAGCCGCCAGCAGGCGTCGTGAGCAGCTGCCACTCACCGTCCTCGATGTCCACCGCGGTGACCATCGGCGCATCGAGCGGCTCGAGCGCGC
The DNA here is from genome assembly GCA_011390935.1 of Gemmatimonas sp. Classification (GTDB taxonomy): domain Bacteria; phylum Gemmatimonadota; class Gemmatimonadetes; order Gemmatimonadales; family Gemmatimonadaceae; genus JAABRT01. Next base: position 30,239 of record JAABRL010000008.1, read on the forward strand.
CGGCAATGTGCGTCCCTCGGCCGTCGCGCAGCACGTACGTCGCACTGGCACCAGCCGCGTCGAGTCCGGCGTCGGTGAGCAACGCCGGCACGTCGAGGATCACGTTGACCAACTCCGGTGCGGCGCCTTGCCGCACGGCCAACCGCACGAGCAGTCCGGTACCGCCCTGGATGATCTCGATCGGCCCGGTGATCACCAGTTCGCGCGACGCGATGGCTCGGCGCACGTCGGCCGACACGCGCGGATCGGGATGCTCGTAGAGGTTGTACCCGAGGACCGCCTCGTTGCCGTCTACCGGCCAGGTCGCGACAATGCGCCCCCCCTGCACGAGCTGGAGGGCGCGTACGCCGTCGAGACCGGTCAGCAGCCCCGCCGCAAAGACCGGGAAATCCCGGTTGAGGCGATCAGCGTCGTCAGCGTGCGACTCGACGAAGGCGCGCAATCCGGCCAGCAGCGCCACCCGGCGTCCGAGCTCGCGCTCAATGCTGCGCGCCGCCTCGGCCGCCGTCGCACGCATGGTGGCGTGTTCCCGATCGAGCAGCAGGCGCGCGTACCATGCGTCCACGAACGAGCCGAGGCCCAGACAGGCAACGGCGACGAGCAGTAGCACGAGCGGTGTGGCGAGCGGGCGACGCGGCGAATCGGACACAGGGTCGGGTTGCGGATAACCGTACCCCGTCGTGGGGCATGAAGAGATCTTCAGTATAGAGTATCGGCCGCGCCCCGTTCGCCGCGAGTCCACCAGGACGCCAGCGGGAGGAGGCGGCTTGACAAGTCAATGATCAACCATTTAGTTGATCGTATGACTACTCACTTTACGTCCCCACCAGCCGCACGGCGGCATCGAGGAGCGGCCCGCGTCGCGTGGCTGCTGGGACCGCTTGTCACGCTGGCCGCCTCGCTCGGCGCCCAGCCTCGAGCCGATCGTCCCGCGCTCCGACTGGCCCAGGTGCTCGACGCCGTGGACCGCGATGGCTACGCACCGGCCGCCGCCCGCGCCGATGCCGACGCGGCCCGCGCCGACATCACCGCCGCGCTCCCCGGACTGCTCCCCCAGCTGCGCGTCGAAGGCGGCAGCATTCGCACCACCGACCCCATCGGGGTGTTCGGCGCCCGCCTCCGCCAGCGCGCCGTCACGCAGGCCGACTTTGATCCGGCCCGACTCAATCGTCCCGACGCGCTCACCCTGACCACCGGCGCGCTCGTGCTGGAGCAGCCGCTGTTCGCTCCACAGGCGCTGCTTGGCCGACGCGCGGCCTCCCTCGCCGCTCAGGCGGCCACTGCGATGGCCGACCGGAGCACCGAGCAGGCCCGGCTTGGTGCCACGCAGGCCTACTACGGCGCGGTCGTGGCCGTTGCCAGTGTCGCCGCGCTCGACTCCGCACTGTCCGCAGGACAGGCCCACGTACGACAGGCCACCACGCTTGAACGCAACGGGGTTGTCACCCGATCAGACATGCTGCTCGCGCAGGTGCGCGTGGGCGAGTTGGAAGCGCAGCGGGCGAGTGCCGCGGGCCAGGCCACGATGGCGCGCCTCGGACTCGCCGTACAGATGGGCGCCCCCGAGGATACCTCGGGAGCGCTGCCCACGCTGCTGCCAGGCACGCGCGAAATCACCGCACTGGTGGACGCCGGCTGGCCGCACGGGAGCGCCGTCGTGGCGCGTCGCGATGTGCAGGCCGCCCAGCTGGGGGAGCGGGCCGCTCGCGCCGACATCGCGCGCACCAACGGCTCGTGGCTACCCACGGTTGGCGCTGTCGCCCGCAGCGACTGGGCGTCGGTCAATCAACCCTTTGCTGGCACCCCGTACTGGACCGTTGGCGTGATGGGGTCCTGGTCGGTGTTTCGCGGCGGCGGTGACCTGGCCGATCGGCAGCGCGCCACGGCACGCGCCCGGGCCGCCGCCAGCCGTGCCGATGGCGCGGAAGCACAGGCCCAGCTCGAGGCGACCCAAGCGCGCATTCAGCGCGAGGTCGCGGTGGAGCGGCTGCGAATTGCCGACCGCTCGCTCGAGCAGGCCCGCGAGGCGCTGCGACTCGTCCAACGGCGCTACGACGGTGGCCTCGCCGCGATCACCGAACTGCTCGATGCGGCCGCCGCGCACACCGCGGCCGACCTCGGGACCGTCGCCGCGCGTCACGACGCGCTGGTGGCCCTTGCTGCTGAGCGCGTCGCGCTCGGCCTCGACCTGACCCCTCTTCTGGCACTCGACCGATGATCCGTACGCCCTCTCCGATGGCAGCACTCTTCCGGCGCGGGACGCTCGTGTCCGGCCGAGCCCTGCAGCGTGGCACCCTCTTCGTCGCGGGCGCGGCGGTACTCGCCGCCTGTGGTGGCGCAGCACCCGACGCCACCGACGCCGCTCGGCCCCAGGTCAACACCGCCGGCCTGCAGACCGTCGCAGTCGTGGACAGCATCCTCCCGGACGTCACGGAGGCGGTGGGCACCGCCGCGCCGCTGCTCAGCGCGACGCTCTCCACCAAGCTCATGGCCACCGTGACGGCGGTGCACGTGCAGGAAGGCGCACTTGTGCGCGAAGGCCAGCTGCTGGTCTCGCTCGACGTGCGCGATATCGATGCGAAGACCGCTCAGGCGACGGGCAACCTGCAGAGCGCCGAAGCGATGCTCGCTGATGCCGAAGTGCAGACGGCGCGCATGCGCGCCCTGTACGCCGACAGCGCGGCGCCCAAGGCACAGCTCGATGCGGCGGAAGCCGGACTCGCGCGTGCGAAGGCCATGGTCACCGCCGCCCGCGGCGGCGTGGCGGAAGCGGACGCCGTGCGGGAGTACGGTGCATTGCGCGCACCCTTCGCCGGTGTGGTGACGCAGCGACTGGTGGATCCCGGTGCGTTCGCCGCACCAGGCATGCCACTCATCACGGTGCAGCAGTCCACATCGCTTCGGGTGTCGGCCATGGTGCCGCCCGCCGCCGCGCGCACCCTCTCACGCGGTGCGTCGATCGCGCTCTCGATCGAGGGCGCCGAGACCACGGGCACGATCGAGGGCGTCGTCGCCGCACCGAGCGGCGGGCTATTCACGGTGAACGTGCTCGTGCCGAATCGTGATGGGGCGCTGCCGACGGGTGGCTCGGCCACGCTGCTGCTGCCTGGTGCGCCGCGTGCGGTGCGCCTCGTGCCGGCCAGCGCCATCACGCGTGAAGGCGACCTCACCGGTCTGCTCGTGCAGACGGCCACCGGTGCGGATCGTCGCTGGGTACGCCTCGGGCGCACGCGCGGCGCGTACGTGGAAGTGCTCTCCGGGGTGAATGCCGGTGAGACCGTGTTCCTCGCACGCACGGCGGAGGATCGTTCATGAGTACGCCCACGTCCACCGGCATTGCCGGTCGTGTCGCCAAGGCGTTCCTGCACAGCAAGCTCACGCCGCTGGTGACGATGGCCTCGCTGTTCGTGGGCGCCATCGGTCTGATCGCCACGCCGCGCGAAGAGGAGCCGCAGATCTCGGTGCCCATGATCGACGTGTTCGCCGGCCTGCCCGGCGCGTCGTCGGCCGAAGTGGAACAGCAGGTCATCAAGCCGCTCGAGCAGGCGCTCTATGAAGTAGCTGGCGTGGAGTATGTGTACTCCATGAGCGGCGATGGCGGTGGCATGGTCACCGCGCGGTTCGCCGTGGGCGCCGACCAGACCGAGAGCGTGGCCAAGGTGCACGCGAAGGTGTTCTCGCGCATGGATGCGTGGCCCATGGGCGCGCCGCCGCCGCTGGTGCGGCCGCACGCCATCGATGACGTACCCATTCTTGCCCTGACGGTGTCCGATGCGCACGCCGAGCCCGGCGTGGTGCGCCAGGTGGCCGCGCACATGGCCGAAGAGCTGCGTACGGTGCCCGATGTCGCGCAGGTGTTCCTCGTGGGCGGTGAGCCGCGCCAGGTCTCGGTGCGCATCGATCCGTCGCGGCTCGCGGCCACCGGCGTGTCGCCCGGCGAAATCGCGCGCGCACTCATGGGCGCCAACTCACGGCTGCAGGCCGGCGAGTTCGCGGCCGGCAACGAAGCCGTGCGTCTCGACGTGACGTCGGCGTTCGCCACGGCCGGCGATGTGGGCGATGTGGTGATCGCGGTGCGCAACGGGCGCGCGATCTCGCTGCGTGACGTGGCGCGTATCGAAGATGGATTCGCCGAGCCCACGCAGTACGTGACCACCGCCATGAAGGGCGACTCGATGCCCCGCTCGGCCGTGACCATTGCCGTGGCCAAGCGGCCCGGCGCGAACGCCACCACCGTGGCGCATGCCGCGGTGCAGCGCGTGGAGGAATCGCGCGGTCGCGTGGTGCCCGAGGGGATGCGCGTGGATGTCACGCGCGACTACGGCGAGACCGCGGCGGAAAAGGCCTCGGAGCTCATTCTGCATCTCGCGATCGCCACGTTGTCGGTGACGCTGCTGGTGTGGTGGTTCCTGGGGTGGCGTGAAGCGGTGGTGGTGCTCGTGGCCGTGCCGGTCACGCTCGCCCTCACGCTGTTCGTGTACTACCTCATGGGCTACACGCTCAATCGCATCACGCTGTTCGCGCTCATCTTCTCGATCGGCATTCTGGTGGATGACGCGATCGTCGTGGTGGAGAACATTGCGCGGCACGTGGCCATGAAGGACCGACCGGCCGACGTGGCGGCGATCGAAGCGGTGGACGAAGTGGGCAACCCCACGATCCTGGCCACGTTCACGGTGATCGCGGCGATTCTGCCGATGATGTTCGTGTCGGGGCTGATGGGACCGTACATGCGGCCGATTCCCGTGGGCGCCTCGGTGGCGATGCTGGCATCGCTCGGGGTGGCGTTCATCGTCACGCCATGGCTTGGCTACCGCCTGCTGCGCGGGCATGCGGCGGGGCACGGTACGGGTGCCTCGCACGAGGAAGGTGGAGATCAGGTGCTGAAGCAGGGCTTCGGCAAGTTCTACGCGGGCCTCATGACGCCCCTCATCGAGAATCGCGCACGCCGCATGGCGTTCTACGGTGGCACCGTGGCCTTGCTGGTCGCGTCGATGGCGCTCGTGGTGGTGCGTGTGGTGCAAGTGAAGATGCTGCCGTTCGACAACAAGTCGGAGTTCCAGGTGGTGCTCGATTTCCCCGAGACGACCACACTGGAGACCACGCTCGCCGCCTCGGAGGCGATCGCGCGTGAACTGCGTACGGTGCCCGAGGTGCTGAGCACGCAGGTGTATGCCGGCACGTCGGCGCCGTTCAACTTCAATGGCCTCGTGCGGCATTACTTCCTGCGCCGGGGCGCGAACGTGTCGGACATTCAGGTGAACCTGGCGGCCAAGCATGATCGGTCGCGCCAGAGTCACGACATCGCGGTTGCGGTGCGTCCGATGGTGGACTCCATCGCGCGCGAGTTCGGCGCGAGCGCCAAAGTCGCCGAGATTCCGCCGGGACCGCCCGTGCTGTCCACGCTGGTGGCCGAGATCTACGCGGCAGACGACGCCACGCGTCTCGCGGCAGCGGAGAAGGTGAAGCAGGCATTCGAGGCCACAACCGGCGTGGTGGATGTGGACTGGACCGTGGAGGCGCCGGCGGCGCAGCTCGCGTTGCGTGTGGATCGGGCGGCCGCGGCGCGTGCCGGTGCGGATGTGCCGCTGCTCACGCAGACGGTGGCGATGGCCGTGAGCGGCATGCCGATGGGCGCGCTGCAGTCGGGCACCTCTCGTGAGCCGGTGATGGTGGTGCCACGGCTCGACGTCGCGGACCGCTCAAGCATCGGGCGCCTGCTCGCGCTCCCGGTCACCACGGCGATGGGGCCGCAGCCGCTCGGCCGCTTCGTGACGGTGGACTCGAGCACACGCGCCACGTCGCGGCACCGCAAGAACCTGCGTCCCGTGATCTACGTGACGGGTGATGTGGCGGGTGAAGTGGAAGCGCCGGTGTACGCGATTCTCGCGCTCAACGAAGTGCTCGACACGCTGCAGGTGGCCGGTGCCACGATCAGCCGCTACAACGCGGTGCAGCCCGACCGGCTCGACGAAACCGCGGTGAAGTGGGACGGCGAGTGGCAGGTGACGATCGAGGTGTTCCGCGATCTCGGCATCGCGTTTGCCGTGGTGCTGGTGCTGATCTATGTGCTCGTGGTGGCATGGTTCCAGTCGTTCACCATTCCACTGGTGATCATGGCGCCGATTCCGCTCACGATGGTGGGCATTCTGCCGGCGCACGCGCTGACCGGTGCGTTCTTCACGGCCACCTCCATGATCGGCATGATCGCGCTGGCGGGCATCATCGTGCGCAACTCGATCCTGCTGGTGGACTTCATTCAGCTGGCCGAGGAGCGGAAGCGTCCGCTCGTGCAGGCGGTGCTCGAAGCGGGCGCCGTGCGCTTCCGTCCGATTGCGCTCACGGCCGCTGCGGTGGTGATCGGCGGGCTGGTGATGGTGCTCGATCCGATTTTCCAGGGGCTCGCGGTGGCGCTGATTGGCGGCGCAATCGTGGCCACATTGCTCACCATGGTCGTGGTGCCGCTCCTCTATTGGGAGCTGCGCCGCCGAGAGGACTCGAAGAATGTCGAAGTTGCTGCTGTTGATGTACGTCGGGTCGAACCCGCAGCGGATCTCGTCGGTGCTTGAGGCGCACGGCGCGCCGGGCTATTCGGTGCTGCACGACGTGACCGGCGCGGGCTCCCATGGCCGCATTGAAGGAAACCGGGCGTTCCCCGGGATCGGCACCATGCTCGTGACGGTGGTGCCCGATGACCAGGTGGAGCCGCTGCACGTCGCACTGCGTACCGCCGGCGCACAGTTGCCCAAAGGCGAGTCACTGCATGTCGCAGTGCTGCCCGTCGAATCGTTCGTATGATCTGCCTTCTCTTTCACGGAGTTCAGGATATGTGCGCAGACCGCATCATTCGCCGCTTCGCCGGCGTGTTCGTCATGCTCTCGGTGGCCCTTGGCGCGTTCGTGAACCCGTGGTGGTACGCGTTCACCGCATTCGTGGGGTTCAACCTCGTGCAATCCAGCTTCACGAACTTCTGCCCGCTGGAGAAGATCCTGGCGCGCGTGGGGTTCCCGGGGTGCGCGACGCGATAGCGGGCGCACGCGCCTGATGTCGGTCGACCGTCGTGTCGCGCTGAGCGCGAGGCGACGGCCGCGCCGATCTCACCCCACGCGAAACAGCTCGAGCGCTCGCTGATACCCCACCGTGAGCAGCTGCCGCAGTCCGGCGTGTTCGGAGCGCGAGAGCATCGGATCGCGTTCAAGGAGCTGCTCGGCCGCCACGCGCGCGGACTCGTTGAGGTCTTCGTCCTGCACGGGGTCGGCAATGCGAAACGCCGGCAGTCCGGACTGCCGCGCGCCGAAGAGATCGCCCATGCCGCGCAGGCGCAGATCGGCGCGGGCGATTTCGAAGCCGTCGTCGCTGCCCACGATGATCTGCAGCCGTGCGCCGGCCTCGGTGCCCACATCGCCGAGCAGAATGCAATACGACTGTCCCGGACCGCGCCCCACGCGACCGCGCAGCTGATGCAGCTGTGACAGTCCGAAGCGTTCCGGGTGTTCAATCACCATCACGGTGGCGTTCGGCACATCAATGCCGACCTCGATCACCGTCGTGGCCACGAGCACCTGAATCTCCCCGTCCCGAAAAGCGCGCATGATCGTATCGCGCTCGTCGACCGGCAGCCGACCGTGCAGCAGCGCCACGCGCGTGCCGGCGAGCGGACCGGCCACCAGCGCTTCATACATCGTGGTGGCGTCCTTGAGATCCGTCTTCTCGGAGGCTTCGATGACGGGATACACCACGTACGCCTGCCGGCCGGCCTCGAGTTCGCTCCGCACAAACTCGAAGACACGCGCGCGCGCTGCCTCTCGCCGATGTACGGTGGTGATCGGTTGCCGCCCGGGTGGACGCTCATCGAGCGTGGACACATCGAGATCGCCGTACAACGTGAGTGCGAGCGAGCGCGGAATCGGCGTGGCCGTCATGAGCAGCACATCGGGCTGCGCGCCATCAGCCCCTTTGGCTCCGAGCGCCGCACGCTGCTCCACGCCGAATCGATGCTGTTCGTCGATGACCACGAGCCCCAGTCGTGCGAACGCCACGTCGGCCTGAAAGAGGGCGTGCGTGCCAACAGCAAGCACCGGCTCGACCGAGGCGAGTCGAGTCAGCGCCGCGCGTCGATCCTTCGCGCCAAGCCGTCCGGTCAGCAGCACCGGCGTGACGCCGAGCGGTGCGAGCAGTCGTTCCGCGGTGCGTGCGTGCTGTTCGGCCAGCAACTCCGTAGGCGCCATCATCGCCGCTTGCCACCCGTTTTCCATCACGAGTAGCGACGCGAACAGCGCGACCACGGTCTTGCCGCTCCCCACATCTCCCTGCAGCAACCGATGCATGCGCCGCGGGCTGCACAGATCGCTCACAATCTCACGCACCGCACGCTTCTGCGCCCCCGTGAGATCGAACGGCAGCATGTCGCGCAGCTGCCGTGTGAGCAGCCTCCGATTCTCGAACGGCGTGCCCGTACGCGCCTCCCGCGCCACTTCGTTCGCACGCCGGTGCAGCAGGTGCACGCAGAACAGCTCTTCCCACGCCAGCCGTGTGCGACCGATGCGCGCATCGGCGACACTTGCCGGTCGATGCACTCGCCGAAGCGCATCGGGCAAGGGCACCACCTGCGCGTCAGCGAGCAGCGCGGGTGGGAGTGGCTCCTTCACCAGCGGCAGCAGTGCATCGAGGTGCTGCTCCACGAGCGTGCGCAACCATCGCACGCTGAGCCCCTCCGTCGCCGGGTACACCGCGAGCACGCGCCCTTCGAGTGTACTCTCATCACCCGGGCCGAGGTTCACGAACTCGCGCGGCTGCAGGCGCCGTCCGTGATGAAAGCGCACTTCGCCCGTGCACAGCAGCCAGTCACCTTTGGTGATGGTGCGTTCGAGAAACGGCTGTCCCGGCCACGCGAGTTCGAGCAGACCGCTGGCGTCCTTGATCACCGCCTGAAATACGCGCAGCCCTTTGCGCGTGGGCAGCACGCCGGTGGCAATCACCTGCCCCAGCACGGTGACATCCGCGCCCACCGCGGCGTGCGCAATCGGGGTGACCGTGCTCGCATCTTCATACCGATGCGGCACATGCCGCAGCAGATCACCCGCCACACGAATTCCGAGCCGCGCGAGCGACTCTGCACGTGCCGGTCCCACCCCTTTCAGGTAGGTGACCGGCGTGTCGAGCGTAAGCCGAGGCGGTGGACCCGTTCGGCGACGGCGGCGCTCGCCACCGTCTTCCTGGCTCACAGCGCGATGCGCTCCGGCAAGAGGAACAGGTGATCGCTCACGACGACACGAGCTCGGTAGCGTAGCGATCGGCGTCGAAGGCCTCGAGATCACCGGCCTTTTCGCCAACGCCGACGAACTTCACTGGCACATTCAGCGCTTCGTGCACCGCCACCACCACCCCCCCACGTGCGGTGCCATCGAGCTTGGTGACCACCAGCCCCGTCACCGGCACCGCGGCGCTGAACGTCCGCGCCTGCGCGAGCGCGTTCTGCCCGATCGTCCCGTCGAGCACCAGCAACACTTCGTGCGGCGCACCGGCGAGCCGCTTGCCGAGCACACGATGCACCTTCTGCAGCTCGGTCATGAGATCGTGGCTGGTGTGCAGCCGCCCCGCCGTATCGATGATCACGAGGTCGCAGCCGCGCGTCACGGCGGCATCCACCGCGTCGTATGCCACGGCCGCGGGATCGGCGCCCGGCTTGCCGCCCACGAAATCCACGCCGGCACGCTCAGCCCACACGCGCAGCTGATCGATGGCGCCGGCGCGGAACGTATCACCCGCCCCGACCAGCACGCGGCGCCCCTCGCTGTGAAGCCGACTGGCCAGCTTGCCGATGAAGGTGGTCTTCCCCGCCCCGTTGACCCCGATCACGAGCAGCACGGTCGGCGCCTCGGGCGCAACGTGCAACGCGGGATCGCTGTTGCCCGATTGCAGTGCGCCACGCACACCGACGCGTAGCGCTTCGCGAAACTCGTCTTCCGTCTTGATGGCCCCACGCTTCGCGAGTCGTTCAACCTCTTCGACGAGTCGCAGCGTGGTGGGCACGCCGAAGTCGGCCTCGAGCAGCATCGTCTCGAGTGCTTCGAGCGAACCCGGATCCACGCCGCCGCGCAGCAGCACGCCAAAGTCGGTGCGCGCGATGTCCTTGACACGCTCCCAGAGGGAGCGCTTGGGCGTATCACCGTTGCGCTTGAAAAGTCGGGCCATGAGAATCGTGCCTGCTCTCTGAGTGAAGTCGCGCGTGTGTCGCGCACCGAGCCGCACGCGCCATCACGAACGATAGACAGTTCAACGCAATCCGACGGTGCGCCGCAGGAGCCATTCCGCGCACAACAGCAGCAACGCCGCCACAAACGGCCAGCTCGCGTCGCGCAGTGGCCGCGCTGGCGCCGACGGCGCGCCAGTATCCGAACGCGGCGGCGCATTCACGGGCGCGCGTGGTACCCATTCGCGAGACGGATTCACCACGAGGCGCCGGGTGACCTCACCCTCGCGGACCGTATACGCGCCCTCGGCGAGCGGCGCGGACTCGGTCACATCGGCGGTGCCGACAAAGCGCAGCGAGATCGTATCGACCACGCCAGATGCGCCGGTAAGCGTCAGGACCGCCGTCGAATCGACGCCACCGCGACGCCAGCGCACCGGTTCCCCAGCGCGCACCGGCGACGACGCCAGCTGCACACCGCCTCCCGCTCCCTCGGACGCCGACGTCCAGTCGAATATAGCGCCCCAGAGCGCGCTGAACGCGTCGGCGCTCCGTCCGCCGCGCTGCACCCATCCCGCGTACCCCGACCCGGCGATGCGCACACGCCGCAGCGCGCCGTCCCCGCCAGCCGCGGCGATCACGCGTCGCGCGCCCGCTCGGCCGACGCGGGCCTCCAGCAGCGGCACGCCCCCCTCGATCGGCTCTCCCACCGCCAGCGGCGGGAGCGAGTCGAACGGCAGCAGCTCGAGCGCCGCCGAGAGCGGCGAGGCGGGAGCACCGGCGAGAAACCACTCCACGGGCTGCGAGATCTGTCCCGCCCGAGGCGGTGCGGGCGGCGGGGCTGGCGTCCACAGCACGAGCGCGCCTCGGCGCACCCCCGCCACGCCGGCCCAGGCGGTATCGCCGTGCAGCACGAGCAATCCGGCCTCGCGGGCGCGTCGCTCCACATCGAGCGCGCTGACCGGCGCGAGTGTGCCCTCTTCTCGCCATACGTTCGGCGCGACGCGCAGATACGCGCGCGCCGGAACCGCGACGGCGCCACGCAGCACACGCAGCGTTTCGCGCACGTCGAGATCGGGGGCCGTGGAGACAAAGACGGCGCGTGGGCGATCGGTCACGTCGATCGTGGTCACGAGTGTGTCGTTGCGCCCTTCCACGTCGTTCGGCGCAGCGACGGCAACCGCGAGGGCGATCGAGCGCGCGCCACGCGGCAGCGGGAGTCGCACCGCCATGCGACGAGCAGCGAACGGCTCGAGCGGCTGCACCGCGACACGGGCCACCGCGCTTCCATCGAGCAGCAGGTCGAGCGTCCCCGTCGCGGTTTCGGCGGCCCCCGCGACCAGGCCGACCTGCACCTCGATCGTGTCTCCACCGGTTGCGACCGCTGGCGCCTCTATCGTCGCAACGGCCAGATCGATCGCGCTCGGGCGTACCGGCGCGATGACGCGCGATCCGGGACCGAGGCGCTGCCAGGCCGCCGCATCATCGAGCTCGCCATCGGTGACGACGACCACGGCGCGGCCCAGCGCGGCCGCGAGGTCGAGCCCCGGCTGCAATCGACTCTGCTGCTCCCGCGCGCCCAATGCGATGGCGTCGCGCACACTCAGGACACGGGCGGAGTCGCCAGATACGATGACCGAATCGCCCGCGAAGGCACGCACGGAGTCGAGCGCCGTGTTCAGGTAGGTCGCGTCGGTCGCCCGACGCCAGCTTTCGGACGCGTCGAACAGCACGAGCGGCGCCAATGGCACGGGACGTCCCATCGGGGCGCCGAGCAGGATGGCGAGCAAGAGCAGGTAGGCGAGCCCACGCAGGGCGCCGAGCCCCCAGGCAACCGCGGCGCGCGCGGCTGGTCGTCCACCACCCGCACGGGACGTCCAGAGTGGCCCGTACGCGAGCCAGGCGCCGATGAAGGCGAGTGCGACGGCAGCGAACCAGCGGCTCATGTGTGCTCAGGCCCGAAGGCGGACCGACGCGCCAGACAACGGCGCCGCCGCTGGGCCGGCGTCAGTTCGAGGCGCCGGCAGCGCGCGTTTCGGCCGGTCGCACGTTGCCGGGGCGCGACGACTGGCCGGGGGCCGACGGTGTGCCGTCCTGCATGGCGTAGACCCGTGCATTCAGGTCACCGAGCAGGGCGCTTCGGCGCATGGCGAAGGCGGAGCGCTGTGAGGCGGGGAGCGGCTCTCCGCCCACATTCTTCAGCGCGACGCGGGGATCACGGTGCGAGCCGTTGACCAGAATCTCGAAGTGCAGGTGCGGCCCGGTGGCGAGCCCCGTCATGCCAACGCGACCAACGGTGCTGGCAATCTTCACGGGCGCCCCAACCCGAATGCCGGCGCCCAGCGCACTCAGGTGCGCGTAGCGGGACACCATGCCGTTCGCGTGGCGCACCTCGACGGTGCGGCCGTAGCCGCCCTTCCAACCCGCGAACACCACGCGCCCGTCGCCGATGCTCCGCACCGGCGTCCCACTGCGGGCCGCGTAGTCGACACCCGTGTGCTGACGCCACGTTTTGAGGATGGGATGCTTGCGAGAGCCGTACACACTCGAAATCCGGCTGAACTCCAGCGGTGCGCGCAGGAACGCGGCGCGCATGCTCTTCCCCTCGGCGTCGTAGTACATCTCCTCGCCGCCAGCCGTCTCGAAGCGCACCGCCTCGAGTGCCTGCCCGCCGATGCTGGCCCGGGTAGCAAGGAGACGGCCTGGCCGCACATGGCCCTTGGCGGTGGACTCACGCTCCACGAGTGCCACAATGGAATCGCCCACGCGCAGATCGCGGCTCATATCGACCCGATACTCGAGCACCTGCGCGATCCGGTACGCCACATCGGTGCGGACGGACGCCGGGAACTCGCCCGCGGCGCGCGCAACGGCATCGGTGAGCGTGGACGTAACGACGCCTGCCACGGCGACGGTGTCGACCGACCAGGGCAGGCGCTCTTCTGTTTCGACCCACGTATCGCCGGAGCGGATCAGTTTGACGACCCGATCGATCGCGAGCTGGAAGGTGACGTTGAGGACGCCGGAATCGGGGTGCACCTGGGCAACCACCTCGGTGCCTGCGCGAACGCGGCGGGCATCGAGCAGCGACAGTTCGGCGATGGCACGGTTGGCCTCATCATGGCCGAGGCCGTGACGTTGCAACACCGCGAGCAGCGGCTCGCCGCTATGGATCGTATCCGTGCGGAGATCGAAGACAGGCGCGGCCGGCTCCTCGACCACGAGGAGTTCTCCGGCGGTGCGCTGTGGAACAGGGCGCCCGATTGCGAGGGCACCGACCGCGAGGACTACCATCCCCCCGACGACGAGTGCCTGTGTGAGCGCCCTGTTCAATCCATCTGTCTCCGAATGAAGGTCGGGATTTCCATGTCGTCCAGTTCTACGCTCGGCGGCGGCGGAACGTTCGGACGGATCGGGCGAGCGATGGGCGCGGCCCCCTCACGGATGGGGCGGGCGGCCGGGGTCGCGGGTCGCGCCACCGGGGCGGCGCCGGGCTGGCGACTGGCCGGGAACGGCAGGACGGCAGCCGCGGGGCGCGCCGGTACGGCGTTCGTCGGCTGGCCACTGTTACCCCCGAACGACGTGCCCACGGAGCCGCCGTTGAGGCCGCCCTGCAGGATGCGATCGAAACCGGTGGCAATCACCGTGACCCGAATCTCGCCCTGCATGGCCGGCTCGTGCACCGCGCCGAAAATGATTTCGGCCTCGTCGCCCACGGCATCATGCACGATTTCGTTGATCTGGTGCACTTCACCGAGCGTGAGGTCCTCACCGCCGGTGATGTTCACCAGCACGCCTGTGGCGCCGGCAATGGACACGTTGTCGAGCAGCGGCGAGGCGATGGCCTGCTGAGCCGCTTCCGTGGCGCGCGATTCGCCGCGGCCGATGCCGGTGCCCATGAGCGCCGAGCCACCACTCTGCATGACCGTGCGCACGTCGGCGAAGTCGACGTTCACCAGACCGGTCTCGCTGATGAGCACTGAGATGCCCTGCGTGGCGTGCAGCAGCACTTCGTCCGCCTTCTTGAGCGCCTCGTGGAACGGGATGCCCTTGCCAACCACGGCGAGCAGTCGCTCGTTGGGCACGATGATCATCGTGTCCACGTGCTTGCGCATTTCGGCGATGCCCTCTTCGGCCTGGCGCATGCGCTTGCGCCCCTCGAAGAGAAACGGTCGCGTGACGATGCCCACCGTGAGGGCACCCGCCTCTCGCGCCAGCTGGCAGATCACCGGCGCCGCACCCGTTCCCGTGCCACCACCCATGCCGCAGGTGACGAACACGAGATCGGCGTGCTGCACCACGCGCGACATCTCGTCCTTGCTCTCTTCAATCGCCTGACGGCCAATATCCGGACGGGCGCCCGCACCGAGACCGCGTGTGAGCTTCTTGCCGATCTGAATCTTGACGTCGGCCTTGGAGTGCATGAGCGCTTGCGCATCGGTATTCACCGACACGAACTCCACGCCTTCGAGGTGCTCCTCGATCATGCGGTTCACCGCATTCCCACCGCCGCCGCCCACGCCGACAACCTTCATGCGGGCGTTTTGCGACGCGCTCTCCTCCAACTCGAACGGCATGCGGGGTAGCTCCATCGTGGCGATCGGAACGCAAGGGGTGAATCAACGGCCGCATCGCGACACACGGCGTCGCAGCGACCTCGGCAGGATCAACGGGCAGGCGCTTCGAATATACGTGCCCGGCCCTCACAACGCGACCGGCTTCGGCAACATTTCTTCAGTGACGCGCAAGCTACGACAACTGTCAATCCCTTTTGTCCACAACACTTGCAGCACCTGCAGCGATGTGATGTGTGAAGCACCAACGTCCCCCATGATCCGGCCCCCGTCGTCACACCACGGGCGCAGATGCACGCCTCAGAAAAAGTCCTGCAGCCAGTCCTTCACACGTTGCGCCAGCTTGTCCACGCCGGTCCCCGACAGCCCCGCTCGACGCACCACGGCGCCGCCCAGCGCCATACGGTGCGCCCCGAACAGCGCCAATCCGGTCACGGTGGTGAATCGCGGTTCGTCCACCAGCTCACGCAACCCCGACAGCCGTCCCGCGGGCAGCCCCACACGCACGCCCACGCCCAGCACATCCGTCGCCAGATCGGCCACGCCCTCCAGCGACGCCCCACCACCGGTGAGCACCACGCCCGCATTCAACTTGCCGCGATAGCCGGCCGTATCGATCTCGCGCTGCACCAGATCGAAGATCTCGTCCATGCGCTGATGAATGATGTGCGTCATGAGCTCGCGCGAGAGATGCCGGTCGCCATGCGACCCGCTGGCAGGCACCGCAATCAGTTCATCGCCACCGGTGAGCGGCTCGTACGCGCAGCCGTACGCTTCCTTGAGCTGCTCCGCGTCGTGCTGCGTCACGCCGAGCCCGTGCACGATGTCACCCGTCACGTTGTTGCCGCCGTAGGGCAACGAACCAATGTGCCGAATTTTTCCTTCGTGAAAGATCGCGACGTCGGTGGTGCCCGCCCCGAGCTCCACGAGCGCCACGCCGAGCTCCTTCTCTTCCTCGTTGAGCACGGCCAGCGCACTGGCGAGCGGCTCGAGCACCAGCTCCTTCACCTTGAAGCCCGCACGCTCCACGCTGCGCCGGAGATTGAGCGCCGGCGCACTGCCGATCGTGACGAGATACATCTCCGTCTCCAGACGCAGCCCCGCCATGCCTACGGGATCGCGGATGCCCTGCTGCTGGTCCACGCGATACTCCTGGGGGATCGCGTGCAGCAGCTCGCGGTCCTGCGGAATGGCGAGCGCCCGCGCGACTTCATTCACACGCTCCACATCGGCGCGCACGATTTCATTGCCGCTGATGGCCACCACGCCCGTGCTGCACATGGCGCGCACGTGTTCGCCGGCGATGCCCACATACAGCGCATCGGCCTGCACACCGGCGAGCCGCTGGGCCTCATCGAGCGCCTTGCGAATGGAGCGCGTGGCCTCTTCGATGTCGGAGACGACACCGCGACGCAGCCCTTGGGTGCGTGCGCGCCCAACGCCCAGTACGCGCAACATGGGCGTCCGTGGCAAGTCGCCGCCCACGGACGCGACGAGAGCGGTGGTGTGCGCAGTGCCGATGTCGAGCGCGGCGACGATGGGGTCGGTTGTCATGGAAGTCTGGCGATCACCTGGTCTCGGAAGCGCAGATCCAACTCCGTCGGACGCAAACGGCGTCGCGCGAGATCCGCTTCGACTGGTAATATGTCGCCAAGACGCGCTACGGTCACGTCGTCGCGTGCCCGCAGGGTGACGCCACCGAGCGTGAAGCGCAGGTCGCGCGGGCCATCGCGACGCGCTTGCGAAACGCGCGCCCAGAGCGTAGGCGCGTCCTGCCGCACCTGATCGAGCACGCGGAGCAGCGACGTATCCGTCTCGGTGATCACCGGCACATCGAGAGGCGCCCGCGACGGATCGATCGGCAGCCGCTCTCCCCGCAGGTCGACCGGCACGAGCCCCCCGTCACCCGGAGCGAGGGCCACCGGCGTGCGTTCCACCACCGTGATGCGAATCGTCGCCGGCAGACTGCGGCGTGCCATCGCCGACAGCACCATGGGATGCGCCGCCACCCGTGCATCGAGGGAATCGAGCGGCATCCACACCGACGCCAGCGTATCGAGCGCGAGCAGCGGCATCAGTTCGGCCGGATCGGTGTAGCGCACCCCGTCGAACTCCACCGTGCGCACATGAAAGAAGTCGAAGGTGGACAGCGCGGGAGGGCCCCACCACGGCGCACTGAGCACGGCCAGCGCGAGAGTGCCGAGCAACCCAATGCGCGCGAGACGCTTCCACCGCGGCGGGGCATCGCTCCCGGCCTCCGACGGTGCGCGACGGCGGGTGCGCGCCGGACCCTGATCCGGCTCCCCGGCAATCGGACGGTCATCGGTCATCACAACGGCAACGCCTCGAGCAGCACGGGACCAACCTGTGTGATGTCACCCGCCCCCATGGTGACCACGAGATCGCCCGGACGCACGTATGCGCGCAACGCCGCCGCGCACTCGGCACGCGCGCCCGCCCACACGGGCGCGCGACCGGCGACGCGCATGGCATCGGCCACGAGCGCACTCGTCACGCCAGCGATCGGCTGTTCGCGCGCCGGATAGATGTCGCACAGAAAGCATGCATCGGCCTGCGCCAACGCCGTACCGAATGCAGCGGCGAAATCGCGTGTACGTGAGTACAAGTGCGGCTGGAACGCCACCACGAGACGCCGCTCCGGATGCGCGGCGCGCGCCGCCGCGATCGTGGCGTCGCACTCGGTGGGGTGATGGGCGTAGTCGTCGACCACGAGCACGTCGTGTCGCACGCCCAGTCGCTGAAAACGGCGCTCGACGCCTGCGAAACGTGCGAGACCGGGCAGCATATCGGGCACGCGCGCGCCCAGCATGAGTCCGGCCCCAAGCGCGGCGAGCGCATTGCGCACATTGTGCAGACCGGGCACCTGCAGTGTGAGTTCGCCCAACGCTTCCCCGTCGAACTCGACGCGCGCGCGAGCGCCGTGTGCATCGAGCACCAGGTCGCGCGCCACCAGCCGCGCACCGACCACGCCGGACGATCCCGGCAGGTTGACGGCGTAGCGCACCAGCTCGCGTGTTGCATCCTGCGGCAGCGTCGCGGCGCCCGCATCGTCGTTACACAGCACCACGGCGCGCGCCGGCGCCATGAAGCGCGTGAAGGTGGCCGTGATGTCGTGCACGTCCGCGTAGATGTCGAGATGGTCGGCCTCCACGTTGAGCACCACAGCCACCGTGGGGGTGAGCGCGAGAAACGAGCGATCGTATTCGTCGGCTTCGACCACGAACGTGTCGAGCGAACCGGCGCGCAGATTGCTGCCCCACGCGCCGACCCGCCCACCAGCGACGCCCGTGGGATCGAAGCCGGCCGCCGCGAGCGCTTCGGTGGTCATGACGGTGGTGGTGGTTTTGCCGTGCGTCCCCGCGACCGCCACGAGCGATCCGCCCTGCACCGCTTCCCCGAGCGCCTCGGCGCGACGAATTACCGGCAGCCCGAGCGCATGGGCCTGCACGAGCTCCGGATGCGTCGCGGGCACCGCGGACGAGTACACCACCGCGCGCGCACCACGCAAAAGCGCCGCGTCGTGCGCGTGAACCGAGATACCCATCGCCACCAAATCGGGCGCACCGGCAGGGTTGGCATCGGTCCCCTGCACCCGCGCGCCGCGGCGCACGAGCAGTTCCGCGAGACCACTCATGCCGGCACCGGCGATGCCGACGAAGTGCACCGGACGTGAATCAGACGGATCGAGCAGCGGCATCAGGGGAGGCGAAGGACGTGTGTGGCAATGGCATCGGCAATGTGCGCGGCGGCATCGGGGCGGCCGCGTCGACGCGCGGCCTCCGAGAGTGCCGTGCGCGCGGCGGGATGCTGCAGCAACTCGGAGAATGTGGCGTGCAGCGCGGCCCCGTCGAGCGAAGACTGCGGAAGATGAATCGCAGCACCGGCTGCCGCGAGCGTGCGCGCGTTGTGCGCCTGATGATCCTGGGCGGCCGTCGGCAAAGGCACGAGCACGGTCGGAATGCCCCAGGCACACAGCTCGGCGATGGTCATCGCACCGGCCCGCGTCAGGGCGACATCGGCAACGGCGTACGCGTCCGCGATCGGCGAGAGATACGCCTCCACGCGCACACGCTCGGAGGCGAGCGCCGCATGCTGCGCGTAGTGCGCGCGCCCCGTGGCCCAGATCAAGGTCATGCCATCGGGAATGCCGTGCGCGCACCACTCCGCCACGGCCGCGTTGAGCGCCGCCGATCCCTGACTGCCGCCGACGACGAGCACCGTGAACGTCTCGGCCGGCAGTTGCCAGCGCGTTCGCGCCGCGGCACGCGCTGTTGCGGTCACGGCAGGTGCGACGATCGGATTGCCGAACGCCGCGACCTGCGTCTCGCGCCCGGGCGCCAGTCGCGACTCGGCTTCGGGAAACCCGAGCGAGAGCAACCGAGCGCGCGGCGCGAAGAGACGCGTCACCTTGCCCGGAAAGCTGTCGCACTCGTGCAGCACGAGTGGTATGCGATGCAGTCGTCCCCAGGCCAGCGCCGCTGCCGCGGCGTAGCCGCCCGTGCCGATGACCGCGGCCGGCGCAGCATCACGTGCGAGCGTCCCGATGGTGCCGAATGCGGACAGCGCACCGCGCACCGTGTGCCAGTTGCGCCACGGCGCCGAGCGGTAGAGCGGATGCAAGTCGAGCAGCGTGTGGGGAAACTCCGTGGTCGGCAACACGTCGCGTTCGATGCCGCGCCGAGCCCCGATGAAGTGCGGCGTGACGGAGGGGGCCCGCTGCACCAGCGCACGCGCGATCGCGAGCCCCGGGTACAGGTGGCCGCCGGTGCCGCCGCCAGAGAAGAATACGCGCACGCGATCAGCCTGCGCTGCCAGCGAACGGATCGGTGGCACTCACCCCATACTTTCGTTCGCGCACACTGCCGATGTTCACGAGGATGCCCGTCATGAGCATCGTGAGCACCAGATTCGAACGCCCGTACGAGATGAACGGCAGCGTCAGTCCGGTGTTGGGCAGTAGTCCAATGGTGACGCCCACGTGCACGAACGCCGTGAGCACGGTCACGTACGTGAGGCCAATGGCCACGAGCGATTGAAACGGTGTTCGTGCGGCACGGGCGATGCGGAACCCGAGCCACGCATACGCCGCAAACGCCAGGATGAGTGCGCTGATCCCCACGAACCCAAACTCTTCACCCACGACACTGGCGATGAAGTCATTGTAGGCCAGCGGGACCCAGCCGCGCTGCTGATTGCCTTCGGCATAGCCCACGCCCACCAGCTGCCCACTGCCGATCGCAATGAGCGACTGGCGCTGCTGACTGCCGACGTCGACGGTGGCGTTGTTCGCGGCCTCGCCGTCCACGAACCAGCTCTCGACGCGCGCCCTGAGGTACGGCGTATCGGCCACCTTCTGCGCCAACAACGGGACCGCCAGCATGCCCAGAAAGATGAAGTGCGCGGTGCGCGCGCCTCCGGCAAAGAGCAGGATCGCCATGAGCAGGCAGAAGGTCATCGCCATGGACAGATCCGGCTGCAGCATCGCGATCAGCGACAGCAGACCGATCACCACGAGGAACGGTCCGAGCCCCTTGCCCAGTCGCCGTAGCGCGGGGCCTTTCTTCACGAGCAGCATCGGGGTCCACAGAATCACGGCAAGCTTGGCGAACTCGGCGGGTTGAATGGAACCGCCAAACAGGAACCGCCGTGATCCACCAATGACGGGTGCAATGAAGCTTGGCATGAACGGCAGCACGGTCACGAGCATGAGGATCAGACTGCCCCCCATGAGGGGCCATGCCCAGCGCCGCCATCGCTCGGCATCGATCTTCGCCGCGAATGCAAACGCCACCAACCCGACGAGGGCGCCCTGGACCTGCCGCAGCACGAAGTGATGCGCCGCGAGTCCCGAGTTCATCGCCGAGATGGCACTCGCGCTGTACAACACCGCCAGTCCCATCATCAGCAAGCCGAAACACACGGCCACCAGCGCCCGTGCTTCGGCGGTCATGCGCCACCGCTCGCGCGCACCGCGCACACCTGGTGCACGTGCGCTGGCATCGGCGGCCTGCCCACGGTCCGGCTCCTGAGCCGGGGTTCCGTAGCCGCCCAGCAGTCCGGCCGTCACGTGTCGCCCCGCGCGAGTCGCGCGAATCGCTCGCCGCGCTCTACGTAGTTGGCGAACATGTCGAAGCTCGAACAGGCCGGTGACAGCAGCACCGCATCGCCCGGCTGTGCCAATGCCGTTGCGCGCGCCACCACGTGTTCGAATGACGCGTCACGCATCCACTCCACCGGGACCGCCCCCGCAAGCACCGATGCCAGCTGCGACGCGGCGAGTTCACCGGCTTCGCCATAACACAGCACGGCCCGCCCACAGCGCCGCAACGGCTCCGCGAGCGCCGTATACGGCTCACCCTTGTGCCGACCGCCCAACAGCAGCACCGTGGGCTGCGTCATCCCCTGCAGCGCCACGAGCGCGGAGTCGACATTGGTGGCCTTGGAATCGTTGACATACGACACGCCATCACGCACCGCCACCGTTTCCAGTCGATGCGGCAAGGCGTGAAAGCCTCGAATCGCCTCGGCCATGCGGGCACGCGCCTCAGCCGTCTGGTGCGCGGCACTGGCGATGGACACCGCCTGTACCGCCGCGAGCACGTTCGCAATGCTGTGATCGCCGAGCAACGGGACCTCCGCCCGCGACATGAGCGGCTCGCCACTCAGCATGAGCTGCTGCGAGGCGTGGTCGAACCACGCCTCCACGGCGTTCGACTGCACGGAGAATCGCGACACGGCGCCGGCCAGATCACGCGTCATCGCCGCGATCTCCTCGGAGTCGGCACTCACCACCCACCGCGACGCCTGGTCGTCGTTGGCGAACAGGCGCGCCTTGTCGGCGTAGTAGGCCTCGACCGACGGATAGCGATCGAGATGGTCGGCGCTGAGCGTGGTGAGCACGCCCACATCGGGACGCACGCCGGGGGTGTCATGCAGCTGAAACGACGAGAGCTCGATCGCGGCCCACGTGGGCTGCGGCGTGCGCATCACCAGTTCGCACACCGGTACGCCGATGTTTCCCGCGTCAACGGCATTGTGTCCGAGTGCACGCAGCAGCACACCGATGAGCGCTGTCGTGGTCGTCTTGCCGTTGGTGCCGGTGACCATGATGGTGCGCAGGGCGGGCATGAGCCGCAGCGCCACCTCGACTTCGCTCACCACGGGTACGCCTGCCGCGCGGGCGGCCGCGATCGGTGGGGCTTCGGGCGGCATGCCGGGGCTCACCACCACGAATGTGGCACGCGCGATGCGCGCGAGATCGTGCATGCCGAGCTCGACCGTGATGCCGAGCGCACGCAGCGCCGCCGCCTGCGTCTGGAGCACGTCTCCGGCCTGCTGCTCCGAGGCGTACACCGCGAACCCGATGTGCCGCAGCAAACGCGCGGCGGCGCGACCGCTGACACCGAGTCCGAGGACCGCGACCTCACCGCCGCGAAGCGCCAGCGCGCGCGCCACGGCGGCCGCGGTCTCGCGCGCCGCGGCCGGGTCCCACCGATACAGCGCCGGGTTCGGCGTCACGGAAGTCGGTGCACCCACGATCAGCGCAGCTTGAGGGTGCTCAACGCCAGAATGGCGCAGAGAACGCCCACGATCCAGAAGCGCACCACGACCTGCGTTTCCGGCCAGCCGAGCATCTCGAAATGGTGATGCAACGGCGCACGCAGAAAGACGCGATTGGCCTTCGCGTGCTCGATCCCGTAGCGCTTGCGACGATACTTGAACACCGAGCGTTGCAGGATCACCGACACCGTCTCGGCCACGAACACCGCGCCAACGATCGGGAGCAGAAACTCCGACTTGAGCAGAATCGCGATGGCCCCGAGCGCGCCGCCGAGCGCGAGCGATCCGGTGTCGCCCATGAACACCTGGGCCGGGTGCGCGTTGTACCACAGAAAGCCGATGCAGGCCCCCATCAGGGCGGCGCAGTACACGGTGAGTTCTCCCGCCCCGCGCAGGTAGAACAGCTGCAGGTATTCGCTCGTATCCACGCGACCGTGCACGTAGGCGAAGAGACCGAAGGTGAGCATGGCAATCGCCACGAGCCCGGTCGCAAGACCGTCGAGGCCATCGGTGAAGTTCACGGCGTTGCTGGTGCCGGTCACGATGAAGGTGACGAACGGCACGTACATCCACGCGGCCCACGAGGCGATGGGTACGATGAGCAGGTACTTGAAAAACGGCACCGTGCTCGAGGCACCCGGCAGGCCGGACAACGGACTCAACCAGATGTACAGGCCAAGCGCGAGACCGCATGTCACCTGGCCGGCGAGCTTGTACCGCTCCACGAGTCCCTCGTTCTTCTTTCCCTCGCGCTTCTGTTTGAGCTTCAGGTAGTCGTCAAGGAAACCGATCGCGCCCATCCACACGGTGACGGCCATGGCGAGCAGCACGTAGCGATTGTCCAGCCGTGCGAACAGCAACGCGGGGAGAATTGCCGCTGCGAGCACGATGAGCCCGCCCATGGTCGGGGTGGCGCCCTTCTCCTTGTGCGTATCGGGCGTGCCTTCGCGCACCACCTGATGCACGGCCATGCGCCGCAACTTGCCCAGAATGATCGGGCCCAACAGAAAGGTGACCAGCAGCGACGTCACGAACGCGGCCGCCGACCGGAACGTGATGTAGTTCAGAAGATTGAAGAGCTGAAACTGGCTCGCCAACGGTTGCAGCAGGTGATAGAGCACTCAGGACGTCGCCCAGGTGGTGAGAGAAGGGAGCAGTCGTTCGAGACGCACGCCGCGAGACCCCTTGAGCAGCAGCACCGCATCGCGCGACAGCCGCGGCGCGAGCACCGGCCACGCGGCGTCGGCATCACTGGCGGCAACCACCTGCGTTGCGTCAGGCGCCACGCGCGCGAACGCGTCCACGAAGTCGCCCACGGCGACGATCAGATCGAGGTTGCTTGCCATGGCGTCCTGCGCAATGGCGTCGTGCAGCGCGGCCGACTGCGCCCCGAGCTCGCGCATGGTGCCCAGCACCGCTACGCGCGGGCGCCCGTCGCCGACGGCCCGCAAGAGCGCCAGCGCCGCCCGCATGGACGGCGGGTTCGCGTTGTACGCGTCGTTGATCACGGTGAGCGCACCGAGCTGTGCAAACTCGCCCCGCATGTGCGGTACGGGCATCTGCGCCATCGCGTCGAGCGCATCGCGCAATCGTACGCCCAGCGCGCGCGCCACGGCCAACGCCAGCATGGCATTGCGTCCCTGGTGTTCACCCCGCAGCGGTAGCGTGACCGTGTGATCATCGAGCGTGAGGCGCACGCAACCGTCCGCATCGAGCATCCAACGCTGTGGCTGCACGTCGCCACTCGCGAGTCCTGCGCTCATCACCACCGCGCCCTTGGCACGCGCCGCCTCGTGCAGCGCGGTGTCGTGCGCCGGCAACACGGTCAGCAGCGCCTGGTTGAACAGGTCCGACTCTTCGCGCAACACGCCTGCGAGATCCCCGAGACCTTCCAGATGCTCCTCGCCGAGCGACGTGACGACCGCGACATCGGCTTCGCAGATCGCACGCAGCGCCGCAATCTCACCCGGAGCGTTCGTCCCCACCTCCACCACCGCCACCTGCGCGTGCGGCGGTATGGCCAGCAAGGTGAGCGGAACGCCCACGAGGTTGTTTTCATTCGCCGCCGTCGCGTGCACGGTGAGCCGTGCGCCGATCGCGGCGCGCAGCAGCTCCTTCGTGGACGTCTTGCCGTTGGAGCCGCCCACGGCCACCACGGTGCCGCCCCACGCGCGACGCCAACCACGCGCCAGGGCGCCCAGCGCCTCGCGCGTGTCGCTGACCACGAGCACGGGAATGCCGAGCCCCACGGCGCGTTCGGCATCGTCCACCACGACGGCCGCGGCACCGGCATCGCGTGCGGCGACGAGCAGATCGTGCGCGTCGAAGCGTTCGCCGCGCAATGCCACGAACAACGCGCCCTGCGTGAGCCGACGCGAGTCGGTGCTCACGCCGGAGAGCGCCCGATCGTCGAGCCGCGGACCGGAGCGCAGCAGCGCGCCAAGCGAGGTCGCCGCACGACGCAGTGTCCACCAGGCGTGCGGCACCTCCGGCCGCACGATCGGCGTACCCTCCACCAGAATCCCCGGTCGAACCACCGCGCTCATGCGCGAGGCTCCGGACCAGCGATCAGCTCGGACACGATCTGCGCCTCGTCGAATGGCAGGCGCTCGGTACCGCGCACCTGATAGGTCTCATGGCCCTTGCCGGCCAACAGCACGACGTCGTGCGCGTTGGCCCATTGCAGTGCGTACGCGATCGCAGCGCGTCGATCTTCGATGCGGGCGAGCGGCGCGCGGTTCATGCCGGCCTGAATGTCATCGAGAATGCGCTCCGGATTTTCGGTGCGTGGGTTGTCACTCGTGAGCACGACGGTATCCGCCAGCCGCTCGGCAATGGCGCCCATCTCCGGACGCTTGCCGGCATCGCGATCGCCACCGCATCCGAACACCACACAGACTCGTGTGGGCGTGCCGTCGGGTCGACAGGCGAACGGGCGCACGGCGCACAGCGCGCGATCGAGCGCGTCCGGCGTGTGCGCGTAGTCGCGCAGCACCGTCGGACCGGCGCACAGACGCTCGAGACGGCCCGGCACCTGCGGCATGACCGGCAACGCGGCCGCCAGCTGCTCCAGCGGCGCCCCCAACGCCCATGCCGCCGCGGCAGCACCGGTCGCGTTCGTCACATTGAAGTCGCCCAGCAGCGGCAGCGTGGCCGTGGCGTTGGCGCCACTCGGCGTGCCATCGCGCGCGACGAGCATGAAGCGACTGCCCGCAGCGTCGAACTCCACCGACTCGGCGCGCAACGTCACATCGGCCGGAGCGTCGGCATCACCGGGGATTGCCGCATGAAAGGTGAGCAGCCGCGGTGCGGTGGGCAGGTCACGCCATGCGGGTTCGGCCGCGTTCACCACGGCAACGCCGTACGGCTTGAGCAGGCCGATGAGCTTGGCCTTGGCGTCGAAGTACGCGGCCATCGAGGCGTGATAGTCGAGATGATCACGCGAGAAGCTGGTGTACACCACGACGTCGAACGCGATGCCGTCGACGCGCGCCTGATCGAGCGCGTGCGACGACACTTCGAGCGCCACGAGCCGCACGCCGGCGTCCACCAGCGCCCGCAAGAGGCGCTGCGTCTCCACGGGGCCTGGCGTGGTGAGCCCCTGTCCCCCGTCCATGGGGACCCCATCACGTCCGAGTAGCACGCCGAGCGTGCCAACCGACGCACTCGGCGTCCCGAGCTGTTCCATAACGGCCCGAATGAGGTGCACCGTGGTGGTCTTGCCGTTGGTGCCCGTGACGCCCACAAGGCGCAGACTCTCGGCAGGACGGTCATAGAACACCGTTGCCGCGAGTGCCGCCGCCCGTCGGCCGTCGAGCACCCGCACGACTGGAACGTCCGACTGGACGTGGTCTTCGGCCAGGATCAGCGTGGCGCCACGCGCGATCGCGTCGCGCACGAAGTCATGACCATCCGTGCTGGTGCCACGCACCGCCACAAAGGCGGCGCCGGGGGTCACGGCCCGGCTGTCGTCGGCGATGCCGAACAGCCGCTCCGGTGGTCGCGGAACACGCGCCGGCTCCACCGCCAGCAGGTTGGCGCTGCGTAGCGCCTCGAGCAACGTGTCGAAGCGGAGCGCGCGCTCCGTCATGATCCCTGCTCCAGCACCACCACCGATCCCTCCCGAGATGAAACACCCGCCGCCGGTCGCGTGCGACCGTCCACCCCGCGTGCCATGCGCACACGGAAACCCGCCGCGTGCAATGTGCGCACGGCCTCGCGCACCGTGAGGCCACGAACGGAGGGTACCATCCGCATGGCGCGCGGCGCCGCAGTGGCACCCTCCGGCGCGTACGGCAGCGATACGACCACACGCGCCGGCGCCGCGACCGATTCGCGCGGTGGCGGCACCGCATCGAGCAACGCATCGTCATCCGCCGCCGCAGCGACGGTGATGCTCCGGGAAGACACCGCGCGCGTATCCGCTGGCTCCGCCTCGAGACTCACCGCCCGCGCCACACGCATGAGGACGCGGCGATCGAGCGCGGCATCGCGCGCCGCCATCGCCCCCTGCAACACCGCACGCACCATCGGGCCCGCCACCAGACCGCCAAAGATGGCGGAACGCGGATCGATGAGCCGCGCCACGATCACCACCTGCGGATCGGACATCGGAAACATGCCGGCGAACGTGGCGTCGTAGTCTTCCTGCGAGTACCGACCGTTCACCACGCGACGTGCCGTACCGCTCTTGCCGCCGACCTCGAACGCCGTGAGTCCGGCGGCCTTGCCGGTGCCACTGTCCACGACGGCCTTCAGCATGGCGCGGACCTGCGCCGTGGCGTCTTCCGAGGCCACGCGGCGCAGCACGCGGCGCTGATGACGAAAGACCACGCGCCCGTCCGGATCGCGCACTTCCCGCACCAGCGCCGGCTCGATCATCTCTCCGCCGTTGGCGAGCGCCGCATACGCCGCCGCCAGCTGCACGGGCGTGACCGCGAGTTCGTAGCCGATCGACAGCGACGCCGCCGTGGACGCAGACCACCGACTGGGCACACGCAGCGTGCCGGTGGCCTCGGCGGTGTACGGCAGCCCGGTGCCCACGCCGAAACCGTAGTCGCGGAGCAGCTCGTACTCCTCATCGGGCGTCATGCGCGTCGTCACGAGCTTCACCGTCCCGACGTTGCTCGACCAGCGCACGATGTCGAACACCGACATCTCGGCTTCCTTGTGCTCGTCGGTGATGCGCTGACGTCCGAGGCGCATGATCCCGTTCTCGGTGTCGATCATTTCGCCAGCACGCGCCTTGCCCCGTTCGAGCAACCACGCCACGAACATCGGCTTGAGCACGGAACCCGGCTGATACGTCTGCGTGAGCGGCGTCACCGAACCGGCCTCGCGTCCATCGCGCATGCCGGCGAGTGCGAGAATCGCGCCATCGTTCGGATCGAGCACGACGATATCGCCGCCGGAGGCCCCGGTGCGTTCCATGGCCTCCTTCAGCTCGTGCTCGATGATCTCCTGCAGCTGCAGATTGACGGTGAGGCGCACCTCGTGTCCTGGACGGGATTCCACCCGCGAACCGGAGGGGGCATCGACGGGCGTGCGACCGCCTCGATCACGCAGGGCTCGTCGCTCGCCACGCGTGCCGGTGAGCAACGAATCGAGCGCGCGCTCGAGACCGCCTTGCGCGTTGCCATCGCGGTCGATGGACCCGACCAGCTGCATGAGGCCCGGTGTACCCGAGTTGATGCGCTGCATGGTCCACTCTGCCCGCACACCACGAATCGCCATCAGCGCCTTGGCGTCGGTCGGCGTGTAGACGCCCGGCACTTCCACGTACGTGCGCGTGGAGTCGAGCGCCTTGGCAATGACCGTGCGTGAGACCCCCAGCGCGCGCAACGCCCGCGAGAGCGAGTCGCGGTCGTTGCGCCGGGCCGTGGCGCCGCGCACCTGATTCGGCGCGATGACCAGCTTCAACACTTCGCGACTGATCGCGACCGTCGTGCCGCGATCGTCCACAATCGTGCCTCGTGGCGCCGGGAGCTGCGCCACCACCATGTGCTGCTTGTCGGCCTCCGCAGCATAGGTCGCGCCGTCGAGCAGTTGCACCCGCACGGCCTGTCCCAGCAGCGCGACCGCGAACACCACCAGCGAGAGGTGCAGCAGAATCGCCCGCGGACGCGACGGCCGCACAGTCTCTTCAACGGGCGTGGTGGTGGGTTCGCGCACGGCGAGGCGTTACAGGGTGTCGACGACGGCGGAGTCGGCCGTTGCGCCGACGCCGCGACTACGAACGATCGTGATGATTTGCGAATCGGAGGGCACGCGCAGGCCGAGTCGACGTTCGGCAACCAGCTCGATCCGGTCGCGACTACTCGCCTGTCGGATGTCACGTTCAAGCGCCACGCGCTGCGCATCAAGGTCGCGTCGCGCGCGATCGAGCTCGACAATGCGTGCCACCTCGGTCATGCCCCGCTCGCGACGCCTTACCACGATAACGGCGATTACGACGAACGCAAGCAGTCCCGCCGCCAGCCACGGGCCGACGCGCCACGCCGTGGTGGAACGACGCGCTGTCATGCGCCGCGACGCCACGCGCGCAAGCGTGCGCTGCGCGCTCGTGCATTGTCGTGCACCTCGGCGCTGTCGGCGACGATCGCGCGGCGCGTCAGCACCTCTCCCAACGCGACGC
The DNA here is from genome assembly GCA_011390935.1 of Gemmatimonas sp. GTDB lineage: Bacteria > Gemmatimonadota > Gemmatimonadetes > Gemmatimonadales > Gemmatimonadaceae > JAABRT01. The sequence continues at coordinate 59,220 of JAABRL010000008.1, forward strand.
CACCGCAGACACACATCGGGTGCCGGGGCGGACAGGTGCACGCACGACTCCAGTCACGGAAGGCGTGCTTGACGATGCGATCTTCTCCCGAGTGATAGCTGATCACGGCCAACACACCCTCGGGCGTGAGTCGATCACGCAACGCGGGCAGCGCGCGCTCGAGTCCAGCGAGCTCGTCGTTCACCGCGATGCGCACGCCCTGAAAGATACGCGCAAAATCGGGCGGACCGCTGCGTGGGCCGAGCACGGCGCGGATCGCATCCACGAGATCGTCGGCGGTCGCGAACGCGCGCCGTTCACGACGGCGCACGATCTCACGCGCCATGCGCGCGGCGCGCGGCTCATCGGCGAAGTTGCGCAGCAGCGCGGAGAGATCCACCTCGTCAATCGAGTTGAGCAATCCCGCTGCGTCCAGCACGGCGTCATCGCCCATGCGCATATCGAGCGGTGCGCCTTCGCGAAACGTGAAGCCGCGTCCCGGATCGTCAAACTGGTGTGACGAGACGCCGAGATCGAGCAGGATGCCGTCAAACTGTTCGACACGCGCCAGTCCGGCTGTTTCAAGATCGGCATAGTTGCCGAGCAAGGCGCGGAACCGCCCCGCGCGCTCGGCGTCACCGAGGCGCTCGCGAGCAGCAGCCAGGGCGCGCGGGTCTCGATCGATCCCCGTGACACGCGCCCCATGCTCCACCAGCGCGGCCGAGTGCCCACCACCGCCGAGGGTGCAATCGAGCACGGTTTCGGCGTTGCCGAGCAGCACGAGAACCGGCTCGAGCAGGACCGGAACGTGGTACACACCGGGGCGACCGGCGGGAGCGGAGCGGACCGGAGTCACGACGGGGTGGATTGAGGAGATCGAGAAAACCGGTAGCGACCGAACGCGGATCCGTGCGCGTGATCACGCGGGAGCGCACCGGGTCGCTGAACCTCATAAAAGATGCACGGGCCCGCCGTCGAAAGCGACGGCGGGCCCGTGATTCCTGCGTAGCGACTGCTTACTTGCAGTAGGCCGCCGCCAGCTGTGTGGCGAACCCATCGAGCTGCGCGGCCACGCCCATGTACTGCGGCACGGCCTCCGGCGCGAACGCGCCACCTGCGGGCAGGTTGATCTGCGCCTCGACGAGGGATTCCTGTCCCTTCTTGATCTCGGCGCAGTCTTTCGATTCCTGCGCAGCCACGAGGCGGTACTGCGCCGCGTACAGATGCGAGGCACCAAAGAGGAACTTCGCCTGCACCTTCTGCTCGCCCTTGTTCACCTGCTCGGCGAACATGAGCACCTCGATGGCCTTATCGAAGTCTGTGGCGACCTTGCTCTGGGACGCCGCCTGATAGAGCGAGTTGCCGAGCGAGAGCACCACGATGGCGGGGCTTGAATCACCCTTCGCGATGAGCTCACGTGCCGTCGCCAGCGCACCATCGTTGTCGCCCAGATCCTTCATGAGGGTGACGCGAAGCAGGCCGGCGTCCTCGACGTCGACACCACTGCCGGTGGCCTTGTTCAGCACTTCGAGCGCCTGCTGCAGCTGGCCAGACCCACGCAATGCAGCCACGAGGGTGTAGTTGAGCGCGCCGTTGTCAGGGAACTTGGCCACGCCACGAGCCGCGGTTTCCGCCGCCTTCTGCGGCTGGCTGTCCGCCGCGTAGGCGGCCGCGGTGCGATTGAAGTACGTGGTGTCGGCGAACGCCGTGTCGAGGCGCACGAGGTCGTCACCGGCGGCGAACGCTTCCTTGAAGTCACGTACGGCCAGGAGGATCAGCCAGCGAAGACGCAGCAGGTCGGCGTCGCCCGGGTTGCGGGCGACCGCCTCTTCCACGATCGGACGCGCAATGCGCGGGTTGCCGAATGCCGTGATCGCGTCGATCACGTCCTTCTGCAGACGCGCGTCGTTCGGGTTGGTGGCCAGCAGCGTGGTGAGCGTGGTGATGGCCGAATCCTGCATGTCGAGCGCACGCAGCGCCTGCGCCTTGAGCGCCAGACCATTGCGGCTGGAGGGGCTCAGGTCAACGATCTCACGCGAGATCGCCAGCAGATCTTCGTTGCTGGCCTTCTGCTCCACCATCACGTTGGCGAGGCAGACACGCGCCAGCACCGCCTTGGGGTAGGCCGCAATGCCTTCCTTGGCAGCGGCCGCCGCCGCATCCCACTCACGCGAGCGGGCGGAGTTGACGCACTTCTGCTCGAACTCCAGCTGCTGGCGCGCCAGCTTCAGCTCGGCGGCAAGCTGCTCGATCGCCTGATCGTACTTCTTCGTGGTGAACTCGCCGAGTGGCTGCACCAGCGAGTTGTCGCGCGTGAGCACGAGCTGCGCGTCGACCGTGTACGACGTGTCGTTCTTGATGACATGCCCGGTGATGTACTCATCGGCACGCAGCTGCGACGCGAGTGCGCGCGCATCGTGCGGCTCGAGCGGCACATCGGCCGGGAAGCCGGACGCCTCGAGAATGCCCTTCATCTCCTCCTTGGGGATGAGGTACACCTGGCGATTGGAGAACTCGCGACCGATGCGACGACGCATGGCGTCCGCCGCTTTGCCGCCCAGATCCTTCTCGGGCTGGCCACCGGCCTTGAACACTTCGACGAGCATCCACTTCGCGTCGGGATGCGCCGGGCGCGGGGCCGGCTGCGCCGACATCGCGGCAGAAGCGCCGAAGAGTGCCAGCGTACCGACACCAGCGAGCAGCGAATGGAATGACCGAGCCATCAAAGTCGTAGCCTCCGCACCGTGAACCGAACACGTGCGACCCATCCGCAGCCACGGGTGGGCACAACGCGCCGAACGCCGACCGACAACCGAGCGGCGATTTTGATTGAACTGGGGAAGTTGCCTCGTCACGTCACACATGGCAAGCCATCCGGTGCGATGGTGAGCGTTGGGAGGGATTGGGGCCGAACCATGGCACCAATCAGTGGGCGAAGAGGGACTCGAACCCCCGACATCCTGTGTGTAAGACAGGCGCTCTAACCAACTGAGCTATTCGCCCGACGGGACGTTCCTCCAACGGCTAACTCATCTATACCGTTGACGCGACGTGACAGTTCCCGTTGCGACTCAACCGCGAAGAATCGCCACTGGTACCAATACGCAGTACCCCACCACGAGGCACACGGGCCCGAGCGTGATGCCGCCACGCCAGAGATCCGCGTACCCGATCGCCAAGATCAGCGCACAGCCCCCCCACCACAACAAGGGCCGTCGAGCCACCGGACGCGCAGAGACTGAGGACATTCCCACACCCTACGAGCGCGGTGCGGCGCTGTCAATATCGGCATCGCGCGCCGAGGCGTCCGCGGCCAGCATCGCCTCCACCATGCTCTGGCGCTGCGCCTCCTCCTGCACCGCATCGGCCACGCGCAGCGCGTGAAGCCGCTCCCGATCGCGCTTGCGGCGCTGCCAGATGAAGGGCCCGATCACCACCGCGAACACGCCGAAGGCCAGCGACAGGTTCGCCACCAGCGCCAGCGCGCCATACCGACGCCGCGTCTGCTGCTGCCAGCTCTTCTCGAAGCCCGCCGACGTCACCCCGAACGATTGCCGAACCGCCAACTCAAACGAACTCGTCGCTTTCCAGTTCACGAAAAAGAGCGACAGCCCCCGGTCGGGATCGAGGGCCATCAGGTCGGCCACGGCGCGGTGGGCGAGCGCGTACGCCAGCTCGGCGTCCGACGCGCCACGATAGAAGAGGAGTTCGAGCGCCTCCAGCGTGGGCACGCCTCGAACCGCCAAGCCGATGCTCGCCGCCAGCGCCTCCTCGCGCCCCCACTCGCCCGCGGACACGCTGGCATACCCCTCGTCGAACCAGCGCGGTGGGACATCGCCCAGCGCCTCGTACAGCGCCAGATGTGCGAGTTCGTGGCGCAACGTGACGATCGGACTCCCGGCGTCGCTCCCGGCGCGGCTCCCCTGCATTACCACCCGCTGCAAGGCGGGAAACGCCACGGCGGCGCCCCACTCCGGCGCCGACGGGCCCGCCCACGCGCGGAATCGCTCCGCGTCCGGCGCGATCGCGATCAGCACCTGCGCCGTCGGTCGCGGCAACCCGGGGAAGCTGTCGCGCTCCTGCGCCACGCGCAGCACCGTGCGCGCGAGCCGCTCATCGGTGGGAAACGCCACGACCGTAAAGCGACCCGCATCGAAGCGCAGCGCGCCGTCGGGCGCCAGCGTCTCCGCCATTGGCGCCGGGGTATTGCGCATCACGTCGCGCTGGGCTGCGAGCGGCTTGCCGACCGGTGTGCCCACGGCAAGCACGGTCACGAGCAGCAGCATCGCACGCGCTGCGCCACGCCCGCCGCGACGACTCACGTCGTACGCGGTGGTGCCTCCCCTCGGTCCACCGCCACCAACTGCTCTGCGCACCGCTTGCCCCATGGATTGAACGTGTTGGCCGCGGCGCCTTCGCGCCATGCCGTCCGCGCCGCCTCACGCTCGTCCGCGAACCAGTGCGCCCGCCCCAACTCATAGTACGCCTGCAACAGGTTCGGGCCCAGCACCAGCGCCTTTCGGTAGAACAGCTTGGCGTCGTCGAACATCTCCCGTTCGAAATACACCATCCCCAGGTAGAGGTGCGCATACATCGTGGCCCGCGCATCGTTGTCGAGGCGAATCGCCCGCGAGAGGTGCTCGATCGCTTCACCGAAGCTTCGGCGCTGCAGACAGACGTACCCGACGTTGGCCCGCGCCAGCGCCTGCTGCGGATCGCGCAGCAGCACGTGATGGAAACGCAGCAGCGCCTCATCGAACTTGCCTTGCAACATGTAGGCCCAGCCGAGCATCGACTCGGCCGAGGTGTCGCCCGGCGCCAGCGCGAGCGCCTTGAGCAGCGCCTCTTCGGCGCCGGCTCCCTCGCCCAGCGCCAGCCGCGACCAGCCCTTTTCAACGAATGTGGACGCGCCCAGATGGTCGACCCGCGCACTCTGGCCGAATCGCGTCGCCCCGGAGCTGGAGCCGCTCTCCCCAGAGCGCCACTGTCCAGCCAGCGCCTTCACCGCCGCCTTGAGCTCGCCCACCCGCGCTTCGGCCGACTCGACCGCGCGAAACAGCGCGACGATTTCGTCCTTGAGCGCCGCCCTGGCCGCCGGATCGCGCGTCGCCTGCAGGCGATCGGTGAGCGCGCGATGCGTTGCCTGCAGCGCGGTCAGATCCGGCGCGGTCCCGCCGTGCTCGGTCAGCTCCCGCGCCGTCTCGTGGTCCGTCCCGTTGCTCACGCCACGATCCCCGAGGCGGCAGGCGATTGGGCGGTGCGTTCGACACGCCGCAGCGCCTCATCGACGGCCGCTGCCGCATCGCCAAGCGACACGATGGTATCGGCACCAGCATGGCGGAGTGCGGCATCGGGCATGCCGGGAATTACGGCCTGCATGGGATCCTGCACCAGTGCCCGACCGCCCGCCGCGCGCACCCGTCGCAACCCATCCGCACCATCGCGCCCCATGCCGGTCAGCACGACGCCCACACAGCGTGGCCCGAACACGTCAACGGCCGACGCGAACAACGGATCGGCCGCTGGTCGAACGCCCCATACCGTGGGGGACTGGTCGAGCGTCAGCCTCGGTCCGTCCACCGTGAGCAGCACGCGCATGTGAGCCCCGCCCGGGGCGATGTAGACCATATCCGGACGCACCAGATCACCGTCGCGCGCCTCGCACACGGCCAGCGCGCTCAGTCCGTTCAATCGCCGAGCAAGGCTCGCCGTGAAGCCCTCAGGCATGTGCTGCACCACCAGGACCGCCGCACCGAGCGGCGCACGAAGCGCCGGGATCAGTTGCGTGAGCGCCGCCGGTCCACCGGTCGAGGCGGCCACCAGCACCGCACTCGTGGCCGCCGTGGGCACGCGGTTGGCGCTCGCCGCGACCGAGGCACCGGAAAGCGGACGCGCGAGGACGCGCACGCGATCCACGTGAGTCGCCGACGCGGCACGCAGCGCGTCGAGCAAACGATCGGCGACGCGCGTGAGGTCGAGACTGATCGGGCCCGACGGTTTGCGCACGAACTCCACCGCGCCGAGCTCCAAGGCGCGCACGGTGGCATCGGCGCTCGACTCGCCGCCAGCGGCGCTGAGCATCACCACCGGACGCGGCACCTCGCTCATGATGTAGCCCAGCACGCTGAGCCCATCGAGCCCGGGCATTTCGATATCCAGCGTCACGATATCGGGATCGAGGGCATGCACCTGCCGAATGGCGTCCTCGCCATCACGTGCCACCCCCACGACCTCGAACTCGCCACTCTCGACGATGAGATCACGCACCAGTCGGCGCATGAAGGCGCTGTCATCGACCACGAGCACGCGCCGACGGCGCTCGGCGTCAGAGCGTCCGGTCACCATGCGCCACCGACCGCACGAGCATGCGACCGTCCTCGACATCGAAGTACACGCTTCGACCATGTCCGCCACCAGTGTCCTCGGCCACCACGGGAATACCCGCCGCCGCACAGGCGGCGCGTGCCGCCACCACGTTACGCGCGCCAAGCGGCACACTGCCCATGGGCAACAGCTGCTCGAACATGGACGCCCCCCCGACCAGGCGAGCTTCCACATTGCCCATCACACCGAGTCCGCGTAGCTGCTCGAGCATGTGTGGAACCGCACTGCCCGCAAACTTGCCGGGGCGGCTGTGATCGGTGGAGAGCACGGCATTGGGCAGCATGATGTGCGCGAGGCCACCCGCGCGATCCGCCGGCGCATGCAGCGCAATCGCGACACACGACCCCAGCCCGATGGTAACGAGACGTGCATCGTCACACGCGACCGCGCAGTCCGCAATCGCGACCTGAATCTCGCGTGCGCGCGTGTCTTCGCGGGCCCGCAAGGGTCTTTCGCGCAGCGACTTCGCGCCCTCGTCGGCCACAACTGCCCGGTCCGTCACGCGGGCGCGCCCGCCGTCTGCAGGTCCGTCTCAGGGGAGCCGACGGCCGGAGTACTCATGGCTCGCAGCGGTTCGCCCAGCGCCAGACCAAGGTTCCCGCGCACGATCGCGTTGTGCGGCTCGATGGCCTGCGCGGACTCCCACGCGGACCGTGCGCCCGCCGGGTCACCACGCCGATAGCGCATGTTGCCCAGCTTGAGCCACACGTCGGCACCATGCAGCGGATCGAGGCGGACCACGCGCTCGTAGCACTCGTAGGCCTCGTCGTAGCGTTGCGCGCGATACAGATAGTCGCCGAGGTTCTTGTGCAGATGCGGCATGTTGCTCTCTTCGAGCAGCGCGTGTTCGAGCGTGCGCGCGGCCGCCTCGTGCAGACCACGGCGTTCCTGTACCACCGCAAGATCGTTGTGCAGCAGCGCCGCGTGCGGATGCAGCGTGATCCCTTCCTCGAGCAGCGCGATGGCACGATCGAGTTCGCCGCGCATGGCGGCGGCCAGTCCGGCATGATGAAACCACACGGCCGCCGGCTGCCTCGCCCCCCACCACGCGCGCGCCGTGGACAACCGCTCTTCGGCGCGTGGCAGATCGCCTCGGCGCATGGCGATCACCGCCTGCGAGAGCGCCACGCGCGGATCGCTGGCCGCACCTCGCTTCACGGTTTCGGCGAGTGCGGCTTCGGCCGCGTCGAGTTGTCCATCCCCTTCGTAGGCGTAGGCCAGCGCGTGCAGCACCGTGGCCTTCGCTTCGGGCTGCGCAGCGGCGTCCCGCAGCGTACTGATCGCGTCGGTCCATGCGCGCCGACGCAGATGCACGAGACCGAGATGGAAGCGCGCGCCGAGATCGTCCGCGCGCAACTCGAGCACCTGCCGGAACTCGCGCTGTGCCTCCTCGTACATGCTCGTCCGATAGAACGCGATGCCAAGGTTGCGATGTTCAGCCACGCGACTTTCGGGCGCAGGCTGTCGTCGGGCGGCACTGCGTCCCACCCGCTGCGCGAACCCCGCCGTAACCAGGCCATACACGGCCTTCCCGACCGCGAACTCGCCCAGTCCGGATCGCTCCACAATCGTGGCCACGTCGTGTGTGCCGTCGAGCAGCGGTGCGATGCGCGTCTGCTCGGCGGTCAGCGTGATCCCGCTCTGCTGCAATCGCGCACCATCGATCTCGAAGAGCAGATCGAGCGACGGGATCTTCTTTTCAATCTGCGTCCACTCATCCACGCGACGGGCCGCTTCCATGAGCAGCGAATCGGCGGGGAACGTGACCAGCGGCGACCCTTCGGGCGCGTGTCGCGGCTCGAAGGCAAACGTGCCCGTGGTCCATGTGAATAGCTGGCACACCGCCTCTTCGACGAGCGTGCGATACTCACGCACGATGGCGTCACTTTCCACGAGCCCACGATCGAGCAGGACGCGCACAAGGTCGCGATCATCATCGTCGACCAGCTCCGGCTGCAAGGCCGCAAGCACATCGGCATCGACGAGGCCCGCACGCACCAGCCGATCCCCGAGGCGATCACGGCGATTGACCAGCGACGCAAACCAGACGCCGCCACGATCGAAGTGCACGGCGCCGAAACTTCCTTCGCGCGCGAGACTCAGCACACCCGTCTTCTGGCCGAGCGCGAGCAGCTGCAGCACGTCCGCGAGGTTGGCCTCGCTCAGACTTCCGCGAATGGCCATCAGCGATACTCCTCCGAAAGTCGATCACCCAGATCGGGCCATTCCCAGCGGACCTTTTCGGCATCCAGAAAGAACGCGTCATGTGCGCCGTCAGCGAGCGGCACACCGGCGCGCGGCGTGGCCGCAATCATGGACGTCACGCCATCAAGTTCACGACGCGCCAAGGGCAGATCGAGCGGTACCGCCAGCAGATCCGCGGCGGCAGCAAGCCGCGTGATCAATCCCGAGAGCTCGCGCACACTGCGTGCGTCGCGATCCGCCAGGTAGGATGCGAGGGCGGCTTCCGGCGGATGCCCCGACTCCGCAAGCCAACGGCGCACCAGGCGTTCGCGCAGTGCGCGATCCGGCGGCTGCAGCGCCACCACCAGTCCTCCCTCGAAGCGCGAGCGAAGGCGATCAGCGAGACCGCGCACTTCGCGCGGTGGCCGATCACTGGTGAGCACCACTTGCGCCCCACGATCGTGCAGCACGTTGAAGAGGTGAAACAGCTCCTCCTGCGTGCGTTCCTTGTCGGCCAGCTGCTGAATGTCGTCGAGCACGAACAGCTCGGCCGCACGATATCGCGCGCGCCAGCGCTCCACCCCGCCTTCCTGCATGGATGCGATGAACTCTTCCACGAACGTTCCCGCAGCGAGGCACGCCACGGCGCCGCGCGGACGCGCGCTCATCGCCGCAGACGCAATCGCGTGCGCGAGATGCGTCTTGCCGGTGCCGCTGGGGCCGTGAATGAAGAGCGGGTTGTAGCGCTGTCCAGGCTGCTCCACGACGGCGTCGGCCGCCTTGAGCGCAAGCTGATTCGACGTACCCGCCTCCAGACTCTCGCGCGTGAAGATCGGATTGGGCGCGGGCAACGGCATCGCCGAGGCCAACGCGCGATCAAGCAGCCGCTGCGCCTCCGCCACCTGTTCCGGGTCCCGAAACGCAGGGTTGCCTCGCACGCCCGGGTCGAGCGTCACGGCTTGCATCTCGAGGCCACGGAGATGCTCCACCGCCGCCGAGAAGGTGGCCAAGAGCCCATTCACATCGGGCGCTGCGGGGAGTTGCATGGCGCGCTCGAGCACGCGCGTGACGTAGCCTTCGGTTCGCCAGAAGGCGCAGGCTTCACCGAGCATCACGCGCCACCGCTCCACACGCGTCTCGACCTCGTGCGCAATGTCGGCGAGAAAGCCATCGTCATCCGATACCCCATCCGCCGACGTGTGGCGATCCGCCACCGCGACCAGATTGGCCGACGAGGTCGGGCGTCGCTCACCGAGCACCGCCCGCACATCGGCGGGGCGAATGGGTGGCTCCTCGAGCTGCTGGTACGCCGCCAGACGATTCAGGGCGCCCTTGAGTTCACGCACGTTGCCCAAGGCAAGGCGCGCCACCTCGTCGAGCACCCCGTCGTCGAAGGCGAGTTCACGTTCCTGCGCACAGTTGCGCAGAATGGCCAGTCGCATCTCGAAATCCGGTGCGCCGACGTCCACCACGAGCCCCCCCGAGAGGCGCGACACGAGCCGCTGGTCCACATCGGGGATCTCGGAGGGCGGACGATCACTCGTCATCACGAGCTGTCGCCCCCCGCCCTGCATGAGATTGAACAGGCGCAGCAGTTCGGTCTGCGTTTCTCGCTGGCCGGTGAGGAACTGCACGTCATCGAGCAGGAGCAGATCCACCTGCTGGAACTCGGACGCAAACGTTTCGCGCTGCCCCGACGCGATCGCGCGATGCAGCCGCGCGACAATTTCGTCGGCGCTCGCGAGCTCCACGCGCAACGTCGGATGCGACTGCCGCGCGTGATACGCGATGGCCGCCGCGAGATGTGTCTTGCCGAGCCCGGACCCGCCGTAGATGAACAACGGGTTGTACGCAGCGCCTGGCGCATCGGCAACGCGCTGCGCGGCCGAATGCGCGAGACGGTTGGACGCTCCCACGACGAAGTTTTCGAACCGATAGCCGCCCTCGAGCACCCGAGCGGTCACGCGCTCACCCCTCCGGCCGAGGCCATGGCCATCGGGTAGCGGGACTCGGCGGGAAGCGGGACGGGTGAGAAGATGTCATCGTGCGACGTGCGTGCGGACTCGGAGGTGCTCGGCAGCGCCGCCGTCGTGTGCGGCGTCTTCAGCGCCTGACGCGCGCGATCGCCTGCCGTGGTCCCGTCTTCGGCGCCCAGTCGGCGCAGCACCTGCGTGCCGAGCGAGCGCAGCGAGTCGAACACGCCCTGCCCGCGCAGCGCATCGGCGGCGAACTCGGGGCGGTTGCGAAAGTTCAGCGCCGCAGAGAGTTCCGCCACGGACGCAACCAGCGACTCCGGAAGATCCTGCTTGTTGTACTGCAGGACCATCGGCAGGCTGCGCGCATCCACGCCATGTTCGGCGAGGTTGGCGTGCATGTCCTGCAGACTCTCGAGGTTGTCGTCCCAGCGATGCCGCTGACTGTCGGCCACGAAGGCCACGCCATCCGCCCCTTGCAGCACGAGCTGGCGAATCGCCTTGTAGTACGGCTGTCCGGGCACCGTATAGAGCTGAAAGCGCACTTTGTAGGCGCCGACGGTTCCGAGATCGACCGGCATGTAGTCGAAGAACAGCGTGCGATCACGACGCGTGGCGAGTGACGTGAGATGGCCCACCTGCTCGCCTGGCAGCGCGGTGTGGAGGTAGGACAGATTCGTCGTCTTGCCCGATCGACCCGGCCCGCAGTACACCAGCTTGCAGGTGATCAACCGAGTGGCGTGATCCACGATGGGCATGTGCCCGCTCCTCGAAGACGTCGCACGAGGCGCGTCGGTCTGGTCCTCGTCATCCCGTCAGGTGACGGGCGATTCAGGCGTGGGGCGCCGGACCGAGTAGCGCATGCAGCCGCGCCACCAACCCGATTGCCTCACGCACGCGATCGGCATCGGGCGCGCGCTCGTGCGCACGCAGATACCGGCTCCAACAGGCGAGCGCCGTTTCGAACTCTCCACGTCGCGCCGCCTCGTCGCCCTGGGCGTTGAGTTGGCGCGCGAGCAGAGCCTCGTGACGGTCCTCGTGGGATGACGTCTCGGAGGGGGCGGAGGCAACGGGCTCGGATGCCGGGGCTGTGACAGTACGCGACGCGGGTCCCATGGCCGATTCGAGCGCGCGCGGCATGCCGGCCGCATTGAGCAATCCGGCCCGCATCGGATCAAACACGGCATCGTCCGGATCGGTCGTAAACGCGGCCATTTCGGCAGTCGCGGGAATCCAGAGGTCGTCGGCCGCTGCCTGAATTGCGGGGGTGAACAGCGGCGTGGGTCGCAGCGGGAGCGATCCGTCGCGCACGGAGAGCAGGCCGGTGCCCACCAGCCCGTGCACCGTCTCCGCCACCTCGATGACATCGCGCTGCAGCAAGCCGGCGAGCGTCCGCAGATCGCGCTCTCCATCCACGCGCGTCAGTACCTCCCACTCCTGCGGCACGAGATGCAGCAGCGGCAGCGCCTTCGGCTCGACATCGACGAACGAGGGGATCGCGTCGGCGGACGGTACACGGTCGCGCAAGCGACTCCAGGCGTCATCGCGACGCGCAGACTCCACGAGCATCGCATCGGTGGGAATGCGCACACAGCACGCCCCCGCCCCCGGTTGCGATGCGGCGACAAACGCGAAGCTCCCCTCTCGCCACGCCAGCAGGTCGAGCACGACCTCCTCGACGGCGGGACGCTCGCCCGCGGCCGACGCCGATGTGGCCGTGCCCTCAGGGAGCGCATCGCCCAGTCCGGCATCGGTGATTGCGCCATCGACGAAACGAATCCACCCGCGCATGGCGCGCAGTCGCGAGCGCACCACGAGCACGCCGCTCTTGCGACTCAGCGACAGCAGCTGCCCGACTTCCTGCAGGCCCAGATCACGAATCGTTCCCTCGAGACTCATCGGCCTCCTCGCGCGCCACCGGGCGCCATGAAACGTCGCTCATCCACCATCGTATGGTCGAGACCGGCCAGTGCCTCGTGCGCCAACGGTGCCCACCGCGACGAGGGCGCCACCACACCGATGCGTCCCCATCGCGCGCGCGCGTCGCGCAGCCGCCCCTGATCGGCCAGCAGTTGCCCATCGAGCCAGAGGGCGTGCGGATGATCAGGATCCAGTCGCCGCGCACGCTGCACCGCGGTGCGCGCATCGACATCACGCCCGGCAGTGCGCAGCGCCTCGGCGAGCGCGGACACGGCGTCCGTGTCCGTGGGCGAATCCTCGAGCAGTGCGGCGAGCAGCCGCACCGCTTCCGGGGCACGATTGGCCTGCAGGTGCAGCGACGCCAGCGCCAGACGCGCGTCACGCCACGCGGGAACAGCGGCGAGCGCGGCCACCAGTTCGAGATGCGCAGCCAGCACATCACCACGCGCCTGCAGCAGGCGCGCGATCGCAAGACGCGGTGAGGGACGTGTTGGATCGAGCGTGAGCGCACGCCGAAACAGCACCAGCGCGAGCGCACTGTCGTTGAGCTTGAGCGCGGCGTTCCCCGCGAAGTGCAGCAGGGCCGCGCTGCGTGGTTCATGTCGCAGCAGGCGCAGCAGGGCTGCACGTGCGACGCGTTCGCCCTGCACATCACCAGCCGATGCGTGTGCGGACGCGAGTAGCGCGAGTACCTCCGGATCGTGCGCGTCCGCTGCGCCAAACCGATCGAGCAGCGGCACCACGTCTGCACCGCGCCCGAGCAGGCAGGCGGCACGCACTTCGCCAAAGAGCGCGCGTCGTCCGATGTCCACGGCCACGCCTTCGCGCGCCCACCCCTCCGTGGAGGGGAGCAGACCACGCACCTGCGCGTAGCGTTCACACGCTTCGCCATGCACGCCGGACGCGGCGAAGGCATCGCCCGCCAGCTGCAACGCCCACGCTTCGATCCACGGAGCGGCGTGACGCACGGGCGCGGTGCACTGTCCGAGCACCTCCTGCGCCGCGCGATGCGCGACGTCGAGATCGCCGCTGGCCAGCGCCAGATCGGCGCTGCGCAAGGCCGCTTCGAGAGCGGACAGATGTTCGGGAGAGGCGCGTTCGTCCTCCGGCTGCGTCGGGGTACGCTCCGGCAGGAGCGCCGCCACATCGGCGTCCGCGAGCTCGGCGCCTGCCAGCGGCTCTGCCTCGATCACCGTGAGCAGATCGAGCCGACCCACCGATTCCGGGCACTCGTCATGCAGCGCGATGCCAACGGTGAGACGCGGATCGACGCGCACCGGCGCGAGACCGAGCGCGTGCTGCGTTTCGCGCAGCGCCCCATCGTGGTCGCCAAGCGTCCCGAGCACTTCGGCCAGCGTGTAGCGCGCTTCGGCGAAGTCCGGTCGATGATCGATGGCCGTCGCGACAGCGTGCCGTGCCTCATCCGTGCGATCGAGCGCAAGCAGCGCCAATCCCATTTCATGCCACGCATCGGCAAGCGTTGGATGAAACGCCACCAGCTCACGCAACACCGTGAGCGCCGTGAGCGGGTCACGTTGCCGCAGGTGCCAGCGCGACAGATTCAGTCGAGCCCGCACCAGCGTGGGGTCGAGTTGTGTGGCGCGTTGCAACGCCTCACGCGACGGCACCCCTTCACCGAGGTCGGCCAGCGCGACGCCGAGGTTGTTGTACGCGAGCGCATACCGCGGATCGACCCGCAGCGCACGGCGATAGCTGTCCGCGGCACCATCCACATCGCCGCTCTGATGCAGCGCCACCCCGTGCTCGTTCCACAGGCGCGCTTCATCACCGCGCTCGACAAGGAGGGCGTCGTACCGTCGCCGTGCGTCGGCGTGCCGTCCCTGCACGAGATCGAGCTCGGCGAGTGCATGCTGCACGAGCAGCGGATCTTCACCCTGCGCGTCGGCGCGCTCGAACTCGCGGCGTGCCTCCGTGAAGTATCCGCGCTGCCGAAAGGCGAGGCCGAGACTGTAGCGCGCCAGCGACTCGTTGCTGATGATACCGGCGATCGCCGGCGTCTCGAGCAGACCGCGCGTGATTGGAATCGCAGGCACGCTGCCTGGTGGCGCCCCGGATGTTGGCGCGAGACGCGGGTCCAGCGACAGGTCGGGCTGCAGGGTGGCCAAGGCCGGATCGAGCGCATTGGCGCGTCGCGACGCTTCCGTCGCCGCTTCCTGATGGCCGAGATCGCCGAGCACGAAGCTGCGCAAGAGGTGCGCATCTGCAACATTCGCATCGAACTCGAGCAGTTCGTCGAGCTCGCGCAGCGCCTGCTCGTTGCCACCGCGATGGTAGTACACCTCGGCCAGGTGCAAGCGAGCCCACGTGTCATCGGCGGCGACGGCCAGCGCGCGTTCGAACCAGCGCTGCGCCTTGCGGAGGTCACCACCTGCCTGCTCCAACAAGCCGTACTCGCGCAACGCGACCGCGTCGTCGGGATCGGCCTCGAGCAACAGGTCGAGGTGTGTCCGCGCATCGCGGGGGCGAGACAGCAGCCGGTACAGGCGCGCAAGCTCTCGGCGCGCGAGCTGGTCGTGTGGCTCGGCGTGCAGGCGCTGCTCGAGCGCGGCCGTTGGTGCATCGCAGGCGCCCGGATGTGACGCGGCCACCTCGAGATTGCGGGCCGCCACCCGCATGCGCGGCGCCAGGGCCAGTGCGCGCAGAAACGCGGAAACGGCTTCGGCGTGCAATCCCTTGGAGTAGTACAGCACACCGAGGTTGTTGCACGCGCCCGGATCACTCGCATCGATGCGATCGGCGAGTGCACGCAGCAGCGTTAGGCCGCGATCCGGTGTGCCAGTAGACGACATGGGGTAACCGACGCGGCGGGCCGTCAGGCCAACCGCAGCGCCCGCAGCATCACCTGCAGCGAGGCCGGATCCGGAAGCAGCAGGAAGAAGCCGCGCAGCGAGAGCGCTCGCTCCGTGAGTCGGAACTCACTCTCCACGCAGATGATGTGATCGGGATCGGTCGCGAACTGCGCGTACGCACTGCTCAGCACCGCGGCCGACATGTCGATCACGAGCGTCGGCGGCGACGGCAGCAGCATCATGCCGAGAAAATCGGAGAGCGCGTTCATGTACGCACCGCTCAGAATGTTGCCCGCTTCCTTGATGGCAGATGTTTCCAGCTCACCAAGCGCCTGCGACGTACCGAGCGGACGCTGCAGCATGAGTTCGGCGAGCCGCATCACGGTCGGCTTCGGGAACACCAGCAGCGTACGACCGCTCATGTCGCCGAGCATATGCATCATGACGGCGGCCACCGGCTCTTCCTGCGGGCCGAACTGCGCGGGAATCGACTCGAGGGTGAGCACGTTGATGGCCGGCACGTTGATCATGATCGTGCTGCCGGTCATCTGCGACAGCGCGGTGGCGGCATGGCCGGCACCGATGTTCGCAGTCTCGCGCAGTGCGTCGAGCTGAATGGACTTGAGGGAGGTGATCGCCTCCATGTGCTCTCCAGGAGAAGTCGCGAGCTCGCGCGCGGTCACGTGAGGCTCCCCACATCGACGATGAGGGCGGGGCTGCCGTCACCGAGAATCGTGGTGCCGCTGAAGAGCGCCGTGCCACCTCGCACGGCGTCGAAGGGCTTGACCACGATGTCCTGCTGACCGAGCAGCGCATCCACCTTGCAGGCCACGCGACGGCCGGCGGATTCGACGACCAGCAGCTGCGCGCCCGCGTCGTCACTTGGCGATGCACCAAACACCCGACGCAGTCGCACGAGCGGCAACCGACCGGTGCGCCAACTGATCGCCTCGCGCCCCTGCTCCACGTGGCGGGCCACGTCGTCGAGTTCCAGCGCCTCGACCACATGTGCGGCGGGAACGGCATACGCGCGCCCCCCCACCTCCACCAGCAGCGCACGCACGATCGCGAGCGTCATCGGCAGTCGCAGCGTGAAGCGGGTTCCCGCGCCGAGCGTGCTCGAGACCTCGAGCGCCCCCCCGAGCGCACGGACGCGGTTCGCGACCACGTCGATGCCCACGCCGCGTCCCGAGAGCGCCGTGACAGCCGTCGCGGTCGTGAAGCCCGGCTGCGCCAGCAGCTTCACCAGCTCCTCATCGGACAGTGTGGTCACGCTCGGGTGCAGGCGCCGTTCCACGATGGCTCGCGCGCGCACGTGCTCCCGATCGATCCCCCGTCCGTCATCGCTCACGGTAAGCACCAGCGCATCACGTTCCCGCGCAGCGCGCAGCACGAGTTTGCCGGTTGGTGGTTTGCCGGCCGCCGCACGTGCCTCCACCGTTTCGAAGCCGTGGTCGACCGCGTTGCGCAACAGATGCACGACAGGATCGACAATGGCGTCCAGCATCGAGCGGTCGAGCGCAAGATCGCGGCCCTGCATCACGAAGTGCACCGGCTTGCCCAGCTCGCGGGCAACATCACGCACGAGGCGCGGAAATCGATCGAATACCTGCCCCACCGGCACCATGCGCGCCTGCAGCACCTCTTCCTGCAATCTGGCCACGAGTTTTGCCGCATCCTGCGATGCGGCGAGCACCGCACGATCTCCGGTGGCCTCGGCCGCACGCAGGAGGCGGTCGCGCGCGATCACCAGCTCGCCGGTGAGATCGAGCAACGCATCGAGATGCCGCAGGTCGATGCGCGCGTGACGCATCGTTTCGCGCGTGCGCTTTGGCGACATCTCACTGACGCCGTCCGCGGTCTCCTCCGTCGGCACCGGCGTCGGTGCGGGCCGCGACTCGATTTCGAGGCGCTGCCGCAGCGCTGGAGACACAGGCGCGTGCGGTCGCCCCTCGACGGCATCATCGACATGCGAGGACAGCGCATCGGTGGCATCGAAGAGCAACGCCACCAGATCCGCGCGCGCAATCGTGGCCGATCCGCTGCGCACGAAATCGAGCAGTGACTCGATGGCGTGCGAGAGCGACTCGACCGAGGCGTAGCCCATTGCGGCGGCCATGCCCTTGATCGTATGCGTGGCGCGAAACAGTGCGTCGATGTCGGCGCGACTGCCGCCATCGGCAAGACGGGTGAGCGCCTCGTCGATGCCGGCCAGATGTTCACGCGCTTCCGTGCGGAAGAGCTCCGCGTAGCGGGCGAGATCCACGGGGAGCGCGGCTTACGCCGCGAGCACGCGCTGCACGGCCTCGAGCACCCGGCTCGGCTGAAACGGCTTCACCACGAAGTCCTTCGCGCCGGCCTGAATGGCCTCCACGACCAGCGCCTGCTGCCCCATCGCGCTGCACATGAGGATGCGCGCACCGGGGTGCGCCTTGGTGATTTCGCGTACCGCATCGATGCCGCCCATGTCCGGCATGACGATGTCCATCGTCACGAGATCGGGCTGCAGTTGCTGGTACTTTTCGACGGCCTGCACGCCGGTTTCGGCTTCGCCCACGATCTCGAAGCCCGCCTGCTGCAGAATGTCGCCGACCATGGTGCGCATGAAGATCGCGTCGTCGCAGATCAAGACTGTCCGACTCACCGTCCGTCCTCCGAAGAGAGCATCGCGTGCGCGAGCAGGGCCTCCGGGTCCAGCAGGGGGATGCGTTGCTCACCCACCTGCACGCAGCCATCGTGCGCTACGCTCCCGTCCTGCTCGGGTGCGGTCCCGTCGTCATCGACCGGGTGCACACCTAGCACGACATCGACAGCCACGCCGACGGCGCGTCCTCGATGCTCAAGAAGGACGACCGATGCGGGAAGGACGCCACGCGCGATTGACGCCGAATCATCACGCGCTGCGCCGGCTTCGTCACCGAGCGGGCGCTCCCTGAGCAGCAGCGCGAGGTCGAGCACCGTACACACCATGCCGCGCACGTTGATGAGCCCCAGTGCGATCGGCGGCGTTCCCGGAATCGGCGTGAGCTGCCGCGGCCGGATCACCTCGACGACGTGGCCGATGGGCAACGCGTACGATACCGCCGCGAGACGAATGAGCAGCACACGTGGCCGCGCATCGTCGGCCGCGAGGTCAGGGATCGTCAGGATCGGCGTTGAAGAATCCAAGAGCGTCAAGCGGGTCCGGGTGATCCTGCAGGTCCGGCAGGCGAGCAATGGCGAGCAGCGAGGCGCGTAGATCGTCCGGAAGCGGACTGCGCAGCTCGAGCAGCTCACCCGTGACGGGATGGGTGAGCCGAAGCCACGCCGCGTGCAGGAAGTGCCGACGCGGCGGGAGCGCCGCAAGCCGACGCCCTCCGCCACCGCCGTACGTATCATCGCCCACGACCGGGTGACCGATCGACGACAGGTGCACACGAATCTGATGCGTGCGTCCGGTGTGCAGATGCGCGCGCACGAGATCCACGCTGTCGAAGCGGGCAACGCGCACGAGCGTGGTGCGCGCGGCCTTCCCTCCGGAGACGATCGCCATGCGCTGTCGGTCTCGCGGATCGCGCGCGAGCGGAGAATCCACGCCCACCCGCTCCTGTCCCAAATGCCCCCAGCACATCGCGGCGTACACGCGACGAATGGTGCGTGCGGCCAGCGCGGCACTCAGCGTGCGGTGCGCCGCTTCGGTCTTGGCCACCACGAGCAGCCCCGACGTTTCCTTGTCCAGCCGATGCACGAGGCCCGGCCGATCCTCGGCACCACCCGCGGCGAGTTCGCCGCCACGCCCCACGAGCGCGTTCACCAGGGTGCCGCTCCAGTTGCCAGGCGCGGGGTGCACCACCATGCCGGCCGGCTTGTCCACCACAAGCAGCGCGTTGTCCTCATACACGATCGACAACGGAATGTCCTCGGGCACGATCTCGCGCCCTGGTGGCGGCGGAATCTCCACCTGCACCGCGTCGCTGGCCGCCGTGCGATAGCTGGCCTTCTCCGCGCTCCCGTTCACCAGCACGTGCCCGCCCGCGATCAGCGTGGCCGCCGCGGTACGCGACAGGTTGCAGGTGTGTGCCACGAACAGGTCGAGCCGTTCGCCGGCGCGCGCTCCCACCACATGCGTCATGTCCATCACTCCCGGTCCTGCAGCCACATACCGCTCCGTACGCGCGTCATTCACGCGACTCGGCGGCGTCCAGCCTCCAGAGCGCGATCACGAGGCAGGTGGCCCCGATCGACACACCCATGTCGGCAATATTGAAGGTCCAGAAGCGTACACTGCCAACGCCGATATCGATGAAGTCTACCACGCCCTGATCGCTGCGCACCCGATCGACGAGGTTGCCGATCGCACCGCCGAGCACCAGCGGCAGCCCCACCGAACCCAGCCACGAGACACGCACCAGATCCTTCGTCACGCGCAGCATGAGCACGATGATCACGATCGCGAGCACGCCAAAGAACCAGCGCGACGCGCCGCCCACCGACATGCCGAACGCGGCGCCCGGATTGTAGGACAGCGTGAAGCGCAGTACATCGCCGATGATCGGGTGCGGCACATGCCGCGGCACCAGTGCCTCCACCGCCCACGCCTTGGTGACCACATCGGGGATCAGCACGCCCAGCAGCAGCGCCCAGAACGCCGCGCCGTACACGGGCAGCGGACGCGGGCCGTCTGCCGCCATCACGCCGACCGATCAGCCGTGGTCGATCCGCCACTCGGCGTGGCGTTGGCCTCGTCCGGTGCTTCGTGCCAGAGCACCCACGCCAGCAGGAACGCGCCGGTACTCACCGCCATGTCGGCGATGTTGAACGTGGGCCAGCGGGACGCGCCGATGCCCACATCGATGAAGTCGACGACGCCGTATTCATGGCGCACGCGGTCGATCAGATTACCGAGCGCCCCCGACGAGACGAGCGCAATGGCCATCGTTCGCACACGGTCGGTCTCGGCCGTTTCGCGATACATGCGCCACAGGATGTACAGGGCCGCCACGCTGAGACACAGAAAGATCCAGCGCGAGTACTGCCCGAGATACAGCCCGAAGGCGGCTCCCGGGTTGTACACGAGCGTCCAGCGCAGCACTTCGCCCACCACCGGCTTGGGGACGCCGGCGGGGGAGAGCGTGGCCACGGCCACGGCTTTCGTGATGAGGTCGGCGATGACCACCACCACCATGATCGGCCAGTAGATCAGGGCGTTCACGTCACTTGTTCTTCGCGTCTTCTTCGCGCTGCTTGCACTCGATGCAATAGCGCGCATGCGGCAGCGCGTCGAGGCGTTCGAACGCCACATCCTGCCCGCACTGATGACACTTGCCGAACGTCTCGGGCGAGCGATACAGCCGACGCAGCGCCTGATCGATATGCCAGAGGAAACGCCCCTCCTTGCTGGCGAACAGGAAGGCCTTCTCGCGCTCCATCGCGTCGGTTCCCTGGTCCGCCATGTGGAACGAGTAGGCGGACGAGTCCTGCCCCTCGCCTTCGGCGTTGGTTCCGAAACCTTCCCCGTGATGACCCAAGTCCTTCATCACCCGCCGTCGTTCCTCGAGCAGCCGCGCCTCAAAGTGCGCGAGGTGCTTCTTCGACATCGGCTTCGGCTTCTTGGGCTCGTTCGAACCAACCATCAGGCTCCGTCCTTGGTCAACGCGAGTCGGATGGCGCGTCCATCGACGTCGCCCTCCTGCTTCGCAGTCCACGAGTGTGCTGCTGCCCCATCACCATACGGGGACCCGTCGTCGGTTCCCACCACCACCTGCGTCGCCAGCACTTCACCAGCGATGTGCGTCGCAAACGCGCGCGCGACCATTTCAATCTCCGCATCACCGGCGACCGCGAGCCGAATGCGATCACTCACCTCGAGCGCGGCGTCGCGCCGCAGTCGCTGTACCCGGCTCACGATCTCACGTGCCATGCCTTCGGCGCGCAACGCATCGCTGATCGTGGGATCGAGCGCCACGCCGTAGCCACCATCCTCCTGTACCACCGCCGCACCGGAGGCGCGTCGCACGATGGTGACGTCTTCAGGGGTGATCGTGCGTGCTTCGTCGGCCACCATCACCTGCACCGAGTCGCCCTGCGCGAGCGTGCGCAGCGCCGATTCATCGAGCGTCCCCACGGCCGCCGCCACCTGCGGCGTGATGCCACCAAACTTCTTGCCGAGCACGCGGAAATTGGCCTTGGCTTCGAGCGAGACCAGTCCGTCGGTGTTCGTCACGAACTCGATGCGCTTGACGTTGAGCTCCGTGGCCAGCAACGGCGCGAGTGCCTCGAGGATCGACGCATCACCCGGGACGACACATTGCATCGACGGCAGCGGCTGACGCACGCGCACATCGGCGGTGTCGCGCGCGGCGTGGCCCAGCCCCGCCAGCGCGCGAATGTCGGCCATCGCCGATTCGAGCGCGTCGTCGGTGTGACGCGCGGCGTCCTCCCGCACGTATGGCGCCAGGTGCACCGAGCCGCCGGTGAGCGAGCGATGCAGCCAGTCGCTGATGAACGGCGCAAACGGCGCCAGCAGTCGCGCGGTCACCGTGAGCACTTCGTGCAACGTGGCAAAGGCCGCGCGATTGTCGGCGCCGTCCACGTCGTAGAAGCGCGCGCGCGACAGGCGCACATACCACTTCGACACGTCGTCGTCCACGAACAGCATCACGCGACGGGCCGCGCTCGTGGCATCGAATGCCTCGAGCAGCGCATCGACCTCACGCTCGACGCGCGTGAGCCGTGCCAGAATCCAGCGATCAAGTGCCGGACGATCGATCACGGCCGGATCGAGCGGCGACGGCGACCAGCCGAAGTTCGCGTACTGCGCGAAGATGCCGCCGTACACATTGCGGAGCGTGAGCAGGAACCGACCGGCCGTTTCGCGAATGGCGTCTTCGTCGAAACGGCGCGGCGTCCACACCTGACTCGACGCCACGAGGAACAGCCGAACCGCGTCGGCACCATGGCGCTCCATCACCTGCCACGGGTCCACGACGTTGCCACGGCTCTTGCTCATTTTCTGGCCGTTGGCATCGAGCACCAGATCGTTCACCACCACGGCCTTGTACGGCGCGGCACCGCCACTGTTGTTGGGCAGCGCATCGCCGAGGCCGGTGGCGATCGCCAGCAACGAGTAGAACCACCCGCGCGTCTGGTCCACGCCTTCGGCGATGAAATCAGCAGGATACTGCGCCGCGACCAGCTCCTGATTCTCAAATGGGAAGTGCCACTGCGCAAACGGCATGGACCCGGAATCGAACCACGTATCGATCACTTCATTCACGCGACGCATGGTGCCCGTCCCACTCGGCGCAGGCCACGTGTACTGATCGACGTGCGGCTTGTGTGGATCGAACTCGTCGACCAACGGATGGCCGACGCGCTCGGCCAGCTTCGCGAAGCTGCCGATCACTTCGTACTCGGCGGGATCGGCGTCATTCACCCACACCGGCAGCGGCGTGCCCCAGTAGCGGTCGCGCGAGATCGCCCAGTCCACATTGTTCGACAACCACTCGCCAAAGCGACCGGCGCCGATTTCCGTGGGATTCCAGTTCACGGCGCTGTTGCGTGCCAACATGGCCTCACGCACCGCTGTCGTGCGGATGAACCACCCCTCGCGCGCGTAGTACAGCAGCGGGGTGTCACAGCGCCAGCAGTGCGGATACGAGTGCATGAAGCGTTGCGCCTTCCACAGCACACCACGACGCTCCAACTCTTCCACGATGAGCGCGTCGGCCTGCTTCACGAACAGACCGGCCACCAGCGGAATGCCTTCGGCGAACTCACCGCGCGAGGTCACCGGCTGCAGAAAGGCAAGCCCATGTCGCTGTCCCGCCGCGTAGTCGTCGGCGCCGAACGCCGGCGCCATGTGCACCACGCCGCTGCCGTCTTCGGCCGTGACGAACTCCTCAGCCACAATGATTTCGTGCGCGCCTTCGTCGGGATACGCCACCCAGTCGAGCGGTCGCGTGTAGCGTCTCCCCACGAACGATGCGCCCGTGGGGGTACTCACCACATCCCAGCGATCGGCCCAGTCCGCCCCCAGCACCGCCGGCACGCGGGCCTCGGCCATGATGATGGTCCAGTCGGGCGCGCTCTTCTTGCGCAACTCCGCGTACGCGAGCGTGGGGTGCACGGCGAGCGCCGTGTTCGACACCAGCGTCCACGGCGTGGTCGTCCAGACGAGGATGCGACGACGCAGCGTCTCCCCCTCGGTGGGCACGAGATCGAGCGCCACATACACGCTCGGGTCTTCGACGTCTTCGTACCCCTGCGCCACTTCATGGCTGGACAGCGCCGTGCCGCACCGCGCGCAGTACGGCAGGATCTTGTGTCCCTTCACCAGCAGCGACTTCTCGTGCAGGGTGCTCAGCGCCCACCACACCGACTCGACATAGTCGCTGTGGTACGTGACGTACGGC
Source organism: Gemmatimonas sp. (assembly GCA_011390935.1). Classification (GTDB taxonomy): domain Bacteria; phylum Gemmatimonadota; class Gemmatimonadetes; order Gemmatimonadales; family Gemmatimonadaceae; genus JAABRT01. The sequence continues at coordinate 82,863 of JAABRL010000008.1, forward strand.
GTGTCGTAATCGAGCCAGTACGCCATGCGCTCCGACAGCGACTCCCAGTCACCACGGTACTGCCACACGCTCTCGCGGCATCGACGATTGAACTCCGCCACGCCGGTCTCTTCGATGAGCTGCTTGCCGCCCAGCTTCGCGACGTCAGCGATATCGAGCCCTTCACGCGCGGCCTTCTCGCGCTGCAACTGCTTCTCGACTTCGATTTCCACGGGGAGGCCATGCGTATCCCACCCCGCCTTGCGCGGCACGAAATACCCGCGCATGGCGCGGTGCCGACAGAACAGATCCTTGATCGCGCGCGCGAACACGTGATGAATGCCGGGGCGCCCGTTCGCGGTGGGCGGTCCCTCGTAGAACACCCAGGGCGTCGCGCCTTCACGCGCCGCCTGCACCGACGCGAAGAGCTTCTCCGTCTTCCACGTGGCGAGCAACTCCTGCTCGAGATCGTGCGGCCGCTGGTCGGCCGGCGGCATCGGAAACACACGGGTCTGCACGCCAGCGTCACTCACAGGCGCGCCACCACGCCGCGCACGACCGCGGTGAGTTTGGGTTCGGCTTCGCGCGCGATGCGCAGAATGTCGGACAAGTTGGTCGGCTCGAGCGCATCGGGGAGACAGAGATCGGTAATGATCGACAGCCCCAGCACGCGCATGCCGCCGTGTCGCGCCACGATCACCTCGGGGACGGTGCTCATGCCCACCACATCGGCGCCGATCGTGCGCAGGAAGCGATACTCGGCCCGCGTTTCGAGGTTGGGGCCCGGCACGGCCACGTACACACCTTCTCGCATCGTGATGCCGCGCTCCGCGGCCACCTTGCGCGCGAGCGAGCGCAGCTCGCTGTCGTACGGCACGGACATGTCGGGGAAGCGCGGTCCGAGCGCTTCGTCGTTCGGGCCGATGAGCGGATTGTCGCCGAGCAGGTTGATGTGATCGGCAATGAGCATGAGGTCGCCGGCGTGCCACAACGGATGCATGCCGCCGCACGCATTCGAAACCACCAGCGTTTCGGCGCCCAGCGCACGCAGCACACGCACCGGGAAGGTGACCTGCTGCAGTGAGTAGCCTTCGTACCGATGGAATCGCCCCTGCATCGCGATCACGGTCTTTCCGCCGAGCGTGCCGCACAGCAGGCGACCGCGGTGCGACTCCACCGTGGAGAGCGGGAAGTTGGGGAGCTCTTCGTAGCCAATGGCCACTTCGACCTCCATGTCGTCAGCGAGCGCGCCAAGACCGGTGCCGAGAATGATCGCCACATCGATGGGGCGCGCGAAGCGCTGGCGCACGGCATGCGCGGCCGCTTCCACGCGTTCCCGCGCGTGCAGGCCGAGCGCCGGATGGGCGAGGCCCACCGCCGTGTGTTCCTGCGTGTACTGGAGCTGCGGAAATCCGTGCGGCGTGGTCATGACTGCTTGTCTTCCTCGACCGCGTCAAGCCACGACGGAGTCGGCATGGAGGGGCGAACGGGCGGCATGTCGGCATCATCCTCTGATGCCGGCACACGCGGCGTCGAAGTGTCGATCGCGAGGCGGAAGCCGATGCGATCCGTATCGGGCGAGACCGTCGGCGTGTCCGCGGCATCCTCGACCGGTGGCCGCACCGGCACGGGAAACGCCTGCGTGGGATTGAGCGCCGCACTGGACGGCAACGGAAAGGCCTGCGTGGGGTTGAGCGGGCCTGCGGAGTGCGTACGCGCGGCCGAGGTCTCGGCGGCGGTAAGCACCGGCGGCGCGGCGCCTTCGGCCGCGGCCAACTCGGTAGCCTGACGCTCCACGAGTGTACGCATCTGCGCGAGAAACGCCTTGCGCGAGCGCCACAGCTGCTGGAGCTCCTCCTCGGCGCGCCGCAGGTCGCCCTGCACGGACGCCACGATCCGATCAGCCTCGGCATGTGCTTCGCGCAGCACCAACTGTGCCTCGCGTTCGGCCTGCTGGCGAATTTCGCCGCGCAGCTGCTGCGCCGACACGAGCGCTTCGTTGAGCGCCTTGTCGCGATCGCGAAACACCCGCAGCTGTTCGAGGAAGTTGCTGACCTTCGTCTCGAGCTCCTGGTTGGTGCGCGACATGCGCTCGAGCTCTTCTGCCACCTGTTCGCGGAACTCGTCGACACGGGCGCGATCATATCCGCGCAACGCGTTGCCAAAGTCCCAGCGCCGCGCATCGAGCGCGGTCAGGCGAAACCGATCGTCAGACATGCCAACTCCACCGGCGGAGGATGAGGCCCTGCATCAGCACGCGCGTCATGCGGCTACCCGGCTCGCGCGCCGAAGAGGATCGTGCCCAGTCGTACATGCGTCGCCCCTTCCTCGATGGCGACCTCGAAATCACCCGACATGCCCATGGACAGCACCGAGGCGTCATGACCGGCGGCACGCACCACATCAGCGCAGGCGCGCGCGCGCGAAAAAACCTCTCGGAGTGTGCCTTCCGGGGCGTCGAACGGTGCCATGGTCATCACGCCTCGCACACGAAGTGACGAGAGCGCATGCAGCCGATCAACGAGTGCGGGAAGTTCCGTGGCGCTGAGCCCGTACTTGCTGGCCTCGCCGCTCACGTTCACCTGGACCAGCACGTCGCACTGGCGACCGTCAGCACGTGCGGCCTCGTGCAAGGCCTCGGCGAGTCGCTGCGAGTCGACGCCATGCACGAGATCGAACGAGATCGCCGAGCGCGCCTTGTTGCGCTGCACGTGACCGATCAGGTGCCAGCGCACGGGTACGTCGAGCAACCCGGCGCGCTTCTGTTCGGCCTCCTGCACGCGATTCTCGCCCACGTCGTGCACGCCAGCCGCGAACGCCGCCTGTACGGCGTCGGGGCCGTGCGTCTTGGTCACCGCCACCAGTGTGACCGACTGCCCATGCCCACCGCGCGCGGTGGCGGCCGCGATCCGGTCACGCACCTCGTGCACGCGCGCAGCCACGCCGGCTGCGTAAGCCGGCGAAAGGGGCAGCGTCGGGACGGGAGCGGTCACGGCGATCAGGAGGTGAGGGCAAAAACGACGCCGCCGTACCAGCGGGCGACAGCGTCAGGCGCGACAAGCGCCGACATGAGCGAAACTCGCCCAACATATGAAGTTAGAAGTGCACCACGCACGCGACAAGTGACGCGGAGTGGTCCCTCAGCGGCGTAGCGGCTGCGGCACGACGTACTCCGCCGTGGCCCGTGGTTCGCGGCCGGCGAGGAGATCCCGCACCTGCAGCGGGGTGAGGTTGGCCTGCAGCCGTCCGCCAACCGCCAGGCTGATCGAGGCCCGCTCTTCGCTGATGACCACGACGAGGGCGTCGGATTCCTCCGTGAGGCCGATCGCGGCGCGATGGCGCGTGCCGAGCGCGCGATCGAGCGTCATCGACTGCGACAGCGGGAGGATGCAGCTGGCCCCGATGATCACGTCGCCACGAATGATCACCGCGCCGTCGTGCAGCGGCGAATAGGGCGTGAAAATGGTCGTGAGCAGATCGGCCGAGACCTTGGCATCCAGCGCCGTTCCGCTCTCCACGTAGTCGCTCAGCGGCACTTCACGCTCGATCACGATGATCGCCCCCACGCCGGAGCGCGAGAGGCGTTCGATGGCGTCCACGATTTCGTCGAGCACCTCGCCACCCTCGAGCCGCCGAAACACGCGGGCCATGCGCGCTGGCCCCAGGTTCGCCAGCGCAGCGCGTAGCTCCGGCTGAAAGATCACCAGCAGCGCGAAGGCACCATAGGTGAACACAATGCCCAGCAGATAGCTGATCATGGTGAGGTCGAGCAATCGCGCCACGGTATACGTGAGCGCCAGCACCCCGACCCCACCCAGCATCTGCAACGCACGGGTGCCGCGAATGAGCAGCAGCAACCGGTAGAACAGCCAGGCCACCACCGCGATTTCCAGCGGATCGCGCCAGGTCACGTTCAGTGCCTGCAGCAGGGCGAAAGGTGGCACGCAGGGGGGAGTGAAGGGCGAAGAGGACGGCGGCGATCACATCGTGGGACCTGACGACCGGATGCGCAACGGGCGGCCTCGGGAATCAATCCCGACGCCGCCCGTGTGCGGATCCCAGATGTGTCAGCGGCACCGGGCCGCCGACACGATTGGGTTACGCGGGAGACGGCTCCGGTCCGCCGAGCAGCGGAGGAGGTACCGGACGAGCCGGCTGGACTGCCACCGGCGTGACCGGCGGCAGCGAGGGCGACCGCCCAGGCTCCGGCGGACGCGGCGGCAACGTGCCCCCGTCGCGCAGCACGATGAAGTCATCGCGCGTGAGCGTCTCGCGCTCGAGCAGTCCCAGCGCCACCGCGTGCAGCAGGCTGTTGTGTTCCGTGAGCACCGAGCGCGCACGCGAATACGCTTCGTTGATCACGCGCGACACCTCGGCATCCACCAGCTGCGCCGTCTTTTCAGACACTTCACGACGGCTCTGGAGTTCGCGACCGAGGAACACTTCCTGCTCGTTGTCCCCAACCAGGATCGGCCCGATCGCGTCGCTGAGTCCCCACTGGGAGACGTAGCGGCGCGCAATCGACGTCGCCTGCTGGATATCACTCGCCGCACCGGTGGTGACGCGATCGCGCCCGAACACCAGTTCTTCGGCGACACGACCACCATACGCCATGACCAGGCGCGCCTCGAGCTGCTCACGGGTGACCGAAACACGATCGTCTTCGGGGAGCGTGAAGGCGACGCCGAGTGCGCGACCGCGCGGCACGATGGTGACCTTGTGCAGCGGGTCGTTGCCCTTGACCATCATGGCGCACACCGCGTGGCCCGCTTCGTGGAACGCCGTGAGACGGCGCTCCTCTTCGCGCATGACCAGCGACTTGCGTTCGGCGCCCAGCATGACCTTGTCCTTGGCCTCTTCGAGGTCGGACATGTAGATCTTGTCGTGTCCCTTGCGGGCGGCCAGCAGCGCCCCCTCGTTCACGAGGTTGGCCAGATCGGCACCCGCCATGCCCGGAGTGCCACGCGCGAGCGAGAGAATCTCCACATCGTCAGCGATCGGCTTGTTGCGCAGATGCACCTTGAGGATGCCTTCGCGGCCGCGCAGGTCCGGCGCGTCGACCACGATCTGGCGGTCGAAGCGACCCGGGCGCAGCAGCGCGGGGTCGAGCACGTCGGGGCGGTTGGTGGCCGCGATGAGGATGACACCTTCGTTGGACTCGAAGCCGTCCATCTCCACGAGCAGCTGGTTGAGCGTCTGCTCGCGCTCGTCGTGTCCACCGCCGAGACCGGCGCCGCGGTGACGACCCACGGCATCGATTTCGTCGATGAAGATGATGCACGGCGCATGCGCCTTCCCCTGTTCGAACAGGTCGCGAACGCGCGAGGCGCCCACACCGACGAACATTTCCACGAAATCGGAGCCCGACATCGAGAAGAAGGGGCGGCCGGCTTCACCAGCCACCGCCTTGGCCAGCAGCGTCTTGCCGGTGCCCGGAGGGCCCACCAGCAGCGCACCCTTGGGCAGACGACCGCCCAACTTGGTGAACTTCTGCGGGTCCTTCAGGAACTCGATGATCTCCTGCAGTTCGACCTTGGCTTCGTCGGCGCCGGCCACGTCGGCGAACGTGAGCTTGGGCGTGTCACCGCTGAGCAGCTTCGCCTTGCTCTTGCCGAACGAGAACGCCTTGTTGCCGCCCGACTGCATCTGCCGGAACAGGAAGATCCAGAAGCCGATGATGATGAGCCACGGCAGGAAGCCAAGCAGCATGCTCGTGAGGTTCGCGCGCGATTCCTGCGCGTCGACCTCGACGCCATACGTGAGGAGCTTCTCGACCTCGGCATCGGAGTTCTCCACCGGATAGCGCATGGTGAAGCGACTCACGTCCTTGCCGTTGGCCTTGATCGCGCTCCGGAACGCACCCACGGCGACCTTGCCACCCTGGATCGTGACGTCCTTGATGTTGCCCGCTTTGAGCTGCTCGATGTAGAACGTGTATTTGATCTGGGGTGCCGCTTCGGACTTGCCGCCCGTGTACGACACAATCGCCAACGGGATCAGGAAGACGAGAACCCAGAAGGACATGGTGCGCGAAAACTTGCCCCAGTTGAAGGGCTTTTTCGGCGGCGGAGTCATGGGCGAGGGCATAAGACCTTATTCCAGGCTGGCGACATACGGCACGTGCCGAAAATGCTCGGCGTGATCAAGACCGTAGCCGACGAGAAACTCGTGCGGGGCGTCGAACCCGACGAACCGAACGGGGGACGTGAGATGCTCGGCAATGTGCTTGTGCAACAGCGCACAGATTTCGAGGGACCGTGGCTGGCGCGCCGACAGGAGCTCCAGCAAGCGCGCCAACGTGCGCCCGGAATCCACGATATCTTCAACTAGCAGAATGTGTTTGCCCTGCAGTTCCGTTTCCGGATCGTACAACAAACGCACCACGCCGCTGCTTTCCATGGCATCGCCGTAGCTCGACGCCACGAGAAAATCGACCTGCAGCGGACGTTCGATCTGACGCACGAGATCGCTGAGGAAGATGAAGCTGCCCTTGAGCAGCCCCAGCACCAGCAGCTCACCGTCAGGGTAGGCGGCGGTGATTTCCGCCCCCAACTCCCGTACGCGCGCCTGAATGGCCGCTTCGTCGTACACGATGCGCCGGACGGCTCGACCGTCGAGGCGCGGATCAACCGAACTCGCGCTCACTGCGATACCAGATGAGGTCCGACCTGCCGGATCGGTGCGGCGCGGCGAGGCCGCGACAGACTCCCGGAACCCATACGACCGCCCCGTCTTCGAGGACGACCGGCCAACTCCCCCGGTCAAGTCGCGGAATCCCAGCTTCCGAAAGATATCGTGCAATGCGTCGTCCCGCCCCTGCCCGCGCTGTGACAATGCGATCACCCGGCTCCCAGCGCCGAATCTCGAGCGAGGTGCCAGCCGGAAACGCGGCGACCCACGGGTCGCGTGCGTCGCCGTGCGCCACCGGCGGCGCACCGAGCGGTACGAAGCGCCAGCCAGGCCAGGACAGCACCGAGGGCGCCGCACCCTGCCTCGCCGAGGCCCGCATCGCCGCATCGCGACGCGCCACCTGCACCGGTGTCCGGACTTCAAACACCGCGCCCGACCGCACCACCACCGCCCCACCGGGCAGCTGCAGTTCGCCCGCGCGTGCACTCCCGATAGTAAACCGAATCAATCGACGCGTTCCGTCGGCCGTGAGCATGATACCGAGCGGTCCGAGCAGCGCCGGCCACAGCACGGCCAGCATCTCGTCGGAGTACCCCGCCACGCTCTCGCGGTCCAGGTGCCACACGCGCGGCTGCGCCTCGCGCCAAGGCAACTGCTGCACCAGCGTCTCCAGGTCGGCACGCCAGCTCGCCGCCGTGCGTCCGATGCGCAACAGGTCGGCGCCCACACCGGGTGAGGCGGCCTCGAGCGCGGGGAGCAGATCGAGCCGCAGTCGCACGCGCTGATGCCGGCGATCCTGGTTCGCCGGGTCCTCGAGGGAAGGCACATCGTGCGCGGTGGTGTAGGCACGCAACGCCGCGCGGGATACGTCGAGCCACGGACGCACGATCGGCCCGGGGGCCGCCAGTGCGGCGAGTCCGCGCGCGCCGGCGCCACGCAGCAGCCGCTGCACAATGGTCTCGAGTTGATCGTCAGCCGAGTGGGCAGTGGCGACCCGGGCCCGATGCGCCGTGGCCACGCGGTGCAGAAAGCCCCAGCGCGCCTCGCGCCAGCCGGCCTCGGTGGTGGCCGGCTTTACCGCCCGCTGCCGGACCACCGGCACGCCCCAGCGGCGAGCGGTGGCCACCACGAGCGACGCGGCCTCGCGCGCGTACTCGCCGGTGCCATGATCGAAGGTGGCCACCGTGGCAATCCGCGCCGGCGCCCAGCGCACCATGGCGTGCAGCAGCGCCATCGAGTCTGCGCCGCCCGACACGGCAAGCACGAGCGGCGACGCGTCGGCGGGCAGCGACGCGATCGCCGCGGACAGCGCGTGATCTGCGGGGTGCGCGGGGGCGTTCAGCGGCGGCGAGGGAGCGGGAGACAGCATGTGCTCGTAGTATAGAACAGCACACCGTCCCACGCGGATCCGCCCGTTCCCCTGCCCCAACGCTTCGCCATGCGATCACTGCTTCCGCGATGCTCCCGATTGCTCTGCCGGCACTTGCGGCCACTGCTGCTGCTTGCGTTGGCCACCGCCGCGCCGTTCGCGTCAGCCAAGGCGCAGCGCCTCACGCCCGCCGAAGTGGCGCGCCGCGACGGAGGGATCGCGCCCTACACGCCGGCGGATGTGGCCTTCATGACGGGCATGATCGGACATCACGCACAGGCGGTGCAGATGTCGCGCTTGGCCCCCACCAACGACGCCTCCCGTTCGGTGCAGATTCTCGCCGAACGCATCGCCGTGGCGCAGCAGGACGAAATCGCGTTCATGCAGCGGTGGTTGCGCGAACGTGATCACCCGGTGCCACCGGCCGACGCCGCGCACCATCACGGCGAGCACGCGGAACACGCCCCGATGATGCCCGGTATGCTCACCGCCGCCGAGCTCGCCCAGCTGCAGAGCGCACGTGGCACCGCGTTCGACCGCCTGTTCCTCACGCTCATGATCAAGCATCACGCCGGCGCCCTCACCATGGTGGACGAGCTGCTGGCCTCGCCTGGCGCGGCTCAGGACGACGATGTGTACAAATTCGTGTCCGATGTGAACGCCGACCAGGACACCGAGATCGCGCGCATGCGCCTCATGCTCGAATCCCTCCCACCGACCTCGGCGCCTCGCCGCTGACCCCGCCCCTCCCACCTCCCGGAGCCCCTGTGCCGCATCACGTCCGTCCGCTGGTTGCGCTCGTCGCGCTGGCCATTCCCTTGGCGGTTGCCCCCCTCGCCGCGCAGCAGCGCATCGCGCCCGACGCACCCACGCCTGATCCGCGCGTCGGCCTCAAAGCCGGCTGGTTCGACGCCGGCGAGGCGATCTGGAACATGCAGCGCATCTCCCACACGAAGCCGTCGAGCGACTTCACCAATCCGTCCACGCCCGGCGACGCGCGCCTCAAGAACTCCGATCTCGCGTTCATCGGCACGCACGTGATCCAGGGGAACTACAGCGGCTATCAGATCATCGACATCGCCAATCCGGCCGCCCCGCGTCACGTCACGTCGTACGTGTGTCCGGGGTCGCAGAGTGATGTGTCCGTGTACGGGCGGCTCATGTTCGTGTCACACGAGGCGAACACAGGACGTCTGGACTGCGGGCTGGGAGGTGTGCCGGACACGGTGAGCGCAGAGCGCGCGCGCGGCGTGCGCATTTACGACATCACCGACATCAGCGCGCCGAAATCCATTGCGATGGTGCAGACGTGCCGCGGCTCGCACACGCACACGCTCGTGACCGATCCGAAGGACCCGGCGCATGTGTACGTGTACGTGAGCGGCAGTGCGCCGGTGCGCTCGCCGTCTGAGCTGCCGGGGTGCTCGGGCGCGCCCATCGAGGACGACCCCAACTCGGCGCTCTTTCGCATCGAAGTGATCCAGGTGCCGCTCGACAATCCGGCCGCGGCGCGCATCGTGAGCTCACCCCGCATCTTCACCGAGCTGTCGGCGCCGCCCGAGCACGCGGCCAACTCGGTGCCCGGCGCGCCGGCCTCGCGGCAGCGTGGTGCCCCCACGCAGTGCCATGACATCACCGTGTATCCGGCCATCGGCCTCGCCGGTGGTGCCTGCGCCGGCTACGGGCTGCTGCTCGACATTCGGGATGTGAAGAACCCGGTGCGCATTGGTGCCGTGGCCGACGAGAACTTCTCCTTCTGGCACTCGGCCACCTTCAACAACGACGGCACCAAGGTGCTGTTCACGGACGAGTGGGGCGGCGGCACGCAGCCGCGCTGCCGCGAGACGGACAAGATGGAGTGGGGGGCCAACGCGCTCTTCACGCTCGAGAACAACGTGATGACGTTCAAGAGCTACTACAAAATGCCCGCGGCGCAGACGGCCAACGAGAACTGCGTGGCACACAACGGATCGCTGATCCCGATTCCCGGTCGCGACGTGATGGTGCAGGCGTGGTACCAGGGGGGCATTTCGATTCTCGACTGGACGGACATTGAACACCCGATCGAGATCGCCTATCACGATCGCGGCCCGATGGACGACACCAAGCTGGTGAGCGCGGGTTCGTGGTCGGTGTATTGGTACAACGGCCTGCTGGTGAGCTCGGAGATCGCGCGCGGACTCGACATTTTCGCGCTCACGCCGAGCCGCCACATCACGCAGAACGAGATCGATGCGGCGAATACCGTGCGCTTCGAGCAGCTCAATGTGCAGGAGCAGCCCAAGATCGTGTGGCCACCGAGCTTCGCGAAGGCACGCGCGTTCGTGGACCAGCTGGAGCGGTCGGGTGGGCTGAACGCCGAGCAGCTCACCGCGCTGCGTGACGGGCTCACGCAGGCCGAATCCGCGTCCGGGGCGACGCGACGCACCACCCTCGCGCGTCTCGGGAACTCGTTCAACGCAACGGCGTCGACCGATCGCCGCAAGGCACTGATGCTCGTGGAGGCGCTGGAGGAGCTGGCGGGCGCATCGATGTAGGACCGCGTCGCGGCGGGAACTCGACCCGAACCGACATGGTTTTCTTCGGAGACCACCGATGTTCCGTCAATCGGGGGCTACCATCACAGCGGATCGCGATATACCTTCCCGCGGTCCTTTACCAATGGAGACGGCAGAGTGGAAGACGCAGGCACGTTCGGCACGTTGTGGGCATCGCTCGGGATGTCGGCCTATTTCATGGCCCTCACCTGGATCAACATCCTGCTCGGGCTGTTTCTCACCCCGCTGTTCATGATTCCGCTCAGCTGGCTGAAGAGCCGTCAGGGCGGCCAGCAGGACTGATCGCCGCTCCGGTGGTGTGATGCACGAAAGCCCCGGTCTGTCGACCGGGGCTTTCCTTGTCTGCGCCAGTGTCCCAGCGTCCCGAACCCGATGCGGGTCCGGGACGCTGCATCGATCCTCAGCGTGAGAGCGCGCCGGATGGATCGAGCACCACATCGCGCGCGGGCAGCATCACCGGCTCGCTGAGCGCAATGCGCTTGCCGGTGAGGTCGCTGTAGTCGCTGCCGTGATACGCCTCTTCGCCGTGCTCGCTGAGGTCGATGCCCATGACCTCGGCGCTCACCGGCACACGCACCGGCATGATGGCGCGCACGAGTGTGAGCAGCGCAACGCTCGCGACACCCGCAAAGATCATCGTGGCGACAACCGCAACGGCCTGCACCCACAGCAGTCCCACGTTGCCGTAGAGCGCGCCATTGGCGCCGTCCGGGTTCACCGTGGTGGTGGCGAACACGCCAGTCAGGATGGCGCCCGAAATGCCGGCCACGCCGTGGCAGGCGAACACGTCGAGCGTGTCATCCACGCGGGACTTCGCGCGCATGTGCAGCGCGAGGAATGACAGCGGGGCGGAGAGCACGCCAATGGCCAGTGCCCCCATCGGGGTGACGAAGCCGGCGGCGGGCGTGATGGCCACGAGTCCTACCACGGCCCCGGTCGCCGCGCCAACCGCCGTAGCTCGACCACTGCGCCAGATTTCGCACACCAACCAGGCCACGACACCCGCGGAAGCGCCAGCGTGCGTGGTCAGCAACGCGTTGGCGGCCACCCCGCTCGCACCGAGCGCCGAGCCGGCATTGAAGCCGAACCACCCGAACCAGAGCAGCCCCGCACCCAGCAACGTGAAGGGCACGTTGTGCGGCACGGTGGCAATGCGGCCGAAGTCGCGGCGTGGGCCCAGCATGTGGGCGAGTACAATGGCCGTGACGCCGGCGCTGATGTGCACCACGGTGCCACCGGCGAAGTCGAGCGCGCCGAGCTCACGCAGCCACCCGCCCTCGCCCCACACCCAATGCGCAAGCGGATCGTACACGAAGGTGGACCACAGCACGCCAAACACCACATACGCCGTGAAGCGCATGCGCTCCACGACGGCGCCTGAGAAGAGGGCGACCGCGATGCCGGCGAACATGCCCTGAAACGCCGCGAAGAGCACATGCGGAATGCCGCTCGAATAGGGGCCGCCCTCGGCGCCAACGCCCGAGAGTCCGGCAAACGACAGGTCGCCGAACCAGCGTGTGCCTTCGCCAAACGCAAAGCTGTACCCCACGAGAACCCACTGAACCGTGATCACGGCCAGCGCGGCCACGCTCATGAGCATGGTGTTGAGGGCACTCTTGCCGCGCACGAGGCCGCCGTAGAAGAAGGCGAGCCCGGGGACCATGACCAACACGAGCGCGGTGGAGACCAGCACCCAGGCAGTATCACCAGAGGAGATTTCGGCGGCCTGCAGCAGAAGCGCGTTGATCATGGTCAGCGGCCCTCGTTGCGCGACGGTACGGCGTACTGTGCCGTTTCGCGCTGCACGAGCTCGGCCGTGACCGGCGTGAGCGCCAACCCGTCACGCTCGCCGGTGCGGATGCGTACGACCTGATCGAGCGGCTGTACGAAGATCTTGCCGTCCCCCACTTCTCCAGTGCGTGCGCCCTCGAGGATCGCGTCGATGCAGCTCTCGACGAAGTTGTCGGAGCACGCCATTTCGAGGCGGACCTTCTCGTGGAACTCGAGCACCACCGTGTCGCCACGATACTGCTGCACCACGTCGCGCTCGCCGCCGTGCCCGCTGACGCGCGAGAGCGTAATCCCAGTCACCCCGATGCGGAAGAGCGCCAACTTGACGTCGGAGAGGCGCTCGGGACGGATGATCGCCGTGATCAGCTTCATGCGCAGCGGAGTGAGAGGAACACGAAGAATCCGCGTGGAGACGCGGCGGGGGCCATGAGCGACGTCGTCTATATTTGTCACAATGCACGACCGCGGCAGACAGTTCCGCTGGCGCGACACTTACGGGATGCTGCTTGGCACTCTCGAAACTCATCGATACCCGCAGGAGCGCCGACATGACTACGCGCACAGTCCTGGTTCTCGTTGGACCGGAATATGAGGACCTCGAGCTCTGGTATCCGAAGCTGCGTCTCGAAGAGGCGGGCTACCACGCACCGATCGCGGGCATCGGCAGTGAGCGCTATCTGGGCAAGTGGGGGTACCCAGCGCCGGTGGACGTGCACATTCGCGATGTCGACGTGGACGCGCTCGCCGGGGTGGTCGTGCCGGGCGGGTGGGCCCCCGACAAACTGCGGCGCGTACCCGAGGTGCTCGACTGTGTGCGGCGGGTGCACGAGGCCGGCAAGCTGGTGGCCACGATCTGCCACGGCCCGTGGGTGCTCATCTCGGCGAAGATCGTGCGCGGTCGCACGCTCACCAGTACGGTCGGGATTCGCGATGACGTCGAAAACGCGGGGGCGACGTGGGTGAACGAGCCTGTAGTCACCGACGGCAACATCGTCTCGAGTCGCGTGCCGTCCGACCTGCCGGCGTTCGGCGCGGCCATGGTGGAGTGGTTGTCGCGCAACGAGCACTGAATCGTCTGTTCGCAGGGCCCCGTGCCGTCAGCACGGGAACCGCACGTCCGACGTGGGACTATGTGCGGCAGTCCTTTTCTCACAAGGAGTGTCGTTGTCCATGTCCGACCCCATGCGTTTCGAGGCGGCCGAGTCGCTGCCTGCGTTCATTGATCGTACCGTCGCCAATCACGACCTGTGGGTGATGACGCACAAGCGCGCCACCTTGACCGCCGATCACATCGCTCGTGCGGCGGCGCTGCCCGGCACGTGGCATATGCTGGTGCTGGTGGAAGACTGGTGCGGTGACGCGGTGAACAGCGTACCGGTGATGCAGCGCATTGCCGACGCGAATCCGAACATCACGCTGCGCGTGCTCGAGCGTGACCGGCATCTCGACCTCATGGACGCGCACCTCACGAACGGCGCGCGTGCGATTCCGCTCGTGATCGTGTACGACGCCGACTTCGTGGAGCGCGGGCAGTGGGGATCACGCCCGGCGCCGCTGCAGCAGTGGGTGCGTGAGCACGGCATGCAGCTGGAGAAGGAGGAACGCTACAAGCAGGTGCGCACGTGGTATGTGCGTGATCGCGGGGCCACGATCGCCGAGGAGCTGCTCACGCTGCTGGAGCAGGCGGCGGGCAGCACATCCGCACCGACCGCGCCGGCCATCGCCGCGGCCGGCTAGCACGGCACGGCTGCGGCGCGGTCAGCACGCGCCGCCCGGTGTGCTTGTTGCGTCGGTGAGCGGACCGATTCCGGTCTCGATGCGCTGCATCACATGTGCAACGACCTGCTGTCGCGTCGCTGGCGAGAGGCCGAGATGCGTCATCACATCGCCCTGCTGCAGCGAGGCGAGCCCGTGCATGGTCGACCAGATGAACATCGCATCGAGGTCGGCCTGCACGGCATCGACGCCCGGACGCCGCTTGAGCACATTGCGCAGCATGTCGAACGCGTGCACGGCATCGGTGACCAGGCCGACGTGCTCCGCGGGCTCCGGCCATGGCGTGCCGAACATGAGGCGATACTCGAGCGGATGCCGTGCGGCGTACTCGAGGTAGCGTTGCCCTCGCGACATCAGCTCCGCGGCGGGATCGGTCTCTGGCGTGCGCGTTTCGAGAAACTGCGCGAATCCGCGAAAGCAGCGCCGCATCACTTCGGCGAGCAGATGATCGCGGCTGGGGTAGTGCTTGTAGGGCGCCTGATGCGAGACGCCCAGTCGACGCGCCACCGCGCGAAGACTGAGCTGCTCAACCCCGTGCTCGGCGATGAACTCGCGCGCGGCAACGACGCAGGCTTCCTTGAGATCGAGCGCGGCATCGACGCGTCGTGACATGAAACGAGGACATGGGGAATCCGTGCGTGCGCCGATCAGACGGCGCGCCCGTGCAGGGCCGGGCGCGTGGGTCCCGCCGGCTGCGCGGCCATGCCGTGCATGATGCTCCCCATGATGCGCACGCGCAATGCACGCGGTGCCGTGGCGAGCGACCACCCCAACAGCTTCGAGAGCCACCCCGGGCGCACCGTGCCGCCGCGCGGCAACGCCCGCAGCGCCTGCTGCGCAACGACCGTCGGCGAGATCGTGCGTCCGAGTCGGAGCTGTGCGCGCGCACCGAACCCGGAGCCGACGGGCCCGGGCGCGCAGGCCAGCACCTGCAGACCGCGCGGCGCCCACTCGTGGCGAAGCGCCTCGGCGAGCGACTGCACGTAGGCTTTGGTGGCCGCATAGTTGGCCGACCACGGTGTGCCATGGAACGCCACCACGGAGCTGAGCAGAATCACCCCGCCGCTCCCGCGCGCGGCGAACCGACGGCCGAAGTGCATGCATTGCGCCAGCACCGCCGCACAGTTCACGGCGACCTGCTCCTGCTCGCTCGTGTCGAGCTGCGACAGCAGCGGTCCCGAGGAACCGAAACCGGCGGCTGCGACGAGCAGCCCGATGTCGAGATCGGTGGTGCGGTCGAGCATGTGCGATGACGCCAGCGGATCGGCGAGGTCCGTGGCGATGACACGACACTGCACACCAAAGCGGGTGCGCAGATCGGCGGCGACGGTGTCGAGCTGTGCTTCACGCCGCGCCACCAGCACGAGGTGCACGCCGGCGGCCGCGAGTTCCTGCGCGAAGGCCCGACCGATGCCATCAGAGGCGCCGGTGACGACGGCCCACGGACCGTAGGCATCGCGCACGCTCGAAAGGCGCGGGCTCATTTCTTCACCTGCACGCTGATCGTGCGGGTGGCTGCGTCGCTCGTGACCATGATCGCGGCCTCGTCGAAGCGAGGCGCGCGAAACCGGGGACGCACGGCGTTGGTGGTGCCCCAGGGTTCGGTCGGTTGGCCGACCATGTTCTCGTCCACCTTGCCGTTCCCGTTCACATCATGGGCGACCGATACGGCGTAGCGACCATCGGGCACCTCGGTGAAGCGGCAGATCACCGTACCGGCGGCTTCGGGCACCACTCGCAGGACCTGCAGCGCGTACTGCTCATCCTTGGGGAATCCCTGCGACTCGGCGAAGAGCGCGCATCGCACGATCCCGCCCGCAGCAGCGACGCCGGTCACGTTGACGAGCAACGGAGCGGCGGTCGTCGCGACGTCGCGCCCCTGCGCCGGAGCGGATACAGGCAGGGCGGCCGAGAGCAGCGCGAGGGGGGCGATCATGCGGAAAAGGAAGCGGGACGACGGTGAACACTCGCGGCGCATGGGCAGCACTCCGGCGTTGAGAGGGTGCGGGCGATGCGATGTGGCCTCGACCGCGAAAGGTAGACAGTGTCTACTTAACGCCGACGGTAGACACTGTCAACTCCTGGGCCGAAAGAACGCGCCGCCCCCACCAGCTCCCGGGGCGGCGCGCACAATCGAGTGGGGGACGCTCAGGTCGCCGGCTCGAACTCGGTGTACGCCCGACCGCGCCACGCCTTGGGCTGGCGCGCAGTGCTGAGCGTGAGCCGTACCGCAGCCGGAATGTCGGCCAGGAACGACAGCCAGAACGGCCAGCCGCGCTGGGCGTATGACCCACGCAGGGCGACAAGCATGAGCAGGCGCACGAGCAGCGCAGCGAGATTCACCGCCGCGAGCGCTTCGCCGGCGCCCCACATCGCGGGCGTGAGCAGCAGCGGCGCGCCACCGGCCAGCGCCAGCGTGGCGAGCACGGGAATCGGCAGCGCCTGCGTGCTCCACACGAGCGCCACATCGAACCAGCGGCGCCACATGGGCGTGGCGTCCTTCAGGTCGAAGGAGCGTCCCCACTCGCGCCACATCTCGCCGAGCGAGGCGTACGCGCGCACCTGAATCACGCGGGAGCCGTCCAGAAAGCCCACGCGACCGCCGTTGCTGGCGATGTGTCGCGCGAGCGTGACATCATCGCAGAACGAGGCACGCGCAGGTGCATAGCCGCCGTTGGCTTCGAGTACGGCGCGCCGCGCGAGAAAGCACTGGCCATTGGCCATGACCCGATCAGGCGGCGGATCCTCGGCGCCGGCCGCGCCGCACCGATACACGAGTGTGAGCAACATGGCGGGCTGCACGAAGCGCTCCGATTCGGTCTGCCCGGCAAAGCGAGGACCGAACGACACGACGTCGTAGCGCAGCGCCTCGGCGGCGTCCACGATGGCGGGCAACATGCCTGGCTGCGGCTCGGTGTCGGCATCGATGCCGAGCACCCACTCGCCGGTGGAGTGGCGCAGACCGGTCTCGAGCGCCCACACCTTGCCCACCCAGCCTGCGGGGAGCGGGTCGTCGGTGATGAGGCGAATGCGCGGATCGCGCTTGGCCGCGGCCTCCACGAGCTCGCGTGTGCCGTCAGTTGAGCGGCTGTCCACCACGAGAATCTCGGTGAGCGGGGCTGTCTGCTTCATGAGCCCTTCAAGACACGGACCGATGCGCCGCGCCTCGTTGAGCGTGGCGACGATCACGGTAACCGAGGTGTCGCTGCGCGGTTCCGCGCGAGGCGGCACCGCGGGACGGCGTGTGCGGCCCGGGGCCAGGCGCGCGAAGAGTGCTGCGAGCAGCACGCCCTGCACCGCCACAAGACACCACGTTAGCGCGACGGGAGTGCTCATGATCGCAGCTCCGGCATGGCAGGGGACGCGGCGATGTCGAGCGATGCGGCCTTGGCCGGCGCGCTCTTCACCGGACGCGGCAACGCCGAGTCGGGCTCGGAGAGGGCAAGCTTGGCGATGGCCCGAACCATGTCGCCAAAGATGAACAGATGCGCCGGATACATCGCATACCAGTAGAGAAGTCCAAGCAACCCGCGAGGGGCGAAGAGCGCAGTCTGCAACACGCGCGTCCCCTTCCCTTCGGGAATCGCCGTGAACTGTAACCACGCCTTGCCCGGAACGCGCATTTCGGCGCGCAGTCGCAGCAACCGCGGGGGCTCCACGATTTCCACGCGCCAGAAGTCGAGCGCCTCGCCGGGGAGCAACTGCTCCGGATCGCGGCGGCCTCGCCGCAGTCCCGGTCCCCCCACCAGCCGATCCAGAAAACCGCGTGCTCGCCATAGGAAGTTCCACACCAGCCAGCCGCGATCGCCGCCCAGCTTGCAAAAGGCACGGAAGACCTGCTCGGGCGTGGCGTCCACATACTGCGCGCGCGTTTCCTCGAGCACGCCCTCGCGATCAAGCAGTTCGTACGATTCGCCGGCGCCGAGGGCATCGCTCCAGCGCGACTCCACGGCCCGTTCGCTCATGCGGGCGAGCGCGCGTTCCACGGCGGTGCGGTAGCCCATGGGCTCGATGTCGGGGAACAGTTCGCGGGCCCGGGCGGTGTCGGCCACGACCGGATGCACGATCCCCTCCACCAAGGGCTCCGCGACCGAGCGCGGAATGGGCGTGATCTTGTGAATCCAGAGCGCAGCGAGCGAGGGGGCGAGCACCGGCGCGGCGATGATGATGCGCTTGAGCCCGCGAATCTCGCCGTATTGACGCAGCATGTCACGAAACGAGAGCCGATCGGCGCCGCCGATGTCCACGATGCCCATCGGGTCGCGCTGCCGTGCCTCGAGCAGATACGTAAGCACATCGCGCACGGCGATGGGCTGCACCTGGTTGGTGATCCAGCGTGGCGCGAGCATGAACGGCAGGCGCTCGGTGAGGTAGCGCACCATCTCGAACGACGCGGAGCCGGAGCCCACGATGGGTCCGGCGCGGAACTCCGTGACGGGCAGTCCTTCGCGTAGCACAGCACCGGTGTCGGCGCGGCTCTGCAGGTGTTTGGACAGATCGTGCGCCGGAGGGACGAGCCCGCCGAGGTAGATGCAGTGTTTCAGCGACTGGCCGGCGTGCACGAAGTTGCGGGCGGCAATGCGATCGCGTTCATCGAAGTCGGCGCCGGAGGCCATGGAGTGCACGAGGTAGTAGGCCTCGCTCACCCCGTCGAGCGCGCGTTCGAGCGAGGAGAAATCGAACAGGTCCCCCTGCACCATCTCCACATCGTTCTCCCACCAGCGCCCGCGCAGGCGCCGCGGGTCGCGCACCAGCAGTCGCACGCGCAATCCGCGTTCGACAAGCCGAGACGTGAGCCGTCCCCCGATGTAGCCGGTCGCGCCGGTGACGAGCACGGTCATGAGATGCAGTCTACCTCGTCGGGGGAACGAACGCACCTCTGGGGCCCGTGGCGGGACGGCTGCCCTACTGGCGCGGGGCAGTTACGAGATCAACCTTCCGGTTCACCCACTCCGTTCCCGAGCCGCCATGTCCATTGCCGCTGGTCCCCCATTCGAGACGCCGCTCACGCGGGCCGCGGGCATTCGCGTGCCGCTCATTGGCGGGGCGATGTATCCGTGCAGCAACCCGGAGCTGGTGGCCGCGGTCTCGAAGGCCGGCGGCATTGGCGTGATCCAGCCGATCTCGCTCACCTACGTGCACAAGCGCGAGTATCGGGCGGGGGTGCGCGAGATCGTGGCGCTGGCGGACGGGGCACCGATCGGACTGAACGCGCTCATCGAAGCGTCCTCGCGCACGTACCACCAGCGCATGGTACGGTGGGTGGAGATTGCGCTCGAGGAAGGCGTACGGTTTTTCGTCACGTCGCTGGGCAACCCGCGCTGGGTGGTGGACATGGTCGCACCACACGGCGGCGTGGTATACCACGACATCACCGAGCTCAAGTGGGCGCTCAAGGGGCGCGATGCTGGTGTGCACGGGCTCATTGCCGTGAATGAGCGGGCGGGTGGTCACACGGGCAGCCGCTCCGCGTATGCGCTCCTGCAGGAGGTGGGCGACCTCGGCCTGCCCGTGGTCGCCGCGGGCGGCGTGGGGAGCGGTGCGCCCTTTGCCGACCTGCTCGGTATGGGATATGCCGGCGTGCAGATCGGTACGCGTCTGATCGCGACGCACGAATGCACGGCCGATGTGCACTACAAGCAGGCGATCGTGCAGGCCACGGAGTCGGATGTGGTGCTCACGGAACGGCTGACCGGGGTACCGGTGGCCGTGCTGCGCACGCCGTACGTGGAACGCTTGGGCACGCGCGTGGGACCGATTGCACGCGCGATGTTTCGCGGCCGGCGGACCAAACATTGGATTCGCACGTGGTATGCGCTGCGCTCGCTGCGGCAGCTGAAGCGATCAGCGCAGGGGGAGGCGCGCGCGGATTACTGGCAGGCGGGGAAGAGCGTGGCGACGATCACCGGGGTGGTGTCGGTGGCGGAGGTGGTGCGGGAGTGCGAAGCGGCGTGGCGGGGGCGTTGAGGGGCGAGGCCGCGCGCGGAAGCGCCCACTTCCCGATCGACGAAACAAATCCGAACACGTCCTCCGCCGGTTCGCGCCACTACGACAACGCCCCGCGCCAAAACGGCCGCGGGGCGTCCATCGTTCGATGCGCGTATCCGCGGTTACTCGCTCAGGCGGCGACGGCGCGCGACACCAACCATCGCGATCCCTCCGACGAGCATCATCGCCAGCGAGGAAGGCTCGGGGACAGCCGTTGTGGTACGCGTGCCACGCACGATGAACGGCATCTCCACACCGAGGCCATCACCGGCGTCGATCACCTGATTGAACGCGCCGCCGGCCAAGCTCTGCACGGCATTACCAACTGCGCCGTCAGCCGTGGGTGGCTGCCACGGCCCTGAAGCCGCTGAGCCGGCTATACCCCATGTCAACCAGTAGTCGCCGGCTCCCAGCGCGAAGTCGGCCACGTCCGCGTCGAGCTGAAAGATCGCCCGGTCCTGGTTGGTCGGAGAGGCCGCCGTGACGCGGTAACCTTGCAGGCCACCGTTCGTTGGCACCACAGTGCCTGAAGCGACCGTGGGTCCTACGTTGATGTCACCCGACACGATGCTCCACGTCAGCGAGGTGAAGGTGAACTGGCTCGCGGCGAACGTCTGGTAGGCAAAGAAGCTGAAGCCAGTCACGTTCCATCCCAAGCCACCCACGCTGAAGTTGTCAGCGACCACGTTTGGGATACTGCTCTGGGCGCCGGCGCCGAAGAGTGTGCCGCCCGCTCGGATGACAGAAAGGCCCGCGTCAGCCGCAGGACCGTTGTTGAAGAGGACCTGTGCAGGCGCCGTCCCCGGAGTCACAACAGAGAGCGAGAGGAGGGCGACTGAGCCGCGGAGGAAATGTGAAAGTCTCATTCGTTGAACCCTTGCTTGGGACAGGTTGACCCGCGGGTTAGGCGGAGGGCGAGCACCGAGCGGAGAACGTGCAGCTTTCCGCGATGAATCGCAAGCAAGCGATCGACGACCTCCTGGCGGGTTTTCGTCCTGACCGTTCGCGGCCCGAGCGTGCGTCACAGCGTTGGCCTCGAGCGGCATTCGTCTTCGCGAGGCCGACCGCAGGCTGTGTCACACTTTTCGGGTGCTTGAAACGTGCGGCGCAAGCGCACCCATCTGGCGACGCTCCGGCGCATCACACGCTTTCCGAGCGTGCCGTCCATGCGCCACATCCCGACACGCATTGCCCCTCCGTCGCGCCGCGGGTGCTGGGACGCAACCCGCGTTCTGCTTCTCCGGAATCGCCGAACTGGCATGGAGCATGGTCAACGGCGTCCGACGACACCGTCGACTGACGGCCGCTGACGCAGCGCCATACTTAGCGCGCCGGGAGCCGAGCCAGAATGGATTCTGCTTCCTGCAAATGCGCGGCCACGGCAGTACGCATCTGCAAGAGCTGCTCTCTCAGTGACGGATCGCGCACTTGCGGCAACATGGCATCGTCAAGCGTACGCAAAACCCGCTGATGCATGGCAACTTCGTTCTGCATGTATGATCGATCAAGCCTGTTGCCGCTCCCTTCTTCAGCCTCGGACGCTTTCAGCTCAAGCGCAGCCGACACTTCGTTTGCTCCCGAGGCGGTGCCAAGTCGTGTCGTGATCGCACGCAGTGAATCCATCATGGTACCGTGTTCAATGGTCATCTTGCGCGCGAAAAAACGTGCATCCTCATTGCTGAGTCGATCCACGACATCAGCGCCACTCGTGCTATCCAGCCGGTTTGCCGTCATCGCGATGTTCGCGATCTGCGCGTCCGTAAACCGATAGGTCGAGATGTCCATGGTTGTGTCACCAATGCTTGACGCTCCCGTGTCCGAATCGGTGGCGAGCGTGCCCGCCATCGGTCCGCTGGAGGTGAGCGGGGGGTTGGTGGTGGGCACGTTCGTGCGGGTGTTGCCGGCGCAGCCGACAAACACGAGCAGTCCTGACAGCACGGTCACGCCGCGCACACGACTCCATACGAAATCACTACGCATATTCGATATCCTCCGAGCGGCGTCACGCCTCGTGTCGCGGCCCGAGCATCTGTAGACGAACGTTCATGATGACGCGGAACTGATCGGTCGATGCGAAACCGACGTCGCCGCGGCACGCGATTCGGTCCATGAACAGATAGAGCATCGGAGACGCGCGCACTATTCGCCCAAAGGGTGAAATCGGGCGGCGTCACGTCGCCGACACAACGCTATCTCAGGCGTACGTGGCCGTGATTGGATTCCATGTCGCCCGGATCCCCAGTCAACGCCCCTTTCACGAGCGAGAACAACGATGCCACCTTGCCTCCGGGGGTGTCCCAATACTCGCCCTCCGACACCGACACGCGCAGCAGACACAGATCCGGATCCTCGGCGCTGTCGAACCACGACTTCATCCACGGGCTCCACAGCTCGCGCATGCGTTCGCGATCGTTGCTGATCTCTGCGGTGCCGACCAGCGACAGGTAGCTCTCATCTGCGCTCTTCATGTACACGACATTTACCTGCGGGTTGTTCATCACATCGCGCACCTTGGGCGAGTGCCGGTCGGAGAAGAACCACAGCACCCCCTGAAAGTCCTCGCCTTGCGTCGCCATCGGTCGGCTGTTCGGGATGCCACGTTCGTCGATGGTCACGAACATGGCAATGCGCAGATCCTTGATGAGTTCCGCGATCTTCTGCACACCCTCGTCACGCGAGGGATGCGTGGTGGAACGCTCCATGAGGACTTCTCCGGCTGAGGATGGCCCGACCTAGCGGCCAACGGGATGGTCGCCGGGCACGTCGGGCGCGCTGCAGTGCATGGTAAGGGCCCAGCAGACGCGCGCACCATCAGCAGGAAGTGCACAATGCAGGTATCTCCTGCGACAGCCCGACGCACCATCCGCGAGTTGGCGCGCGCTTGCGCGTTTCGCGCGGTTGCGTGAAGCCGCTGCAGTGGAGTCGCACGGAACTGCTCGGCAGGTGGAATGACAGGAACGATGTGCCGCACGTAATGGTATTGGCGTGGACGACCACGAGCAGGGCGACGCGCAGAGCACCCTCACGCCTGTGCCGCCTGCCTTCCCCGCATTCTCCGTGACGTTTCCTCCTACGCTCCGCCGGTTCGCATCCATTTCGATCGCCGCGCTCACCGCCGCATGCGGCGGCGATGGCACCTCTCCCGGCGAACCCACACCCGAGCCGGAACCGCCGGCGAACGAGACGGTGTGGCGCTCCGTCTCACTGGCGGTGTCACATGCGTGCGCGCTGACCGCGGACGGCACCGCGTACTGCTGGGGGGTCAATGGCTCCGGCCAGCTCGGCGTCGGCGTGGTGGGAGGCGAGGCCTTCGCCCCGCTTCGCGTTGACACGGATCGCCGGTTCGTCTCGATCGCGCTCAGTGGAAATCGTGCTTGCGCGCTCACGGCGGACGGGGAGACGTACTGCTGGGGCCAATCGAACATCGGGTTCCTCAACAACGGCACGTCGGCCGTGGTGAGTGTGCCCACGCGAGTGATTGGCGTACCGGCATTCGCAACGATCGCCACCAATGCGGCGACTACATGCGGGCTCGCCGAGTCGGGTGCGGTCACCTGCTGGGAGGACCGTCCGATTCCCGTGCCACAGGGGCTTCCGGCATTTCAGCGCCTTGTCATGGGCGGCACGAATAGCTGTGGCCTCACGGCGGCGGGTGAAGCGTACTGCTGGGGGGGCAACGCGCACGGTCAGCTCGGCCGACTCGACGCACAGCCTCCGGCGATCATCGGAGAGCAGCTGCGGTTCCGTTCACTGTCGCCGGGAACGAGCCACATGTGCGGCGCAACCATCGATGGCGTGGCCCACTGCTGGGGGCTCAATCAGCGAGGACAGCTCGGCCTCGGTAGGATCTCCGACAACGAGCGCGTCACGCCGGTCGCCACATCGCTGCAGTTCGACGCGATGAGCGTCGGCGCCCAGAACTCCTGTGGGCTCGTGGGCCGGACGGCGTACTGCTGGGGGTACAGCCCGCACGGCCAGATCGGCTACGGCGACGTGATCGATCGCCTCACGCCCGTTCCCGTCACGGGCGGGCATGAGTTCGCGATGCTCGAGGTGGGCGAAAACGGCAACCCGGATTCCGTGGTCGGCCTCCCGAGCGTCACGTGCGGCGTGACGACCGCCGGCGCGATCTACTGCTGGGGCCGCAATACGCGTGGCCAGCTCGGTGCCGGGCCGCGGAGAATCGAGAGTCTCAATCCGGTGCGGATCGTGGAGCCGATTCTGCTCGACTGAACACCCCTCGGTCCAGCTGCACGTGATCGCATGGAATGTCACGTACGCCCCGCGCGTCCTGCCGGGCCCGAGTGTTGTCGTGCGTGAGCGGCAGTGGCGAGAGCAGTTCGCGCAAGGCGATCCGCGCGGGTTCTGCCTCGTCGTGCAACGGGTGGCCGGCGCGCTGCTGGGCTTCGCGCAAGCGAACGCAAGTGACAACCCCGCGTACCGGGGCGAACTCGCGAAGCGAGCCACCGCAGATGCACTACGTCACGTGACGTATCGCCGCTCTGTCCCGCGCCCCCGATCGTATGGATGGCCACCTGAACAGTCCGTCCGATGCTCGGACCACGCAGGTGCCTGCCGCAGCGGCGGTATCCCCCGTGATCGGAGAGCTTCGATGAAACGAGTGTTCCTGCTCCTGCTTCTGTGCGCAGCACCGCTCGCCGCACAGACGCCAACCCCGAGACGCACGGCCTGGACAGATGTCGGACTCAGCCTCATGACGTCCCCCTACGGACTGGGCGGGAACGCAGGCCTGAGCACGCGTCGTGGCGATCTCTCCTTTCGGGTGGGGCGCAACGCTGCGTCGAACATCAAATCGACGCTGACCTCCAATGCCGTCAGCCTCAGTGTCGGCGCGCATCGTCGGTACGGCGCGCTGCACCTCGAGCTGTTCGCCGGCCCCGCCGTGACGTGGGGCGTCGATGGTCTCGACAACGAGGGTTTCGCGGTGGGCGGTGAGGACTATCGGACCGTCGGCGTGATCACCGATGCATCCGCGCTGTTGGGTCTCGGTTCGCACGTGCGGCTGGGCGTGGGCACGTGGGCCAACGTGAACGGGCAGCGCAGTACGGTTGGGATCGGTCCCCGATTTCAACTGCGTGTGTGGTGAGGTGCCGTCGCTCGGGTGCAGCGCAGCGTGTCGGCCTGAGGATGCAGCTGACCGGCGAATGGAGGTGCGGTAGCGAGAGCGCTTCCACACCCGCATCTTCTGCCTGCAGGACGTGATCGCTCAGCGTGCTCACGATTGCCTGTCGTTTCGCCAGACATGGACCCACGAATGTCGAATGACTGGACGCCCGTCGCGGTATCTCCCTCATCGAGGGCTAGCGGTGCTCGACGATTCCGGTGACACGGAACCCACCGGTCACGCAGCTCGTGTCCGCTGGCGGCTACTCGGACCTGGTCTCGTCGTCGCCGCCACCGGCGTGGGCGCATCGGACATGGTGGCCACACTCGTGGCCGGTTCGCGCTACGGCTACGCGCTGCTCTGGGCCGTGATTGTGGGTGTGGTGCTCAAGATCGTGCTCGTGGAAGGCGCCGGACGTTTCTCGCTCGCGACCGGGCTCACGATCTTCGAGGGCTGGCGCAGTCTCGGCGCCTGGACGAGCTGGTACTTCGGCCCCTATATCATCATCTGGGGATTCGTGTATGGCGCGACGGCCATGTCGTCGTCGGCGCTGCCGCTGGCGGCGGCATTCCCCGCGATCTCGCTCACCACGTGGGCGATCGGAATGGGGCTGCTCGGCTTCGTCATGGTGTGGTTC
This sequence comes from Gemmatimonas sp., assembly GCA_011390935.1. Classification (GTDB taxonomy): domain Bacteria; phylum Gemmatimonadota; class Gemmatimonadetes; order Gemmatimonadales; family Gemmatimonadaceae; genus JAABRT01. The sequence continues at coordinate 108,716 of JAABRL010000008.1, forward strand.
GGCAAGTACGCCCTGTTCGAGAAGATCACCGCGGCGTTGGTGGGCATCATGTTCGTGGTGGTCGTGGGACTCGCGATCATCGCCGCTCCGCACGTGCCATCGATGTTCACAGGATTGATCCCGGTGATTCCCGACGGACGCAGCGGTGTGATGTACACGCTGGCGCTGGCCGGCGGGGTGGGCGGCACGATCACACTCGCCGCGTACGGCTACTGGTTGCGTGAGAAGGGATGGATCACGCCCGAATGGATGCGCGTGATGCGCATCGACAACACGGCGGCGTATGTGCTCACGGGTGTGTTCGTGATCGCGATGCTGATCGTGGGCGCCGAGGTCGTCCGTGCAGCCGGGGTGAGTCTTGGCGCGAGCGACGAGGGGCTGCTCGATCTGCGCACGGTGCTCGCGGATCGCTACGGTCCGACGGTGGCCACCGGTTTCCTGATCGGATTCTGGGCTGCGTCGTTCTCGTCGCTGCTCGGCGTGTGGAACGGTGTCTCGCTCATGTTCGCCGACTATTGGGGCAACATGCGCGGGCTCACGAGCGGGCACGCCGATACGCGCGTGGGCGGAAAATACTTCAGGTTCTATCTGGTGTGGCTCACGTTTCCACCCATGCTGCTGTTCCAGCTCGGTCGACCGATTGGTCTCATTCTCGCCTACGGCGTGCTCGGTGCGCTGTTCATGCCCTTTCTCGCGATCACCTTGCTCGGCTTGCTGAACAGCTCGCGGGTGCGTGCCGAATGGCGCAATGGCGTGGGCACGAATGCGGCGCTGGTGGTGTGCACGCTGATCTTCGCCGTGCTGGGGGCGAGTCAGCTGTGGAGTGTGGTGAGCGGTCGCTGACACAGAACGGCGCCCCTTGCGAGGCGCCGTTCGTGCACACGTACAGATGGAGAGCGTGGACGCCGCTACTTCGATGCCGTCGCCAGACGGCGAATCTCGCCCGCCATCGTGCGTACACGGGCGCCGTCCTTCGCATCCTTCACGTCGCCATCGACCTGTCGAGCGAGAGCGTTCAGCGCGCTCGCGCGCGCCGCGCCGGACTTCATCTCGGCCGCGTCGAGGGCCAGTGCAATCGCCTCGAGACGGTTCGTTGCGAGGCCATTGCCGCGCGCCAGCTGGTCGAGGTACGACCGCACCACGACAAACGCCGGCGGCCACGTGAGCAGCGGCTGGCTCTGCGGGTTGTAGTCTGTGAGCGTGACCAGCTTCGCGGCCGCGATCTCGTTGGCGGACAGCTGCGCGCTCGGCGTCAGCTCGAGAATATCCAGTCCGCGGTCGATCTCGGACGAATAGATCATGCCGTTCCAGTAGTACGCTCCCCACGAACCGCCGATCGTGTTGCGACTGCGACCACCGCTGGCGGCCAAGGCGGCTTCGGCCGCGGCCGATGGCACGTCGACGAGCGCCGGCGGATCGATCGACCCCCGATCGAAGTAGGCAATCTCGATCGCCTCGTCCGGGTCGGTGAAGTCCATCACGTTGATGCCGCCCTGATACCACGCCTGCACGTACAGATCGCGTCCCGGGACGGGAATGATGCCGCCGTTGTGCGCCACGCAGTTCTCCTCGGCGGACTGTGCCGACGGCAACTTGAAGTAGGCGCGCTGCGTCTGCTTCTTCTTCGCATCGAGCGTAATCACCGTGTTGCCGCCCAGCTCGATCATGCTCGAGGCCTGACACATCGGGCCCGTGCCACCGCCCCACTCGTCGGTCTGCACCAGCTTGGTGCCATCGTTGCTGAACGCGGCCGTGTGTCGCCCCTGGAAGTTGTTCTCGTCGGTGAGCGCGTCGATCCGAAACGGCTTTTCAGGATCCGAAATGTCCACCAGGATGGAGTGCGTCGAACAGGCCGCGGCCAGCAGGTTGAGCGCCGGATACGCGGTCACGTCATGACAGTTGCGCGGACCCGTATGCAACGGGACGGACGCGGTATCGCCCGGGACGCGACGTCCGCCGCGGCCAGCAGGGCGGCGCGGATCCGTGGGTGCACAGAACTGCTTGCACGTTGCATCGACGTCGAGGTCGGAAAAAATCCGCGCGCCCGGAATCACGACGGCACGTTCGGGATGGTCGAGCTCCACCTTGATGATGTCGAGCTGATACAGCGAGTTCGTGGGATCGTCCGGATCCGTGCCGTTCTTGCACCCAGCCAGTTCCGTTTCGGGACGCGCATTGGACTGTCCCGAGACGTAGATGTAGATGATGTTGGGATCCTTCTTGCTCGGCACGACGGTGTGCGTATGCGATCCCTTGCACGTCTGTACGTTCTTCACGAGCCTGGGCGCCTTCGCATTGGAGACATCGAAGATGCGCACGCCCGCCATGTGATCCTTCGGGTCCTGCACCCCCTGGCTCCCGCAATCATTGCGGTTGCCGGCGCCCTCGGCGGAGATGAAGAGCAGGTTGCCGACGATCGAGGGGTCCCCCTGCGACGTGGTGCACTGCATGACCGACGCGACGACCGGCTTGGCGGGATCGGAAATGTCCCAGATGGTGAAGCCGGCAAAGTTGCCCTGGTAGGCGTAATGGGTGCCGAACGCGATGTCGGAGTTGGCGAACGTCAGGCCGCGGCTGGTATCGAACTGCGCCGGCTTGGGCGTATTCGACACGAGCCGCATGCCGAGAAACGCGGTACCGGCGTCGAAGCGCCCGGGCGTGAGCGTGGAGCGCGGATCGGCGCTGGTTGGGTACGTCTGCGCCGACGCCATGCTCGGCGCGACGACCGACGCGAGCAGCAGGATCTGGAGAAACTTCAGGTCACGGACGACACGCATCGGGTCAAGCTCCTGTTGTGGGAATAGGGCGAGCGGGACGCTGCACGCGTCGCGTTCCTTCGTGCGCGTTGACGTGGCGCGTTACTGCGGAGGGAGCTGGGAGAGCAGACGTCGCATGATGCCGATCTCTGCGGTCTGTGACGTGACGACATCGTTGGCGAACACCGACACGTCCACTTCCTGCCCCGCCATCGGCGATGCGAAGAGGTCGTCCACCATGGTCAGTGCGCCCTCATGGTGCATGATCATGTATTTGAGGAAGGCGCGATCGAAGTCGACCCCCTTGGCCACTTCGAGCTCCGTGAGCTGCGCCGTGGTCAGCATGCCGGTCATCGACATGTGTCGCCAGGACGATGTGTCCGGCGCAAACTGGTTGTACTGACGCAGCCACTCCTGCATGATCTGGATCTCGGGCACCTGCGACTGATCGATCTTTCGGGAGAGCTTGAGCACCTGCGGATTCGCGCCGTTCGACTCCGCGAAGCGCGCCATGACGATGGCCTGTGCATGGTGGGCAATCATGCCCTGCATGAACTCGACATCCGCCTTGGTGTAGCGCGCGCCCGCGGGGATGACGATCTCGGGGGCATGCATGCCGTGCATGCTGTGCCCGCCGGCTTGCGCAGAGGCCAACGACGAGGTGCCGGCGAGCAGGGCGAGGACAACGACAGCGAGGATCGGGCGTGGGATGTGCATGGCGTCTGTAGTCGGACGGGGTGCCGGGCCCGGACGCGCGCCGAGCGGAGGAGGAAATCACGGCGAGGGAGGGGGCGCCGCATACCTGAAGCATACGACGAGGGGGGGCACGACACTAGGCGGACTACCGGCACGGCCTCAATCGAGGCACTTTGCGGTGCATGCGCTCGCTCTTTCCTCGCCCACTTGCGGCCGCCGGCCTGTTGCTGCTCACCGGCTGTGTCGGCGATCTGCTGGTCGGCGCGTGCACCCTGATCGGCTGCGCCAACGGCCTGTCGATCTCATTGGCGCGCATTCCGAACGACGCCTACACGGTACAACTGCTCGTCGAAGGGGAAGCGCCACGCGAGGTGAACTGCCCGGACCCGAGCCGATGCAACGGTCCCGCGTTCTTCTTCGAGAACACGCTGCCCACCGTGGCCACGGTGGTCGTGACCACGTCCGCGGGGGAGGCACGCCAGGAGGTCCGCCCCACCTACACCACGAATCGGCCCAATGGGCGCGGCTGCGATCCGGTGTGCCGCAACGGGACGGCTACCTTCAGCGCGATCATTCCCGGGGCGTGAGGCTGCGTCCGGGCAGCGCTGATGCCTGACGCGCCTCGGTGCACACGACGGCGACGGGGGCAACGCGCTCAAGCCGTCTCGTCGAGGGTGTCGATTGCAACGTGTGCTGCATCCATTCCCGACCGGCGAGCGAACGTACTTGTGTGCGATCAACTCCCTCACGCGACCTGCTCGAACACATGCGACCGCTCAACCACCGCGCTTCCACACTCCGGCGTCGGGTGTGGCGACCGTTGGCGTGGTCGCTGCTGCTCGGCGCCTGTACCCGTCACACGCCGATCCCGCAGTCTCGCAGCACCCCTGAGGTCTGGATTCGCCACGTCCACGTCGTTGATCCGGTCGACGGCACGATCCGGCACGATCAGGCCGTTGGCATAGCCGACGGTGTGATCCGGGCCATCATCCCGTCTGGCAACATGCCGTTCGCGACGAGTGCGCGCGTGATCGACGGCGGCGGCCACTTCGCGATTCCCGGACTGTGGGATGCGCACGTGCACCTGCTGCAGGGGGACGACGCGTCCGCAGAACGAGACGCCGGCGTCATGCTCTCCTTCGGCATCACGCATGTGCGTGACATGGGATCCTCCCTTGATGCGCGGACGCGGTTTCTCGAGCGCATCGCTTCGCCTGGTGTTGCGGCCCCTCGCATGATCGGAGCCGGTCCGACGTTGTGGGCGTTTTCGCTCCCGTACGGTGACACGCAGCAGCAGGTGCTCGTCACGGACACCGCGGAAACGGAAGCCGCGGTATCGCGACTCGCGGAGGCCGGTGTGGACTTCATCAAGGTCTACGCCGGCTTCGACAGCACGCGGCTGCCTCGGCTCATGCGTGCTGCGGCGCAGCACCAGCTGCCGGTCGTAGGTCACGCGCAGCCGGGCATGTCGCTGGCGACGCAGGCGACGCTTGGCCTTCGCACCATCGAGCATCTGGACTTCGACACGTTTCAGGAGTGCATGACGCCGGGCAACGGCTACTTCGATCGTGTGATCGCCGCGCGCTTCCGCAACTCCGGTGAAGCGATTCCTGCGATCTACGCCGAGTTTGCGAACCGTGTCGACACGCCCGATTGTCAGACGCGACTGCGATCCGCGGCGCTGGCCGGATTGGTGCTCACGCCTACATTGACCGCGACGTTCATGTCGCGGGCCGACGGTCAGCGGTTGCGCAACCGGTTGCCAGAGGCGCAGCGCGATGGCTGCGACCTGTATCTTCGGCAGTTCGACGGTGTCAGCGACGAAGTCGGAGCGAGCATGGTACAGGCCCGTCGGCGCCTCGTGCGACTGGTGGCCGAGGCCGGCATCCCGCTGCTTGCTGGTACCGATGCCACCACCTTCTGCGCCGCACCCGGCGCTTCACTCGTGCTCGAGCTGCAGATGCTGGCGGATGGCGGGCTCTCGCCGCTGGCCGTGCTGCAAGCGGCCACGAGTCTCCCCGCTCGGGTGTTCACCAGCCTGGATCGGTTTGGTGTGCTGGCCGTGGGCAAGCAGGCCGACTTGGTGCTGCTTTCCGAGAATCCGCTGACGTCGGCGCTTGCGTATGCGTCTCCGGTTGGTGTGTATACGCGGGGTCGCTGGTATGACGCGGGGGCACTGTCCGCGTTGCGGCAACGGGAGTAAGCACGCGTCTCTTCACCGACAACTCCAAGACCACCATCGTTGCAGGTCGGATCGAGGTGCAGCCCGGACAGCGGCAACGCTTTCTGGATGGCTCGCAGATCGCGATGCGCCTCGCGCGGGAAGGTCTGGCGCACGGCACCCGGTCGTGTAGCCGTGCTGATGAATGCGGTCGCGCAGCTCGGGGCGCGTGAGCTGCTCGATCCACACGGTGTTCACGCCCTCGATGGTGCGCGGCGCATCGGCCGGACGGCGCGGCGGTTGCTGCGCGTAGGCCCCCGCGGGCGGCTGTTGAGCGACGGCGCTGGTGGAAACGAGCGCCAGCAGGGCAAAGAGCAGCGTCGTCGTGCGCATCGAGGCCTCCGGACTGCGGTGGGAGGGACGGCGGGTGACGGCCGTCGGCAGAGGTGGGTGGCCTCGGGAGTATGCGCCCACGCGAGATCGCGCTGCCGAGGTCCACTCGCCGCCGTACGCCGCTGCGATTCAGTCGCGCGTGCGCTCGAGTCGGGACACGCGTTGCTGCAGGTCGTGCACCTGCTCGGCGAGCGAACGCGCGTCGTCGTGCGCGCGGGATGGCGTTGGCGCGACGGATGCCGAGGGGGCGGGACGCGCACCGGAGACGGTGCCGGATGCGGACGCGACCGATGTGGCTGACGCCGCCGTCATGCCGGTAACGGCGCGCAACACCATGTGCCCCAGACGTCCAAGCCACAAGGTGCCGAACAGCTGTTCCGCGACCGGCCGTCGGAACGGGCTGCTGG
>JAABRL010000089.1 GCA_011390935.1 Gemmatimonas sp.
ATCCGTCTCGAACACCAACCACCCGCCGCGTTCGAGCACAGTCGGCGCCCCCCCCACAATCGCCACATACCGCGCCATCCCCTCGTCCTCCGCAAACAGCGCCAACCCCGGCTCCCACTCCCGCACCATCGCCGGCAGCTCCGCCCGCTCCGATTCGGCAATGTACGGGGGGTTACTGACAATCAGCCGCAGCCGCTCGCCCACCAGCGGCCCCACATCCGCGCCCAGCCGAAACTCCACCGGGCACCGCAACGCCGAGCCGAGCCGCTCCGCATTCCCCCGCGCCACATCCAGCGCGTCGGCCGAGACATCCGTCGCAATGACGCGATCAAACCGCCCCTCCATCGCCAGCGACAGCGCAATCGCGCCGCTCCCCGTGCCAATGTCCGCCGCCACACCGCCCGGTCGGTCCGCACACACGCGCAGCGCATGCTCCACCACGATCTCGGTCTCGGGGCGCGGAATCAGCACACGCGCATCCACCTGCAGCTCCAGGTGCCGGAACGCCGCGCGCCCCACCGCATAGGCCAGCGGCATCCCCCGCTGCAGTCGCGCCACCGCCTCGCGCGCCTGCACCACGATCGCCGCGTCTACCACCGCCCCCGCATGCGAGCGCTCGCGCACCACCGCCGCACCCACCAGCAGCAGCGACGACAACAACTCCACCGCCAGCTCGGCGTCACCCAACGCCGACACCAGCTCCGCGCGCAACGCGGACAGCGTCATCACAACACCCCGGCGCCGAGCCCGTTCACGCGCGCAACCGCTCCTCCGCGTCCGCCAACGCCAGCGCTTCCAGAAACGGCGACACGTCACCGTCCATCACGCGCGCGATGTCGTACAGCGTGAGACCAATGCGATGGTCCGTCACTCGACCCTGCGGAAAGTTGTACGTGCGAATCTTCGCCGACCGGTCGCCCGTGCTCACCTGCGACTTGCGCATGCGCGAACGCTCGGCCTCCAGCTCCGACAGCCGCAGGTCGAGCAGTCGCGCACGCAACACGATCATGGCCTTCATCTTGTTCTGCAGCTGCGACTTCTGATCCTGCTGACTCACCACGATGCCCGTGGGAATGTGCGTGATGCGCACCGCAGAGTCGGTGGTGTTCACGCTCTGGCCCCCGGGGCCCGACGAGCGGAACACGTCAATGCGCAGATCCTTGTCTTCAATGCGCACGTCCACCTCTTCGGCTTCGGGCAACACGGCCACCGTGGCCGCCGAGGTGTGAATGCGCCCCTGCGCTTCCGTGGCCGGCACACGCTGCACACGATGCACCCCCGACTCCCATCGCAGCACACCGAACGCGCCATCGCCCATCACCTTGAACACGGCTTCCTTGATGCCGCCCAGCGTGCCGTCGCTCCAGCTCATGGGCTCGATGCGCCACCCCTTTCGTTCGATGAAGCGCTGATACATGCGGTACAGGTCGGCCGCAAAGAGACCGGCCTCGTCGCCACCCGTGCCGGCGCGGATTTCCACGATCGCGGGGCGATCGTCGAGCGGATCACGCGGAATGAGCAGCGGAAGCAGCGCCTTCTCCAACGCCTCCATCTCCGCCTCGAGCCGCTCCACATCGGCCGATGCTTCGGCGGCGAACTCCGGGTCATCCCCGTCGGCCAACTCACGCGAACCCGCCAGGTCGCGCTCCACTTTGGTGAGCCGGTGCGCATGCTCCACCACGGCCGAGAGCCGACGGTGCTCGCGCCCCAGCTCGGCGAAACGCGCGGGCTGCGAGGTCACGGCCGGGTCGGCCAGCTGGCTTTCCACCTCGGACGCGCGGGCGAGCGCGTCGTCGAGTCGGTCACGAAGGGCGGACTGCTGCACAACGGGAGTGGTTGGAGATGGCGCCGAGTCAGGACGGCGTTGTGACAAGAGTCACGGCGACTCGATCAGGGTTCGGGGTACGTTCCATACTGTAAACGCTGACCCGTAGCCCGTTTAAGGTAGCGGCGAGAGCGTGCGCGTTCCACGCCGAGACCTGTTGCGCGGCTGCCCCAGCCTCCGCGTGTCGCCCCCTCATTGCCCAGACGCTGCCCCCAACGCATCGTCAGGAGACTGTGCATGTCGATGAACGCCACCGCCGGATTCCCACCGCTCCGATTCGCCCCGCCATCCATGAGCGTCTCCCTCGATCGCATCGCTGAGTTTCTCAGCACCGTGCCGCTCTTTCGCGAACTCGATCGCATCGCCCTGCGATCCTTCGCCGAGATCACCCGTGAGCACAAGTGGGGCAAGGGCACCGTCATTGTGAGCGAAGGAGACCCTGGCGACGCGCTCTACGTGGTACGCTCGGGCGAGGTGAAGGTGGCGCTGGTGGCCGAAGATGGACGCGAAGTGATTCTCGGCGTGCTCGGCGTGGGCGAACACTTCGGTGAGCTGTCGCTCATCGATGGACGCCCCCGGTCGGCGCACGTGATCGCCACCAGCACCGCAAGTCTGCTGGTGCTGCGTCGCGCCGATTTCCGCCGTCAGGTGGAAGCGCAGCCGCAGGTGGCTTGGGCGCTGCTCATGGAGCTCTCGCGCCGTCTGCGTCAGGCCGATGGCACCATTGGCTCGCTCGTGCTGCTCGATGTGCCGGGACGTGTGGCGCGCGTGCTGCTCGAACATGCCACCCCGGGACAGCCCGCCACGCTCGTGAAGCCGCTCACGCATCAGCTCATGGGGCAGATGGTGGGGGCGAGCCGCGAGACGGTGTCGCGCGCCATGTCGGACTTCCAGGAGCACGGGTGGATCAAGGTGGTGCGTCGCCGAGTCACCATCGTGGACCGCGTCGCGCTCGAGGCTCGGGCGCGTCCCCAGATCTGACGCCCACGCCACTGCATGTCTCGCATGTCCCCTGAAGACACGCTCCCCACGCGGGGCGGGCGCTTTCGCCTGCGCTGCTGGGGCGCTCGCGGTACGGTCCCCAGCCCTGGTCAACGCACCGTCCGCTACGGCGGTAATACGGCCTGCGTGGAAGTGCGATCGGTGCACGAAGACCTGATCATTCTCGACGCAGGCACCGGCATTCGCACGCTCGGCCAGCGACTCGAACCCAATACGCCAGCACACGTCTTCCTCACGCATCGCCACAGCGACCACGTCATCGGACTGCCGCACTTCGCGCCGCTGTTCGATTCGTCGCGCGCCGTGCATGTGCACTGCGGCAACGCCGATGCCGGCACCACGCGCGCGCTCGTGGACACGCTGCTCTCGCCGCCGCTCTTTCCGCCGCTGCCATCGGTGCTCGATCGGCTCAACGTGCAGGGTATCGTGGACGGCGCTCCGGTGGACATCGAAGGGCGTTGCACGGTGCACCGCTTCCCCGCTCGGCATCCGGGTGAAGCCGCGGTGTTTCGTGTGGACGACGCCAAGGGCGCCGGCGTGGCCTACGCGCCCGACAACGAGCTCGACTACGCCAGCACCGACGCCGACGTGATCGCGTGGCGTCGCGGTCTCACGCTCGCGCTGCACGGCGTGCCCGTACTCATGCACGACGCCACGTACACCGATCAGGAACTGCCGACACACCGCGGCTGGGGGCACTCGTCGGCGCTCGAAGCCACACGCTTTGCGATGGAGTGTGTGGCGGGGCTGCTGGTGCTGTTTCATCACCACCCTGATCGCAGTGATGAGCAGATGGACGCGATCGTGCAGGAGTGCCGAGAGCTGGTGGCGTACTCGGGGAGTTCGCTGCGTGTGATCGCGGCGTGGGAAGGGTTGACGCTGACGGTGTAGGGGGGCGGCGCGCTGGCTGCGGAGGAGTTACTCCACGCTATCCCTCCGTTGAGGGGTGCGGACCCGCGCACTGCCGTGAGGCAGATGGATATCCTGAAGGGTATGCCCCGAAAATCTTTATGGAGAAATCCGTGTAAGCCAAGGCCGCGCACTAGCCCTCGATGCCTCGCGTCGCTATCCTTTATTCGGCATTCGCGAACACCGAACAGGAGAACATCATGTCCAAGCACGCGCTGCATCCGGTCGATGTGCCGGTCGCCCTGCATCTCCTGCAGGCGTCGACGGACTCGTTTGCGACGATAGCCCGCGATCTCGAGATCAGCTCGAGTACGGCCCATGCATCGGTAGGTCGTCTGCTGGCGGCGGGGCTCGTGCGTCACGGGCAACGGGGGGAGCGCGCCGTGAACCGTCGCGCCCTTGTCGAGTTTCTGACGCACGGCGTGCGGTACGCTTTCCCGACGGCATTGGGGCAACGCATGCGGGGCGTGGCCACGGCGCATGCCGGTCCGGCGTTGCGGGAGGCGATCGTCGCCGAGGAGGCGGTGGTGTGGCCTGCGGTGGACGGCGACAGTGAGGGGCCTGAAATCGAACCGTTCTGGCCGAAGGCGGCAGACGTTTCGCGCCGACTCCCCGACTTGTACGCCATGCTCTCCGCCGTGGATGCGCTGCGTGTTGGCCGGACGCGGGAACGGCAGTTGGCGGCAGCGTATCTCACACACGTGATCCAACACGTGAATCCGGCAACGCATGACACCTCCGCGCGCTCGGCGCCTGATGTCAAATGACAGCGCTTGAAGTCGGCGGCGTTCGGGGATCGCGGTGGAGGAGATCTGTTCGCCAGCCACGACGTTGAAGACATTCTCGCGGTCATCGCCTCGCGCCCATCGCTGACGGATGAGCATTCGCGGGCGCCGTCGCTGGTGCGCACGGTCGTGTCGCAGATGGCAGGAGCGCTGCTCGAGGATGCGGATGCGTTGGGTGAGCTGTTGCACGCGCACGTGGTGGTCGCGATCGGACACGACGTAGCGGCGGTGCATCGGCAGGTCCACGAGCGCCTTGCACGCGTGAAAGCGCAGGCCTGAACCTGCGTTGTCATGCGGTGAACGAGCAGCGAACATCGCTCCGACTCGAACAGCGTCAGCCCACCCTTTCACTCGCTCTTGCGCGGACTTCAGCACGCCCCATCACCACCGGCCCCACCATCATCCCCACCGCTGCCAGCAACGCCACCACACTGATCCACTTCCCCATGGCGTACTCCGGCGACGAAAACCGCAGCCGCACCTCGCGTGCCCCCGGTGGCAGATCCACGCCGATCAGTGTGTGATTCGCGCGCCGGACCACGGCGGGCCGACCGTCCACCTCGGCGTGCCAATCGGGATACCAGTTCTCCGACACCACCAGGTGACTCATGGCGGCCTCCTGCCCCGTGAGCGCGATGGTCATGGCGCCGGGCTGCCAGTCGGTGAC
>JAABRL010000090.1 GCA_011390935.1 Gemmatimonas sp.
CACGCTGCCGCCGTTGGCGACATCGCCGCAGGGCATGCAGGCGGTGACGAGTCCGTCGCCGTTCGGCGAGGGCGGCGATTCGACGGTGTTCGGGTCGGGGTTCGAAAGCCTGTTCGGGAGCTGAGCGTCCCGCTCCCAAGCGTATCGCGCCGCTCCCGAAGTGCAGGGAGCGTGCTGTACATTTCGGCATGACACGCTCCCCGCTCGGTGGTCTGATGGCGCCTGCCATCTCCACGTTCGATTCCGCCACGGGCGACATCGCCCGCGAGCCGTTTCAGCGCAACCTGCGCGCACATCTGGCCATGGGGCTCGACGGCATTCTGGTGGCCGGCTCGAGTGGCGAGGCCTCGCTGCTCGACTGCGCCGAACGCCGTCAGCTCACCGAATGGGCGCGCGAGGTGATTCCAGCCCACCAGTGGCTGCTCACCGGCACCGGCAGCGAGAGCACGCGCCTCACGATTTCGCGCTGCAAGGATGCCGCGGCCGCAGGCGCCGATGCCGCGCTCGTGATTGCGCCACACTACTTCCTCAAGCGCATGAACGAAGAGGCGCTGCTCACGCACTTTCGGGCCGTGGCCGATGCAAGCCCGATTCCGGTGCTGCTGTACAACATGCCGCTGTACGCGCACCTGGTGCTGTCGCCGGCGCTCGTGCACGCGATGGCGCAGCACGAGAACGTGATCGGCATGAAGGACTCGGCGGGCAACCTGCCGGTGCTCGAGGAGTATCTGGGCGCGCAGAGCGACTCGTTTACCGTGCTCACCGGGAACGGTGCCACGGCGGCCGGTGCGGTGCACCGCGGTGCCCGCGGCGCGATTCTGGCGATTGCGCTGTATGCCGGCCTTCCGGTGCGGGCGCTCATGGATGCGGCGCTGGCGGGGCGGCATGACGAGGCCGCGCAGCTGCAGGTGACGATGCTGCCGCTCGCCACCGAGATCGCCGGTGCGTTCGGTCCGGCCGGGATCAAGGCGGCGATGGATCTGGTCGGGCTCGATGGTGGAACGCCCCGCGCGCCGCTGCTGGCGTGCGATGCAGCCGAGCGGGCGAAGGTGGAGGCGGTGCTGCGCAGCGCAGGGATGCTGCCGGTGGCCTGAGCGCCGCCTAAGGCGTATCGGCCGGCGATCGCACCGCGGGCGCGGCACGCGTGCCCATGCGGCGCAGGCGCCGAGGGTCACACGTTGCTTCCCCGGCGCGAGGGGATAGATTCCACCAACGCCCCGAGCGATTGCGCCGGGGCGTTTTTCGCGTTCAGGGTCGGCCTCGCCGCCCGCTTCCAGGACCGTCATGTTCGATACGACAACGCGCACCGTCGTGGTGGTGGGCGCGCAGTGGGGAGACGAGGGCAAGGGCAAGCTGGTGGACGTGCTCGCCGAGCGCGCCGACTGGGTGGTGCGCTATCAGGGTGGCGCCAACGCCGGTCACACCGTGCACATCGGTGACCGCTCGTTCGTGCTGCACCAGGTGCCCAGCGGCATTCTGCACGAAGGGGTGCGCTGCGCCATCGGCAACGGGGTGGTGCTCGACCCTGAAACGCTGTTTCACGAGATCGATGGTCTCGTGGAAGACGGCGTGGAGGTGGAAGGCCGCCTGTACGTGAGCGAGCGCGCACATCTCGTGCTGCCGTATCACAAGGTCATGGACCAGGCGAGCGCCGCGTCCAAGGCGATCGGCACCACGGGGCGCGGCATCGGCCCCACGTACGAAGACAAGATCGCGCGCCGCGGCGTGCGCGTGCTCGACCTGCGCTGGCCCGACCGACTGCGCGAACAGGTCACGCGCGGCGTGGCGCACGCGAACGACCGCCTGCAGGCCATGGGCAGCGATCAGCGCGCCACGGTGGACGAAACGCTCGAGACGCTCTCGCGTGTGGGGCCGCGGCTGCTCGCGCTGGCCGATGATGTCGGGCTGTGCGTGCACAGTGCGATCAAGTCGGGCGCGGCGGTGCTGCTCGAAGGCGCGCAGGGCTCCATGCTCGATGTGGACCACGGCACGTACCCGTTCGTGACGTCGAGCAATACCACGGCGGGTGGTGCGGCGGTGGGTGTAGGCATTGGCCCGCGCGCCATTCACGCCGCACTCGGTGTGGTGAAGGCGTACACCCCGCGCGTGGGCAACGGCCCGCTCCCCACGGAGTTCGACGAGCCGTTGCAGAGTGAAGTGCGCAAGCTCGGCAACGAGTACGGTGCCACCACGGGGCGGGCGCGTCGCTGTGGCTGGTTCGATGACGTGGTCGTGCGCTTTGCTGCGCGTGTGAACGGGCTGTCGGGGCTCGCGGTCACCAAGCTCGACGTGCTCGACACGCTCGACCGCATTGCGGTGTGTGTGGGCTATGAGGTGGATGGTGAGCGGTACACGGAGTTTCCGGCCGACCTCGAACTGCTCGAGCGTGCGACGCCGGTGCTGGAGTGGACGGATGGCTGGAAGACCGACACGAGCACTGCGCGCACGCTGGCCGACCTCCCGTCGGCGGCGCGCGCGTACCTCGATCGCATGGAAGCCGCGATCGACGTGCCGATCTCGTACGTGAGCGTGGGGACGCGTCGCGACCAGATCATCGAGGGCCGGTCCGTCGTCGCATGACGAGGCTCGGCAGCAACCGCTGCAGGGAGCGCGTCGCATGACGACGACCGAGACCACGCCATTCGTTGACCTGGCCATCGTAGGGGCGGGCCCGTGCGGGCTCGCTGCCGCGGTGGCTGCCACGCGCGCCGGCCTGTCGGTGGTGCTGTTCGATCGTGGGCCGATCGTGGCGGGCATTGCGTCGTACCCCACGTACATGACGTTCTTCAGCACCGCCGAACGCCTGTCGATCGGCGGTGTGCCGTTTGTGGTGGCCGACGAAAAGCCCACGCGCCGAGATGCGCTCGCGTACTACCGCGCGGTGGCGTCGCACTACAATCTGCCGGTGCGCCAGTACGAAACGGTGGAGCAGGTGGCGGCAATCACGGACCACAGCGAGGCCGCTCGTCCGGCGCGGTATGTCCTCACTTCGCGCACACGTGGCGGCGCGGAGCGGGTCACGCGTGCACACGCGATCTGTGTGGCCACCGGGTACTTCGGGCGCCCCAACCTGCTGGGTGTGCCAGGCGAGGATCTGCCGCACGTGCGGCACGGCTACACTGAGGGGCACTACGCGTGGCGCGAATCGGTGGTGGTGGTGGGCGGCGGCAACTCGGCGGTGGATGCAGCGCTCGAACTGCTGCGATCGGACGCGCATGTGCACCTGGTGCACATGGAAGCGGATCTCGATCGCGGCGTGAAGCCGTGGGTGCGGCCGGTGATCGCCAACCGGATGCACGACGAGAGCATCATTGCGCATTTCGGCTCGCGGGTGACACGCATCGATCCCGAGTCGGTCACGATCGAGGGGCCCGACGGTGAGCAGCAGATTGCGGCCACGCAGGTGTACCTGCTCACCGGGTACCTGCCGGAGACCGGGCTGCTGGCCGAGCTGGGGGTGCCAATCGACGAAGTGACCGGCATCCCGACGCACGACGCGGATACGATGGCGACGCCTCTCCCGGGCGTCTACCTTGCAGGCGTGATCGCGTCGGGGTTCGACGCGAACAAGATCTTCATAGAGAACGGCCGCGACCACGGTGAGCTCATCGTGGCGCACCTGCTCGCTGCGTCGGCGCGCTGAGCACCGCCGCACTCACCCTCCCAACCGATCGTGTCATGGCAGCACACCCCGATGTGATGGACAAACTCGTGTCGCTGTGCAAGCGGCGCGGCTTCATCTTCCAGTCGTCCGAGATCTACGGCGGCACGGGGTCGGTGTGGGACTACGGTCCGCTCGGCGTGGAGCTCAAGCGCAACATCAAGGAGCACTGGTGGCAGTCGATGGTGCGCCGCGACGATGTCGTGGGCATCGATGCGGCCATCCTCATGCATCCGCGCACGTGGGAGGCCAGCGGCCATGTGGGCGGCTTCGTGGACCCGCTCGTGGACTGCAAGACGTGCAAGGGCCGCTTCCGCGCCGACAAGCTCGAAGATGCGCGCTGCCCGCAGAAGCCGAGCAAGCAGCCTGGGCAGCACGACGCCTGTCAGCTCACGGAGCCGCGGCAGTTCAACCTCATGTTCAAGACGTTCATGGGTCCGCTCGAGGAGAGCGCAGCCACGGTGTATCTGCGTCCGGAAACGGCGCAGGGCATCTTCGTGAACTTTTTGAACGTGCAGCAGAGCACGCGCCAGAAGGTGCCGTTCGGCATTGCGCAGATCGGCAAGGCGTTCCGCAACGAGATCACGCCGGGCAACTTCATCTTCCGCACGCGCGAGTTCGAGCAGATGGAGATGCAGTTCTTCGTGGAGCCGGGCACCGACATGGAGTGGTTCGAGCAGTGGAAGGCGGCGCGCATGGCGTGGCACCTCGGACTCGGGCTGTCGCCGGAGCGCCTGCACTTCCATCAGCACACGGCGCAGGAGCTCGCGCACTACGCGCGCGCGGCGTTCGATGTGCAGTTCGACTTCGGCGGCACGCTCGGCTTCCAGGAGATCGAGGGCATTCACAACCGCAGCGACTTCGACCTCACGCAGCACCAGCAGTTCTCGGGGAAGAAGCTGGAGTACTTCGACCAGCCGAACAACAAGCGCTATGTGCCGTATGTGGTGGAGACGTCGGTGGGTGCTGATCGCGTGACGCTGGCCACGCTGGTGAACGCCTATCGCGAAGAGGCGGTGGAAGGCGAGGACGAAGGGCGCGTGGTGCTGGGGCTGGCGCCGTTCCTGGCGCCGATCAAGGCGGCCGTGTTTCCGCTCACCAAGAAGGACGGCCAACCCGAAATGGCGCGGCGCATTCAGGACGACCTGCGCGGTGCGATGGCGGTGGACTACGACGAGACGGGGTCGATCGGCAAGCGGTATCGCCGGCAGGACGAAGTGGGCACACCGTTCTGCATCACGGTGGACCCGCAGAGCACGGGCGACGATACGGTCACGGTGCGCGAGCGGGATTCGCTGGCGCAGGAGCGCGTGGGGGCGTCGCAGCTCAAGGGGTATCTGCTGGGCAAGCTGGCGGGGTGATTGCGGGTTTGGACTGCAACGGCAACGCACGAGGCGGTTAGTGAACTGCAACGGCAACTGATGAGCCAAAGAAACTCCAAGAAGAGGAAGAGAGATAAGGCATTGGTCCTGATTGTCGGAGGCTGCTGAAAGCA
>JAABRL010000091.1 GCA_011390935.1 Gemmatimonas sp.
GACGTGGCAGAACATCACGCCGAAGGGGCTGCCCGACTGGATGCGTTGGAGCATCATCGAAGCGTCGCCGCACGATCCGGGCACGGCGTGGGTGGCCGGCAACCGCTACCAGATGGACGACTTCACGCCGTATCTGTACCGCACCACCGACTACGGCGCGACGTGGACGAAGATCACCACCGGCATCACCGCCGATCACTTCACGCGTGCCATTCGCGAAGACCTGCATCGCCCCGGCATGGTGTACGCCGCGACCGAGCGTGGCGTGTGGGTGTCGTACAACAAGGGCGATTCGTGGACGAGCCTGCAGCGCAACCTGCCGCCGGTGCCCGTGCACGACATGCTGCTGCGCGATGACGATCTGGCGATCGCCACGCACGGCCGCGCGTTCTGGGTGATGGAGAACCTCACGCCACTGCGCTGGGCGCCGGAGCAGACGGCCAATGCGCCCATGCTCTACAAGCCGGTGCCGGTGTATCGGTTGAACGGACAGGCGCAGCCCACGTTCACGTACACGCTGCCCGCCGACTCCATGACGGTGCGCTTCGAGTTCTTCGACAAGGCGGGCGCGCTCTTGGCCACCATGGCGAGCACGGACCCGATGCCCACGCCGGCCGCCGGCGGCGGCTTCGGACGTGGTGGCGCGCCGACGGCGGCGCGTCCGGCGAATCGTGCCGGGGTGAACCGCTTCACCTGGAACATGCGCCACGAGAGCGCCACGACCTTCCGCGACATGATCACGTGGGCGGGGCGCGGCAATGGGCCGTCGATGGCGCCGGGCACGTACACGGTGAAGATGACGGCCGGAGCGAACGCGCCGATCACGCACGACTTCGTGGTGGTGCCCGATCCGCGCTCGCCGGCCACGGAGGCCGATCTGGTGGAGCAGGTGCGTTTCGCGCTCGAAGTGCGTGATCGCATCACCGCGGCCAACGAAGGGGTGATCGAGATCCGCAACCTCAAGCAGGCGCTGAACGATCGGCGTCCGGCCATGCCGGCCGCGTACGGTACGCTGGCCACCGAGTTCGCGGCGCGGTTGAGCGGTGTGGAAGACTCGCTCTATCAGACCAAGAACCAGAGCGGCCAGGACCCGCTCAACTACCCCATTCGCCTCAACGACCAGCTCGGCGGGCTCATGAGCTTCGTGGCGAGTGGCGAGCGTCGTCCGCCCAAGCAGGCGTACGACGTGTTCGGCGTGCTCAACCCGCTGCTGAGCACCGAACTCGCGCGGCTGGAGCGCGTGATCGAGGCCGATCTGCCGCGCGTGAACGCGATGCTGCGCGCGGCGGGGCAGCCGGAGATCGTGCGGTCGAAGGTGGAAGCGCCGGTGGCGACACCGGCACCGGCACCGGTGCCGGAGGCGAACATCGATCGGTGATGAACGGGTGGCCGTGGGGTGATACGCTTTTCGCATGACGGATCGCCTCACGGTTGCCCTTCAGGGCGTGAGCAGACTGGTGGGTTTCGGCTGCAGCACGGGTGCTTCGAACGGTCTGCCGAGTTCACGTTTGGCGAACCTTGCATTCGCGTCGGCTTGCGGTGTTCCGTCGAATGGTTATACTAAAGGTATGAAGACCGCGATCTCACTCCCCGACGCCGTGTTTCGTGCGGCGGAACGCCACGCGAAGCGCTCGCGCAAATCGCGCAGCCAGCTGTATGCGGAGGCTCTGGCCGAGTATCTGAGCCGTCATGCGCCTGAGGAAGTCACCGAGGCGATGAATCAGGTCGTGGATCAGCTGGAAGCGGATCGCGATCCCTTCGTGCAGGCGGCGGCCCACAGCGTCTTGCAACGATCGGAATGGTAGAACTCGTCCAAGGCGAGATCTGGTGGGCGGATCTACCGGTGCCTGGCGGATCCGGGCCAGGATCTCGTCGCCCTCTCGTGGTGGTTCAAGGCAATCCGCTGAACCGGAGTCGGCTGCCGACGGTCGTGTGTGTGCCGCTGACGAGCAACCTGGCCTGGGAATCCGCCCCCGGCAACACGTTGCTGCCCGCCAAGGTGACCGGTCTGTCCAAGGACTCGGTCGCGAACGCCACGCAGGTGTTTGCAATTGATCGCAGTTTTCTCACCACGCGCGTCGGCAAACTCGCGCCGAAGCGATTGGAACAGCTCCTGGCGTCCATCGATGTTGTCCTCGGTCGATAGGTCGCCGAACAGGACGCTGGTCTCCGAAGCGGTGCGACGGCAGGCGCGTCGCAGGTGGCTCTGGTGACTCGGGGTACCGGAGGAGCTGACCCACGCAAAGCGCGGGGTACGGTGTGCGTTTCCTCGAGCACGACCGCTAAGGCCCCGGCGACAGCACCAATTCACGTTAGGCTTACGAAGGCGGCCTCCGTGCTTGACACATTGTATCCGCACGGATACATTATTGCATGGGCGTCTTCTTTCGCACCGCGGAGTTCGATGAGTGGCTGAAAGCGCTCCGAGATCCGATCGGGAAAGCGCGCATTCTTGCTCGCATCCGTGCGGCGGAACTGGGTCACTTCGGCGACTCGGCGTCGGTGGGTGATGGCATCTTCGAACTCCGCATTCATGCGGGGCCCGGCTATCGCGTCTACTACTGGCGACAAGGCACCGTGACGTACTGGCTGCTGTGCGGTGGGGACAAGTCGACCCAACGTCGAGACATCAGCAGGGCGAAGCAGTTGCGAACTCGCGTGGAGAACGAACCATGAAGAAAGCGATCCCGTTCGACGCCGCTGACTATCTCGACAACGAGGAAGTCATCTCGGAATACCTCAACGTCGCGCTCGCGAGTGAGCATCCTGATCTCTTTCTGCAAGCAATTGCCGACGTGGCCAAGGCACGCGGCATGGCACAACTCGCCAAGGATACAGGACTCGGCCGTGAGAGTCTGTACAAGGCGTTGGCCCCGGGAGCCAAACCACGCTATGACACGGTGCTGAAGCTGCTGCGCGCGCTGGGCGTGGAGATGCATACGAGCCCCGTGGTTCGGGAAGCCTAACGAAACGCTGCTGCTGACAGCGCGATTCGGTGTGCGGCAGGCGGGCGCCGCGCTGGCACGCGACGCCCGTCCGGCCGCATCTTGTTGGATGCGCTGCCGCAGCGCTCAACGTTCGGCGTGCTCAATGCGCTGCTGAGCACCGAACTCGCGCGGCTGGAGCGCGTGATCGAGGCCGATCTGCCGCGCGTGAACGCGATGCTGCGTGCGGCGGGGCAGCCGGAGATCGTGTGGTCGAAGGCGGAAGCGCCGGTGGCGACATCGGCGCCGGCACCGGTGCCGGAGGGGCGCGGTCGGATCCGGAGAGCGGCAGTCGCTGTAGGAGGGGAGGCGGCCGGTGGACGTATTGGGTCGGTAGGGCGTTGCCCAAATACTCGATGTGTATTTGACCGGGTGCGAATACTTCCAATCTGGAAAGCCTGAGCGGGCGTGACCTCGCCGCCGCGGCCGATCTCCTGCAGAGCCTCCGGGACCCGATGCTCATGCATGAGGGACTGCACGTGATCCTCGTTGGCACGACGGACGCGGTGCGTGACGTGGTGAACACCCACCCACAGGTCCGCAATGTGTTTCGCGCGCCGCTGACGCTCGAGCCGCTGTCGCTGTCCGAGGTGCATGAACTCCTGCGCATCCGGTACGACCGCTGGCGCCATCGCCCCGACGAGCCGGTGGCGGCACCGGTCGAGGATCGCGCGGTCGACCTGCTGTTCGGCGCGTTTCAGGGCGATCTGCGCGGACTGCTCAAGGCGCTCGATGACGGCGTCGAAGAGTGTATCGGACTTGGCGCGGAGCTGCCGGTGCCAGTGCCGCCATGTCCCGATCCCTCGGCGCCTGAGCGCAACACGGCCGAGCGAACTGCCGTCCCCCCGGTCCGAGCGGCGGAGCTGTCGCGGGCACTTCAGGCACGCTACGGCGCGATGATGCGGAGCGAACTGGACGAGGCACGGGCCGGCCAGATCGTGCGATGGATCGAGGCGGACGTCCTGTCGGCGCGGACGCAGAAGGAGTTGATCAGGCTCTGGGGCGTGTCGCAAGGCACCGTGTCGAGCGCCCTGAGCAGCCTCGTGGCGGCCGGCTACGTGCTCGAGCACCCGCGTGAGGGCAAGCAGGCGATCCGGTACACGCTGTCCGGCAAGACGCGCCTCATGGCCGGACTGGTGTGAACGGCGCCGAACGCCTGAAGAACGGGGCGCGATCGGGGGTATCTTTGACCCATGACCGATCGCCTCGCCGTGGCCCTGCAGTACCTGTTGCCCAAGCAGCTGCTCACCTCACTCGCTGGACGCTTTGCGTCGGCGCGACTGGGATGGCTCACCACGGCGGTGATCCGCTGGTTCGTGCCGCGCTACGGCGTGAACATGGCCGAAGCCGCCGAGCCGGACGTGGCGCAGTATCCCACGTTCAACGCGTTCTTCACGCGCGCGCTGCGTGCGGGGGCGCGTCCGCTGGCCGATGCGCCGCTGGTGTGTCCGGTGGATGGTGCGATCAGCCAGCTCGGCGCCATCACCGGCGACCGGATCGTGCAGGCCAAGGGGCACGACTACACCACGACCGCGCTGGTGGGTGGTGATGCGGCGCTCGCGGCGCAGTTCGCGAACGGCAGCTTCGCCACGATCTACCTGAGCCCCAAGGACTATCACCGCATTCACATGCCCTGCGACGGCACGTTGCGTCGCATGGTGCATGTGCCGGGTGACCTGTTCAGCGTGAACCCGGCCACGGCGCGTGGTGTGCCCGGGCTGTTCGCGCGCAACGAACGCGTGGTGT
>JAABRL010000092.1 GCA_011390935.1 Gemmatimonas sp.
AGCAGCGTCCCCATGCAGGAGGCGGAGAAGAGCGCGAGCCACGTCTCGTCCACCGGCACCTCGTGCAGACTGTGCCACTTGCGAATGGAGCGCATGAGGCGACGCAGGTTGCGGTGCATGATCGGCAGCGGTGGACCGTCGTGAAACTGCACCACGTCCACATCGAGCAGCCACGCCGCGGGCGTGGGGTCGCTCCCGGGGACGAGCAGCACGTTCTTCACGTTCAGATCGGGGTGCACCACACCGGCGCGTGCGAGCTGGCCGAGCAGCTCCACGACCGCGCGTTCGGCCGCACCGCGCTCCAGTCCGTGTGCCACACCACCCAGCACCGCGCCAAAGTCCCACGCGTGCGGCACATACCGCGTACACACATCCACTCGGCGCATGCCCGGCCCCGCGGGATACAGCGCGTACGCGAGCAACTCGGGCGTGTGAATGCCACATGCCTGCAAGGTGAGACTCACCGCCGCCTCGCGCGGCGCACGTGTGGGCACCAGGAACCGATCACCCGTGAGCGGCGCGAACAGGCCGCCGTGCCACGCATGGCGCACGGCCACGGTGGCGTTGCACTCCGGGAGCTCCGCGACATATACCACCCCGCGCCCCTGCAACGCCCGCGGCTGCGGCGCCGCTTCGGCCCACGCGTAGAGTGTCTCGTGCGTGCGCAGTCGCTCAACGAGCGCGTCAACGAGCGGCGGCACGGCCACGAGCGTCGTGTCGCCCACACGATGCGAACGAAAGGGCGAGTCGGTACTCACGCGTTGGCTCGAGGGCGCGAGTGATCACTCACGTGTCTGCGGGGGGGCGCGGCAACGGCCGCAGCATCTGCGTCTCCGGACGCGGAGCGCTCGGCGCCCGAAATACCCCCGTAGACGCCGACGCATTTACCGCCCCGTGCTCCACGCTCAGCACGGTGACCGCAGGACCACGATGCCGTTCAGGCACCAGCTCCGGGCGCAGGCGCAGCGGTGTGGGCTGCTGCGTGAGTGCGCGCACCGCATCACTGATGAGCACCTCACCACCACTCGCCAGACTGCACAGACGGCTCGCAATGTTCACGGTGTCGCCAATGAGCGTGTACTCGAGGCGGCGCGGCGACCCGATGTTCCCCACGAACGCATCGCCCGCGTTGATGCCGATGCCCGCCTGCAGTGCGGGCCGTCCATCGGCGGTCCAGCGTGCATTCAGCGCAATGAGTTCGGCCTGCATGTCCATGGCCGCACGAATCGCGCGGTCGGCGTCATCGGGCGCATCCACCGGGGCGCCCCAGTAGGCCATGAGCGCATCGCCAATGAACTTGTCAAGCGCACCGTTGTGCCGGAACACGCACTCCACCATGGCGGCGAAATACTCGTTGAGCTGCGCGGCCATCTGATCGGGCGGCAGTCGTTCGGCCACTTCCGTGAAGCCGCGAATGTCGCTGAAGAGCACGATCACGCGCCGCCGATCGCCACCGAGCACCACATCACCGGCCTGTGACGCAATGTTCGCGGCCAGCTGCGGCGTGAAATAGCGCTCGAAGTTTTCGCGCACGCGCGTGGCTTCGCGCAGCCGTTCCACACTCTGCTCGCGTTCCATGGCCGCCGCGGCAATGCCGGCGTAGGCCACGAGAAAGTCGAGGTCCTGCTCGGTGAACGCGTGCGCGTCGCGCAGATTGTCCACGTACAACACCCCCAGCGTGCGCCGTCCTTCGCCAATGAGCGGAGCGGCCAGCGCCGAGCGCACCGCCTGCTGAATGACGGAATCGCCCGTGGCACGCGCGTCGGCGCTCGCATCGTGCAGCAGCCACGACACCTGTCGGTCGGCCACGCCCTGCGCAATGGTGCGCGGCACGGGGCGCGAGACGGCCAGCCCCGTGCGGTCACGCGCAAGGCGCATGTCGAGCTCACCCTGCTCGTTCATGAGCAGCACGGCCACCCGATCGGCGTCGAACGCTTCGAAGGCATCGTCCACAATGCGGGCCAGCAGCGCTTCGAGACGTGCGAGGCCGCCAAGACGCTGCGCCACCGCAACCAGCTGCGCGAGACGACGTCCGGCCACGGCTTCCACGGCTTCGGCCTGCGACACCATTGGGCGTTCGCGCACCATCGTCTGCGCGCCATCGAGGGCAAAGGGTGCCGTGACGGACACACGCGGCGCCATCTCTTCAACAACGCCAAGCTCGACGGGGCCGAAGCCGATCAGGTCGCCAACGGTGGCGTCGCCGTACTGAATGCGCTTGCCGTTGAGCCACGTGCCGTTGCGCGACGCGAGATCCACAATGGCGACGCGACTGCCCACCACACGCAGCTCCGCATGGCGACGGGATACGCCGGGATCGAGAATGGGCACATCGCTGATCGTATCGCGGCCGAGCACCAGCGTGCTGCCCTCGGGGAGCACGAAGCGGCGATCGCCCGCGGGCGAAACGAGTGCGAGCGGCATCAGTGCGCCTCGGCGGGAACGGGACGCACCGCGACACGCGCTCGGCCAATGGCGGTGAGCAGCGCGCGGGCCTTCGTTTCGGTCTCTTCCCATTCGCGTTCGGGCACGGAGTCGTGCACGATGCCGGCACCGGCCTGCACCGACGCGACACCATCGGCGATCACGCAGGTGCGAATGGTGATGGCGAGATCCATGCGCCGGTCACCGGCGGCAATGAAACCGAGTGCGCCGGCGTACGGACCACGACGCTCGGGTTCGAGTTCGTCGATGATCTGCATGGCGCGCACCTTGGGAGCGCCGGTCATGGTGCCGGCGGGGAAGGTGGCGCGCAGCGCATCGAGTGCGCTGTACTGCGGCTGCAGCACGCCCTCCACCTGGCTCACCATGTGCAGCACGTGCGAGTAGCGCTCCACCGTCATGAGGTCGGTCACGCGCACCGTGCCGAACTCGGCGATGCGTCCCACATCGTTGCGACCGAGGTCCACGAGCATCACATGTTCGGCGCGCTCCTTTTCATCGGCCAGCAGGTCGGCGGTGAGCGCGGCGTCGTCTTCGGGGGTGGCACCTCGGCGGCGTGTGCCGGCGATGGGGCGCACGGTGACCTTGCCGTCGGCCACGCGCAGCAGCAGCTCGGGGCTCGAGCCCACGATCTCCACGCCGTCCATCACGAGGTGGTACATGTACGGCGACGGGTTGAGCGCACGCAGGCAGCGATAGAGCGTGCTGCCTTCGAAGTCGTGCGGTGTGCTGATGCGGCGCGCGAGCAGCGCCTGAAACACGTCGCCGGCGAGGATGTACTCCTTGATGCGCGCGACATCGCGTTCGAAGTCTTCGCGCGCGTACGACGAGGTGCCGGTGGCCGGCGTGGCCTCGTGCGCGAGCGAAATGGGCGGCAGCACATCGGGGCCGTGCAGGCGATCGATGGTGGCATCGAGCGTGCGCTGCGCGTCGTCGTACAGCGCCTCGAGAGCGGCGTCGCTCGCGTTGGCTGGCACGGGCACGGACGCGATCACGCGCGCCTGTCCCCGCCAGTTGTCGATCATCACCACGGTGCGCGGAAAGAGAAAGCACGCATCGGGGGTGGCCACGGCCCGCGGCGGCGCGTTGGGGAGCCGCTCGATGTGTCGCACGATGTCGTACGTGAAGTAGCCCACGGCGCCGCCCCAGAAGGGGCCGAGTTCGGGGGCCTCCACGGGGCGCATGCCGGCCACAATCTCCTGCAGATCGGCGATGGGGTCGGCAGGGGTACGTGCGCCGTGCCAGCCGAGTTCGGGGGTCCACTCGTGCACCACGCCATCCATGAGGCGCCAGGCACCACGCGGGTCGCTGCCGAGGTACGTATAGCGGGCCCAGGTCTCGCCGCCGGCGGGTGCCGACTCGAGCAGAAAGGCGAAGGGACCGCTGCGCAGCTTCGCGTAGGCGGCGACGGGGGTGTCGAGGTCGAGCAGGCAATCCCGCCAGACGGGCACCAGTCCGCCAGTGGCGCGACAGGCGGCGGCGCGGGTGAAAAAGGCTTCTCGTGTGGGCACCTCCAATACTCGCCGTCCCGCTCCCCTGTGGGCAAGCGCCGAGGCTACCTTGGAGCGATGCAGATTCAGCCGGATGGCCGTGTGGCGATCACCCCGGATGTGGTCGATGTGTGTGTGCTCTACCGGGAGCGGGTGCGTGGGAGCGCGCGGGCCGACGCCGGAGTCGGCTACCGCTGGCGGGTGCTGCTGCTGCAGCGTGGGCCCGGCACGCGCTGCCCCGGCTCGTGGGAGCTCGTGCACGGGCGCATCGAGCCCGGGGAGCGCCCGGAGGAGGCCGCGGTGCGCGAGGTGCACGAGGAGACGGGGCTGGCTGTGCAGCGGCTGTATGCGATCACCGTGAACGCGTTCTATCTCGCGGGGCGCGACATCAAGACGGCGGTGGTGTTCGCTGCCGTGGTGGGCGAGGGGGACGGGCCGCCCGAGGCCACGCTCGGCGTGGAGCATGTGGCCAGCCGGTGGCAGGCGCTGCGCACCGCGATGCGCGCCACCACCTGGCCTCGTGAGCGCGAAGCGATGGGGCACATCGCCCACCTGCTGCGCACGGGCGATGCGGGTGTGGCCGAGGATGTGCTGCGGGTGCAGTAGAGAAGCGAGCCGCCTACCGCGATGTCGCAGCGCCCCTGAACAGCAACCGCAACCGAGGAGGGGAAGACGG
>JAABRL010000093.1 GCA_011390935.1 Gemmatimonas sp.
CACCATGTGCCCCAGACGTCCAAGCCACAAGGTGCCGAACAGCTGTTCCGCGACCGGCCGTCGGAACGGGCTGCTGGCGAGCACGGTGCCCGCCACGGCGCTGCCGAGCAGGGACGCAAAGAAGGTGAGCACCTGCACGTCGCCGGTGAGTCGAGCATCGCCGTCGACGATGGTGGCCCGAGTGACGACCGCCACGAGCAGCAGGAGCTGCACGACAAGCACCGCGCCGGCCACGACCACGCGGCGCCGCCGCCGCGCCACGACCACCGCATCGAGTCGTCGCTGCGCGCGCACCCCATCCCGTTCCTCCTGCACGATGCCCAGCAGCCGCTGCAGTTCGTCACCGGTGAATCCCGCACCTCGCAGCCGCCTGAGCTCCTGCACCGTGCTCAGCGTCTTCACCCACGTGAGCGCAACGGCCACCAGTGCGAGCGCGAAGATGTTGCCGCTGGAGACCTGCACAATGCGATACGTGCCCCACGCGAGCAGCACCACGGCCACCACCGCGCGTACCACGATGGCGGTGAGCTCGGGCACCAGCAGGCGCACCGCCACTGGGACATCGGGGGTCGCGAGCTGCGTTGCATCGAGTGCTTCCACCATGGCTTCCGCCGTGGGAAACCGATCGGCTGGCTCCTTGGCGCAGCACCGGTCCACCACGGCGCAGAGGGCACGCGGGAGATCCGCACGCACCGTCTCGAGCGACGGCACGGGTTCGGTGAGCTGGCGGACCAGAATGCGCTGGGTGGTGTCTCCCGTGAAGGCGGTCCGGCCTGCGAGCGCGAACCAGGCAACGAGCCCGAGCGAATACAGGTCGGCACGCCCGTCCACCACGTCGCCGGTGGCCTGCTCCGGGCTCATGTACTCCGGCGTCCCCACGACTTCGCCCACGCGCGTGAGACCGGGCTGATCGGACGCCTGGGCGATGGTGCGCGCAATGCCGAAGTCCATGACCAGCGCGCGACCAGTGGCGCGCTCGATCATGATGTTGTCAGGCTTGATATCGCGATGTACGACACCCCGTCCGTGTGCATAGGCGAGCGCGTACGCGACATCCTGGAGCAGGCGCACGGCCTCGCGCTGCGTCAGCGGGCCCTCACGTGCCACACGCGCGGCCAGCGACTCACCCTCCACAAACCCCATGGCGAAGCCGAGCACGTCCGCGTGCTCTTCGATCGCAAACACCGGCACGATGTTCGGATGCGAGAAGCCGGCGGCGAGACGCGTTTCGCGCAGAAAGCGCTCGCGCAGCTCCGCCACCGCCGCGAACTCTGTGGGGAGCACCTTGAGCGCGACGGCGCGCTCGAGCTGTCGATCGCGCGCGAGATACACGGTGCCCATGCCGCCGCGACCGAGTTCGCGTTCAATGCGGTAGCGCGTGCCGAGCGCGGCGGTAAGGTGGCTGAGTTCCATGCCCGGGCAAAACTACCGGACCGACCCGCGGGTGACCAGCAGCGACGACGAGCGCTCAGGCCCCGTGGACGACGTATGGCGCGGAGTTGGTTGACGGGCCCATACTGAAGGGTGCGTTTCGCTGCTGTCCCCCTCCGCTCCGCCCGCCGCCATGTCTTCACGTCGCCGCTTTCTCGCCACCTCGTCCACGGCCCTCGGCGCCGCGGCGCTTGGTCTCCGCCCTTCGGCCACTGCCGGTGCACAGGGTACCATCGTCTCAGCCGCACCGCTGCAGGAGCTGCCGCCCGCGATCAAGGCGCTCCGCCCCATGGTGGACGGGGTGGTGCCGATCAGCGTCGACGAACGTCGCGCCCGTCTCGACAAAGCGCGCGGCCTCATGCGCGAACACGGTCTCGATGCCCTTGTACTCACCGGCGGCACGTCCATGGAGTATTTCACCGGCATGAAGTGGGGCGTCAGCGAGCGACTGCTGGCCGCCATCATTCCGAGCAAAGGCACGGTGTTTCTGGTGACGCCGGCGTTCGAAGAGGAGCGCGCGCTCGAACAGGCGCACGCCGGCCCGCTCGGCGCCGACGCGCAGGTGTACGCGTGGGAGGAAGACGAAGACCCCTACGCACTCGTGGCGCAGGGGCTCCGCGAACGCGGCCTCGCCAGCGCCACGGTTGGCGCCGAAGAAACCACACGGTTCGTATTTGGCGAAGGCATGGCCAGCGCGATGCCGCAGGGAACGTTTGCGACGGGGACGCCGGTCACCGCCGGCTGTCGCATGGTGAAGGACGCGCACGAAATCGCGCTCATGCGTCATGCCAGCGAGGTCACACTCATTGCCTACGAAGCTGCGTGGAAGTCCATTCGCGACGGCATGACGCAGGGGGATGTGCAGGAGCTCATTCGGCTTGCCCACCGGCAGCTCGGGTACGTGGGCAGCGCGAGTGTGCAGGTGGGCGAGTTCTCCGCGTTGCCACACGGCTCGGCCAAGCCGCAGGTGATCAAGGAAGGGGAGATCATCCTCATTGACGGCGGCTGCAAGGTGGAGGGATACGTCTCCGACATTTCACGTTCGTTCGTGCTCGGCCGCGCGTCGCAGAAGCAGAAAGATGTGTTCGACATCGAACTGGCGGCTCAGACCGCCGCGCTGGCCGCGGCCAGGCCGGGTGTGCCGTGTGAAGCGGTGGACATCGCCGCACGCGACCTCATCGTGGCCGCCGGGTATGGCCCGGGCTACAAGTACTTCACGCACCGCGTGGGACACGGCATGGGCATGGACGGCCACGAGTGGCCGTACCTCGTGAAGGGCAACATGCTCCCTCTCGAACCAGGCATGACGTTCTCGAACGAGCCCGGCATTTACATTCGCGGCGAGTTCGGCATCCGGCTGGAAGACGACATGCTCATCACGCCCACCGGCGCCGAACTGTTCACGCCGCAGTCTCGGAGTCTCGAAACCCCGTTCGCGTTGGCGTGACAACGGACGCCCCGTCAGATACACCGGCTTCGCAACGCGCCCGAGCGGCGTACTGCACGGTGCGCGATCCACGTCACTGTGCCCGGTGTATCTCGTCGCCAGACGGCGCTGTTGTCCGCACTGACCTGCACGAAGCAACGGTGATCTCAGCCGAGACGTCTGTGCGATCAGCCCCCATGGACGAACAACAGACCGCCATTTTTCAGCGTCGCGATCACACGCGCCATGTCGGCTCGCGGGACCGCCGGACACCCCCAGCTGCGACCGAGCCGCCCGGTGCGGGCAATGAAGTCCGCGCTGACGTAGTCCGCACCGTGAACGATGACCTCGCGCGCGCGCGCCTGATCATTGATGCCCTTGTCGAGTCCTTGCAGCAGCAATGCCGCGCCGTGCTGCGGACTCACGAACTCGATCCCGACGCGATAGAGCCCCAGGCTGGTCTGATGCGATCCATGCGCGTTGCTGAATCGCTCCGCCATGAGGCCGCCTGAGCCTTCGCCGTGCGCAACCCACGTGCGGAGCAACACCTGCTGCCGCGCAAGGTCCACGATCACGAGCCGCTTCTCGGTGCTCGGCAGGCTCATGTCGGCAATGGCGAGCGTGCCGCCGCCCACAGCAAGACCGCGCGACGAGACGCTCTGATACGCGGAGGCGAACGCATCACGCGTGATGATGCCCTCGAGCCGGAGGCCGTCGAAGAGGGCATCGGCCGGGTCGGACACCGATGGTGCAAGCCCGTTCGTGGCAGCTGACGCCACCGACGCAGGCGTGGCATCCGACCACACCGCTGCTGCCGCGGGTGCGGTGCCAACAGCGAGACACGCGACCACGAGCATCAGCCCTTCCCAACGTGTACGCATCCTGCCCCCGCATCTCGAGGAACGCGAACTGTCGCTACCTGCCGCGCGAGGTTGCAGTATAACCTCCGGAGCATCGGCGGCTCGCTCTGCAGGTATACATGGTAGTACCGGCAGAGTTCCGCCCGGCGCGTGACCGCGGTGACGCTCCGACACGTGCTGCGACAGCGTTGGGCGCACTGCCCCGCCCCGCGAGCGCGGGCATCGGGCGGTCATGCTTTCGATCGGCCGGTCGATGCTCCCTGTATGGCCCGCGCGCACCACCCCATTGGCTCTTCGCCCCGATCCCTGATCGTGGGCGCGCTTGGGGTGGTCGCCTCGCTGGTGGGCTCGAAGGCTGACGCGCAAATGCGCAACTTCAGCAATTTCACGGCAGCGGAGGGAATCCCGCAGTCGCAGGTACGGACCGCGCTGCAGGACTCGCGCTCCTTCCTCTGGATCGGGACGTACGGCGGTCTGTCACGGTTCGATGGGGTCGCGTTTCGCACCTACACGCAGCGCGACGGACTGCGCTCGAACACGGTCGTGGCCTTGGCCGAGGATATCCATGGCCGCGTGGTGACGGGATTGCTCGGCGGGGGCGTCTGCACGATGCTGGAGAGCGGATTCCACTGCCTCGGCCTCGAAGACGGCCTGCCCGGACTCGATGTGCGTGACGTGCTCACCACGCCTGAGGGGGGGATCTGGATCGCGACGGAAACGGGCATCGCGTTCGCCGACAGCACCGGCACGGTGCGTGCGTATTCCGCGCCATCGAACGACGCGCGGTATTCGTTCGCCACGAAGCTGGCGCGCGACGAGAACGGCACGATCTGGGTAGGCACCGACGGCGGCCT
>JAABRL010000094.1 GCA_011390935.1 Gemmatimonas sp.
CCGACTCGCTGACGTTTCGGGGGCAGCTGCTGGGCCATACCGTTGTGGTGGCGCGGGATACCGGCATGCTTGTCGGGTATGCCGCACAGGAAGAGCTGCTCCTGGCTGATGCGCGCGGCCAACCCGTCGCCCATCTGAGGGTGCCGGTAAGGGAACGACGAGGGGTCCCGCAGAACATCGAGGAGCGATTGTCCGCCGCCCGCTCGCCGGAGGAGATGTGGGGCCTGAGCAGTCACACCATGCGGCTGCACCGACTCTCATCGGGACGGATCGTGATCGTGCATGCCGACATGGAGCTGACCACATCCCTGGCGTTCCTGCAGGACATCTACCTGACCCTGCTCTCCGACGATCTGACGCAGGCCTGCATCGATGCACCGGTCAGTGTGACGCGTCAGGCACAGCCGTGGTTCGCGTTCGCCACGGATACGCTGCTCGTGCTCGAACAGGTGGTGCTGGACACGAATCGCGCCGTCTCGCGAGTTCGGAAGTATACGATCGACGACGCAACGTGCGAGTGGGTGCCGGTGGTGTGGAGTTCGGTTGCCTCGCCTCGCTGAGCGGGTGCTGTGCGATAGAACGAGGCCCCACGCATCATCGCGCCATGTGCTTCGCAGAACCGCCGGATTGACAGCTTGCTGCACCATGGACATCGTCCTGCTGACCAGCAGGATGCGACAGCCCTTCTGGTGCGCAGCATCGGGAACAGAGCACCCCATCGCGCGCGATACCGATCCGATTTCTGGAGCGACCTTGTGAAGCGCACTCTTCTCGCGTCTTTGCGTGGCACGGCACAGCGCCGACGTTTCCTTCGCGCGATCGTTGGCGTTATCGCGTGCGGCACGTCACTTCCGATCGCTGTTCACGCGCAGAGCGAACGCCCCGGCACGATCCCGCCGTGGGGACGCGTGGGGGACGCGAAGATCATGGGGCCTGACCGCCTCGTCGTCGTGGATGAGCAGGATCAACGCGTCTGGCTCCTGGACGCCGAGGGGCGTCTCATCATGACGGTAGGCCGAGCTGGAGCCGGACCGAGCGAGTTTCGCGAGCTGGGGCGGGTGCTGCGCATGGATGATTCGACGGTGGGCGTCCTCGATCGGCCGAACGCTCGCCTGACACGAGTCCGTGTGCGCCGCGATACGTTGTTCGTCATTGGCAGTGTTCGGTTTGATCCCGCCGGACATGATGCCTGTATCCGCGATCGTGCCACGATGGTCGCGCAACCCGATGTCGAAGCGTCCACTCAGCTGGCGCACGTGAACTCGGATGGCGTGCTGCAGCGAGCGTTCGGTCGTGTTGCGTTCGAAGGCACGCCCAATCTTCGGAAGCGCCTGCTCTACACAGCAGTGGGCTGCGGCGGAGGGGCAACGGATGTGTTCTCGGGATCCTGGCATGCCGGCGAGGTCTTTCGCTGGCGCGTGGAAACGGGGGAGCTCGTGTGGCGCACGCAGCTCCCCGGCTTTCGCACGATCGCGCTGTCAGCTACGTCGGCCACCGGCGTGCGCCTGGGATGGCGACCCGACGGCAACAGTCAGCTCACGCACGTGATTCCGCTCTCCGCCGACACCCTGCTGGTCTCGGCGATGATCTTCTGGACTGGCGAGGCGCAGGACACGGCCACGCTCATCGGCTCGCGCTACCTGCTCAATGCCCGGACGGGCCAGGTCCTGTCGGCACAAGACGCGACGGAGCGCGTGCTGGACGTACGCGGTGCATACGAAGCGGTCTACGCGGAGGACCCGGAGCCGAAGGTGTGGATCCGGCGGCGGCGGTAGCAGCTCGATCGCATGCTCGCCCCACGGCCGTTCACCGCTCCGATTCGGTGCATCCTGCTGCTCACATTGCCGCTGGGCTGCAGCGCGGAGGTGCGTGGATCGCGCGCGCTGGCGACGTCGATCGACAGCGCCGGTGTCACCATCGTGGAGAATCGCGAAGCGGCGTGGTCGAATGCGACCGCGTGGCGATTGACCGAGACGCCAATGCTCGTCATTCCGAGCACGCAGCGTGAGGGCGCGTTCCTGCAGGGCGTTCGTGGACCACGTCGGCTCTCGACGGGTGCGCTCGTGCTCGGCGACGCAGGCAGTCGGCAGTTGCGTTTCCATGATGAAGCTGGCACAGAGCTACAGCGCGTTGGTCGCGCCGGCGCGGGTCCCGGTGAGTTTCAAAGCATGGGCGGCGTGTATCGTTGCGCGAGCGACACGCTGTTGGTCACGCAGCGAGGCCAGCTCAGCGTATGGACCGCGACGGGCAGCTACGTACGTACGCATCCCGTTGCGACGGGGGTGGATGGTTGGTTCGGAAGCATCCGCGCCGTCGCTCCGGACTGCCGCTCGCTGCTGGTGGAGGAGAGTCGTGCTCCCCCGTCGCAGGCGACCGAACGGTTCTCTCAAGCTCAGACGCGGCTCGTCTGGCAGTCGATCACGGGCGAGCAGCGCCGGATCGTCGCCAGCTACGGCGGCAGACGCGGTGTGCGCGTGTCGTGGATGGGCCGGGAGTTCGTCTCGCTGCTGCCCTGGTCCGCCGTACCGGCGTTCGCTGTGAGTGGTACGGACGTGGTGTATGGACTCACGGATCGACCGGAGTATCAGACTGTTCGACCCGACGGGTCCACCGATCGCATCGTGCGTTGGGCGCAGGTACCTGCCCCGATCACGCCGGCTGATCGTGCTCGATTCGACCAGAGCCGAAGCGAGTTCCTGCGGCTGCATCCGGAGGAGACGCCGTCGTTTCCGCCGCTGGCGTTGCTCGCCGTACCCAAAAGCAAGCCGGTCTACGCGCAAATTGTGGCCGATGACGCCGGCCATGTATGGATTCGGGAGTACGCGGAGCGTGATGCCGGGTTCGCCGGCATCTTCCGGGCCGACGCGGGGCAGACACTCGCGACGTGGCGCGTCTTCGACGCGAGTGGGCGACTGCTGGGCACGATCGATGTGCCTGCCGCGCTGGACATCCGGGAGATCACAGAGGGCGCAGTGCTCGGCGTCCACTTCGATGAGGATGAAACGGAGACCGTCAGGGTCTTTCGAATCATCAAGCCCTAGTGTGGTGCACCACGGTGCACTTGGACTGTTCTGGAGAGCGAGTAACCCAGGAGGAAAGGCACCATGACGAGGCACACGCACCTGCTATGCGCACTCGCGATCGGCGCCATTGTGGCCGGTGGCAACCGCGCCGACGCGCAGTCACACTCCCGGGATTCGATCCCACTCGGGGAGGTGCAAGTCGATGTGCCGGACTACGCGGCGGTCGCGCTGGACCGGTTCGTCCTCGTGTCCGGGCCCGGACAGCGCCTGGCATCCGTCGACCTGATGAACGGCCGCGCCACCCCGCTCGCTCGCGTTGGTGCGGGCCCGGGCGAGTACCGGGGGATCGGCAACGTCTTTGCGTGCGATACAACGGCGGGATGGGTGGATCGCAATCTTCGCCGCATCGTCTGGGTCGCGCCGGAGAGCGGCCAATACCTCCGGCAGCTCGCCCTTCCCGCGCACGTCACCTCGGCGGGCACCCCGGTCGCCATCACCTGCGGCGCAGCAGGGCTCTGGCTCTCGATGGAATCGCGCACGCGCAACCCCGTCGCCGGTCGTGTCACCGACACGCTGACGGTCTTTCGGCTGGCGCCGAACAGCGACGAGTTCTCGTTCGTGATGAAGGGGCCGTCGTTCGATCGAATGGTTCGACGCCGGGGATCCCTGACGGCGTCACTGCGATTACCATGGACGGGCTACCCCCACCTGGTACCGCTCGACCAGGGAAGCGTTGCGGTCGTCTCCCGGCAGGCGGATTCGATCACCGTGCTGTCGGCGACGGGAGCGCGGCTTCGCGCCGCGGGCATCGCGACCGGCGGGTTGCGGCTCTCGTCGGCCGCACGCCGACTGGTACTCGATTCGCTGGACGCCATCAACGAAGCCGAAATGGACGCCACGCAAACCGATCCGCCACTTCGGACCGAAGCTCGGCGACTGCACCAGGAGATGCGGGACGCGTTCGCGTTTCCCGAACCCCTCCCCACAGTGAGTCGTGCGTGGCGCGTCGGTGCCACGCGTGACCTGATCGCGATACTGGAGAACGGCCCGCCCGGCGGCGCGCAAAGCTGCGTGCGTATCGTGACGTCGGCCGGAGAGCGCGTCGGACGCCGCTGCTTCGACTGGTCGGGCCGACAGATCCACTCGGTCGTGTCTACCGGCGAGGCGCTGCTCTGGCTGCAGTCCGACGGAGATGGTGAGGCCTGGTTGTTGCGGACGCCGTTGCCGGAAATTCGGATGAGTCGCTGAGACTCCGTGCACACCGTTGAGGCGCTGCGGCGTTGCGTACAGCGCAAAGCGGAGAAGCAACGGTGCAGAATAGAATCAGATTTCTGATCTGCAAGGCGTTCCCCTACACCGCTGGCTGCGGCAACACACCATGCACGAGCGAACCTCCTGACGTGCCAGACGAAAACGCTGTCGAAGTCGCTCGTGGTGGCCTTCGTGATCGCTGGCGCGAGCATGGCTACGCCATCGCAAGCATCTGCGCAGTGCGCAGAATGTCGCGCGAGTGAACCAGACGGGTGCGCGTATGGGCCAT
>JAABRL010000095.1 GCA_011390935.1 Gemmatimonas sp.
CTGCACCTGTCGTTTGCGCCACCCTTCCCACACGTTGGCCACCAGCAGGCCGGCCAGCAGAAAGTACGCCGCCCCGACCATCCGGTACACGGCAAACGCGGCCACGGCCGTGATGGCGCCATATACCAGCTGGTCGGGGTGTTTCGGTGGCGACGTGGGCGGGTCGGTCACCATGAAGAACGCGAAGAAGAGCGCGGCGTGCAGATCGGGTGCACGATACAACTCGGCCACGGTGCCGGGATTGCCGAGGAACGCATTCACCGTGGCGAGCGCGACGTACCCGCCGAGAAACGCGAGCACCACCGGTGCCTTGTTGATGCGTAGCGTGATGTACACACCGGCCGATGCGAGCGCGAGCAGCCACGGCAGCGGCAGTTCGGGGAGTGCGCCCCACCAGCTCTGTCCCGTATCGAACACGTAGAAGGTGGCCACGAGCGCGAAGGCCGCGGGATTGAAGAGGTTGGCTCGACCCACGCGCATCAGCTGCTTGCTCGCCACACCAACGACCGCCGTCACCGCCGCCACAGGCCACGGTTCGTGCGGGCTCACGATCAACGCTACGAGCCATCCGGTGAGCAGCGCGCCGTCCGGCAACGTCCAGGCGCCGCTTCGCCATCGCAGCCACAGTGCATCCACCAGCGTCGCCGCGACCATGGCGCCCACCAGCCCCGGCGCCACCAGCGCCCAGCCCGCGTGCGTGCCGGCCACGGCCGTCGTGAGCAGCAGCAGCAGGCCGAACTGCCCCTTGGGTGTGCGTGCGTACCGACGCAGCGCGCTGCGATCAGGCGGCATGCGTGGCCGGGTGATCGAGCCACGCCGACATGCCGCGCGTCATCACGTGCGTCGAGTTGGCCGACACGATCAGTCCATGCACCCCCTGCTGCTCCAGCAGGGCGATGCCGCGTGTCGGGCCCATGATGTACGCGGCCGTTGCCAGCGCGTCCGCCACCATCGCGTGCGGCGCCACCACCGTGGCACTGATCGCGCGCGTGGCGGCATCGCCGGTGGCGGCATCGCCCGAGGTGGGGTCGATGAGGTGCGTGGAGACGCCATCCGACGAGGCACGCGCATAATCGCCGCTGGTGCAGACGGACTGGTTGCGCACACGCAGTCGAGCGAAGACGGTATCGGGAGACGACGGATTGCGTAATCCGACCGACCACGGTTCGCCGGCGCTGTTCGATCCGCCCAGATACAGGTCACCACCGGCATCGATGGCGAAGTCTCCGCAATCGGCGAGCTCGCGCGCGGCGAGATCGATGGCCAGTCCCTTTGCCACCGCACCGAGATCGAGCAGCAGTGGGGTGCGAAGCATGACAGTTTGCTGTCGTGCGTCGAGTACCACCGTGTGCCATCCGAGCGAGCGTCGCCCCTCACCCGTGGCACGCGTTTCGCGCGGGGCATTCGTGGGCAGGCCGCTGCGCCAGTGACGGTCGAAACCACGAGCTTCGCCAAGCGCCCCGAGCGTCGGATCGAACGCACCATCGCTGGCCGCTGCCACGGCGAGCGCGAACTGCAGCACCTCGAACAGCAACGCACTGACCGGCACGGGTGTCCCGACGTGTGCGCACAATCGGCGCACTTCGCTGTTGGCGTCGAACCGGCTGCAGACGGACTCCACCTGTGCAAACCACGCCAGCGCCCGCTGCACGCGCTGCGGGCGCTCGGCGGGTGCACCACCGGCCACGCGCACCGATACGACGGTGCCCATGGCGGCGGTCGTGTATTCGTACGCGTCGCTCACTCGGCCTTCAGCAACGCTTCGAACACCGCGTAGAAGAACGCGTTGGCGCTTTCCGTCGCGCCCGACACGTAGTCGACGTTGGGGCTTTGCCGCGCCACCACCTGCGCTTGCAGATGGTTGATCCACGAGCAGGAGTAGCGGGTGAGGCATTGCGAGATGGTGGCGCTCGTGATGCGTCCGCCTTCGATGACCACGGTGGCTTCGATGTCGCCATGACGCGACGTGCCGTAGCCGGTGAAGGCGCCGTCGCGCCAGGCGGGATTCGCCTGGGCCGAGTCCGCGGAGCTCGTGGAGGTGCCGACGGACGCGCTCGACGCCGTGGAATCCGCCGTCGCCGCCGTGACCGCCGCGACCGACTTGGTCTTGATGGGCGTGGCCGGTTCGGTTGTCTCCGACTTGGACGTATCCGACCTGGACGTCTCCGACCTGGACGTATCCGACCTGGACGTCTCCGACTCGATCGCGACCGGTTGCGTCGCGATCGGTTGCGACGTTGCCTCGGCCTCGACGGCAACAACTGACGTACTGGTATCTGCCGAGCCCGCGGCTGGCGTCGCCATCGCTACCGGTGGCGATGCCCGATCGCCGCCCGCACTGGCGACGCTGGGCGGCATCGGACGACGGCGCCCGCCGCCCTGGTCGTCGAACTGCCGAGCCGCCGCCATCGTCTGCAGATTGCCGGCGGAATACACGGCGAGCACGGCCGCCGAGCCGAGCGCGAGCAGCCCGTTCGGAATGCGTGTCCCCGACCGGGGCGGCTTGTCCTTCGTGTCGTGCTTCATGCAGTGCAAGACGCACGAGCCGCCGTTTTCGTTCGGGGGGGGCGGAGCGCGCGTCGTTTGCACACCGTCTGGATTGAAGCGATGGCACATCCCGAGGCCGCCGGTGCGATGCTGTGCCAGGCTGCCTTGATGAGGAGCGGGGGCGTCCGCTGCTGTTCATCAGCGGTGCTCTCGCCGAGCAGGGAGCGGCCACGCCCTCAGCGCCGCGTTTGCCGTGTTCGTGAACCCGAGCTTCCGCTACGTCATCACTGCGACTGCATGCGACGTACTGCGCCGGCCCACTGTGCATCGTCCACCGCATCGGCGAGCACCGACGCGACATCACCGCGCGCGGCCTTGGCCCTCACGTCAACGTCGTCGCCGAATCGCATGTCGCGCGTGCCGTCCTCTTCCGTGAGGCTCACCGGCCGAATGATGGCGTAGGTCATTCCGGAGCGCTTGAGATGCTCGTCGGCGTCATGCTTGGCTTGCAGGTAGTGCGCGAGCTTGCTGTCGGGATCGGGCTCTCCTGCACCGACGGAACTGAGCATCACGAATCGGCCGACCTTGGCGTTCGCGGCGATGTCGATCAGTCGTTTCGCGCCGTCGCGATCCACCGCATTGGTGCCGTCCTTGCCTGCTGAACCACCCGAGCCCGCCGCAAACACCACGGCGTCGCACCCAGCGCACACATCGTCCGCCAGACTGGTGAGGTCGCCTTGCCGCTGCTCGGTGTCCGGCGGCAGCGCGCTGGTATCGGAACTCTCGCGCACGAGTGCGATGGGATGGTGGCCGCGGCTCGTGAGCTCTGTGACCAGACGAATGCCTGTTTTTCCGGTGGCGCCGGCGACGAGCACGTTCATGACAGACTCCCAGTGGTACTGGTGGATGTTGCGTAGCGGTGACCCGGTTGGTCTGCGTCGCAGGTGTTGCGTGTTGCGTGTTGCGTGTTGCGTGTTGCGCGCACCGCGACATGATCACGGCATGTAGATCGCCTTCACGTTCACGAACTCCTTCATGCCGAAACCGCCATGCTCGCGGCCGTAGCCCGAGTCCTTCACGCCGCCGAACGGCATGTTGGGGTCGGCCGTGCCGAAGGCGTTGATACGAACCATTCCCGTATCGAAGTGGTCGCGCGCGAGCCAGAAGGCGTGGTCCGTATCGCGTGTGAAGATCGCGCCACCCAGTCCGTAGCGACTGTCGTTGGCAATGCGCATCGCATCGCCGTCATCACGCGCCCTGATGATCGACGCCACCGGTCCGAACAGCTCGTCGTCATAGGCCGGCGTGCCCGGCGGACAGTCCGCCAGCACGGTGGCAGGAAGATAGAAGCCGACGCCGCGATTTTCGGGCACGCCGCCGCACAGCAGCGTCGCACCACCGGCGATGCTCTGTGTCACCTGCTCGGCCAGCGTCTCGTACTGCTCCTCGCTCGCCACCGGACCCAACTGCGTCTCGTCGGCCGTTGGATCACCCATGATGATGGCCTGCATCTGCTCAACGAAGGCAGTCACAAACTGGTCGTACACGGCCGCGCTGATGACGAATCGCTTGGCGGAGACGCAGGTCTCGCCGTTGTTGTAGATGCGCCCCTTTACGCACGTCTTCACTGCGCGCGCGACGTTGGCGTCTTCCAGCACCACGTACGCGTCGTTCGAACCAAGCTCGAGCACCGACTTCTTCAGGTGCTGCGCGGCCGTCTTCCCGATGTGGCGCCCGGCGGTGTCGCTGCCGGTCATGGTGACGCCCCGTACGAGCTCGTGCGCAATGATGGCGTCCGACGTGTCATGGTCGATGATCACCACGTCAAACAGCCCCTCGGGCAGTCCTGCCTGCAGACAGATGTCGCGCAACATCACGCCGCTTCCGGTGCAGATGCCGGCGTGTTTGAGAATGACGCCGTTGCCGGCCATCAGGTTGGCCGCCAGCACGCGGATCGGTTGATAGACCGGAAAATTCCACGGTTGAATGCTGTAGATCACACCGATCGGGCA
>JAABRL010000096.1 GCA_011390935.1 Gemmatimonas sp.
GCATGGGCTCGAGGGCACGCCGTTGTCCGAATGAGGGAGGTCGAGTTCGGGGCTCAATGGGCGGGGCGAAGGAATCGGCAACGAACTCCTGAGGGGTGAGGGTCTCGCGCGAGCAGTTCCCAACCGGGGCCCCCGCCTCACTCGCGATCCGGCCGACACTTGCCTCACTCCTCACGATTGGGGTGCTGACTCCTTCGCCCAGCCCAACGAGCCGAGTCATTCAGTTCCTCCGTTCCTCTCCCTTCGGGGTACACGAAGGATCCCGCGCTGCTGCGCCGCCCGAACCTCCCCGCGCCTGCAAAACCATGTACTCAATGTTCCGCCCGCCAAGCGATTCGGTATCGCTCGACGAACGACTCGTGGATGGTTTCGCCGAGCGCTTGGCTCCGCACTTCCTGCTCAAGCACCTCGAGTCGCACCCCGCGAGCATCTGCGGCCTGCTATCCGATGGGGAGATCGCGTACGTCAATCCCGCGTGGGTGCAGTTCGCCCTCGAAAACGGCGCGCCGACGGGCGCCGGCACAGTGGCCTGGACGGGCCAACGATACCTCGACGTCATCGCCGTCCCGCTGCGACCCTTCTACGCGACGTTGTTCTCGCGCGCGCACGACGCCGACAGCGCGTCGCGGCCCGCGTCGCACATGTATGAGTGCTCCAGCGCCACGACGTTTCGTCAGTTCGCGATGAAGGTGTACGCCCTCGCGAACGACGCAGGGTATGTGGTGATCAATACGTTGGTTGCGTCACGCCCTCACGATTCGACAGCGCGGGTGCCGCAGTCGCCGAATCGCCTGCTGTACGCGTTGGAGGACGGCGTGATCATGCAGTGTGCACACTGTCGGTTGATTCGACGAACCGATCGTTCGCGTTGGGACTGGGTGCCGGCGTGGGTCGAACAGAGTCCCCGCGGCACGTCGCATGGTGTGTGCGAGGTGTGCCTCGACTACTACTATCCGGATGTTGAACCGGAGGTATAGTCGCGCGTGCGTTGCCAGCCTCGCCGACGCTGCCCCGCCACGCGTCGTCAGGTCGTCGGCGGGTGGGACTCCCGCCGCGAAGCCCACACCGCGTCCAGCTTCGCCCGCATGATTTCGAGGTAGCCGCCGTACGCGAAGCGGGTCCCGGACACGCTTACACCGAACTCGGGCCAGTATTCGTCGCCGGCGGCTGCCGCAGCCTGCACCATGAAGGCGTCTGGACGCTTCTCCACTGTCTCCAGCAACTGTCGCCGTCCGTTCTCCTCGAAGAGGACCCATGCGTGCCGGGCATCACCCGGATCCCAGGGCAGCCGTCGGCCGACCACCAGCTCGGCTTCGTAGCCCAGTTCGCCGAGCTTGCGCCAGGCCCAGAGCGCGTGATCGAGGCAATTGCCGGTGCGTCTCACCTCGAACTCGGTCGGAAGCGCGGCCCAGCGACTGATCCACGCCGGACCGGCCTCCAGCTCGAACTGGAGCGTGGGGGTTTGGGCCGAGACGTTCGTCGCCAACAGTACGCCTGCGATCGCCGCGAGCGACACCGTTCGATAGTCCATGCACCCTCCATCGCCATACGTTGCGGTCGGTCCTGCCGTCGTATCGCAACGTACGCATGGGCTCGAGGGCACGCCGTTGTCCCAACGAGAGAGGCGTGTGTCTCCGTTCGGCGAGCGGTGGCGTCGGCAGGGATCACCCGACGCCCCATCGCCTGCGGTCAGCTCGGCTCGAGTGATGTGCGCGGGAACAGCTCGCTGCGCGCATACGTCATCCGGACGCGCGACGGATCGTCCTGAGGATTCGTGCTGCGCACGATGATCTCGACAGACCGAATCCCCGGGCTCTGCGCACTCGCTGCGACGGCGGCGCGCGCAATCTCGCGTCCGACCTGCGCCGTCGAACGACGCGCCGGGGCGTACAGACCAGACGGCCAGGACTGACGCCGAATGCGATCGAACGAGAGCTCGTCTGCTTCGAGCTGCAGCGTCAGCGTGCCGTTCTCGTCGAGCAGCGCCTCCACCACGAGCACGTTGCCCGCCGCTCGCTGCGCGCTCGCGCGTATCGAGTCCGAAACCACCGGCTGCGCCCATCCCGACCGAGCCGATGCCACGACCAGTGTGATCGCCGCTCCTGCGACAAGAAGTAGCCTGCGCATCCGACCTCCGTGCAGCGTGTGTCGAGTGAGCCATCCGCAGAGTCGCACATCGAACGGCGCCGGGCAACTCGGCCGCGCAGCGGCCGCTTCAGTATCGTGGCCACAACTGGCAAGCGGCGCCAGAGCGCGCACGGCCAGAAGCTCCGACCGTGCGATGGGTACGTTCGCGAAAGTAGTCGGCCCGCAGGCGCTGAAAAGCGTCGACCAGGCGCGCCGCGTCAGAGACGCCCCGAGCGCATTGCTTCCGCAACCCAGGTGGCGTATTCCACCTGCATGCACGTGGCACACGGTCGGTAGCCGGCCGCGATGGCGGTCACCTCGTCCGCGAAGAAAACCCGATGCTTCGCATATCCCGTCGGTAGCGAGCCGACCGCGCTCCGGCAGTCGAGGCGCCCGTAAATCTTCCGACGGCGGTTCCCGCCAAGAGTGCCCGGCACTGCACTGAGCACCTCCTGTCCGTCTGGGCCGAGCAGCGTGTACTGTTTTCCAGTCATGGCCGAAAGATGAGACGGTGCTCGATGGATGTGCAATGTGTGCTTCTGCAGCGGGCGATCACATCGTCGCGAGCTTCCAACGATGCCCGTCTGCAGCATGCCTCGTCAGCGACCGGGCGAACGATTGCGCGTCAGCAGCGACGTCGTCCGCGAGAGCGCTGCCACCCTGCCCGCTAGATTGCGCCCTGAGGGCCTCAACCATTCGAGCATTGCACGATGGCACCTGACTCGGCAGAGCACTCGTGTCGAGCATGGGACGGCGCGACCGCTCGTTGGCATGAGCCCCGGACTGTATCGAACCCAACCTTGGAGGACGTTGATGTTGAGGACGACCTGTTGGCATGGGGCTGTGCGAAGCGCGGCCCGAGCGCTGGCACTGCTGGGCATGCTGAGCGCGCTCTCCACAGAGGCACGGGCCCAAGCCTTGGGGCCCGACGTGCCAGGCGGCCAGGATCACCCCATCGTTTCGCGCTTTGCGGGGTCGCAGCTCATTGGCTACCAGGCGCTCGAGTTCGAGACCGGGCGTTTTTATCTGCCCAGGAGAGAAGCGGGCTATGACCCGACGAAGGAACTGGAGACCGCCAATCCGGCGACTCGGGAAGGCCGGGTCACGCGCCTGCTGTACGTAGTGCCGGCAGGGAAAACGCCGCTGGAGGTGCACCGCAACTTCGAGCAGGCCCTCAAGGGAGCAGGTTTGCAGGTGGTCACGGCCGTTGACGGGCGTAATGCCTGGTGGCGGGCTGGAGAGCACTGGCGCGACAACTTTGACAAGCTGAGCTTTGTGCCGCCGTTCGCAGCCGACATCTCTCCGTTCGACCGCGGCGACGCGCTGTACCTGTACGGCACGCTGACACGCGGTGGCGTGGACGTGGCGGTGTCGGTGTTGACGGGCCCACTCTCCAGTTTTTCCAAGAGCGCGTACAAGACAT
This sequence comes from Gemmatimonas sp., assembly GCA_011390935.1. Lineage (GTDB taxonomy): Bacteria > Gemmatimonadota > Gemmatimonadetes > Gemmatimonadales > Gemmatimonadaceae > JAABRT01. The sequence goes on from JAABRL010000096.1 coordinate 3,551, forward strand.
CCGAGTCCACAGCGCAAGCGGCGGTGGCCGTGCAGATCGTGGAGCCCGAGCCCATGGCCACCGGCCAGGTCACGGTGTCGGCTGACGGTATCAGCAAAGGGCTGGAAGCCGACGGGCGCATTGCGCTGTATGGCATCTACTTCGACACGGGCAAGGCAGAGCTCAAGCCGGAGTCGAACGCTCAGCTTGACGAGATGGCCGCCCTGCTGCGCACCAGACCGCAACTGCGCGTACACATCGTGGGCCACACCGACAACGTGGGCTCCTTGGACGCCAACCTGGTGCTTTCGCAGCGCCGCGCCGAAGCCGTGGTGGCCGCGCTGGTGACCACTCACGCAATCGACGCCCGGCGCCTGAGCGCCCGGGGTGTGGCCAGCCTTTCGCCGGTGGCCGGCAATCACAACGAGGCCGGGCGCGCGCTGAACCGAAGAGTGGAGTTGGTGGAGCAATGAGTGGCGGCTGGCCCTGCTTACGCCGTCAATGACAGGTGCGCTTATGCGCCGCGGTCGTTCCTGGCCACCGATGCGATCACCAGCGCGGATGTTGATCCCAGGCGAGCGGCTCCGCACTCTTCAGGAAGGCCCATGCGATCGTCGCCGTGCCCGCGCCGATGACTGCAAACAGACCGGCCGTTGGCAACTCTGGTAGGATGAGCCGTGCCCCAGCTGCTACGATGAGCGCGCTGAACGCCACCCACACAGAGTCTCGCGCTCGGGAAGTGTTCCGAGTACGGCGAGTTCGCGCGAGCAGGATGGCGAGCCATACGGCACCACCACACGCGACTCCGAGCCAGACAGCAGCGAACATGAGTAACAAGGGACTCCCCGTGGCAAACGTGCTAAACGCGCTGGTGAGGACTCCAACCGCGCACGCGCCAAGGAGCAGTTTGTGCATACGACGTTCTCCGAACAAAGGGTTGCCCTGCGGCGGCGTGGACGCGCGC
>JAABRL010000097.1 GCA_011390935.1 Gemmatimonas sp.
CGAAGGCCGGTCACCACCGCTTCCGGTGGGACATGCGCTATCCGGGCCCGCGCACCTTCCCGGGGCTGATCATGTGGGCCGCCAACACGCAGGGCCCGCTGGCCCCGCCGGGCAACTATTCGGTGCGCTTCACCGCACTCGGCGAGACGTACACGGAGCCGTTCACGATCGTGGCCGACCCGCGCCTCACCAACATCACGCAGGCCGACTTCGACGCGCAGTTCAAGCTCTCGTCGCAGGTGGCGGCGCGGGTGGATGATGCGCACCGGGCCGTGCTGCAGGTGCGGGATGTGCGCGGCCAGGTGGACGATCGACTTGGCAAGGCGGCGAACAACCGCGGGCTCGCCACCGAAGCGAACCGTTTCAAGGAACGCATCGCGGCGGTGGAAGGCGAGGTGTATCAGGTGCGCATGCAGGCCTCGCAGGACCCGCTCAACTACCCGATCAAGCTCAACAACCAGCTCGCCGCGCTGCGCGGCGTGATCGAGAGCGCCGACGCGCGCCCCACGGCCCAGTCGGGCGAGGCGTTCACGGTGCTGTCGGACCTGCTCGAGGTGCAGCTCACCACGCTGCAGAAGATCTTCGATGAAGATCTCAAGAAGCTCAACGATCGGCTCAAGTCACTCGGCCTCGATCCGATCGTGGTGCCGGCGCTCACCGGCACGCGCGTGATGTTCTGATCGCAGGGCGTGTAGTGGGCAGGACACGGGGGGTCGCCAGGTGGCGGCCCCCCGTTGTGCATCCCCCGGTCGCCCCGCCGACGCCGTTGTTGAACCCACGCGCCTCGTGCCTCGCGCCTTGAACCTTCCAACCCAACGCGCCGCGATGCCGCCCTGAGCACCGTCCAAACCGCGAAAGACGCGAACGCGCGAAACGCGCGATGAACGCGAACACAGCATGCGCGAGCGGGCGCCGGTGCTCATGCGCTATCGAAGTCTTGTTGAAGGCGGCACGCGAGGGAACACGTCAACGAGCCGGGACGACCGCCCACCATGCAGTGTTCGCGTTCATCGCGTCCCTCGCGCCATCGCGTCTTTCGCAGTTGACGAACTTGACGATGGCCTACGCCATCACCCGCACCGCTCCACCCACTCCACCTCGGGCTCCCGCCCCGCCCGGAACTCCGTCACCACCTTGCCATCGGTCTCGAACACGATGCGGTGCACCGAATCCTCCGGGGGCATCACGATCATGTACTTGCCCGAGGTGTACTTGTGCGGGGCGAGCAGCATCTTGCCCGCGTACAGCGACTGAATGCGTCCCTCGTTGTCGCCGATGCGGCCGAGCTCCACGGTGGTCACGCCGGCCTGCGTCACGTCCACGCGCACGACCGTGTCGTTCACCAGCATCACCTGCACCCCCGCTGGCGCCTCAGGCCACACGGCGTAGCTGCACGCCGGTGCCGCATCGGGCGCCGCCGCAAACCCGCCGCCCACCGCGGCGGCCGCCTCGGCCACCGTCTGCCCGATCTGCAGCGGCCCGAAGCTCGTGGGCGAGACGCGCCAGGCGTCCGGTCCAGCGGTCGCGACGCCAGCGGCGGGCGTGTCGCCGCCGCCGCAGGCAGTGAACAGAGTGGCAACCACGAGCACGGGGAGCAGGTTGGAGCAACGCATCATGAGGATCCGGGGATTCGGGGGAGGGAGGGACCAGCGGCGAGGTGACGCATCATCGCGCCATGAAGGCTACGCGCAGCGGCCCCGTTTTGCTCCCGACCGTGCGCATCCCGGCGAAACGGTGGCGCAGCTGGTACCGTAGGGTAGAGAATGGGGCAATGGTGCCCCCCCTCCCCGCATGGAGCCCCCGATGGAGCCCACCCGCCGATTTGACGACCGCGAGATCGCGCTGATCTTCGAGCGCGCCGGCCACCTGCAGGAGAGCACGCAGGCGAACCCCGACAACGAGGGGCTCACGCTCGCGCAGCTGCAGGAGATCGCACGCGACGTGGGCATCGCGCCCGAACATGTGGCGCAGGCCGCACACGCCGTCGCCCGCGGCGAGCTGGCGCCATCCCGATCGCCGCAGTGGCTCGGGTTGCCGGTGTCCGTCTCGCGTGTGGTGGAGTTCGAACACCCCCTCTCCGACGTGGCCTGGGCTCGGCTGGTAGGCTCCATGCGCGAGACGTTCGACGCGCGCGGCCGCCTCGAGAGCGACGGCGTGTCGCGCATGTGGTCCAACGGCAACCTGCGGGCCGTGCTCGAACCCACCGAGCGCGGGCATCGGCTGCGCCTCTCCACTCGCAAGAGCGGCGCCCGATCGCTGGTGGGCGTGGGCGTGGGCTATCTCACCGGCAGCGGCGTGCTTGCCCTGCTCGGCGTCACGGGGGTCATGGCCAGCAACGCGGCGACGCCTGCGGCTGCGATCTTCGCCGCGTGCGGCGCCGCGTTCCTCGCGGCAACCGCCCTGTCACTGCCGCGTTGGGCGCGCACGCGTGCGAGTCAGATGGAATCGATTGCAGCGCAGGCGGAGCGGTTGGTGGCGCCGGGGGAGACAGGGCGCCCGGTCATCAGCAGTTCCTGAGGTCGCGAGCCGCCGACGGTTGAGGGCGCCGGACTGGCGCGCTATCGTTCGAATCCCGTTGACCAACCTTCCGATGACATCCATCGACCTGCTGAAGCAGCACCGCGCCGAGGTACTGCAATTGGCCACCGCGTACGGCGCCAGTGATGTGCGCGTCTTTGGTTCCGTCGCACGCGGCGACGACGATGAGACCAGCGACATCGACCTGCTCGTCCGCATGGCGCCTGGGCGAAGTGTGTTCGACATCGGCGGATTGCTTATGGATCTGCAGGAGCTGCTGGGACGGCGCGTTGACATCGTGACCGAGCGCGGGCTTCGCCCTCGAATCCGGGCGCAAGTGGTACGTGACGCGGTCCCCCTCTAGTCGCGTCACAACGGTGCGGAGCGATCGTGCGTGCTTGTTGGACATGCTGGATGCCGTCGCCGGTATCGAGCGGTATCGGAGCACGCGGGAGTCCTTTGATGCCGATGAGCGAACGCAGGCATGGATGGTCAGTCGACTGCAGATCATCGGCGAGGCATGTCGCCACCTGAGCGACGCGTTTCGTGTGCGGCACGCGGATGTGCCGTGGCGACTCATCATTGGCATGCGGCATCATCTGGTGCACGGCTACTTCGACATAGATCCCGATGTGGTTTGGCAGGCGATCGCTGAGCGCATTCCGGAGCTCAAGCGCGACATCGAGCGCATCCTGTCAACCGATACGGCGGTAGCCGGCAAGGACCACTGACACGAACAGCCGGTGACCTTGGCAGATCAGCTCACCCACCGCCCCCCACATGCTCGACGACACCACCCAGCGCCTGCAGCGCGCGCTCGCCGGACGATTCTCCCTCGAACGTGAACTCGGCCGCGGTGGCATGGGCATTGTGTACCTCGCCCGTGACGTGCGCCTCGAACGCCCCGTGGCCATCAAGCTGCTCGCCCCCGAACTCGCCGCGCGCACCGACATGCGCGCACGGTTTCTGCGCGAGGCGCGTGCAGCGGCGCGCTGCTTTCATCCGCACATCGTACCCGTGCACGCCGTCGAGGAGCACGACGACCTCGCGTGGCTCGTGATGGCCTGGGTGCGTGGCGAATCGTTGGCCAACCGCCTGCGCCGCGACGGACCACTCCCCACCAATGACGTGCGTCGTCTCGCCCGCGAAATGGGGTGGGCCCTCGCCTACGCCCACGATCGCGGGGTCGTGCACCGCGACGTGAAGCCGGACAACATCCTGGTGGAGGATGTGAGCGGCCGTTTCCTGCTCACCGACTTCGGCATCGCGCAGCTCGGTCACGAGGAGCTCACCCCACCGCAGGGCGTGCTTGGCACGGCGCGCTACATGCCCCCCGAGCAGGCGTTCGGCGATGCGATCGACGGTCGCGCCGACTTGTATGCCCTCGGCATCACGCTGCACGTGGCCGCCACCGGGCGCGCACCGTTCGATGGCGACGCCCCCGCCGCGCTGCTCGTGCAGCACGCCACGCACCCCGCACCACCGATCGCCACGCGGGCCCCACAGTTGCCACTCGCGTTCGCCCAAGCCATCGATCGGTGTCTGGCCAAGAACGCCATCGATCGCTTTCCGAGCGCCGAGGCGTTCGTTGCGGCCATCAGTCTCGACGACGACGCACGCACCGTGCCTACACCCGCGCTGCAGGCGGTGCGTCGTCACCTGGCGGGCGCCGGCACGCTCGTGGTGTGGACCGGCGCCGTATACGCGTCCGGTGTGCTCGTCGCCCTCGCGGAGGGGGATGGCTGGGGCGCCAACCTGACGCGCTCCATCGCGGAGTCCCTGGCCCTCGTGGTGGGTGCCATCGCGGTCGCGCGCGGCGCGGAGGCGGTCCTCAGCGCCCGTCGAGCGCTGCACCTCGGGCACGGCCCCGACGAGCTCGATGCCGCGCTGCAGCACTCGGCGCGCGGGGCAGAGGCAGGCAGTGACTCGTTGGGCAAAGCGGCCGCG
>JAABRL010000098.1:0-419 GCA_011390935.1 Gemmatimonas sp.
TCCTGCCATCCCGTGTGCGCGCTCGGTACGTAGTCGCTCGCCTCGGCCAGGCTTCGTCGCACGCGCAACGGACCGGCGCCCTGCAATTCCGCGAGCAATCCCTCGGCCACCATGGCCTCCGCCGTCGCCGCATCGGCGGTGGCGTGCACATAGCCGCGACGGTTGAGCATGATGCGATTGCCGCTGCGCTCCGCCAGTTCGTCGAACAGATCGATGGACCGGTTCATGTAGCGCAGCATCGCGTCGTCGCTGCCGGGCCACCAGTTGCGGTAGGCCTCGGTGGACTTGTCGCTCGTGAGCGACATCGGCGCGCCCTCGTCCACCAGCACGAGACGGCGCACGCCGTGGCCCACCGCGAGCGCATGCGCGGCCGCGATCCCGGCAATGCCGGCACCGCAGATCACGACGTCGGCGACAGA
>JAABRL010000098.1:429-4362 GCA_011390935.1 Gemmatimonas sp.
CGTGACTCGCGGCGAACTGTTCCGCAACGGCAACAGAGTTGGAAAAGAAGGGAAGAATGGATCAAGTGTGAACAAGGCAACGCGGCTCAGCGCCACCCCCTCACTTCCTCACCAGCGCGATCACATCGCCGTACCACAGCAGCGTGCCGCCGCGGAACGCCTCCACGGTGGCCTGCATGGGCCCGATCAGCTGCGACATGAGCGGTGTATTGGCGCTTCGTGACACCACACCTCGGCCCCACCGATTGGAGATCGAGCGAATGAACGTGCTCGACGCATCGAGCGGCAGCGTGGCCACGTTGGCGTAGAAGCGCGGCCAGGTGGTGTTGTCCTGAAACAGATACTGCTCCACGTTCGACAGGTAGAACGTGCCCACGATCGCGTCGTGCGCACGCAGCCAGTCGCCCACGGCGGCCAGCGCGTGCTCGCCCGCGAAGTCGCCGGTCACGGGCACGATCAGGTTGCGCTCGTGCATGCCGCGCACCGCGCGATACACGGCCTCGCTGCCCAGGAAGCTGCGGTTCACGCCCGCACCGTCGTCCTGCCGCATCAGGGTGGAGAACGACGGCATACCGCGCGCCACCATGGTGTTGGGGCCGTACTCGGGAATGTACGAGTAGTTGATCTGCGGACCGGCCAACGCGAACGCCCACGCCACACGCTGCAGCAGCTGCACGTCGTCATCGGACAGGCCGAAGCCGTGTTGCGACGTGAGATGCGCCAGCACCTCGGCGATGGTCGCGGAGTGACGTACCGAGTCCATGGCCGCGTCTTCGAACGCTTTGAGCAGCGCGTCGGCACTGCTGGCGCTGTCAAGCCCCGCCGGTTGCACACGTGCGAACAGCCGCGACAGAAACGCGGCGCGCGACGGCGACAGTTCGAACAGCGCCTTGTAGTACAGGTGCAGCGCGAGGTTCTGTCGGCGAATGTCCACGATGAACGCGATGCTCGGCTCAAGCGCTGCGATGTACGTGAAGTTCTGCTCGGGGCCCACGCCGATGTACGCATGGCCGGCGGGCACCACCGCACGCAGTGGGGCAATCACGTACTGCCACGCGGTTTCGTTCGACACGTAGTTCTCGCTGCGAAACCAGCCGGCGGGTTCGGACAGCTCGGTGACGAGTCGCCAGAAGGTGCTGTCGGCGAGCTGCGAGGGTACGCGGTTGACGGCGCGCGGCACCGGGGGGGATGACGCCGCGACCTGCGCCGACACTGGCCTGGCCCACACGACGCAGGCCGTCAGCAGCGCGTACCGTACCGCGCGCAAGGTCGCCCGCGTGGCCACGCCCGTTGCCCGAATCCGCATATGTGCACGCTCCGCGTCGATGGTGCCACGAACCCCGAATCGGTTCGCCGCCCTACAGTACCGCCCGGGCACCGTTTCCGCTCGGGGTGTCTGGCAAGAGCAGTTGACCCTCGTGCCTCGGGGCTCGCGCCTTCGACCTTGGACCCAATGAGGCGAGATCGCGGTGTCGCTGGTCGAAGGTCGAAGGCGCGAGCCTCGAGGCACGAGGGTGCAACTGCGGGAACGGGGCCACCGGCGCGCATCGTTTCCCCCCATGCCCCGACCAACGCTCGCCTTCGTCGCCCCGTGGGAGTGCTCCCGCGCCGTCGCCAACATTCCGCGCGAGCCGCGTGACGACGTGATCGTGGTGCTGCTCGAGTCGGTGGCCAAAGGCTCGGCGCTCCCCTGGCACCGGCAGAAGCTCGTGCTGCTGCTCTCGGCCATGCGCCACTTCGCCGCGTCGCTCACGGAAGCCGGCTACACGGTGCGACTCGAACGTGCGCCGAGCTACGCCGAGGGGCTCGCGGCGATCGCGAAGGCAACGCGCGCGCACCGCGTGGTGGCCACCGAACCGCGCGAGTGGGACATCATGGAAGACCTCGATCGGGCGGGGGCGTTGCTCAGCGCCGACGGCGTGGAGCTCGTGTTGCGCCCCGATCGTGGCTTTCTCGCCACGCGCGAACAGTTCGCTACGTGGGCCGAGGGGCGCAAGGAGCTGCGCATGGAGTGGTTCTACCGTGACATGCGTCGCCAGCACCACGTACTCATGCAGCCCGATGGCAAGCCCGAAGGTGGCGCGTGGAACTACGACGCCGAAAACCGCAAGCCATGGCCCAAGGGGCGTGCGGTGCCGGCGCCGTTTCACACCGAGCCCGATACGATCACGCGCGAACAGATGGCGCGTGTGTCGGCATGGACTGGTCGTTGGGGCAGTGTGGAGTCGTTCGGGTTGCCGGTCACGCGCCGCGATGCAAAGGCGTGGCTTGAACGTTTCGTGACGGAGCGATTGCCCGAGTTCGGGCCGTACGAGGATGCGCTCGTGGCTGGTGAACACGAGCTGCTGCACTCCTCGCTGTCATCGATCATCAACGTGGGGCTGTTGCATCCGCTCGAGGTGGTGCGGCGCGCTGAGCGTGCCTATCGCGAGGGGTTGGTGCCGATCGCGAGCGCCGAGGGATTCATTCGACAGATTCTGGGGTGGCGCGAGTACATGCGCGGTGTGTACTGGCACCTCATGCCCGGGCTGCGCACCACGAACGCGCTGGAGGCCACGCACGATCTGCCGCGTTGGTTCTGGGCGCCCGATGGTGAGGAGTACGAGGGGACGCGTGGTGCGCCGTGCGACCTGCCGTGTCTGGCCGACTCCATTCGCCAGGTGCGCGATCACGGGCGCACGCATCACATCAATCGACTCATGGTGCAGGGCAACTTCGCCACGTTGTTCGGTGTGGAGCCGGCCGCGCTGTCGCGCTGGTTCTGGGCCGCGTTCACCGATGCGTACGAGTGGGTGGAGCTGCCGAACGTGGCCGGCATGGCCACGTGGGGCGACGGCGGCGTGATCGCGAGCAAGCCGTACGTGAGCACGGGGCAGTACATCCAGCGCATGGGCAACCACTGCGGATCGTGTCGCTATGATCCCAAGCAGCGCACGGGGGAGCGCGCGTGTCCGTTCACGCTGCTGTACTGGGACTTTCTCGATCGGCACCGCGCGCGATTCGCGCAGCACCCGCGCATGGGGATGATGGTGCGGAATATGGAGCGGATTCCGGAACCGGAGCTGGTGCAGATCCGGCGCGAGGCGGCGGCGTTTCGGGGGCGGGTGATGGCCCCCGCTGTGTAGCTTTCGACTGCCCCCGTGGGAGGGGAATCTACGACTCCAGCTCCTCGACGATCCGCCGCGTCAACTTCGGGGTGTATCGGCGTTGCGCGGGGTGCAAATTGACCCTGTCTCCCGGGACGGAGGGGACGGTGTAGACACTTCTCAGGACGCGACAGCGCTTCACGACCCACGGCTTGAGCGCGGAACTGTACACGGGCATCGCTCATCCGCCTCGCCCCTGCTGTGGCCTACACAACCGCCGCACTTACTCCGGTCGTACCACGAGTTTCCTGACAGAGAAGGGCATCAGGAAAGCGGCACAGAAAATCCAAGCGGCCTGCACCGCTTTCCGTCATGGCGTACCTCCGCGTTCCGAGAGCGGCGGACCAAGTTCTGCCCCCCGCGAGCCAGCGCCATCGCGGACCCGCACGAACACCCATCCGCCGACTGCGCCCGCAAGACCCGCCAGCAAGGCCACTGGCCAGACGAACAGACTCTCAGTTGCCCACAGCACCAGCAGACAGGCCACAAGAGCGCTGCACGAGCTCCAGGCCATCGCCTGGGCGTGCGAAATACGCCAAAGACTCGACCGTGTTAGGCTGACGAGAACAGCGAGCGTCAGTTCGAGTGAAAAGGCGAGCAAGCTACACAGAATCGCCAGCGGAACGCCGAGGTACCACGTCGCAACGACCGCCATTCCTGCGCCGTCCGCAACGAGTATTCCGAGAGCCACCAACACCACAAGCGGCAGGAGAAACGCCGTCGTCGCAGACAACGGGCCGGCGAGAAGTGCCACCACCATGCGTTGCTTAGGCTCTCGCATACGCTC
>JAABRL010000009.1 GCA_011390935.1 Gemmatimonas sp.
GACTGCATCACGACGTCGGTGTCGAGGGAGACCACACGATATCGCGAGCTCGTGCGCTCGAGCCGCTGCACGAGCGATTCGAGTGGTTCGTGCAACGTGACACGACCGCGCTGCATCGCCTCGATCAACTCCGCGAGCGCAATCGTGGGGATCACGGCGATCGCTCGCCCGTTGTCCACGTGCTCGAGGAACGCGCGCGACGCACGACCGAAATGCGACAGACGACCGCCCAGCCACCAGATGAGGACGTGCGCGTCGATGACCGCTGCGCGTGGCGTCTTGCGTCCCATTGCGGCGCTCAGCGTCGGCGCGTTCGGCCGGCGTACCCTCGCGCCGGCCTCGGTTCCGCCACACGCTGCGGAATATCGACGGCATCGGCCTCGGCACGTGCCAGCCGCTCCATCTTCGCCTCGAATCGCGCCTGCGCCTCCTCGCGCGAATCGCGAAGCACGGCGCCGAGCGACACGCCGGCACCTGGATGCAGGGTGGCCAGTCCCGCCAGTGGGCGCGGCGCGGGTACCCAGTTCGATGAGAGTCGTGCCAGTTCACGCTCGAGCGCCTGCAGCGTCGAGGCGCGTAGCAGCACCAGATCGTCCGCATGGCTGCGGTGGGAGAGGCGCACCTGCTCCAACCGTCCCGAGAGCAGTTCCTCCGCGAGGCGGAAGAGTTGCGCACGGGCTTCGGTCAACGGGACGACCACAGGAGACGGTTTGTCCATGCACAGCTCCGCGGCGGTGATGAAATGAAGCGTACAGGTATCCGTACAGTACGAAGGCGGTGACGTCAAGCGCCGAATCACGCACGGCGTATCACGATCGCGCCGGTAGCCTCCGGCAACGCACACGCGGCGCGCTCCACCAGGAAGCGCGCCGCGTGCAGACCATCAGAGCCGTGCCACATCACCCCGCGCCGGCCGTCTCCTTGGGCTCGACATACCGTACCGCCGCCACCGCGTAATCACGATTCATGCGCTTGATCACGTCGATGGAAATCTCCTTCGGGCACGCTTCCTGACACTCGCCCGTGAGCGTGCAGTGCCCGAAGCCCTCGATGTCCATCTGCTCCACCATGGCCAGCGCGCGACGATCGCGCTCCGGCTGCCCCTGCGGCAACAGGCCCAGGTGCGTGATCTTGGCGCCGGTGAAGAGCGAGGCCGACGCGTTCGGGCACGCGGCCACGCACGCGCCGCAGCCGATGCACGCCGCGGCGTCCATCGATTCGTCCACCACTTCCTTGCCGATGAGAATCTCGTTGGCGTCGCGCGCACCGCCCGTGTTCACCGACACATAGCCGCCCGCCTGAATGATGCGGTCGAACGCGCTGCGGTCCACCACCAGATCCTTGACCATCGGGAACGCCTTCGCACGCCACGGCTCCACCCAGATCTCGTCGCCATCCTTGAAGGCGCGCATGTGCAGCTGACAGGTGGTGGCACCCTTCCACGGGCCGTGCGCCTGTCCGCTGATCATCATGTTGCAGGAGCCGCAGATGCCCTCGCGACAATCGTGCGCAAACGCGATAGGCTCCTTCCCCTCGAGCGTGAGCTTGTCGTTGAGCATGTCGAACATCTCGAGGAACGACATGTCCGCCTCGACCCCGTCCATGGGATAGGTCTCGAGCTTGCCGGCCGTGTTGGGGCCGCTCTGGCGCCAGACGTGCAGTGTGAGTCGCATTACTTGTAGCTCCGGGTGGCCATCTTCACGTTCTCGTACACGAGCGGTTCCTTGTGCAGGCGCTGCGGCTGACCGTCACCGGTCCACTCCCACGCGGCCACGTACGCAAACTCCTCGTCGTTGCGCTTGGCTTCACCGTCTTCCTGGTACTCCACGCGGAAGTGGCCGCCGCACGACTCTTCCCGGTGCAGCGCATCGCGGCACATGAGTTCGCCCAGCTCGAGGTAATCGGCGACTCGCCCGGCCTTTTCGAGCGACTGGTTGAGCGACGCACCGCTGCCGGGCACGTTGACGTTGCGCCAGAACTCCTCGCGCAGCTTCGGGATCTCCACGAGCGCTTCCTGCAGCCCCTCGCGCGAACGTGCCATACCGCACTTGTCCCACATGATCTTGCCCAACTCCTTGTGGAAGGAGTCGACAGTACGCTTGCCCTTGATGTTCAGCAGCTGCTCGCCCTGTGCCTTCACGGCACGCACGGCATCGGTGAAGGCCGGATGCGTCGTCACATCCACCTTCTCCGGCTTCACGCCGGCGAGGTAGTTGCCGATGGTGTACGGCAGCACGAAGTAGCCATCGGCGAGTCCCTGCATGAGCGCCGAGGCGCCAAGGCGGTTGGCGCCATGATCGGAGAAGTTGGCTTCGCCGATCACATGCAACCCCGGGACGGTGCTCATGAGGTTGTAGTCCACCCAGGTGCCGCCCATGGTGTAGTGCACCGCGGGGTAGATGCGCATCGGCAGCTGGTACGGATTCTCGTCGGTGATGCGCTGGTACATGTCGAACAGATTGCCGTACCGCTCGGAGATGGTCTTCTGTCCGAGACGCTTGATGCTCTCGGCAAAGTCGAGGTACACGCCCAGGCCGCCCGGGCCCACACCGCGCCCGTCGTCACAGGCTTCCTTCGCCGCGCGTGACGCGATGTCGCGCGGTGCCAGATTGCCGAAGCTGGGATACTTGCGCTCGAGGAAATAGTCGCGCTCCGACTCCGGGATCTGTGAGGGCGCGCGGTTGTCCCCCTGCTTCTTCGGCACCCAGACGCGTCCGTCGTTGCGCAGCGACTCCGACATGAGCGTGAGCTTGGACTGATGTTCGCCGCTCACCGGGATGCAGGTGGGGTGAATCTGGGTGTAGCAGGGATTCGCGAACGCCGCGCCCTTCTTGTGGGCGCGCCACGCCGCAGTGACGTTCGCATACATCGCGTTCGTGCTCAGAAAGAACACGTTGCCGTAGCCACCGGTCGCGAGTACGACTGCATCTGCCGAATGTGCCGTGACCTCGCCCGTGAGCAGGTTCCGCACCACGATCCCGCGGGCGCGACCGTCCACCACGACGACATCGAGCATCTCGGCGTGTGTATGCATCTTCACCTTGCCGAGCGCAATCTGTCGTTCGAGCGCCTGATAGGCGCCGAGCAGCAGCTGCTGCCCGGTCTGGCCACGTGCGTAGAAGGTACGTGACACCTGCGCCCCACCGAATGAGCGGTTGGCCAGCAGCCCACCGTATTCACGCGCGAACGGCACGCCCTGCGCCACGCATTGGTCGATGATGTTCACCGACACCTGTGCGAGGCGATACACGTTGGCCTCACGCGCGCGGAAGTCGCCGCCCTTGACCGTGTCGTAGAACAGGCGCTGCACGGAGTCGCCGTCGTTCTGATAGTTCTTGGCAGCATTGATGCCGCCCTGCGCCGCAATGGAATGCGCACGACGCGGCGAGTCGTGGAAGACGAAGCACGACACGTTGTAGCCGAGTTCGGCCATGGTGGCCGCCGCGCTCGCACCGGCCAGACCGGCACCCACCACGATCACGTCGTATTTCCGCTTGTTGGCCGGGTTCACCAGCTTCATGTCGAAGCGGTGCTTGTCCCACTTCTGTTCGACCGGACCAGCGGGAATGTTGCTGTTGAGTTCGATCATCTCAGTGGCCCTCCGCCATCACGGGCGAGGGCGCGTCGGGGAAGGCGCCGGCGAGGGCGCCAATGGGGATTGCCGCGAAGCCCAACACCACGGCGGCCGCCAGCACGACCGACAGGCGGCGCTTGAGCGGCGTCGGCGTGGGGCGTGCTATCCCAAGCGTGCGAAACACCGCCCACGTTCCGTGATACAGGTGCAGCCCCAGTGCGCCGATGGCGAGCACGTAGAAGCCGGCCACCAACGGGTTCGCCAGCCCCTGTCGCACGTTGTTGTACGGATCGAGGTGCACGAAGCCCGGCGCGGCGACCTGGCCGAGTGTCATGTGCAGAATGTGAAACACGATGAATGCCAGCAGCAGCACACCGCCCCAGCGAATGGTCTTCGCGGCGAACGTGGTGACCTGCGGCGCCGTCTTCGCATACTGCTGCGGGCGGGCGGCGTTGGAGCGTTGCGTGAGCTGATACGCGGCCAGCGCGTGCAGCAGCACGGCCACAATCAGACCGCCGCGTGCCGCCCAGAGCAGCGGCATGCTCGTGCGCAGCAGCAGTGCATACTCGTGCATGGCCTCGGCGCCCTTGAACATGAGCAGGTTGCCGGACATGTGTCCAAGTACGAACAGCACGCCGACAATGCCGGTAATCGCCATGACGAACTTCTTGCCGATCGTGCTGTCCCAGAACCGTGCGAGATACGACATGTGGGTTTGAAAGGGCCCGGGATCGCGCAGTGCGACGCCCGGGCCGGTGAAAGTTCAGTGAATCAGAACTGGAGCGTGGCCATGGGCTCGCGCACCGCATCGGCGCTGCGCTGGAGCGCCGTGCGCTCGTCATCGGTCAGCTCCACCTCGATGATCTGCTCGAGGCCGTTGCGGCCAAGCTTGCAGGGCACGCCGAGATACAGTCCCGACATGCCGTACTCGCCTTCGAGCCACGCGGCGCACGGCAGGATGCGCTTGCGGTCGCGCACGATCGCGTCCACCATCTCCACCGCACCACTCGACGGCGCGTAATACGCCGAACCGGTCTTGAGATACTTCACGATTTCGGCGCCGCCATCACGGGCGCGCTGCACAATCGGGGCGAGCTGCTCGTCGGTCATGAACTGACGAATCGGAATGCCGGAGATCGTGGTGTACGACGTGAGCGGCACCATCGTGTCACCGTGTCCGCCCAGCACCATCGCCTGGATGTCCTGCACCGACACGTCGAGCGCCTCGGCGAGGAACGAGCGATAGCGCGCCGTGTCGAGCACGCCAGCCATGCCGATCACCCGCTCGCGCGGGAAGCCGGTGACATGCTTGGCGACGTGACACATGATGTCGAGCGGGTTCGACACCACGATCACGATGGCGTTTGGCGACGTCGCCTTGATCTGCTCGCTGACCGACTTCACGATGCCGGCGTTCGTGTTGAGCAGATCGTCGCGCGACATGCCGGGCTTGCGCGCAATGCCGGCCGTGATCACCACAATGTCGGAGCCCGCGGTTTCGTCGTAGCCGTTGCTGCCGATCACGCGCGTGTCGAAGACTTCGACCGGCGCCGACTCCCACTGATCGAGGGCCTTGCCCTGGGGAATGCCCTCGGCCACGTCCACCATGACGACGGTGCGGCTGAGCGACTTTTCGGCGATGCGCTGGGCCGTGGTCGCGCCGACATTGCCCGCGCCCACGACGGTGATCTTGTTGACCATGGAGAAGTCCCGTGAAGGATCGAAGTGTTGGTGACTGGGGGAGAGTCCCGTGCCACGCAAGTTAGGGGGGTGCACAGGGGGCAGCAATCGGACGCACGACGCCTCTGGTGTAGGACCGAACAGTCCGGACGCATGCGTAGGACTCGTGCTCGCAGACTGCATGACTGGCACGGAGATCCCTTACCCGCCCACCTCACTCAACGCCCGCAATCCGCCCACCTGCATCTGGAGCAGCTGATGCTCCTTGGGCTTTTCTTCCAGCGCCTTCCGGAACAAGGGCTCCAACGGATCGCCACGACGCAGCGCGTCGCGCAGCAGCACTTCATGATCACCAAACAGGCAGGTGCGCAGGCGACCATCGGCTGTGAGCCGCACGCGATTGCATGACGCGCAGTACGTATGCGTCATGGGCGTGATCACGCCGATCGTGCCGGCCGCATCGGGCAGGCGGTAGTACCGCGCCGGCCCATTCCCGCGTGACGGCCCCGCATCGTCCGCCAACGCACCGATCGCCGACACACGCTCCAGCACCTCGGCCGTGGGCACCACATGCTCCCATGTGAGTTCGCGCAGGTCGCCCACCGGCATGAGCTCGATGAAGCGCACATGCCACGGGTGGTCACGCGTGAGCGCGGCAAAGTCGGCGATTTCGTCATCGTTCACGCCGCGCATCACCACCACGTTCACCTTGATGGGGTGCAGCCCCGCGGCCTGCGCCGCGCCCGCCGCCCGCACCAGATCGAAGCCCAGATCACGGCGTGCAATGGCGACCACGCGATCGGCGCGCAGCGAATCGGCGCTGATGTTCACGCGATCGAGTCCCGCCTCGGCCAGCGGCCCCGCCATCTCGGGCAGCTTCACGCCGTTGGTGGAGAGCGCGATGTCCTCCACGCCCGGCACCGCGCGCAGCATGCGCACCAGCTCCACGAGCTGCGGCCGAATGGTGGGCTCGCCGCCTGTGAGACGAATGCGACGAAGCCCAAGCGGCGCGAGCTGCCGCACCACCTCGGTGATCTCTTCGTAGCGCAGGATCTCGGCCTTGGGCAGCCACGGCAGCCCTTCGAGCGGCATGCAGTACTGACACCGGAAGTTGCACCGGTCGGTGACGGAGATGCGCAGATACTCGATGCCGCGGCCGAACTGGTCGCGCAGCGTCACGCGGTTCTCAGGCGCCGTCATGAAGACACCGCCGCCGTGGCCGCGCGGGTGGGATCCACCCACTCCCGCGTGCCGTCCACGTAGTGCTCCCGCTTCCAGATGGGCACACGCACCTTGAGCGTCTCGATCACGAAGCGCATGGCGTCCATGGACGGGGCCCGGCGCGCGTCGGCGCAGGCGATCGCCACGCTCGCCTCGCCGACGGTGAGCGTGCCGACGCGGTGCACCACCGCACACCGCACCGACGGCCACTGCGCCTGCGCTTCTGCCACCACGCGTTCCAGTTCTCGCGTGGCCATCGGCTCGTAAGCCTCGTAATCGATGCCCGACACGGCCCGCCCGTCGTTGTGCTCGCGCACGGTGCCCACGAAGGTGGAAATTGCGCCCACGCCGGCATCCTGCACGCGCGCCACGAGCGCGAGCAGATCGATCGGCTCGTGCACGATGGCCACGTGGCCCGCGGTCGCGCGGGGCTCAGCCACCGGCCACCGGCGGAATGAGCGCGACTTCGTCACCTGGCATCACCATGTGGCTCGGCGCCGCGTATGCGTGGTTCACGGCCACCAGGGGGGTGGCGGGCAGACGATCGCCACCGGCCAGGGGCCGCATTGCATCCACCAGGTCGGCCACGGAGCACGGCGCGGCGATCGGCACCGGGAGGGTGCGCGTGCCAAAGGCATCCGCGTAAGAGGCGAAGAGCAGAACAGGAACGGGAGTCATGTCTGTAACCTATGCCGGAAGCTCGGAAATGGTTCAGATCGCGTACGGACCGATGAGAAACGGCCTCGTCGTCCGGGAGGAACAACGAGGCCGCTCACATACATCCCGAACGCCGCCAGTCAGAGTGGACCACCCTCGAGCATGGGGCCGCTGGGGAGACGCTGCGCGGCATCGGCCGCGGCCTTCTCCGCCAGCTCCAACGCCTCGTCGGCGTCGGCCACCAGCGTGCGCAGCTCCTTGGACGGCTTGAACACCGGCACCGGCCGCGCGGACACCTCCACGGGCGACCCGGTGCGCGGATTGCGCGCCATACGCGTCTTGCGCTGCCGGATCTTGAACGTGCCGAAGCCGCGCACCTCGATGTTCTTCTGCTCGGCGAGCGCGTCCTTGATCGCATCGAGAAAAGCGTCCACGACGCGCGCGCAGTCTTTCTTCGAGATGGTAGGACCGGCGGTCCGCGCAATGCGCGCCGTGACGTTTTCCACCAGATCGGCTTTCGTCATGAGCGTTTCCAGGGGGGCAGCGCGCCGAACAACCATCCGACGCGAGGGGCGCGTCACGAGCACGAGACGCGCAGAAAGACCGAACCTACCGCTTCATGTCGCGGGAGTCAAGCGATTGGCACACAAGCAGTTGTGACGCCTCACACGCGTGCTGACGTGAGCGCATCGAGAAACTCGGCGAAGTGCGGCACGGCGTCGTGAGGACCGGGGGCGGCTTCCGGGTGGTACTGCACCCCGAAAACAGGCAGCGTGCGATGACGCAGCCCTTCGACGGTGCCGTCGTTGAGGTTCACATGCGTGACCTCGAGATCGGGGGCACCGAGCACGCCGTCTGTCTCGGAGCCGGCCACGGCAAAGCCGTGGTTCTGCGACGTGATCAGCACCTTGCCCGTGGAGAACTCCTTCACCGGCTGATTTCCTCCGCGATGACCGAACGGCATCTTGGTGGTGTGCCCGCCAAACGAAAGCGCCAACAGCTGGTGGCCGAGGCAGATGCCGAACATCGGCACGCCCGCTTCCGCGATCGCCTGAATGTTCGGGAGCGCGTACGTGACGGCTTCCGGGTCGCCGGGCCCATTGGACAGGAACACGCCATCGGGCTTGAGGGCGAGCACCTCGCTGGCCGGCGTTCCCGCCGGCACCACCGTGGCGCGCACGCCATGCGCATCGAACAGACGCAGGATATTGCGCTTCACACCGAAATCGTATGCCACAATGTGAAATGGATGCTGCGCGTTGCCCCAGGCATACGGCTCGGGCGTCGTCACTACCGATGCCAAGTCGAGCCCCACCATGGAGGGACAGCCTCCGAGCGCGGTGAGTGCCTCGGCGGATGGCGTGGTACCGGCGCTGATGACGCCGCGCATCACGCCGCGTGAGCGCAGGTGCCGCGCGAGGCGCCGTGTGTCCACCTCGGTGAGGATCGGCACGTTGGCCTCGCCGAGCCACGCCTGCAGCGACCCGTCGGCACGCCAGTTGGAGTACGTGCGCGACAGTTCACGGACGACAACGCCGGCCACCTGCGGCCGCGCTGACTCCGGGTCTTCCTGGTTCACGCCGTAGTTGCCGATCATGGGCGCCGTCATGACCACGATCTGCGCGTTGTACGAGGGGTCGCTGAAGACCTCCTGATACCCGGTCATGTTCGTGGTGAAGACGACCTCTGCCACCGTCGGCGCGGTCGGACCCACAAGCCGGCCAAGGAAAAGGGTTCCGTCCTCGAGGAGGAGGAACCCTTCCGGCGGTAGCGACTCAGCCACCGGCGACCCCGTCAATTGCTGGGCGGGGTCGTCGGCGCCGGCTCGGTGGTGGCCGGCGCGTCGAGAGGCAATGCCGGCGCAGCGCCACCCGGGGCCACCGGCGACGGCGCGGCGGCCGGCGCGGAGAGGCGATCGAGCACTGACGTGGGAACGGCCGAGCGCGCCGACATCAGCTGCAGGATGAACGCCAGCACCAGGAAGATGCCGCCGCACCACCAGGACAGCTTGGTGAGCAGGTTGCCCGCCTGACGCGTGCCCATGAACGAGTCGGACGACGAACTCGCGCCACCAAAGCTGGCGGCCAGGCCACCGCCCTTGCCGGCCTGCAGAAGGATCACGACGCCGAGCAGCAGCGCGTCGAGGATGAGAATGGTGAGCAGCAGCGTGTACATGGCGATCAAACGGGGGACGGGTCAGTGGACCAGCGTAGCCTCGAAACTTCGCCGTTCGCAGGGTGTGGCGCAAGCCCCGAAACGACCCGCGCACCCGGGAGACAACCCGATGGCGGACAAGCGGTTGCCGCTATCGACGTACCTCGGTGCGCACGATCGCGCTCCAGCCGTCGGCGTCGAGACTCGCGCCTCCCACCAGCAGGCCGTCCACATCGGGCGCCGCCAGCAGTTCCGCCGCATTGCCGCGATTCACCGACCCGCCATAACAGATCGGCACCTGCCCCGCTCGCACACCACCACGCGCCCGCAACGCGGCCCGCAACACGCCGTGAATGGCCGACGCATCGGCCGGCGTGGCCGTGCGCCCGGTCCCGATGGCCCAGACCGGTTCGTACGCCAGGACCACCTGTCCGACTTCTGCGTCGGTCAGCAGTGCGAGGCCTGCCGTCAACTGACGCTCGACCACCGACTCGGTGATCCCGGCCTCGCGCTCCGACAACGTCTCGCCAACGCAGAGCATGGGGATGAGGCGGGTGTCAAGCGCCAGCCGCACCTTCCGCCCCGTGGCCTCATCACTCTCGCCGAACACGTGCCGTCGCTCGGAGTGCCCGATCAGCACCGCCCGCGCGCCCGCATCGCGCGCGATCGATGCCGAGTTCTCCCCCGTAAAGGCGCCCGACGCCTCGCTGTGCACGTGCTGGACGCCCACCAGCACATCGGGGCGCTCGTGCAGCGCATCCATCACGGCGGCCATCGAGAGCGCCGGCGGGAAGAACAGCATCGATCGGTCGTCGAGCCGCGGCGTCTGGTGGAGGAACCGTTGCATGAACGCCTTCGCGTCCGTGGGGCCGTGATTGAGCTTCCAGTTGGCGGCAAAAATCGGAGTGCGCAGCACGCGGTCTATCCCTGGTCGAGAGCGGCGACGCCGGGCAGCACCTTCCCCTCGAGGAACTCGAGAGACGCCCCGCCGCCGGTGGAGATGTGGGTGAGCCGTGACTCCAACCCGGCCTCCGCGATCGCGGCCGCCGAATCGCCGCCTCCCACGATGGTGGTGGCGCCCCGGTCAGTGGCGTGGGCCAGGCTGTCGGCCACGGCGCGTGTGCCTCGGTCGTACGGCGGCTTCTCGAACACGCCCATCGGGCCGTTCCAGAGCACCGTTTCGGCGCGCTCGATTTCCGCCGAGAAGAGCTTGATCGATTCCGGCCCGATATCGAACATCGCCTCGCCCGACACGATGGCTTCGCGCGAGACCACATGCGCGCGCGACGCATCATCCATGGACGGCGAGACCATCGCGTCGAGCGGCAGCAACAGCTTCTTGCCCGCGCGCGCGATCAGGTCACGCGCCATGTCCACGCGATCCGGCTCCACCAGCGAGTTGCCGGTTTCGAATCCCATCGCGCGAAAGAAGGTGCAGGCCATGGCGCCGCCAATGAGCAGCCGCTCCACCTTGGGAAGCAGCGCCTCGATCACATCGATCTTGCCCGAAATCTTGCTGCCGCCGAGGATGGCAACAAACGGGTGATCCGGGCTCTCGAGCGTCTCGCCGAGAAACGCGAGTTCGCGTTCCATGAGCAGGCCGGCCACGGCCGGTCGCAGGTACTCCGTGACGCCTACGGTGCTGGCGTGCGCGCGATGCGCGGCACCAAACGCATCGTTCACGTACAGATCGCCAAGCTCGGCGATCTGCTTGGAGAGCGTCGAATCGTTCTTCTCCTCGCCTGCCAGATAGCGCGTGTTTTCGAGCAGCAACACGCTGCCAGCGGCCATGGCGTGCGTCGCGGCCACGGCGGTCGGCCCTACCGTCTCCGGAAGGAATTGCACCACGCGCGGTGACAACGCCGTCGCGAGGCGCTGCGCGACCGGTGCCAGGGTGTATCGTGCATCGGGCGCGCCCTTGGGGCGCCCCAGATGCGAGAGCAGCACCACCTTTGCTCCCGCGTCGCACAGTGCCGTGATGGTGGGCAGTGCGGCAAGAATGCGGGTGGCGTCGGCCACGCGCCCCTCGTCGTCGAGGGGCACGTTGAAATCCACGCGCACGAGCGCACGACGTCCGCGCAGCTCCGTTGCCGTGAGGTGTCTGATCGTGCGCGTCGTCATGTGTGTGTCCAGCTCAGAGGCGAGCGCCGACGAAGCGCATCAGGTCCACGCAACGGACACTGTAGCCCCACTCGTTGTCGTACCACCCGGACACCTTCACCATCGTGCCATTGATCACCAGCGTGCTGAGCGCGTCGAGTGTGCACGAGAACGGGTTGCCGATGTAGTCCACCGACACCAGCGGCACGTTGCTCACATCGAGCACGCCTTCGAGCGCCCCCTGTGACGCGGCCACGAACGCGGCATTGACTTCTTCCTTGGTGACCGGACGCTCCACCACGCAGGTGAGATCGGTGAGCGACACGTCGGGCGTGGGCACACGCACCGCAACGCCATCAATGAGCCCCTTCACCTCGGGGATCACGAGCGACGTGGCCTTGGCCGCGCCCGTCGACGTGGGAATCATCGACACGGCGGCGGCTCGCGCGCGACGCAGATCCTTGTGCGGCAGGTCGAGAATGCTCTGATCGTTGGTGTAGCTGTGAATCGTGACCATGCTGCCATGCACGAAACCGAACGCGTCACGAATGACCTTCACCATGGGCACGAGACAGTTCGTCGTGCACGACGCGTTGGAAATGATGTGGTGCGAGGCGGCGTCGTACTTGTCGCTGTTCACGCCCATCACGATGGTGATGTCTTCGTCGGTTGCGGGCGCGGAGATGATCACCTTCTTGGCGCCGGCCTCGATGTGCTTGCGCGCATCGGCTGCCTTGGTGAATCGCCCCGTGGCCTCGAGCACGATGTCCACGCCCAGATCCTTCCACGGCAGCTTGCCCGGCTCGCGCTCGGCGAGAATCTGAATGCGATCGCCGTCCACCGTGATGCTGTCGGCATCGGACGACACCTGACCGTCGAACGTGCCGTGCACCGAGTCGTACTTGAAGAGGTGCGCGAGCGTCTTCGTGTCCGTGAGGTCGTTGACGGCGACGAAGTCGAGGTCGGCGACGCCCTGCTGCTTGGCAGCGCGAAGCACCTGCCGACCGATGCGGCCGAAGCCGTTGATACCGACGCGAATGGCCATGGAGTTCAATCCGGATCCGAAACGTGGGACGGTCGATCGCCCGCATCGGGCGCTCGACCGAATGTGAGATAGCTGAGCATGCGAACACCGCGGTCCGTGAGCGCCGCCGCGGCCGCATTCAGCGTGGCGGCGGTCGTGATCACGTCATCAACGAGCACGAGATGGGTCCCTCGGATTCGAGCGGCACCCCGAGGATCAGCGCCGAATGCACCGGAAACGTTGCTTGTACGCTCGGAGGGTGTCAACCGCGTTTGCGTCGCGGTCTGGCGCTGGCGCACCAGTACGTCGCTCCACACCGGGAGGCCCCACAGGCGAGAGACGGCCTCGGCGAGCAGCTGGCTCTGGTTGAAGCCGCGTTCGCGCTCACGAGTGTGGGCGAGCGGCACGGGGACCAGCGCCACCCGTTCGGCCACGACATCGACGGGGAAGACGAGACGCGCCATGCGCTCGCCCATGCCGTCGGCGACGCCCGTCCAGCCGCTGTACTTGAGGGCATGCACGATCGCCCCGCCGCTTCCGGCGTCGAGGCGAACCGCCGAGCGGACAGCGCGCACGATGGGTGGTAGCCGCCGACACCAGCGACACGAGGCGAACCCGTCCTGGCCGGGCTCCTCGACCCGGGGGCCGGGCAGCGGCTGTCGCGGATGCCCGCAGCGACGGCAGGACGGCTCCGGAAACGCCTCGCAGCGTGACCAGCAGGTGCCGCAGACGATGCCGCGGTCGCCCGAAGCGAGCAGCCCCTGGCACACCGCACAGGCGCGCGGCAGCAGTACGTCGGCCAACCCGCGCGCCAGCGTGCGCCAACGGGATCGCGTCTCCGTCCGCTCGCTCATCCGGCCGCCCCGGCGTGCGGACGTGGCTCGAGCGCGTGCCACATCACCTCCCGATTCGGCGGCGCGCCAAACCACCAGGTGAACGCGTGCGCCCCCTGCTCCACCAGCATGCGCAGGCCATCCTGGGCGCGCAGTCCTCGGGCGCGACACGCATGCACCCACGCTGTTTCGCCCGTGCGGTACACGAGGTCGAGCACGGCGGTGTGCGCGCCCAGCCACTCGCACGAGATCGGCTGCTGCGCATCGCGCAGCCCCAGGGGCGTGGTATTCACCACCAGGGAGGCCGACGCGAGTGCGGCCCGCAGTTCGACGGATGGCTCGTGAGGATCGTGAGCGAGCACCGCAACATGCAGGCCGAGTCGCTGCGCGAGTTGTTCGGCACGGTGCGGCGATCGCGCCGCGATCGTGATGTGCGCGTCGCTGTACGCCGCGAGCGCCACGAGTACGGCCCCGGCCGAACCGCCGGCGCCAAGCAGCACCACACGCGCTGGCGGCGGTGCATCGACACCAAGCAGCGCCTGCAACGCCGCTTGCACCCCGGCGACATCCGTGTTGTGGCCAATAAGACGCCCCTGCGCATCGTGCCGGAAGGTGTTCACGGCACCAACACGCTCCGCCATCGGCGTGCGTTCGTCGCACGCGGCGAACACGGCCTCCTTGTGCGGCACCGTCACGTTGCCAGCCGCGCCGGCCGCCCGCAGCGCGCGCAGCGTGTCGAGGAGCGACTCGGGCGGCACGTCGTGTGCGACGTAGCGCACCGCGCGGCCCGATGCATCGAGCGCGGCCTGTTGAAACCGAGGCGACAGCGAATGCGCAACCGGATGCCCGAGCAGCACAAGCTGCGTCGGATCGGGCCACGTGAGGTCGCGGTCACTCGCGTCGATGGTCATCAGGGCGTTGGCGCGGTCGACGCAGGCGGCAGCCGATCGAGCACCGCGCGCACCAGCGCATGCAGTTCCGCGAAGGTCTGTCGATACACGTCGAGGTCACCCCCGAACGGATCACCTACGGGCGTCGCCACTGCCCCTTGAGACGCGAACGAGGACAGCAGCTGCGCCTTCGCGCCGCCTCCCAACGCGTGCACGCGCTCCAGATGCGACGGCCCCATGGTCAGGATGAGATCGGCCTGCTCCACGATGGACGGCGTGAGCATGCGTGCCTCGTGCGTGCCGAGGTCAATGCCGTGCTCGAGTGCCACGAGCAGGGAGCCGTCGGAGGCGGGTGCGCCGTCCCACGCACTGGTGCCAGCGCTCCCGGCCACGACGCCGTGCACGCCGCGACGCGCCAGCTCGTGACGTGCGATCCCCTCGGCCATCGGACTGCGACAGGTGTTGCCAGTGCACACGAACAGAAGTTGCATGAGCCGCTCTGGGAGGAAGGACACGATCAGAGGTTGCCGACGAGCTCGGGCACGCAATCCCGCAGCGTGGGCGCCGAGAGCACGCCGGGCCGGATCACGCGCGGCCGACGGCCGGTGCAATCCACCACGGTGGAAGGCGACGAGGGAGGCACGCGCCCGCCGTCGAGGACGAGCAGCTGGCCACGATGAATCGTATCGCGCCACTGCTCCACGATTTCCTGCGCCGTCACGGCCGGTGGCACACCGGGGCGGTTGGCCGACGTGGACGTGATGGGCTCGCCGTAGTCACGCAAGATCGCCTGGAGCC
Organism: Gemmatimonas sp.; assembly: GCA_011390935.1. Classification (GTDB taxonomy): domain Bacteria; phylum Gemmatimonadota; class Gemmatimonadetes; order Gemmatimonadales; family Gemmatimonadaceae; genus JAABRT01. The sequence goes on from JAABRL010000009.1 coordinate 14,932, forward strand.
CGGGGTGCGAGGTCCACCGAACCGCCACGCCCCCTTCGGGGCCACGCAGTCGCCGCGGGACGCGATGATCGCCGCCCGGCAAGACGAGCGTCAGCGGCCCCGGCCAGAAACGCGCTGCGAGACGGGATGCCGTGGGCGTAAGCACCAGCCCGAGCCGATCGAGCATGTGACTGCCATGAATGAGCAGCAGGAACGGCTTGTTCGGCGGCCGCTGCTTCATGCGCACCAGCGATTCCACCGACTCGTGATCAACCGCCGTGCCAAAGCCGTACACGGTTTCGGTGGGATACGCGAGCACGCGCCGCTCGGCGAGGTGCGGCACGATCACCCGCGTGGCCGCCTGAATCTCTTCGGCCGACCAGAAGGGGAGCGTGACATCACCGTGGCGAAGCGTATGCGGCATGCTCCCTCAGTCCACGAGCAGACTGAGCGCTTCCGCGCGCGCGAAATCCGCTTCTTCGGTAATCTTGAGGGCGCGCTCGGAGCCACGCACCACGACCACCGTCTCACCGAGTCGTTCACAGAGCCCTGCGTCGTCGGTGGCGCCAACGCGCTCCGCTCGCGCCGCCACGTGCGCGCGTTCGAGCATCTCGCGCGGAAACGCCTGCGGTGTTTGCGCACGCCACAGGCCCGTGCGATCGACTGTCCCGACAATGCGTCCCGCCTCGTCCACCCGCTTGAGCGTATCCACGAGCGGGAGCGCCGCCACCGCGCCGTGCCCGAGGCGCGCTTCCGCGATCACGCGTTCGATCGTGTCGTCGGTCACCAGTGGACGCGCCGCGTCGTGCACCACCACCACACGCACCTCTTCCGGCAGATCTTCGAGCCCGTTGTACACCGACTCATGGCGTTCGCGTCCGCCCACCGACACGAGCAGTCGCTCCACGTCGCACTGAAAGAGCCAGGGCGGCGGGTCGGCCGCGTACGCCTTGGGCAGCACCACCACCACGGTCGCCACATCGGGGCGCGCCATGAATGCCTGCACACTGTGCAGCAGCGCGGGGCGTCCCACCACCCAGCGAAACTGCTTGAGCTCGTCGCCACCGACACGGGCCCCCGACCCACCGGCCACGATGACCACGCCCACGTCGCGTACGACGCCGTCATCGCGTGCTGGAGCCGCGTCGTCGCGCGCGCGCACCGCCGGTGGCGGGATCACGCGTCGCGGTGGGGTGAGTGGCACGTCAGCTGTCATCCGAATACTCGTCGAGGAAGTCTTCATCGCTGGCCGCCTCGCGGCGTGCGCCACGCGACGCACCAGCCGCTGCGGGTGCGCGCTTGGGCGCACTGCTGCGCGAACGCGGACCGATGGTGAGCGCCAGCACGTCAGCCAGCGTGCGCACGCCGTGCACGGTCATACCCGCCGGCACGCGATGTGGTACGGCACGTTCGGCCAGGTACGCTTCGGTCATGCCGAGCTTGGCAGCTTCGGCGAGGCGCCGCTCCACCTGCGTGACGGCGCGCACTTCACCACCGAGACCAAGCTCACCGAGGAACACGGCACGCGCAGGCAGTGCGCGATCGGTCACACTGCTCGCAATGGCCACAGCGACGGCGAGGTCCACGGCGGGTTCCTGCACTCGCATGCCGCCCACCAGGTTGCAGAACACGTCGAGATCCGCGCACGAAAAACCGCCGCGCTTGTCGAGTACGGCGAGCAGCAGCGCCAGTCGGCGACCATCGATGCCGTTCGCCACACGTTGCGGTGTGCCGAAGCCGGCGCGCGCCGCGAGCGCCTGCACTTCCACCAGCACCGGGCGCGTGCCCTCCATGAGCGCACACACCGCGCTGCCGCTCGTCACAGCCTGTCGGTCGCCCATGAAGAGCGCCGACGGATTGGCGACCGGCACGAGGCCCGTGGGCGCCATGCGAAAGACGCCGATCTCATCGACGCTGCCGAAACGATTCTTCGTGGCGCGCAGAATGCGATGATCGAGCGACCCCTCGCCCTCGAAGTACAGCACCGTGTCCACGATGTGTTCGAGCGTCTTGGGGCCCGCAATTCCGCCACCCTTCGTCACGTGGCCGATCACGAACACCGCCACGCCGCGTTCCTTCGCGAAGCGCATGAGACGCGCTGCGCACTCCCGCACCTGCCCCACGTTTCCGGGTGCGCCTTCGAGCGAATCGGTGTGCACCGTCTGAATCGAGTCGATCACGAGCACCGCAAGCGGACGCGCATCGGTGGGATCGGGCTCAGCCGCGGTGGCGAGAATGGACTCGAGCAGTGTTTCGGTCACGAGCGAGACGCCGCCCGCCGATTCCGCCAACCGTTCGGCGCGCAGCTTGACCTGCAGTGGCGATTCTTCGCCCGACACGTACATGGTGCGATGCCCGGCGGCGTCGAGTCGCGCGGCCACCTGCAGCAGCAGTGTGCTCTTGCCGATGCCGGGCTCACCGCCCACGAGCACCATCGCCCCCGGCACGATGCCACCGCCGAGCACGAAGTCGAACTCGTCGAGCGCGGTGCGCCAGCGCATCGATTCGCTACCGGTGACGGCATCGAGACGCACCGCGGGCACCACACGTGCCGCGGCAGCTTCGCGAGAACGTCTCGCGCTGCCGCCAGCGCTCACCCCCGGTTCTTCGGCCAGCGTATTCCATGCCCCGCACGCATCGCAGCGTCCCGCCCAGCGCGGATAGTCCGCGCCGCAATCGCTGCAGCGATACACCGACTTCACACGTGCCATGACACCGCGCTCAGTACGGCGGCTCGTCGCCGCCCGTGACGAGCCGCGGCCCGCCTCCGTACGACGGCTCTGGCGCACGCGCCGTGTAGTTGTCGAACCGCGTGTAGTGCTTGTGGAAGTACAGCCGCGCGCTGCCGATCGGACCGTTACGCTGTTTGCCGATGATGATCTCGGCCTTGCCCTCAAGGCTCGGGTCCTTCAGCCGGCCGGTCTCGTCACGCTCGGCATACACTTCCTGCCGGAAGATGAACATGATGACGTCGGCGTCCTGCTCGATCGCACCCGACTCACGCAGGTCGGACAGCAGCGGGCGTCCCTTGTCATCGCCCGTGCGCTGTTCCGGCGCACGCGACAGCTGCGAGAGCGCCAGCACCGGCACGCCGAGCTCCTTCGCGAGCGCCTTGAGCCCGCGCGAGATCTGCGAGACCTCCTGCTGGCGATTCTCGGAACCGGCGGGGCCGGACATGAGCTGAAGGTAGTCCACGATGATGAGGTCGAGGTTGTGCTCCGACTTCAGCCGTCTGGCCTTCGATCGCATCTCGAGCAGCCCGAGGCCGGGCGTATCGTCGATGTAGATCGGGGCATGGCTGAGGATGCCGGCGGCCTGCGCCAGCCGGGGCATCGCCTCGTCGAGTGCACGGCCACCCTTGCGGAGGGCCTGCGCATCGATGAGCGCCTCGCTGGCCAGCAGTCGCTGCACCAGAGACTCTTTACTCATTTCAAGCGAAAAGAACGCAACCGATTTCTTGCTCGTGATAGCAGCGTGTTGCGCGATGTTCAGCACGAACGCCGTTTTTCCCATGGACGGGCGGGCCGCAATGATGACGAGGTCGGCCGGCTGGAAGCCCGACAGCATGTGATCGAGTTCGTTGAAACCGGATGGCACACCGGTGATCGCACTCTCCCGCTGCGCTAGCGCCTCGAGCTTCTCCATGGCGGGCCACAGCAGCTCCTTGACGCGGGCGAAGCCGGCGCGGTCGCGCGTCTGCCCCAGCTGAAAAATGCGCGACTCGGCCAGATCGAGGAGGTCGTGCGCCGGCTGCCTGGCGTCGAACGCTTCCTGCACGATTTCCGTGGACGTTTCGATGAGACGTCGCAGAATCGCCTTCTCCCGCACGATGCGCGCGTGGTATTCCACGTTCGCCACCGTGGGCACCGCGTCCACGAGGAACGACAGATACTCGCGCCCCCCGCTCTGCTCGAGATCTCCGCGTCGCTCGAGCTCGTCGGCCAGCGTGAGCGTGTCCACCACGTCGCCGCGCTGCGTGAGCGCGAGGGCGGCGCGGAACAGGCGACGGTGCCCCTCGCGGTAGAACATCGTGTCGTCCACGTGTTCGCCCGCCCGCATCACGGCATCGGAGTCGAGCAACATGGCGCCGAGCACGGCGCGCTCGGCGTCCTCCGACCAGGGCGGCCGACGGTCCTTGTACGGATCACGGGCGAGAGCGGTCTGCGTGACCGCTCCGATGGGGACCATCGTCATGGCGTGCTCGCGGCGCGGGCCGCATCGTGAATGCGGCGTGCCAACTGTACGTCCTGCCACGCCGGCCGCTTCCAGGCCTCGTTGCGCAGCAGTGCCGCCGGGTGATAGGTGACCACGACCGGAATGCCGTGGTAGCGGTGCACCTGGCCGCGCAGGGAGCCGAGCGACTGGGTCGTACCGAGCAACGTGTTCGCGGCCGTGGAGCCAAGCGCCAGAATCACGCGGGGGCGCAACAGCGCGAGTTGCTGCTCGAGATACGGGCGGCAGGCCTGGATTTCATCGGGCGACGGCGTGCGATTGCCCGGCGGTCGATGCTTCACGACGTTGCAGATGAAGATCTCCTCGCGCGAGAACTGAATGGCCGTGAGGATCTTGGTGAGCAGTTCGCCGGCTGCCCCGACGAACGGGCGTCCGGTTTCGTCTTCCTGCTGGCCGGGCCCCTCGCCCACGCATACGAAATCCGCCTCCGGGTTTCCTTCACCGGGCACGGCGTGACGCGCGCCAGCCGCCAACGGGCAGGCCGTGCACGTCGCCACGGCCGTCGCCACATCGGCCAGCGAGGCGACGCCAGGTGCGGCGAGGTGCGCGGCCCCCACGGTGAGGCCAAGGGGCAGGTCGAGTGCGGCGAGCCAGGCTGGCACCGCGTCGACAGGTGCGCTACTGGGGGACGGCGCCCCAGTGGCCGGTGCGGCAGGCGACGGCGCAGCGCCCCGAGGCGCGGCCGCGTTGCTCGGCGCGGGTGTTGCCGCAGGCGCCGGCGCATCCCCCGCCACGCCTTCGGCGCGCAGGGCGGAGCGCCAGTCGCGCGTGGCGAGCGACGGATCGAAACGCGGCGTCGGAACCGGCGGCGCGATCGGATCTCCCGACGTTGTCGGTGGCGGCGCATCGGCCGCGCGCTCGGCCTCCGGCGCTCGATCCCGCACCAATCCGCCCCCCGGTGGCGGCGGACTGGGCGGTGCATCGGCCGCGGCCACCGGTGTCTCGGTGGCCGTCCGTCGTGCCGCCGGCTTCCGGGCGCCTGTCGGCGCCGAGGCACCGATGAGTGCCAGCGCGTCCGCCAACGGCAACGTATCGAGCATGAGCTCCGATTCCCCGAGCTCGCGCCGCTGCTCGAGGTACAAACGCAGGCGCTCCCTAGCGTCCATGGCGCTCACGCTCGAATCGACGAACAGATGCACGCGTCGACATGCGCGCACCGCACGCTGGCGCGCTGACACATGCGCCGTCGCGACCTGCAGAACGAGCGGTTGTCTGACGGAGAGCACGCACGGCGGGGCGACGACGAGAGGGCGGAAGGACAGCGCGCCGCGACCCGGCGGGGAGCCGGAACGCGGCGCGCACTGCGAACGGCGAGACCAATCAGGCGCCGCCGCGCTTCCTCGGCATCACGCGGTACTCGATCGTCCCGGCCGAGAGCTCTTCCAACGCACGCGTCGTGAGCTTCTTCTCCTTGGACGTGCGCTCGCGCGGAAACTCGTTGAGCACGCGGGCGAACTTCGCCGCGATCAGCACGCTGAGATACTTGTTCGCAGCGTTGCGCGACACTTCGTCTGGTGTGAAAACCTGCATGGCTACCCGCCTTGTTGAATGCCGTTGATTTCCCGCTCGAGCTGCGCGATGAGCGCGCCGACCTGCTCGTCGAGCGCGTGCACGCGTTCGTGCCGCACGCTCTCTGCATCAAGGATCGATGCGACCCGTTCTACCGCCCTGTCCAGATCGTCGTTCACGACCACGTAATGGTACCGCCCCACGTCACCGATCTCTGCCTTCGCATTGCGCATCCGGACCAGCAGGCGCTCGGTGTCTTCACTGCCCCGCCCTGTAAGCCGCTGCAGCAGCACCTCGCCCGACGGCGGCAAAATGAAGACGAGCACCGTATCGGGAAACGCTTCCGCAAACTGCCGCGCCCCTTGCACGTCGATGTCCATGAGACAGAGACGACCCGACGCCAACACCCGTTCCACCTCGCGCCGCAACGTGCCGTAGTACGCCCCGTGCACCTCGGCCCACTCCGCGAACGCGCCCGCGTCTCGTTCAACCTCGAACTGCTCCCGGCTGAGAAAGTGGTAGTCCTGCCCATCTGTCTCGCCAGTGCGACGCGCCCGCGTGGTACACGATACAGAATAACCTAGATCGCGTCGGCGCTCCAGCAGCCGACGCGCGATCGTGGTCTTGCCGGCCCCTGACGGAGCGGACAGAATGACCGGAAACGGCTTCATTCCAGGTTCTCCACCTGTTCGCGGATGCGCTCCAACTCCTCCTTGATGCCGATCACATCTTGCAGAATGATGGCGTCAGCGGCCTTGCTGCCCGTCGTATTGGCCTCCCGCAGCATCTCCTGGAGCAGGAATCCCAGCCGCTTCCCCACCGGCTCCCCGCCAGGCGCCGACAGCGTCTCCCGGAACGCGGCGATGTGACTGCGGAAGCGGTCCTGCTCTTCCGCGATGTCCATGCGATCGGCCAGAATCGCGATCTCCTGCGCCAACCGTTGCTCGTCCACGGCCATCCCATCCGTGAGTTCACGCACGGCCGCGCGCAGTCGATCGCGCTGCGAAACCAGCCGCTCGGGTGCGCGCGTGCGAATGCGGTCGAGCGCCTCGGTGATGGCGTCGAGGCGCCGCGCGAGGACTTCCGCGAGACGTCGTCCCTCGTCGAGCCGCGCGCTGTCCAGCTGGTCGAGGGCGGCGTTCACCACCACGAGCAGCTCCGGCGCGGAGCCTGTGCTCTCGTCATCGCGTTGCGTGGTAATGACGTCAGGCATGCGCAATACGGCGGCGAGGTCGACCGGGCCATCCAGCACGTACTGCTCGCGCAGCCGTCGCAGCTGCTGGACGACGGCGGCAAACCGCGCCTCGTCGATACCCGCTCCGCCCTGTTCGCCACGCTCCATGCGCGCCGACAGCGTGACGTGCCCGCGCGCGACGCGGGTACGCATCACCTCGCGCACCTCCGTCTCCCAGCGTCCGAAGGCCGAGGGCAGCTTGATGCTGGGCGAAAAGAAGCGATGGTTCACGGTGCGCACTTCCACGCTCACGCGCGCACTGCCCACCGGTCCTTCGGCCAGACCGAACCCGGTCATGCTACGCACCATGCGTCGAGCCTCCCTGTGCGCCTGACGGCGACGTCGTGAGTGTGTGCCGCGACATCAGTTGAACCACTCCCACCGCACCCCATACGTCTGAAACGGCGGCGGCATCGGGACGCCCGGGATCTGTGCGTACTGGCCGCCGTACACGTTGCGGAAGTGATAGAAGAGCGTCGCGCGCTGAATGCGGAGCTCGAGCAGGGCCATGCCCAGATTGTACGCTTCCGTTTCTCGAAACGGCGTGCTCGTTTCGACCGCATCGGCGTCCACGAACGAGACGCCGCTGCGGTACTCGTGAATGATCCGGGCGTTGATGCTGAAGTCGCCACGGGGGAAGCGACTCCGCCACTCGCTCTGCAGGATCACTGAGAGCCGCGCCTGCGTTTGCGGACGGTATTCTCGCCCGCCACCCCAGCGCGTGCCACGCAACTCGAGGCGTACGTCCTTGTACAGCGGCGTGAGCGCGCCGAACGTGAATCCCGTGCTCGCGCTGGTCGGAAACACGACGGCGGCGTCCCGCTCATAGGGCGTCAGCAGCCGAGGCACGATGATCTGTCGCTGCGGGCGCTGGAGCGCGGTCACCGTGGTGTCGGTCTCCACGATGGAGGTGTCGACACCGGGCACGGTACCAAACGTCTGCCGCACCACGCCACCGGTGAGCCATCGACCACGGAGTCGCAGCGCACCTTCCGCGCGTAGCGCGCGCTCCGCGGGGCGCCCGGTGGCGTCCTCCGGTCGCAGCTCGGAGTTCGCCAACGTGGCCACCAGCCATGGCAGCGGCGCCAGTCGAACACTCGCATCCAGGCGCACACTGGAATCGAGGCCCGCGCGCTCGCCGTGCAGCGCGCCGGACACCCAGCCGCGTGTGGATGACAGCTGCACACCCGGGGCAAACTCGCTGCGTCCCTGCACCATACGCCATCGGGCGAACGCCGCCGCACGCTCATGCTGCCAACCGTACGCCACCTGCAGCAATCGCTGGCTGCGACTGCGCGTGGAGTCATCGATTGCCGGCGCTTCGCTCGTGGTGTCGACCACGACGGCCTCGTCCACGTCGGGCCCCGTGCGCATCGTGGCCAGCAACGCCTGCACCTGAAGGCCGCGCGCCGGATCGCCGTATCCCGCACGCAAATACACATCGCGTCGTGAACCCGCGTACGCGGGCAATGCGAACGCCGCGGGGTCGGCGCCCGTGGAATCGCGGGTGCGGCGCGTGTTGAGCAGATACCCGTCGACGCTCATGAGGCCGCGCGCCCACCCGAGGCGCGCCGTAACCTGCTGCACGTCGCCGTCGCCGGTGATGCCACCGGTGGGCGCGAACGTGCCGCCCAGCCCACCGGCACCGCGCTGTCGCGTGGACTCGCCCTGCTGCAGTGTGAGCTGAAACAGCGCGCCATTCATGAAGCGACGACCAAAAAGGCCACGGAACCCGTTGGTGTTGAGGTCGCCCGTGTAGATGTCCGTGCGTGTATACGGCGTCACGTTGCGGACCGTCCAGCTGGTCAGCCACACGCGCACCTCGCCAGCCGTGCGCTCGATCACCACCTCATCGAGCGCACTCAGCGAAATCTCGGTGAGATCGAGCACCCCGTTGTTGCGCGGGTCCGGGGCGTCGAGTTCCAGCCCGTCGAGGAATACGCGCATGCGACGGAAGTCGCCCTGGAAGGCGGCCGCGTGCATGCCCGGAAACCACGACGACCGAAAAGTGGTGACGCCGGGCACATGATCGAGCAGGTCGGCGAGATTCATCGCGCCGGTGCTGAACATGTTGTCACGCGTGAAGCGCAGCGCGTCGGTCGCCTCGAGATTGGGCGGTGCCACGAAGGTGACCAACGGCGCCTTGATCGTATCGGCGAGCCGCTCGGCCTGGCGACGAATGGCGACCGCACGCAACGAATCGGCGCGCAGCGAGTCTGCGACCAATACTGCCTTGAGCGAATCGGCCAGCGCGGTGGCACGGGCCAGTGAATCGGCGCGCAGTGAATCGACCTGGACCGAGTCCCGACGCGTTGTGGTGTCCACCTGCGCGTACATCTCGCGCGCACTCCCGCACAGGAAGAGCAGCAGCGCGGTCACCAGCAGGCCGAGGCGGGGGAGCCCGAAGGCGCCACCCCGCCACTGCGGACCGGTCACTGCGACGCTCGGAGGCCGTGGTGGTCGTGACCGGTCACAAATCAGCGAGCGCGCCCGCGCACGAACTCCACGAACGTCGCCACCGGCGTGCCGGTCGGGCCCTTGGGGAGCCAGCCGAGATCGCTTTGCGAGTACGCCGTTCCCGCTACATCGAGATGCACCCACGGATAGCCGTCCACGAACTCCTGAAGGAACAGCGCCGCCGTGATCGAGCCGGCAGGCCGACCGCCTGTATTTCGCACGTCGGCGACATCCGACTTGATCTGCTCGCGGTACTCGTCCCATACCGGCAAGGGCCAGCCGGGTTCCCCGGCGCGCTCACCGGCAGCGCGCACCTCGTCCACCACCGCCGCGTCCGGTCCAAAAAGGCCGACGGCGTGGTGTCCGAGTGCGAACACGATGGCGCCGGTGAGGGTGGCGGCATCGAGGACCACCGCCGGCGAGAAGCGCTTGGCAAACACGAGCAGATCGGCCAGCACGAGACGCCCTTCGGCGTCGGTGTTGATGATCTCGATCGTCTTGCCGTTGGAAGCGCGCACCACATCACCCGGCTTGATGGCCGTCCCGGACGGCATGTTGGTGGTGGCCCCCACAATCCCGACCACGTTCACCGGCAGCTTGAGACGCGCGATGGTTTCCATGGCCCCCATCACGCCGCCCGCGCCGGACATGTCGTATTTCATCCACTCCATCTCGGGCGCCGGCTTGATCGAGATGCCGCCGGTGTCAAAGCAGAGCCCCTTGCCCACCAGCACCACGGGCGCCTCCCCCTCGGCCCCGCCGCGGTACTCCATGGCCACCAGGCGAGGTTCTTCGGGCGTACCCTGCGCCACGCACAGGAACGACCCCATCCCTTCAGCGCGCATCTGCTCGCGCCCCAACACCGTCACGTCAACGTTGCCGTGCCGCTCGGCAATCCCGTGGGCTGTCTCGACAAAGGTATCCGGCGTGCACACGTTGCCCGGCATGATGCCGAGGCGCCGGGCGACGGCCTGCCCCGCCGCCAGCGCCTCACCAAAGGCAAACGCCGCACGCGCCGCATCATCGTCGGCGAGCAGCAGGGTGGCCGTGCTGACCGGCTGCCGCCGCTCCGCCTCGGGCGCGGGGGTGCGCAGATCGGTGTACGTCCACGCGCCGAGCGCGAGACCCGCCACGAGCCCCTCGATCTGGTCGGGCGCCGCGTCGGTCGCGAGCGCATGCAGTGCGCCGCATCCGAGCTTCGCCGCCGCGCGAGCGGCCACGGCGCCAGCTCGGCGCCACGCCGTCCGAGACGCGGGCGTCTTCCCCAAGCCCACCAGCATCACGCGCTCGATGCCGCGCTCCGGCCCGGTCAGCACGAACGTTTCGTCGCGACCAGCGCGGAAGTCGCGCCGCGCGAGTGTGCGTGAGATCGCGCCCTGCAGCGCATCGTCGAGCGAGCGCGCCGACGCCGGCAGCGCCACGGGCGCGCCAGTCGCGGCCGTACAGAAGATCGCAAGCAGTGGCGTATCCACGGCCGTGAGTGCAGCGTGGCTGACGTTCAACGAGAGCATCGGAGCAGTTGGGCTGGGAGGTCGCGTGACACCGCACGAGAGCCGCGGCAGCGAACGCCGCCATCTCTCGGCCTGAGCCTCGGAAGCTAGGACGGCGGAACAGGGCGAGCAAGCGCGGTCGCCCTCCACACAAAACAAACGCCCGGGCCACTCAGCGTGAGTGACCCGGGCGCACTGGGGCGGAAGGAGTCGAACCTTCAACCACTCGATTAACAGTCGAGCGCTCTGCCATTGAGCTACACCCCAAGATCGAGCGCGCACGCCGTCGTGTACGGCTGCGCTCGGGGAACATAGCAGCACAGGCGGGCGAGACCAAGTGGGGGCGTGTGCTGCGCTGGCCTCCTTGCGGCTCATGCGGTACCCTTGAGCAGCGCACGGCGCGCGATGCCGTCTTCCCACCTGCCTCCTGCCTCATGGACACTGTCACCAAGCATGCGTGGGATACCACGCCACTCGAAGAGCTGTCGCCCCTGATCTCGCGACGCCTCATCAACAGCGAGCGACAGATGCTCGCGCACGTACTGCTCAAAAAAGGCGCCATCGTGCCGGCGCACGATCACCATAACGAACAGTTCACCTACATCCTGTCAGGCCGCCTTCGCTTCTGGATCGGTGCACACGCGGATGCGCCGGCCGATGAGTACGTGGATGTGAGTGCGGGTGAAGTGCTTGTGATCCCGAGCGGGGTGCGCCATCGCGCCGAGGCGCTCGAGGATACGCTCGACCTCGATGTCTTCAATCCACCGCGCGCCGATTGGCTCGACGGCAGCGATGCGTACCTTCGCGGGACGCGCTGACCGTGCAACTCGGACTCGAAGGAAAAGTCGTCGTCGTGTGTGGTGCGAGCCGTGGTATCGGCTTCGCTGCGGCTGAGCTGTTCGCGGCCGACGGTGCAGAGCTGGTCATCGTGTCGCGCAACGCCACGTCACTCGACGCGGCTGCGGCGCGGCTGCGTGCGACGGGTGCCTCGGTCGCGCAGGTGGTGGCCGATCTCTCGGCGGCGGATGGACCAGCGCACGTGGTGGATGGGGTGATGCGCCTGCACGGTCGCGCCGACGTGCTGGTGACCAACACCGGTGGCCCGGTCACGGGTAGTGCACTCGGGCATGACTGGTCCGCGTGGCAAGCGGCCAGCGAGCTGCTGCTGCGCAGCGCCGTCGAACTCACCCGCGCCTTCGTGCCCGGCATGCAGGAGCGGCGTTGGGGCCGGGTGATCGGCATCACGTCGATTGCGGTGAAGAAGCCGGTGCCGTCGCTCGTGCTGTCGAACAGCTTGCGCGCTGCCGTGACCGGATTCTTTCGCACCCTCGCCGATGAAGTGGCCCCCGATGGCGTCACGGTGAACACGGTGCTGCCGGGCTACACGGCCACGGAGCGTCTTGACGAATTGGCGACGGCCACGATGCAACGCGCCGGCATCACGCGTGAGGCCGTCTTCGATCGGTGGCGTGCCGCGACGCCAGCCGCTCGCTTGGGCACGCCGCAGGAGGTGGCGTCGGCCATCGTCTACCTCGCGTCGGTGCATGCTGGCTTCATGACCGGGCAGGCGCTGTGCGTCGACGGTGGCGCCTCGGGTACCCTGCTCTAAAACCTCGCTTCTCACCTCACCCTTCGAGTACACGATGAGTTCTCTGCCCCCCACGGAATGGATCTGGCGCGATGGCGAGTTTGTCCCATGGGCTGACGCCACGCTGCACGTGCTCAGTCACTCCATGCAGTTCGGTTCGGCCGCGTTCGAAGGGATTCGTGCGTACGCGACTCCGCAGGGCCCCGCGATCTTCCGGCTGCGCGAGCACCTCGAGCGCCTCGTGAAGTCCGTCCGCATCTATCGCCTCGAGCTCGACTATACGGTCGATCAGCTGACCGAGGCGTGCGTGGCGACCGTGGCAAAGAACAACATGGACGCGTGCTACATTCGCCCCATGATCGTGCGGGGATTCGGCGCGGCGGGCATGATTCCCACCGGCAGTCCGACCCACGTGTTCGTGCCCTGCTGGCCGTGGGGCACGTACCTGGGCGCACACGCGCTGGAACATGGTATTGCCGCCTGCGTGTCGAGTTGGCAGCGTGTCGCGCCCAACACCATCCCGGCCATGGCGAAGGTGGCCGGCAACTATCTCAGCGGGCAGCTCATCAAGATGGAGGCTGTGGCGAATGGTTATGACGAGGGCATTGCGCTCAGCCCGTCGGGAATGCTGAGCGAAGGCTCTGGCCAGAACGTATTCGTGGTCGTGGACGGGGTGCTGCACACCACGCCGCTCGACGGCACGATCCTCGGTGGGATCACGCGTGCGAGCCTCATTCGCATTGCGCACGACGCCGGCTACCAAGTACGTGAACAGCACATTGCGCGCGAGACGCTGTACAGCGCCGAGGAGGTGTTCATCGCCGGTACCGCGTCGGAAGTCACGCCGGTGACAAGCGTTGACCGCATTCGCATCGGGACGGGCAAGGTGGGACCGATCACACGATTCCTGCAGACCCGCTATCTGGATATCGTGAGCGGTCGCGTGCCCGACGAGTACGGGTGGCTCACGCACGTACCCAGAGGCTGATTCAGATACCGGTTCGCAGGAACGGCGCGTGTGAGGCAGTCGCTCGCACGCGCCGTTTTCGCACCGCTACTCGGTGCTGATCCGCACGTAGGAGTACGGCACGTCACCCAGCGTGAAGCCGGTGGCGCCGTTCGAGCGCAGCGTATCGCCGTCGAGTGTGTACGAGCGGCTCACCACCTGTCGCGGACACGTGCCGACCGGTGCCTGATTCGCAGCAGGACCGGTGCTGATCTGCGAGCCAACTACCTGGAAGCCGAACCACGACTCGCACAGGCCATTGGTGCCGGTGTTCGCTTCACCCGACGCGAAGCGTCGAGATACCTCACGCACGAAACCGCTGCCGGTGAAGATGAAGCGCACGTCTTCGCTCACCACTTCCACGGTATCGATTCGTGCGGGGAGCGCCTGCCCAGCGACACGAACGAGGCGCCAGGTGCCCTCGTGCGGCAGGATGGGGTTCTCGAACGAACCGCCGCCACAGGCGGCCAGGAATGGAACGACACACGCCACCGCGAGGGCGGCGACCGTACGAACGCGATGCATGCAGCACATACTCCCAAAAAGCGCGAGAATACCCGAGGGGGGAATCGAACCCCCATATCCCAAGGGATGGGGGATTTTGAGTCCCCTGCGTCTACCAGTTCCGCCACCCGGGTGTTCCATCCGCCTGCGCGGATGGTCTCGACATCCTACTCGATCGCCAAGTCTTGCGCCAGCGCTCGCGCGATCACCGTGTCCACCGACCCGGGCAGGACGCCAACATGCTTCCAGAGCAGCCGGCCGTTGCGTCCGATCAGGTAGCTCGCCGGCACGCCGAGGGCTGGGAAACGGCGCTCCACCTCCCCCTCCGCGTCGTGTGCGACCTCGAAGGTGACCGCGTACTCCGCGATCGTGCGATGCACCGGTTCACTGCTGCCCACATCCACGCTGACCGCCACCACGCGCAAGCCGTTCGGGCCATGCCGCGAGAGCAACGTGTCCATGAGGGCGAACTCCTCTTTGCAGGACGCACACCACGTGGCCCAGACATTGAGCAGCACGACGGAGGAGGACGGTCCCACGATCAGTGAGTCGCCGGCGAACGTGGCGATGCGGTAGCTCGGCGCGTCCGCACCGACGCGCGCCACCTGTCGAGCCGGACGGTCGGCGTTCGTACCGCCGCCGCAGGCGACGAGCAATATCGTGGCGGAGGTCAGCGCGATCGCGCGCCGCCACGAGACACTGCCAGCCGATCGCACGGACGGCACGATCAGGGCCGAGACGGCGGCGGGCCACGCATGTGCGGCGGTGACCCGGGCTGGCTCGACCGACGCTCACGGATCTGGTCCATGTTGCGCCGAATCTCCTCCTGCAACGCGATGTAGCGCGCTCGCTGCACCGGCGTGAGGAACTTGGCGAGTTCCCGCTGCTCGTTCTCCATGAGATCGATGCGACGCCGCTCAACGCGCGGCATCTGCTCGAGCAGCTCGGCCACACGCTCCTGTGAGGCGGTATCGCCCGCGAGCAGCTGCGAGCGCATGGCCATGCGCAGACGATACTCCTGACCGCGCACCTGCATGCGTTCGCGTTCGAAGCTTCGCGTGACCTCCACCAACTGCCGAGACTGCTCATCGTCCAGCTGCAGCCGGTCCTTCATGATCGTGGCAATGCGCTGCTGCACCTGCTGCTCCATCGCCCGCCCGCCGACGCGCGACGCCGAGTCGCGGCGCGGCGGCCCCTGCGCGAGCAGGTCGGTAGCCGCCGACGAGAAGGTCACCGCGCCTGCAAGCAGTAGCGCGACGTATCGTACCGCGCGAAGCACGGTGGGGAATCGCAGCATCACGAATCGCCCTCGGACAGGGAATCATTCAACGTCGGTGGTGCCGACGGATCAATCACTTCGACGGATGGCGCACCATCCCACGCATCGAGCTGGTCGAGCAACAGCGAGAGTTCATCATCGGAATAGTCCGACAGCTCCTGAATCGGGAGCACCGACGGAGCGAGCGGCACATGGGGTTCGATCGGATCGACGTCGTCGTCATAGGGCATGGACTGCGCCACGACGAACTGCGCATCGGAGAGTACCGGCACCCCACCATCGAGGACGGCCTGCTGGCCGCGATTGGCGATCGACACCGACAGCCCGCCGAGGGCCACCACGGTCAGTGCCGCCGCCATCCGCATCGACGATGCACTGAACCAGCGCGAGACGGAAGGGCGGCGCTTGGCAGCCGAACGGCCCTCGGTGCGCATGGAGGGTGCCGCAACCGGTACGTCGCCCGTGATGACCCGGAACGCTCGCTCCTTGGGTACCAACGCTTCGGTGCCGGCCTTCGGAAGCGCCGCCACAATCGCGGCCACGTTGATGGACGCCGGCAATGGCCGCGCCTCACGAACGACGCGCAGCACCTCGACGTCTGCGCGGCATGCCGCGCAGGCCGACAGGTGCACCTCGACCTCAATCCGATCCTTCGCGCCAAGCATGTCGGCCACGAACTCGGGCAGCAGGTCCTGCACGTCGATGTTTGCGCACTCAATCATGAAGCCACTCCTTGACCGCGCGAAGCGCGTTGTGATAATGCACCCGGGCTGCCCCTTCGGTCGTCCCGAGGATGTCCGCGATGTCCTTGTAGGCCCGTCCTTCCTGCACCCGCAGCGAGAACACATCCCGCTGCATGGGCGACAGTCGTTCCATCGCGAGTCGAACCTGATTGGCGGTCTCATCTGCTTCCATCGCATCGAGTGCGTGAAAGCTGGTCGCCGCATCCTCAGGCACAACCTCGACCATATCCGGTTGGCGTCGCGCCGCCCGTCGTCGATCGAGTACCAACCGTCGCTCAATGGTGAAAAGCCACGTCCGCAGTGCGCTGTCAGCTCGGAATGAATCCAGCGCCGCGAACGCACGCACGAACGTGTCCTGCACCAACTCGTCGAGGTCGTCCCGCACTCCGAGACTGAGCGCGAAGCGCATCAATGCGGGAGCATGTCGCTCCACGATTGCTGTCGCTGCCCGCTCATCACCGGCGCGCCAGCGCGCGATGAGCGCCTGGTCAGCCGCCGCGTCCGTCGTCCGGTCCGCCTCGGTCATCTGCACATCGGGGTAGACGTGAGGTGCCGAGGCGCGTTAAGGCGGGACGACACGTCAGAACGCCGAGGGGTCACGGGGCGGATCGCCGGCGCTCGCAGGCGGCTCGTGTGGAGGCGTCGGCGCCTCGGGGCCTGCGCCCTGCCCGGCTGCTTCCTGCTTGCGACGCCAGTCGGCAGCGCTGGTCGCCGCCTGCTCCAGCCGCAGCGCCTCCTGCTCATGGTCGCGCAGCGCCCGGGCGAGGCGGTCGAGACTGGTCGCGTCCAGCTCCCGCCCGTGCTCCCAGGCGCGAAACACGGCGTAGCCGAGCGCCTCGGCGGACTTGTCGGCGGTTTGCCGCGCCTTGCGCGCGTCCAGACGTGTCTTCCCTTCGTCGAGCGCATCGGTGGCCGCGCGCTCCACCTTGTCGATGCCGTCCTTGAGTCGATCCCAGAGTGCCATGTCGAGTTGCTCCTGTGAAAGGGGGTACGGGAGCCTACGGGCTGGCGTTGCGGTGGTTTCCGTGGGAGCCGAGGCTCGCGTACGACAGCGGCCCTCGTCCGAGTGGGAACGAGGGCCGCTGCGAATCTAGCGAGAAGGGCGACGGACGGTCAGACAGCGACCGGGGCGTCGTCGACGGGCTCCACTTCGATGTCGAACTCGAAGGGGACCACGGACACCTTGAAGCGCTTCTTGTTCTTGTGCTCGAACTGCACCACGCCATCGACGAGCGAGTAGATGGTGTAGTCGGAGCCAAGGCCGACGTTGCGGCCCGGGTGATACTTGGTGCCGCACTGGCGAATGATGATGTTGCCTGCGGTCACCATCTCTCCGCCGAACTTCTTCACGCCGCGATACTGCGGATTGGACGTGCGCCCGTTGCGCGAAGAACCGACGCCTTTCTTATGTGCCATGTCTATCTCCAGTGCCCTGCGGGAGCCCCGCGGAGCCGCGACGGTTAGGCGAGAACGATGTCCGTGATGCGGACTTCGGTGAACTTCTGCCGGTGACCCTGCTTGCGCGCGTAGTTCTTGCGGCGCTTGAACTTGAAGACGACGATCTTGTCGTCCTTGCCATGCTTGACGATTTCCGCGGTGACGCGGGCGCCGGCGAGCGTCGGCACGCCCGTGCGCACCGCCGTGCCGTCGGAGCCGAGCAGCACTTCGTTGAACTCCACCGTCGTGCCGGCGTCGCCGAGCAGCGTCGGAATGCGGAGGGTCTTGCCCGGCTCGGCGCGGAACTGCTTGCCCCCGGTGCGGATGATCGCGTAGCTCATAGTGGTCAAACTGTGTTGAGGGCGTGGCCCCCTGTTCGGGTCGACAACCCAGTCTGGGAAGTCCGTACCAAGCCCAAAAACGTATCCCGCGCACGCCCCGGTGTCAACTGCCGGGGCCACAACATGTTGGGACAGCGCGCCACGGTGCAGACGCGCGGTCCGGATCGGCCGAACTACGCCAACGCGTACTGCTGCGTCACGTCCCGCTCCGCCCCCTTCATCACCAGCCGGTATTCGTCCGGCTTGAGCAACGGATCGTCCCGCATCTCCACCGCAAACCCGGCCATCTTCTCGAGGCGCTTGAGCAGATCGCGCTCCTCCTCGAGCACGTGCAGCGCAATGTCGGGGTGCATGCGCAACACCACCGCCTCCCGCCGCCCCTCGGCGCCCATGCGCTTGACCGCCCGCTCCAAGCGCCGGACGATCGTTTCCGGGGTGAAGACGCGACCCGAGCCGGCACAGGTCGGGCACGCCTCGGTCATGCTCTGATAGTGGCTCTGCCGCACCCGTTGGCGCGTCATCTCGATCAGCCCCAGCTCACTCACCGCGAACGCCTTCGTGCGGGCCCGATCGCGACCCAGATGGGTGCGCAGCTCCTGCAACACACGATCCCGATTGGACTGCGTCTCCATGTCGATGAAGTCGCAGACGATGATGCCGCCGATGTCCCGCAGTCGCAGCTGACGGGCGATTTCTCGCGCCGACTCGCTGTTGGTACGGAAAATCGTCTTTTCGGGGTCCTTCTTGCCGGTGTAGCGCCCCGAGTTGACGTCGATGGACACCAGCGCCTCCGTCTGCTCGATGATCAAATAGCCGCCGCTGGGCAGGTCACAGCGGCGCTTGAACAGATCGCGAATCTCGGTTTCGATCTCGAACTTGTCGAACAGTGGCACGGCGCCCTCGTACAGCTTCACGCGATCGACCAGATCGGGCGCGATGCCGGTGAGGTACTCCTCGATTTCGTTGTACACCTGGCGCGAGTCGACCGTGAGCGAATCGACCTTGCTCGAGAAGACGTCGCGCACCAGGCCTCGCGTGACGTTGGTCTCACGGTGAATCAACGCTGGCGCTCGCAGGAACTGGTTCTTGCGCTTGATGCGCTTCCACGCGGCGATCAGCGAGTTCAGCTCGCGCTCGAACACTTCCCGCGTGGCGTCTTCGCTCACCGTACGCACGATCACACCGCCGGCGTCCGGCGGCAGCAACTCGGTGAGCATCTGCCGCAAGCGCTGGCGCTCGCTGCGCTCGCCGATCTTGCGGCTCACGCCGACGCGGCTCGCGAACGGCATGTACACCAGGAACCGTCCGGCCAGCGACACCTGCGCGGTGACGCGAGGCCCCTTGGTGCTGATCGGCTCCTTGGAGACCTGCACCACCAGATCCTGGCCGCGCTTGAGCACGTCCTGAATCGGGGGCAGCTCACGACGCTCGCGACGACCGCCACCACCGGGCGCGTCGTCGTCATCATCGTCGTCGTCCTCTTCAGGCTCAGCGTCGGGGACGACGATGTCGGACGCGTGGAGGAACGCGGCCTTTTCGGTGCCAATGTTGACGAAAGCGGCCTGAATGCCCGGGAGCACCGCTTCCACCTTCCCGAGGTACACGTCGCCGACCATGCGCCGGGCATCCGGGCGGTCGACGAGCAGTTCAACGAGGAGGTCGTCCTCGAGGATGGCGACCCGGGTCTCCCGCGGGTTCGCGTTGACGAGAATCTCGCGTTTCATGAACTGTCCACGTCGGCCGCAGGCGCGGCGACTCCGCACACCTCCGGGCTCGACGCTGGGCAAAGGGGGAGCACAGCTGGCTCAGGGGCGCAGAGTGCGCCTCTCCCGAGAGAACCACGGGTCGCTCCCACTTTGGCGCGCGATCGTTCACACCGCTCACGACCGTCCACTCGGAGACGACGCGGACAATGCGCGAGCGACCCAATGGGCGCTCAGGCATCGACCCGACGCGCTCGGTCCGGGCGCGCCGCGGGGGCGCGCACTGCGGATGACGAGGGACGGACACAGGCGTGGAGGCGTGCGATCGTAGTGTTGGCACGTGACGCGCAAAGGGGTGTTCGGCGCGGCCCTCCTCGGCACGCTGGCCGCTGGAGAACACCCGCCGAAACAACGAGGGCCCGCGAGTCGCGCGGGCCATCGGGACCACAGATCGGCTTGCCACGTCACCCTGACCGGCAAAGCCAACCCTGTAACATAGGAAACCCCGCCTCAGCCCGCCAGTTCCTTGAGCAGGTGGCGCGCGATCACGATGCGCTGGATCTCGCTGGTCCCCTCGCCGATCTCACAGATTTTGGCATCGCGCATGTAGCGCTCCACCGGGTACTCCTTGGTGTAGCCGTAGCCGCCGTGAATCTGAATGGCCTTGATCGTGGCGCGCATGGCGAGCTCGGAGCAGAACAGCTTGGCCATGGCTGCTTCCTTGCCAAACGGCAGCCCCTGCTGCGACAGCCATGCGGCGTGATACACCAGATGCCGGCCAGCCTCGATTTCCGTGGCCATGTCGGAGAGCTGGAACTGCACGCCCTGGAACGACACGATCGCCTGCCCGAACTGCTTGCGCATGCTGGCGTACTTGAGCGCCTCGTCGAGCGCGCCTTGCGCAATGCCGATCGACAGCGCCGCAATGCCGATGCGACCCGCGTCGAGCGTCTTCATGAAGTTGATGAAGCCGAGCCCTTCCGTCCCGAGCAGGTTCTCGGCGGGTACTTCGACGTTGTCGAACAGCAACTCGCGTGTGTCGGAGGCACGCCACCCCAGCTTGTCCTCCTTCTTGCCGGCCCGGAAGCCCGCCATGTTGGGCAGCGCGTCGGAGTGGCCGATGCCGACTGCGCGGCAGGCCTCGAGATCGCACGTCTCCTTCGTGAGGATGAACGAGGAAATGCCGCGGGTGCCCGCGGATGGATCGGTCACGGCGGTGACGACGAACACCTCGCCAACGCCGGCGTGCGTGATGAATCGCTTCGAACCGTTCAGGACGTAGTACCCGTCCTTCTTCACCGCCGTGGTGCGCGTGCCACCCGCATCGCTTCCCGCCGATTCCTCGGTGAGCCCGAATCCGCCCAACACCTGCCCGGACGAGAGCAACGGCACAAAGCGCTGCTGCTGCTCCGGCGTGCCGAAGTACACGATCGGCGACGTGCCGAGCGTGGTATGGGCAGAAATCGTGATGCTGTGCGACGCGTCGATGCGCGCCAACTCTTCAATGGCGATCATGAACGCAATCGTGTCGAAACCGGCACCGCCCAGCTCCTCAGCCCACGGCACACCAAGCAGCCCCAGCTCTCCCATGCGTTTGACGTTTTCCCAAGGAAACGATGACTCGGCATCGTGGTGGGCGGCGACGGGCGAGACATGCTCGAGCGCGAACGCGCGGACCATCTCGCGCACGGCGAGATGCGAATCGTTGAAATAGAGAGAATCGTGCATGCGCGAGAAGCTAGCGGGCGGACACGGTTGGCGCAGGGGCGGCGTGTGCGATCTGCCCCCCTACCACCGTGTACCGTACGCCGGCCGCCAGCCAAGCGCGTCCCGGCGGCGTGGTAAACGGATCGAGATCGAGGACCGTGAGGTCTGCCCACCGCCCGGCCACGATGACGCCACCAGATCGTTCATTGAACGTGGCCCACGCCGCCCAACTCGTATAGGCGCGGATCGTTTCTTCCACGGTGAGCCGCTCCCCCGGGACAAACGGCTCCCCAGGCGTCTCGCTGGTATCCCGACGCGTCACGGCCGCGTAGAACCCATACCAGGGTGAGATGCCCGACCCCGGAAAATCGCTCCCGAAAGCCAGCGTCGCGCCAGCGCGTCGCAGCGTCCTCCACGCATAGGCGCCCAGCACACGCGTCGGCCCGAGCCGCTCCTCGGCCCACGGGGCGTCTTCGACCGCATGCGGTGGCTGCATGCTCGCCGTGATCTGCAGCGCGGCAAACCGCTGTGCATCGACGGCGGAGAGCACCTGCGCGTGCTCCACTCGATGGCGCAGCGAGCGGGTGGCGGACGACACGCGCATCACGCGCTCCAGAAAGTCGAGCGTTTCGCGATTGCCGGCGTCGCCGATGGCGTGGATCGAGGCCTGGAAGCCGGCCCGCATGAGCGCTGAGACGATCGCCGTGTCAAAGCCATAGCGATCGCCACTCACACCACGATACCCCGCCGAGTCGGCGTAGTCCGCCAGCAGGCGTGCGCCGCGCACGCCGAGCGACCCGTCGTAGTACGCCTTGACGCTGCGAATGGTGAGCCGACGTGCGGTACTGGTATCCGGGCCGCTTCCGGTCCACCACCGAGCCAGCCCGACATCGCGGGCCGAGAGCATGGCGTACACCCGAATCGGGAGCGACGCGTCGTCGGCGAGCTTGAGGTACGCTTCGAGATGCAGCGAATCGACGCCGGCGTCGTGCACCATGGTGTAGCCGGCGCGTGCGAGCGAGTCGAGCGCCTGCCGGATGTTGCGGGCCGCGACGTCGACGGTGAGCGGTGGCACCACCGCGTCCAATAGCGCGACGGCCCGATTCTTCACGATGCCCGTGGGACGGCCACCGCGCGCGCGCACGATTCCCTGCACCGAGTCCGAAGGGGTGCTGTCGGTAATGCCGGCACGTGCCAGGACCGAGTCGTTCGCCCACCCGCCGAAACCGTGCAGACTACGCAGGTAGACCAAGTGCTCGGGAAAGGCACGCGATAGCGCGCCCGCCATCGGGGGGCGCGACTCGAACAGCGCGTCATCCCACCCCTGCCCCAGAATCCAGGTGCCGGCCGGCGCGGTGTCTGCCACGCGCCGCACACGGGCAATGGCTTCCGCGGCCGTGCGCACGCCGACGAGATCCACCTTGTTGATCGCCGCCCCCAACTCCCCGACGTGTCCGTGGGAATCGTGCAGGCCGGGAATCACCGTTGCGCCCTCGAGGTCGATCACGCGCGTGTTCGCCCCCCGCCATGCCATGGCACCATCTTCGCGCCCCACCCACATGATGCGATCCCCACGAATGGCGACAGCCGTTGCATCGTGTCGCCATTCGCCGTCGCGCACCGGCGCACGGCTGTGGGGCGCACCGTCGGGATCGGGGTCGGGCCACGACAGGGTATACACGCGCGCGTTGTGCAGAATGAGATCGGCACTCTCCGGGTCACGCGTGTTGCAGCCGAT
The DNA here is from genome assembly GCA_011390935.1 of Gemmatimonas sp. Classification (GTDB taxonomy): domain Bacteria; phylum Gemmatimonadota; class Gemmatimonadetes; order Gemmatimonadales; family Gemmatimonadaceae; genus JAABRT01. The sequence goes on from JAABRL010000009.1 coordinate 37,880, forward strand.
GGTGGTGAGCAGCAAGAGCGCCGCCAGGCCACCAAGGCCGCGCGCGAAGAGGGAAGCAGGGCGCATGGTCGGGTGGAAGGGGAGAGCGCGACTACGCATGACGAGCCGCACGACGCGCCGTTGGGGCTCGCGCCGGAGCCTCCGGCGTGGTGCCGAGGCATCGGTCGCAAGCGCCGCAGGTGGGGCGCACGTCGGGATCGCCAAAGTATCGGAGAACGAAGGCTCGGCGGCAACTGCGCGTCTGGGCATAGCCCTGCATGGCGTCGAGCCGATCCATGTCGACCACCCGACGGCGAGCCAGCTCGTCCCAGTCCACGGGTAGCCGGTTCTCCACCACGCAGCGCGGATCCAGACGGAAGCCGCCGCCATCACGCGCGATCTGCACGAACTGTTCGGCCTGCAGTCGCTCGAGCACCGGCAACGTGCCCATGGCACCGCCAAACCCCGGTGGCAGTCCGTCGAGGTCGATGCTGGCGCCATCTTCAATGCGACGACCGACGGCACGCCACAGCGCCCGCAGCAACTCGCGCTCGTAGTCGCGTTCCCCCGTGAGTTCTGCGGCAATGCGCGCAGGGGTGGCGAGCAACCGCACGAATACCCGCGCCGCCGATGGAGGCTCGACGAGCAGGCATCCGGCGCGTGCGAGCACGCGAACCGCGGCCGCCACGTGGCGTTCGTTCACCTGCCGCCTGAGATCCTTGGCGAGCGTGTCGAGATCGATGCTGGCGAGTCCGTCGGCGGTCGCCACATTGCGCAGCGCGCGCCACGTGCGCTCCACCGCGGTGCGATCGGCGTGCGCGCCGTCGATGAAGTACTCGTGGGTGAATCGATCCGGATACGCATGCAGCAGCACGCACACTGATGGATTGCCATCGCGGCCGGCGCGGCCGGCCTCCTGATAGTACGACTCGAGCGTGCCCGGCATGGCGTGATGCACCACCAGGCGCACATCGGGTTTGTCGATCCCCATGCCGAACGCACTGGTGGCCACGATCACGCGCGACGCCTCGCCCATGAACGCATCCTGCGCGCGACGGCGATGCGCTTCATCGAGGCCGGCGTGATAGGCCACTGCGCCGATGCGTGCCTTGGTGAGGACGTGTGTGATGCGCTCCACCGCCTTCCGCGTGGGCGCGTACACAATGCCCGGACCGCTGTGTTCGCGAATGGCCGCAATCGCGGCTGCGTCCTTCTTCGCTTGCGTGCGGGTGGCGACCACGGTGTAGGACAGATTGGTGCGATCGAATCCTCCCACCACCACGACGGGATCGTGCAACTGCAGTTGCCGCGCGATGTCGTCGCGCACACTGGGCGTCGCCGTCGCGGTCAGCGCGACGGTTTGCGGATTGCCGAGTCCGTGACGAATGCGACCGATGCGCCGGTAACTGGGGCGGAAGTCGTGACCCCACTCGCTGATGCAGTGCGCTTCGTCGACGGCGAGCATGGACACACCGATGTCGCGCAACCGTTCGAGCGTGCGGCCGGCGTCCATGCGTTCCGGGGCGAGGTACAGCAGCGACAGCTCGCCGCGTTGGGCGCGCGTGAGCCGATCCGCGGCGGCACTGGCACCGAGCGTGCTGTTGATGAACGCCGCCGGAAGGCCGCGACGTTCGAGCGCGTCGACCTGATCCTTCATGAGCGAGATGAGCGGCGAGATCACCACCGTCAGTCCACCGCGCATGAGCGCCGGTACCTGGAAGCACAGACTCTTGCCACCGCCGGTGGGCAGCACGATCAGCGCGTCACGACCCGCCATCACCGCTTCGATGGCCGGGATCTGCGGTTTGCGAAAGTCCGCATACCCGAAACACCGCGCCAGCGTAGCGCGGGCGTCGGTGAGCGTGCCGAAGGGCGAGGCGGTGGCGGACGACGTGGACATGATCGGATGCTAACCCCGCGCGGGCCGTGCAGCGACATCATTCCATTGCGCGTGGCGTCATGGCCATGCACGAGGGGCGCCCCGGAATCCCGGGACGCCCCTGTTGTTGCGCAAACGCCGCCGTGACTCAGGCCAGATCGAACCGATCGAGCTCCATGACCTTGGTCCACGCGGCCACGAAGTCGTGCACGAACTTCTCGGCGTTGTCAGCCTGCGCGTACACCTCCGATACCGCGCGCAGTTCCGAGTTCGATCCGAAAATGAGGTCCACGCGCGTGGCCGTGTAGATCACGTCCCCGCTGGAACGGTCACGCCCCTCGTACACACCACCCGCATCAGACATCGGCGCCCACGCGGTCCGCATGTCGAGCAGGTTCACGAAGAAATCATTCGTGAGCGTCTCGGGACGATCGGTGAATACGCCTTGCTTTGAGGCGCCATGATTCGCGCCCAGCACACGCAGGCCGCCCACCAGGACCGTCATTTCGGGCGCCGTCAGCGTGAGCAGCTGCGCCTTGTCCACCAGCAGCTCTTCGGCGGAGACACTGAACTGCGTCTTCTGCCAGTTGCGGAAGCCGTCCGCTTCGGGTTCGAGCACAGCGTATGACTCGACGTCCGTCTGATCCTGCGAGGCATCCATGCGGCCGGGCGTGAACGGCACCGTCACATCGTGCCCCGCCTTCTTCGCGGCCGCTTCGATGGCCGCGCCACCGCCGAGCACGATCAGATCGGCGATCGACACCTGCTTGCCATTTGACTGCGCCGCGTTGAACTCGGCCTGAATGGTTTCATAGATCTCGAGCGCCTTCGCGAGCTTCGCCGGCTGATTCACTTCCCACTGACGCGCTGGCATGAGCCGGATGCGCGCACCGTTCGCACCGCCACGCTTGTCGCTGCCGCGGAACGACGAAGCAGCCGCCCACGCCGTGAACACCAACTGTCCAATCGACAGACCGGCGTCGAGGATCTTCGCCTTGAGGGCCGCAATGTCGTGCGAATCGACGACCGGGTGCGTGCACGCCGGAATCGGATCCTGCCACAGCAGGTCTTCCCGCGGCACGAGCGGGCCGAGATAGCGCGCCTTCGGACCCATGTCGCGGTGCGTCAGCTTGAACCAGGCGCGCGCGAACGCGTCGTGAAACTCCTGCGGATTCGCATGGAAGCGCTTGGAGATCTCGAGGTACTTCGGGTCCGTCCGCATGGCAATGTCGGCCGTGGACATCGCGGGGCGCACACGCTTGCCCGCGACGTGCGCATCGGGCACGATGGCCGACGCTTCCTTGTCGGTCGGCTCCCAGATCCACGCGCCAGCCGGGCTCTTCACCAGCTCCCACTCGAAGCCGAAGAGCGTGTCGAAGTAGCCATTGTCCCACTTGGTCGGATTCGGCGTCCAGGCCCCTTCGAGACCGGACGTGATGGTGTGCTCGCCCTTGCCGCTGCCGAAGCTGTTCTTCCAGCCGAGTCCCTGCTCCTCGATGCTCGCCCCCTCCGGCTCTGCGCCTACGTGCGCCGGGTCACCCGCGCCGTGCATTTTGCCGAAGGTGTGCCCGCCAGCGGTGAGCGCCACCGTCTCTTCGTCGTTCATGGCCATGCGCGCGAACGTCTCGCGAATGTCGTGTGCCGACCGCATGGGATCGGGTTCACCGTTCGGGCCTTCGGGGTTCACGTAGATGAGGCCCATCTGCACGGCGGCCAGCGGGTTCTCGAGCTCACGCTCGCCCGAGTAGCGCTTGTCGCCCAACCACTCGGCTTCCGTCCCCCAGTAGATGTCCTGCTCGGGCTCGAACACATCTTCGCGACCGAAGCCGAAGCCGAATGGCTTGAAGCCCATCGTCTCCATGCCGACGTCGGCGGCGAAGATGAAGAGATCGGCCCACGACAGCGCATTACCGTACTTCTGCTTGATCGGCCACAGGAGGCGGCGCGCCTTGTCGAGGTTGCCGTTGTCGGGCCAGGAGTTGAGCGGGGCGAAGCGCTGTGTGCCGGTGCCGGCGCCGCCGCGACCGTCGGCGGTGCGATACGTGCCTGCGCTGTGCCAGGCCATGCGCACAAAGAACGGGCCGTAGTGCCCGTAATCCGCCGGCCACCAGTCCTGCGAATCGGTCTGTACGGCGATCAGATCCTGCTTGAGCGCCTCGAGGTCGAGCGACTTGAACGCCTCGGAGTACTTGAATCCCGGCGCCATCGGGTTCGACAGCGCGGAGTGCTGACGCAGGATGCCGAGGTTGAGCTGGTTGGGCCACCAATCACGGTTCGAGCGGCCACCGCCGCGCACGGCGGACGGGGTGCCGGGGTTGCCGATGGCATCGCCGGTCGCGGCGCCATGCACCACTGGGCACTTGCCGCCGGTCGAGCCTCCATTTCCTTCCATCGTTCAATCTCCGAGAGTGCGAAACGTCGACACGAGCGCGCACCGGCCTCGGCGACGCGTCCGTTGGGTGAGGCGTATCACGATCCAGTAAAACTACGGATCTCCGATATAGCCAGCAATGGGGGTATTGCTATACCAGCCATAGCAAAGCATGATGGCAGGTATGGACGAGACTCTGCTGCGCAGCTTTCTGGAGACCGCCGATGCCGGCTCGCTCAGTCGAGCGGCACGTCAGCTCGGTCTCTCCCAACCCTCGCTTACCGCACAGATCCAGCGGTTGGAGCGGCACCTGTCTGCAGCGCTCTTCACACGCCACGGGCGCGGCGTCTCGCTCACGGATGCCGGGCACGCACTCTACCCACGGGCGCGCCGTCTGCTGGACGAGCTGCGCGCCACCGAGGAGGCGGTGCGTCGCGAACAGGTCGCTGGCGAGCGTACACTGGCGGTGGGGGCAATCCCCACGGTCGCGCCGTACGTGCTGCCCGCCGCGCTGCAGCGTCTGCGTCTACGCGACGCCTCGGTGCGCGTGGCGCTGCACGAGGACTACAGTGCCGTGCTCGCACACAAGCTGCAGGACGGAGCGCTCGACGTGGTCATCGCCGCCCTGCCGTACGCCTTTGAGCCGCTCGAGACGGAGGTGTTGGGAGCGGACGCCTTGGTGGTCGCCGTGCCCGCGTCGCACGTGGCGGCGCGCGCTGGACGCATCACGCTCGCGCAGCTGCGCGAGGCTCCCGCGATCACTCTGGATCCGGCGCACTGTCTGGGTGAACAGGTTGACGGCTTCTGCGCGAGCCGGGGCGTTTCGCCCAGTGTGGTGTGCCGGAGCGCACAACTCGCGACGGTGCTGGAGCTCGTGGGGGCGGGAGTGGGCGTGTCGATCGTCCCGGCGATGGCCGCGGTACGGCACAACACGCCGAACTGCGCCTACGTGCCCGTGGTGGAGCAGCCGTTGCAGCGCGAGATCGTGGCGGTCTGGCGGCGCGGGGGCGTGCTGTCACCGGCGGCGCGGGTGTTTGTGGATTGCGTACGCGAGGTGGTGCGCGGGTGGTGATGCGGCGACATCAGCCGACCGAGGTCGAGTCGCGGTCATGGCGCATAACCTCGCAACGGTAGCGGGTACCTCGAGCTCATTCGCGCGAGGCGCTCGGTGGTCCCGCGCCGACGGCGCGACCCGCTCACCGATCGACTGCCAGCGCCCCGAACGTGTCACGTCTACCCGACCTTCCTTGCGCTCGATCGCCATGTGCCGCACGTTAGGTGACCGACGGTTCCCTGCTCCATCCTCACAGCCCCCCCATCATGCAACGCAGCCTTCGCTTTGCGGCAGCCGCCGTCGTGTTGTTTACGACCGTAGCCGTCGCTCCCGCGCACGCGCAGTTCATCGAGTTCTCAGGATCTGGTTCGAGCGGCTTCCTCGCCCCGCCGAGCAGCGAGGGGTGGACGTTCAACTTTGACGGTGGCGCGGGAGGCGGACGTCCCGGAAACAACTGGGGCTCACCGGGCGTGGGTGCGGGCGTCACTCCCTACAGCCGTGATGTGGCAGCGTTCGGTTTCGACATTACGTTCTCCGGTGGCTCGGGCTTTCTCGCCGGATCGATCGACACGGGTAACGCGTCGGGCTGCGCTGGTTCAACGTTCGGAGGCACCACCTTCTGCACGCTCGGCGTCACGAACATCTGGATCGCCACAGCTGTTGATGACTTCACGATCGCTTTCCGTGCGCAGAATGAGAGCTTCTTCATCTCGCCCGACCAGGAGTACTTCGTGAATATCTTCTTCGCCGGTGAGACGCCGACGAGTTTCACCGGTCGCTGGCTCACGGAGTTCTCGCCAGACCCGACACCTGTGCCCGAGCCGTCGTCGTTGGCTCTGATCGGGCTTTCGATTGCTGGCTTGGTCGCCTCGCGCCGTCGTAAGGCCTGATCGTTCGTCGGTTCTACTCAACGGGCCCGGACTCGCGCGATCGAGTTCGGGCCCGTCTTGTCGTGAGCGCACCATCGGCGTGGGTGTTTGCGGCGTGTGTGCGGGAAGTGGTGCGGGGGTGGTGAGCACCTGATGCTCCGCACGTGCGGCCGGAGGACGCTCGCGACGTGCTGGCCGGAACGATCGGCGCTCGCATCGACGCCGCGCCGATTGTCACTGCTCCATCAGCTGCTTGAAGCGTGCGAGTTCGCGCTGCACTTGCACCGCCGCCTCGTCAGATTCGACGAGCGCGGGCCCTTCCGACTGCCAGGTGAGGATCAGGCGCACTTCGGAGCGATCCGAAGGGAGTGGGGAGAACCAGACCTCGCCATTCTGCACCGAGCCGCTCAGCGGTCGCGACGTCCAGGCGATCAGCAGTCCCGGGATTTCCATTGACAGTTCCGCTTCACCTGCGGTCAGCGACCCCGTGGCCGCGATTCGTGGCGCCCGAATCGTTGCCACCGCGCTGGTTGCGTTCGGGAAACCGATCGATCGCGAAGACGCCGCTTGGGAGTGCGTCAGGTGTCGCCACTCGTGATACAGACGAATCGCCGGACGATCCACTGTCACGCTCATCATGATTCGGTGTGTCGGAGCGTTGAGTACACCGTTCAGCATCATTGCGTTCATGACTCATCCCACCGATGGAGTGTGTGCGGCGCCGATGTTGTCCTCAACGGTGCAGCCATCGGCACTCACGCGACATTTCCCGGCGGGACACACTCTCTCTCCCCCCTAAGGGTGATGGGCCGTCCGTGTGAACCGCATTTCTCTCCTGAGGCGAATAGCTCGACGCCGAGCGGCGCGTGAGTTTGCAAGGGCACAACACACCCACATCACACAGGGGATGACATGGCTGAGCTCCACGTACAACGCAAGGAACCCAACATCTGGCCGTGGGTCCTCGGAGGATTGCTCGTTCTGGCGCTGATCCTGTGGTTCGTCTTCGGACGTGGTGACGAGCAGGTCGGGCGGCTGGCGGATCAGGCCGACTCGACGATGCAATCCGGTGCGTTGATGGGACAGCAGGGCACGGGGACGCAGCAGGGATCCGCCGCTGGACAGCTCGACAACGTGTCGGGACCCGTGTCGCAGTTCGTCCAATTTGCGGAGCAGGGATCGGCCGCGAACGCCTCACTGTCGCACGAGTACATCGCGAACGGGCTGCGGCAACTGGCTGCAGCACTCCGAGATATCACCGGTGATGAGGCAAGTGGTGTGCAGGTGCGGCCCCGGCTCGACGAAATCGAGCAACGCGCGGATGATCTGCAGCGCGACCCGATGTCGACCGGGCATGCGCTCAAGGCGCGTGAAGCGTTCCTGATGGCCGCCAGCCTCATGGGCCAGATGCAGAACGATGGCGCAGCGGCGTCGGCAACGCCGGTGCAGAACGTCATGACGGCGGCGGAGGCCATCTCACCGAACGCGCTACTGCTGGAGCAGACAACGGAGATCCAGCGGTTCTTTGATCAGGCGGCGGTTGCCGTACGCGCGCTAGCAGAAGGCCGTGCCACGGGCGGCCGGATGTAACGCCGCGCGCGATGGCACCAACGCGGTCAGATCAGCGTGTGAGGCACGGCTCCGCCGCGCGCTCTCGCAGGATTTCCAACACCCGATCGGTAACGTCGACGTCCGGGTGGACCACGGAAATGGCTCCAAGCGCATAGCGGTCCATGAGCACGTGCCACCCATCGCGCTGTTGTACCTCACGCATCGCGCGTTCGACGCAGGCGGCCAGTGGCACTTGGAGTGCATCACGGCGTTCGAGGACGGACGCATTGAGGCGCTGCACCATGTCCTCCAGCTGCAGTTCGCGCGCGCGCAACGTGAGGGTGGCAGCCTCACGCTGCGTTGGTGAGAGATCCTGCTGACGCTGCGAGAACAGCTCGACCGCACGCTGGAGTGAGTCGGCCGCCAACCGAACGCGCGTTTCAGCGAGCCGGACCTCGTCTGCGAATCCCGCAGCCACCGCGCTGCGACCAGGGACAGAATCAAGCAGCGCCTTCAGGTCGACGACGGCAATACGAGGGGTGAGGGGTGAGCGACCGTTCGGCCGCTGCGCCTGCAACAGCGAGGCGCCGCCGAGCGTCACGCAGGCCCAGTACAGCGCCCATCGCAGGGAACGCCGCGAGACAGTCCACGCGCGGCTTTGGAAGGTGGATAGCATGGCATGAGTTGCTCAGTGTCCGAGACCAGCTCGCGACGCGAACAGTCGCGTCTGCTGAACCGCTCACCGAAACTATCGTGAGGTCGGCCCGAGCGGCCCTAAGGCACTGATGGTTCTTTCTATGCGCGCTATCGAAACAATCTGTGTCGTCACGAACGCACGCTGCGCCAACCGTCCACCACAGCAATCAGCGCTGACCGCTACACGGCCCGCTCAAAATGTCCACGCGTAAACTCGCGCCCAACGATGGCACGCGCCTCTGCAACACCCACGAGCTCGCCGGCAGCCTGCCCATTCAGCATGCGTCGATATGCTCCTGTCACCGCAGCCACCGGATCGCCGGCCACGTTGAACACCAGCTGATAGCCGCGCACCCCGGCGGCCCACAGCGCGGGCACGAACTCGGCGCCATCGATCGGTCGCGAGTGCAGCAGCCGATTGCGACAGTCTGAATCAGTGGCGACCGGGAACGTGTAGCCGGCGGGATCGGTGAGCGTGACGTTCGCGTGCTTCTGCACGCACAGATCTCGGCACGTGGTGGGTTCGCGATCGAACGCCGCGCTCAGCACGCAATGTTCGATCGTCATGCCTTCGGGCCGACCCCACACGAAGACATCGAAGCCGGCGCCGTCCCACGGGGCGACGAGCTGGGCGATTTCGTCGGTGGTGAGCTCCACGCTCGCCGTGAGTCGCTTGGCCCCCTGCTCGAAGAGAATGGCCGCGGTGTGCGGGTTGAACGCATTCAGCGCGTAGTCACCCACCACGTCAACGCCAAGTGCCGACTGCTCCGCCACCAGGCCGAGGTGCCCCGTGAGCAGCGGCAGCTCGAGTGCGAGCCACTTCGTGAGGCGCTTGCGATCATCCGGGCGCACGATCGTGGGCGTGCGCAGACGCAGCGTCACGCCGCGATGCGCGAGCTCTTCACGTAGTGCGCGTACGCGCGACACCGAGGGCGTGGGGTGACGCAGAAATGGGTCGAGCACCACTTCCGTGGCGCCGGCATCCGCCGCGGCGAGTGCGTCGTCCACGGTCCACACGGACGCCACCAGTCGAAACGGCGCGTCGCTGCCCTGCACCACCGCCGTCGGCACCGCCGCCACCGCCTCGGCGATCAGCGCATCGCGCTCGGCAGACTTTGCCACGCCGTCCCACTGCCGCTGTTCAAGCAGCTGTGCGACCGCGTCCTGCCGCAGGTGATTGAGTGTGCTCACCGGCAAGAAGCATCCGTCAGCGAGACCGTCGGTCTGCAAGGAGCCGAGTACGAACGGCGTCTCCCCCAGGCGTCCGAGTTGCTCTCGCAACTGCGCGCCGTCGAGCGCACGCTTGCTGGCCACGGCCAACGGCACATCGCTGCGCACGGTGACCGTATGCGTACCGTCGGTGATCACCAGTTTGAGTGGTGCACCAGGCTGACCGAAACAGCGGACGTCGAGGCGTACCAGCCCCGTCCGATCGGGCACGGCCACGTGGGTAAAGGTTTCGCGCGCTGACGTGAGCAGCGTAGCATCGCTGGTGCGCACCACGCGCCATCCGGTGTCTACGCGCACACGGGCCGTGAATGCTTGCCGATAGACACCTGCGCGCACGGAGATCGTGCGCACGTCCTGAATCGTGCCACCCACGGTCGCGGCCGACCCCTCGACCGGTGCCTCAAAGCCCACGCCGTCACCGTCGGCGAGCTTGCTGCGCACCTCAACGATGATCTCCTGCCCTTCGCGCCCGACCACCACGCCCAGCGTGACGCCTCGGTTGTCCGGCTGCGTGCGCGTGATGTACTCGCGCCCTTCGCGGCCGCCGTACATGCCACCGGTGTTGCCACGCGAGAAGATCTGCACCAGCGGCTGCACCTCATCACTCGGCGGCGGCGCGAACTCGCCGCGCGCCACTCGATCAAGCCACGTGCGATAGCTGCGCGTGACGGTGGCCACGTACTCGGGCTTCTTCTTGCGCCCCTCCACCTTGAGGCACCCCACCCCGGCCTTCGCGATCTCCGCGAGGTGATCGTGCGCCGCCAGGTCGCGTGCGCTGATCAGATAGCCACGATCGAGCTCGTGCTGCGTGCTCTCGTCGGTGAGCACATAGTCCTTGCGGCACGACTGGGCGCAAGAGCCGCGATTGGCCGAGCGCTCCGAGATCATGCCCGACATGAAGCACTGCCCGGAGTACGAAATGCACAGCGCGCCGTGCACGAACGTCTCGAGTCCGAGCGCCGGGACCGCATCACGAATGGCGTGAATATCGGACAGCGTGTTCTCGCGCGCCAGCACGATGCGCTCCACGCCCAGCTGCTGCATCACGCGCGCCGCCGAGGGGTCGTGCACCGTCATCTGCGTGGAGCCGTGCACCTCCAGCGTGGGGTACGTGCGCTGAATGAGCCGCACAGCGCCGAGGTCCTGCACGATGGCGGCGTCGATGCCGGCGTCCACGCACTCACCAAGGTACCGAAGCGCGTCCTCGAGCTCGTGCGTTTTGAGCAGCACGTTGAACGTGAGGTACACTCGTGTACCGCGCTGGTGAGCAATGGCACACGCCTTGGCGAGCTCCTCGATCGACAGCTGCGCACCGTCGTCGCGCGCGTTGAAGCGCGAGGCGCCGAGGTAGACGGCGTCCGCGCCGTTGGCGACGGCGGCGCGAACGGCATCGAGAGAGCCGGCGGGGGCGAGCAGTTCCGGGACGTGGGGCATCCCTGAAAGATAGCGGATTTTCGGGGGGCGGTGTCGCCCCGCCGCTACGGCTGCTCTTCCTCGCGCCGCTGCTGAATCCGCTCCACGTAGCGCAGCACGACCGCGACGGCCAGCAACCCGATGGCCACCCATCGCTGCCAGTCGAGCCCGGAGCGAATGCCGGCGGCAAAGAAGATGAGGGCCATGATGGCCAGGCCGAGCTTGACGCGGGTGAGCGTCGTCACGCGCAGGCGGAGTTTCACACCGCCAGCGGCGCGGCGGGCAGGCCGGCCGCCGCGGCGACGTGGTCGGGTACGTCGAGCACGAGACGGAGCACCGACGTGCTGAAGACCTTGCCCTGCGCGTCGGTCTTGAGCGAGAGCGTGCCGCCGCCGTCGAGTGCGCCGTGCAGCAGGAAGTTGAGCGCACCCAGATTGGGCAGCTCGAAGCGCTGCACGGGGCCGGTGATCTGTCCCGTGTAGTGCTTGGCCACGAGCTCCTGCGTGAGATACTCACGCAGCACGGGATACCACTCCGGCTTGAGCGCAATCACGCCCACGTTGGCCGTGTCGCCCTTGTCGCCGCTGCGGGCGTGGGCAATGTCGAGCAGACGAACGTGCATGCGACTCACTCCAGGATGTCAACGTGCGTGGATACGGCGCGCTTGTCGATCAGCGCGGGCCAGTAGGCCACGATCTCTTCCACCTTCGGGCGTCCACCGGCAAACCCGGTCACGCTGGGCGGGCCATTGAGCACGAGCGGGGCGAGTTCGCGCGTGAAGCGCTCGACTGCTGCGCGATCGGGCCCACGCACACCGATGCGCATCTGCACTTCGGGCGCTGCCTCGCCGTTACCGGCCATGGGGCCGTGCGTGGCGGAGACGCCCACGTATTCGGTGAGGATGGTATCGAACGTGAGGCCGAGGTTGTGCAGGCGCTCGCGCAGCACGCGATCGGCCAGCTGCGCCTTCTCGAGCGCATCGGGCCACGAGTACACCAGCGTTCCCACCGCCTTCCATCCCGCGCGATACGCGATGGACACCTTGAGAAACGGTGTGGCCGGCCCGCCGGTGATGCCGTGCACGCGCACGCGATTCTCACCGTCGCCGGCGAGCTGAATCGACGTGAAGTCGGCCACGACATCGGGGGTGATGTAGCTGTGCGGATCCCCCATTTCGTACACCAGCTGCTCGGTCACGCTCGGCACGCTTACGCGCCCGCCTGTGCCGTCGTGCTTGGTGATGACAAACGTGCCGTCGGCTTTCGCTTCGGCGATGGGATAGCCCACGTTGGCGAGATCGGGAATGTCGCGCCAGTCGTGCAGACAGTTGCCGCCCGAGGCCTGCGCACCGCACTCGAGGATGTGACCGGCCACAATGCCGGCGGCCATCTTGTCCCAGTCGTCGGCCGCCCAGCCGAACTCGTGGCGCAGCGGCGCCATGGTGAGTGCGGTGTCGGTGCTGCGTCCGGTGATGACCACGTTTGCGCCACGCGCGAGTGCTTCCACGATGGGCGTGCTGCCGATGTACGCATTGGCGGAGAGCACACGGTCGCGCACGGTGCTGAGCGGCTCGCCCGTCTCCATGTGCTTGAGTTCGTGCCCTTCGGCGAGCAGCGCATCGATGCGAGGGAGCAGGTCATCACCGGTGACCACACCGATGCGGATCTTGCCGCGTACGCCGGCCTTGTCGGCCGCCGCGAGCACCGCATGCGCGCAGGCGACCGGATTTACACCGCCTGCGTTCGCGATGACCTTCACGCCACGGTCTGCGACGGCCGGAAACACGCTCTCCATGGCGCCGATGAAGTCGCGCGCGTAGCCCATGTTGGGATCGCGCTCCTTCTGCTTCTGCACGATGGACATGGTGACTTCGGCCAGGTAGTCGAGCATGAGGTAGTCAACCTGACCACCCTCGACCTGACGTCGTGGTGCCTCGAGCCAGTCGCCCCAGAAGCCCTGGCCACTGGCAACGCGGACGATCCGATCGTGCGATGAAGAATCAGACATGATGGAAGGACTGGGGAGTCACGCGCCCGAAGGCGGCATGTGAGGAAGCACAAAGGCCCCGAGGTGCGGGCCGGGATTGTGCATCGCGGCGCGCAGCGCGAGCGCGAGCAGGTCGCGTGTGTCTTCGGGGTACACGATGGCGTCGATGAAGCCGCGTGCACCGGCGTACCGGGCATCGAGCTGTTGCTCGTAATCGGCGCGCATTTCGTCGGCCGACGCGAGCACGGCGGGCGACGGCTGCACACCGGCCTTCTTGGCCTTCTCGAACGTGGGGCCGTGCACCGCCTGCACCGCCGCTTCGCCCTCCATCACGGCCATGCGTCCCGTGGGCCAGGACAGAATGAAATCGGGGTCAAAGCCCTGCCCTGCCATGGCGTAGTAGCCCGCGCCGCTGGCGTGGTTGACGGTGAGCACGATCTTGGGCACGCGCGCGCAGGCCATCGCTTCGACGAAGCGCGCACCCGCGCGAATGATGCCTTCGTGTTCGGCGTCAGGACCCACCATGAACCCGGACACGTCCTGCACGAACACGATTGGCAGTCCCTGCCGATCGCAGCGATCGATGAAGTACGCCACCTTTTCAGCGCTCTCGGCGTAGATGATGCCACCGAAGCGCGGACGCTCGCCGGGCCGCCCCTTGATGAGACCGCGCTGATTGGCGATCACACCCACGGCAATACCTTCGATCTTCGCATCGCCGCAGATCATCTCGCGTGCGAGATTGGGCTGGAACTCGTCGATCGCACCGTCGTCGAGCACGGCCTTGAGCACGTCGTGCATGTCGTACGACATGCGATGATCCGTTGGCAGGACGTCGTACAGTGACGCCGGGTCGGTGGCCGGCTTTGCATCGGCGTTGCCGGCGGGCCGATGCACCGGCGCCGGCAGTCGGCCGATCAGCTCGCGCAGCTTCGCGAGACACGCGTGGTCATCGTCCACGGCGTAGTGCGCCACGCCGCTCACTTCGGTGTGCGTGATGGCGCCGCCGAGCGTTTCGCCGTCTACGCTCTGCCCCGTGGCTCCCTTCACGAGGTTGGGTCCACCGAGCCCCATGAACGACGTGCCCTTCACCATGAGAATCACGTCGCTGAGTGCGGGCAGATAGGCACCGCCCGCGACGCACTGCCCCATCACGGCGGCAAACTGCGGAATGCGCAGATACCGGCGCATCACGGAGTTGTAGTAGAAGATGCGCGCCGCGCCGTACTGTCCCGGGAAGACGCCGCCCTGATACGGCAGGTTCACGCCCGCTGAGTCAACGAGGTACACGATCGGAATGCGGCAGCGCATCGCGATCTCCTGCGCACGCAGGATCTTGGTGATCGTCTCGGGCCACCAGGAGCCGGCTTTCACCGTGGCGTCGTTGGCGACCACCACCACTTCGCGGCCGTGTACCATGCCGAGTCCGGTGATCACGCCGGCGGCGGGCGCCTGCCCGTCGTACTGGTCGTGCGCCACGAGCAAACCGACTTCGAGAAACGGCGCACCCTCATCGAGCAGGCCGGCCACGCGCTCACGCGCCGACAGCTTGCCCTGATCATGCTGCTTCTTGATGCGCTCCGCCCCGCCGCCTTCACGCAACTTCGCTTCGAGCTCGCGCACGTCGGCGGCGAGCTGTGCCAGTCGGCCGCTCACGCCTCGTCGGCCTTGTGGGCCGCGAACCACTCGCGGATGAACTCCACCAGATCCTGTGTGCTCGTGCCCGGACCGAACAGGCGCCCGATACCGCGCGTCTCCAGGGCCGCCATGTCTTCCTTGGGAATGATGCCGCCGCCGGTGATGAGGATGTCCTCTCGGCCGGCCTCGCGCAGCAGATCGTGCACGCGCGGGAAGAGCGTCATGTGAGCGCCGGAGAGGATGGACAGGCCGACCACGTCGACGTCCTCCTGAATGGCCGCGGTGGCGATCATTTCGGGCGTCTGGTGCAGCCCGGTGTAGATGACTTCCATGCCGGCATCGCGCAGGGCGGCGGCCACGACTTTGGCGCCACGATCGTGGCCATCAAGGCCCGGTTTGGCGACGAGAACTCGAATGGGACGGGACATGCGGGAAAGTTAGGGGCGTGTCACAGGGGGCGGCAATCACGCGGCGAGCGCCGGTGCGCAGCGCGGTCAGTCCTTGCGGGCTACCAGCATCATTTCGCCGGAGCGGCGGGTCAGCGGTCGTGGGCGCCAGCCGTCGAACGCTTCTTCCACCACCAGCCCGACCTCGGCCAGGCGCTCGGCCAGATGTGAGGCGGTGTACAGGCGAATGCGATGCTCCCGCTCGCCCTCCCCCTTGGGTCCGCGCCAGGTCGCCCGCACGTGCAGGAAGCCGGAGAGTGGATCGAAGGAGCGTTCCTGGCCGAACATGGTGCCGTCCGCCGTGGACCACCAATCGCGCCCGAGGAACTTGGCCATGACGCCGTCGCGGCTGCCACCGTGCCACACCAGCAGGCCACCGGGCTTGAGCACGCGGGCGAACTCGGCGAGTACGCGGCGATCATCGGCCGGCGCATCGAAAAAGCCGAACGACGTGAAGAGATTGACCACGGCATCGAATCGGCCGCTCCACTTGGCGGGCAGCTTGCGCATGTCGCCCTTCGTGTAGCGAAGCGTCGGGCCGGTGCCGCGCTCCCGGGCCGCCGCCAGCAGCGTCTCGCTGTAGTCGAGGCCGTCCACGTTGAGGCCGGCTTCGGCGAGCAGATGTGCGTGCCGACCCTGCCCGCAGGGGCAGTCGAGCACGCGTGCGCCGCTGGGCAGTTCGCCGAGCACCTCGAGTAGGCGGGCCACTTCCTCGCGGTCGCGGGTCGCCGTGAACAGCGGCTCGTATTCGTGCAGGTACCAGCTGTCGAAGTGTGTGGTCCACCAGGGGGCTGTGCTCATGCCCGCACGCTAGGGGACGTCGGCGGGGGAAGCAAGCAGGTGGGGCGGCCGCGTCTACCGCCGAGGCCCCGTCCAGAAGGCCACGATGCCGCACGACCCCTGCGCCGTGACCGGGATGAGCTCGAAGGGCGCGTTGGCTGTCGACGGGTAAATCTCGATAGCCATCACCTCGTGCGATCCGAGGTAGTCATCCGGCGTGTTGTCCCCCATCATCAGCTTGCCGTCGAGCAGGATATTCATGCGGCACCCCCCTCGACCGAACAGGCGCCCGTTGTAGACCTGCACGTACTGCTTGCCGACGAGCGCGCTCGTGATGCGACCGACGGCCCGCAGGTTCAGCTCCTCCGGGGTGATGAACTCGCCGATGAATGCCTCGCGACGGCGGCGCTCCATGCGGTCGTAGAAGCCGGTCCGCGAGAGCATGGTCTCGCCCGGCGCAACCGTGCGCACGGCTTCAAGCGTAGTACGGAGCAGCTGGAGCTGCACCACGAAGGGGTCTGCCTCGGACGCCCGGGTCAGGGTGCCGTCGAAGGGGGCATACCCAATGCGCTGGATGCGCGCGGTCACGGTGAGCCGCCGATCACGCCCGAGGCGCAGCAGCCCCTCCTGGTTGGTGGGGATCGCGGCCGCACCGTCCAGGTGCACCATCGCGTACGGGATCGGGAAGGAGTCCGCATCCAGCACGCGCATGACCGCCCCGGTCGCGGACACGAGCACCACCGGCTCGAGCGCTATGACGAAGGGTTCACCCACGCTTTTCCGGCTCACCGTACCGTCGAACGGCAGATACCCCACGCGCTGCACGCGCACCGTGGTCTCGAGCGCTGTGGAGTCCCGCAGCGAGACGATGCCGAGCGAGTCTGACGTATACCGGTCACCGGTGGGCAGGTTCACCGCCGCGTCCGGCAGCGGGTTGCCCTGCCCTGTCTGCACGCGCAGCTGCCGCGCGGGCGACGCGGCGGGCTCACGCGTGGGCAGTGCCCCCGTACCGGCCGCACTCGACGCGCGCCCGTTTGCCGGCAGCGCCGGGTCGTTGAGCACGATCGGGGCGCGCAGCGCGTCGGCGGCGGCTGCCAGCGCCACGGCCGACACGGGACGGTCGCTGCGCAGCATCCAGTCCACGCTGGCAACGAGCCTCGAGGGGGTGATGCGCACCGCCACGTCATCGGCGGCGTGTGCCTCCGCCGTAAACGCCAGGCGCAGGAGCCGCTCGAGCGGCAGACTGCACAGCTCGAACGTTCCCGCGCTGTCGGTGACCGCCGACCAGCGCTCGCTCCCGTCGGCCGCAAGGTTTGCACGTCGGTCGTCGAGCCGCACCTCGACGCGGCCACCAGCCAAGGGGAAGCCATCGGCGCCGCGCACGAGACCGAGTACGCGACCTGCGGTGGACACGCAGGTGCCATCGCGCGGGAGCGGCGGGGTGGGCGCAATCACCGCGCCCGTTTCGGTCACCCAGTCGCTGGCGCCGATGGTGTAGCGCCGCCGCGCGGCAACGGACACCTCGAGCACCTCCCCCGACAGCTCCGTGATGCCGCCCAGACTGCGCGACACGTTCGCGGACGGCCCCATGAGCGACACCCGACGCGTGTCCTTGGCCATGCGCAGCCCCCACTGATGGACCAGCCAGGAGCCGTCAGGCAGGCCGCTGTACTCCACCCAGCCGCCTGGCCTCGCGTCGCGCAGCGGATAGCTCAGGCCCACGTACACGAACTCGAGGCGCTGCAGGGCGGCGGTGGCGCGGTCGAGCCACAACACCCCTTCGATCTGCGTGATGTCGCGTCGTGCGCGCGAGGGGCGGAAGCCGACGCCGATGCGCCCCGTGGCCGGTACCGAATCCTCCACCAGATGCAGGCAGTACTCGGCCAGGAACCGATCGTCGGTGAGCACCGCGGCATCGGGAGCGCGCCACACGATGGTGCCGTCAAACTCGCGCGTCACGAATCCGAGTTGCGCGAGGGAATCGACGGGCACGCTGCGGAACGGGTCGGCGACGTCGGATGTGAACTCCTGCGCGCTCACCTTGAGCAGCTTGTCTTCGCGGGCGCTCCACTCGGTGGTGGTGAGGCGATAGCGGCTGCGCGGACGGCCGTCGGGCGACGACAGCTGCGAGGCCAGCAGCGCCGTGCGCGCGTCGGCGAAGAGGCGCGCGAGTTCACGCGTGTTCGTGGGATTTTGCGGGCAGCGGTTGTTGAGCCGCGTGCGGACGGTGCTGATCTGCACGGGTCGATCCGGCAACTCGGCGCTCAGCTCGCGCGCCTCACCCACGCCCAGCCGCAGCGTGGCGATTTCGAGGGGCTCCTGCCCGATGCGCAGGGCGCGCACGCGCAACGAGTCGGTGGACACCATCAGCCGCCACGTGCCCGCCGCTCCGGTCAGACCGCGGCTCACCAGCGTGCCATCGCTGGCGCGCTCGACCAGCACCACGACGCCCGACGCAGGGGTGGCCACGCCGTCAGCCCCGACGCGCCGGAGCGTGCCGAACAGCTCCTGCGCTTCCAATGGTGCGCTGACACTCAGCAGCGCGGCCAGCCCGATGATCGCGGAGACGGTGCCGCGACGCCGTGGTAGGTGTGTCATGTGCACTGCCCGTCCTCCCGTTCAACGCCCGCGGCGCGGCGCCGCCGCACGCCTACCTGCTCAGAAGAACACCGGCTCGCGATACGCTCCGAACACATCCTCGAGCGCGGCGCGGATTTCGTACAGCGTGCAGTACGCACGCGCGCACTCCAAAATGAATGGCACCACGTTGTCCTTGCCCCGCGCCGCACCGCGCAGCGCGTCCAGACACGCATCCACCCGCGCCTGATCCCGTGTCGCCCGCAGCTCGGCCATGCGCGCGCGCTGTTCCTGCTCCGCTTCGGCACCCACCTTGAGCAACGGAATGGTGAGCTCGGGCTCGTCGGTGACGAACTCGTTCACGCCCACCACCAACTTGCGGCGCTGCTCGATCTCCCACTGCTGCCGTGCGGCGCTTTCGGCGATGCGCTTCTGGAACCAGCCATCTTCGAGGCCGCGCACCACGCCGCCGATTTCATGGATCTGCTCGAACATGCGCTCGGCTTCGGCTTCGAGCTGGTCGGTGAGCGCTTCCACGTAGTACGAGCCACCGAGCGGATCGGCCACACTGGGGATGCCGGTTTCGTACGCCAGGATCTGCTGCGAACGCAGCGCCACCTGCACCGCTTCTTCACTTGGCAGCGCCAGCGTTTCGTCCATGCTGTTGGTGTGCAGCGACTGCGTGCCGCCCAGCACCGCGGCGAGCCCCTGATAGGCCACGCGCACGATGTTGTTCATCGGCTGCTGCGCGGTGAGCGTGACGCCGGCCGTCTGCGAGTGGAAGCGCATCATCCACGAACGCGGATTTTCCGCGCCGAAACGCTCCTTCATGTGACGCGCCCAGATGCGACGCGCGGCGCGCAGCTTGGCGATTTCCTCGAAGAAGTCGTTGTGGATGTCCCAGAAGAACGACAGGCGCGGCGCGAAGTCGTCGACATTCAGTCCGCGCTCGATGCCACGCTCCACGTACGTGAAGCCGTCGGCCAGCGTGAACGCGAGCTCCTGCGCGGCGGTGGACCCCGCCTCGCGAATGTGGTACCCGGAGATGGAGATGGTATTCCACGCCGGCGTGTTGGTGGCGCACCACTCGAACATGTCCACAATGAGGCGCAGCGCCGGCTCGATCGGGAAGCACCAGGCGTGCTGCGCCATGTACTCCTTCAGGATGTCGTTCTGCACGGTGCCTGCGATCTTCTCGTACGGCACGCCCTGCTTTTCGGCAGCCGCCACATAGAAGCAGAACAGAATGATCGCGGGCCCATTGATCGTCATGCTCGTGGTCACGTCGCCGAGCGGAATCCCTTCGAACAGCGTTTCCATGTCGGCCAGCGACGAGATCGACACGCCGCACTTGCCCACCTCACCCTCGGAGCGCACGTGGTCGGCGTCGTAGCCCATGAGCGTGGGAAAGTCGAAGGCCACCGACAGCCCCGTTTGCCCCTCCCCGAGCAGGAACTTGAAGCGTGCGTTCGTCTCGCGCGCAGTGCCGAAGCCGGCGAACTGCCGCATCGTCCACAGCTTGCCGCGATACCCCGTGGGGTGAATGCCGCGCGTAAACGGCCATTCGCCGGGCGTTTCGAAGGCGGTGCCGGCCGAGTTCTCGAGGTCGAGCGCCGTATAGAGCGGCGCGACTTCGTTGGCCGAGTTGGTGTAGGCGAGCGGACGCACGCGCGAGCCGTCGTAGCGGGTGCGCCACTGTGCGACCTCGGCACGAAGCTGGGCAAGCTCTTCCTGCTGTTGCCGCACCACGTCGGCGAGTTCGGTCTCACTGCTCATGACGATGCTCCGGGATGGTTGCCTGACGCGTCGACGGCGTCGTGCGGGGCTGCTGCTGCGTCTGGTACGCCGGCCACGAGGTGACCGCTGCGGGCGAGCAGCGCGTCCGCGACGTGGAACGGTGCGGTGATGCCGGCTTCAAGCTCGGGAAGCCGCGCCTCAAGCCACTCGACGGTGCCGAGATGGTGCCAGAGTCGGTCGGCCACCTTGCGCTCGACGGCTTCGCGGACCCGCTCTCGCAGGCGCTGACGCCGCCGATTTTGCAGCTCACCACTCCGTTCAAGATATCCTCCGTGCCGCGCGATCGCGTCGCTGACCTCGACGACCCCCTCGCCCTGCGCGGCCACGGTGCGGAGGACCGCGGGCGTCCAGTCGTCGGGTTCCGCCTCGCCGGCCGCCTTGCGGGCCGCTCTCGCCGGGTTCATCGCGTCGCGCATGGCCTCGCGGTCAGCCGCGCCGAGGGCCTTGAGATCGACCCCGTGATGTGCCGGCACGTCGCGCAGCGTCGCACCGCTGCGCAGTCCGAGCATGAGCTCGAGGTCATTGCGGAGGCGATCCGCACCGGGCCGATCGGCCTTGTTGACCACGAACAGGTCGGCGATTTCCATGACGCCGGCCTTCAGCGTCTGAATCGAATCACCCGATTCCGGCACCAGCACCACGACCGTGGTATCGGCGGTGCGCGCGACATCGAGTTCGCTCTGCCCTACGCCAACGGTCTCGATGAGAATGATGTCGAAGCCGAACGCGTCGAGCACATCGCACACATCGCGCGTGGCGCTGGCCAGGCCGCCGAGGGAGCCGCGCGTGGCCATGGAGCGAATGAACACGCCCGGATCGAGCGCCACCGACTCCATGCGAATGCGGTCGCCGAGCAGGGCGCCACCGGTGAACGGGCTCGTGGGATCGACCGCGACCACCCCCACGGTGAGCCCCGCCTCGCGCCAGCCGCGCACGAGCTGCGTCGTGAGCGTGCTCTTGCCGGCGCCCGGCGGTCCCGTGACTCCGATGCGTCGCGCGCGACCCAACTGCGGGTGCAGCGCACTCGCGAGCACGTCGAAGCCCGGGCGATGGTTCTCCACGATGGAGACGGCGCGCGCGAGCGCCGCCTTCCGGCCCGCGTCGAAGTCGACGAGCAGACGGTCGAGCGCCGGTCGTCCAGTGGAAGCGCGCGGTGTGGAGGCCGAGTCAGCGCTCACGCCTCCCCCGCCCCGCGTACCGCGGGCTCATCGTGCTCATCTCGAATCTCGCCCACCAATTCCTCCAGCAGATCTTCCAGCGTGACCAGGCCGGCCACCGTGCCGTCCGTCGCGCGCACGATCGCCAACTGTCGCCGAGCACGCAACAAGTCGTACAGCAGTTCGCCCGCCGGCTGCGTGGTGGGAGCTTCGGCGATCGGACGCAACGCGGGGCGCGTCTGTCCCGATTCGACGAAGACATCGAACGCGTGCAGCATCCCGACCGGATGGTCGATCGTGCTGCGATAGACGGGCACGCGGCTGAACGCCGACTGCGCGATGCGGCGCGCCAGTTCGTCGGTCGGGAGCGATTCTTCGAGCGCAAAGATGTCGCCGCGTGTCGTCATGACGTCAGCGGCCGTCTTGCCACTGAGCTGC
This sequence comes from Gemmatimonas sp., assembly GCA_011390935.1. Lineage (GTDB taxonomy): Bacteria > Gemmatimonadota > Gemmatimonadetes > Gemmatimonadales > Gemmatimonadaceae > JAABRT01. The sequence goes on from JAABRL010000009.1 coordinate 59,741, forward strand.
ACCACACCGGAGATGATCGCCAGCTCCTCGCTGGCATCGAGACCATCGAGCGTGACGTCCTGCAGGAGCTCCTCGATACCCTCGGATGACGCCTCGCTCGCCTCGGCGATCGCCGTGGATTTCGGCGCCACGGTCCGCGCCAGCGCCAGTGCCGCATACCGTGCCACTTGCCGGAACGGTGCGAGCACGACTGCGAGTGAACTCAAGACCGGGACAAACAACGGCACCAATGCCGCCGCCCATCGGCGCGCAATGGCTCTGGGCAGCAACTGGCCGAGGGTGAGGATGAGCACCGCCAGGAGGATCGCGTCGAGCACCAGCCGTTGCACATCGCCGCGGTTGAGCAACGCCAGCCCAGCGCCGGCAAGAAACACGGCCAGCGCGACGCCGGTCCCCGCCGTCATGAGCAGTCGCTTCGGACGCTCGACAAAACGCTGCACCGGCTCGAGGTTTGCGTCGTCGTCGCGTTCAATCCAGGAGCGCAGCCACAGCCGATTGACCGAGCGCACGGCGGTCGCGCCGGCGGTGAGCAGGGCCACCACCAACGTTGCGCTGCCCATGATCAACAGGCGCGTCACGTGTCATCCTCCGTGCCGTCGGACGGTCGCCGTTCGAGGAATACACGCGCCACCTTGCGACGGACCACGCGCTCCACGATCACGCGAAACCCCTCGATATCGAGCGTCTCGCCCGCACGCGGCACCCGGCCAAGCAGTTCGAAGATGAGCCCGCCAATCGTGCTGACTTCCTCGCGGCGAAAGTCGGCGTCGAGCGCGTCGGAGAGTTCATCGAGCGTGAGACGACCGGACACCCAGTAGCGGACGCCGTCCTCTTCTTCGATGTGCCGCTCTTCGTCATCGTACTCGTCACGAATTTCACCGACCAGCTCCTCGAGAATGTCCTCGATGGTGACCATGCCTTCGGTGCCGCCGTATTCGTCCACGACGATGGCGATGTGCGTGTGGGATGCCTTGAAATCACGCAGCTGATCGGCAATGCGTTTGGTGGACGGGATGTATTGCGCCTCGCGAATCAGCGCGGTCCAATCGTCAGCGGGCTCCTCGTCGGCTATGACGGCACTGAGCAGGTCCTTGGCATAGAGCACGCCCACGATTTCATCGACGGATCCCACATACACGGGAACGCGCGAGTGGTGGGCGCTGCGCACGCGATCCACGACCTCATTCCACGGGGTATCACGGTCGAGCGCAATCATGTCCACCCGAGGTACCATCACCTCGCTCACCGTCGTCTCTCCGAAATCGAACACGCCGAGCAGCAAGTCGCGTGTGACATTGGAGACGGAGGGCTCCGCTTCGACGACCTGCCGGAACTGTTCCGCGGCGGTCTCACGCGCATCCTCGGGTGAGCGCGGCGGCACCATGAAACGTTGCAGCCCGCGATCGAGCGCGGCACCGAGCTGCACAACCGGCCAGAGCAACGTCTCGGTGGCGCGCGTGAAGGGCGCGAGCACGCGGGTGGCGGAATCGTGAAGGATGTCCCCCAACGCGCGCGCGATGCTCTCGGTCACGAGCACGCTGGCGATCGCCGCACCAAGCAACCCGATTCCGCCGAGCGCGGAGGGCGTCCCAGCACCACTGAGCGCCACCGCGACCGCCCCCCCGGTCGTGCCGTGCGCCGCCACACGCAGGAACGCGAGCGCCCGGTGCGCCCGCTCGCGCGCAGGCAGCGATCGATCGGCGATCACCGCCCCGCCGCCGGTACTCGGAGGCTCGCTGTCAGGTGATTCGACGGTCGGCACCGACGCCAGCAACGCACCGTCCGCGACGGTAGCCACGGCGGCGGTCGCACCACTGAGGGCCGCGACGACGAGCGGTATCGCACTCATGCCGTGCGGGCCGAGGACGACAACCAGCGCGTGAGCAATCGCTCCTGACGCTTCCACATCTCCGAGTCCTCGCGCGCACTGTCGACCGGGTGGTCCCAGCCACAGGCGTGCAGCGTGCCGTGCACCACCAGGCGTGCCACCTCCTCACGTACACCAACGCCCCACTCACGCGCCTGCAGGCGAGCGACCTCCGGGCAGATGTAGATGTCAGCCACAAGCACGCCGGCGCCATCGTCCCCCAGCGCGAAGGTGATCACATCGGTGGGTCCCCGGTGTGCAAGATGCTGCTTGTTGAGCCGCGCCATGGCGCGCGCAGTCACGAGCGTGATGCTGAGCATGGCATCGGGAACGCCCTCGGCCTTGAGCACAAGGCGCGACAGTGCGGCCAGGCGCTCGGTGGCAACGGGGGTGCGCACACCGTCACAGGACACGGAAACCGCGAGCCGTGGTGCGGTCGAACGGGACGAACGAGCAGACAGCGGAGAACGCGAACGCGTCATGAGGGCGCAAGGACAGGGGGAGAGTTCGGACGATCGGCACCGATGCCGTCGGGGCCGGGATACGCAATGCGCGTATGCCGCATTGCGGACAGGATGCGTACGAACTCCGACTTCACAACTTCAAGTTGTTGCATGGTGATCGGGGCATCGCGCAACTGTCCCTGCTCGATGCGACTGCGCGTAATCGTTTCGACCACCTCGCGGACGCGGGCCGGCGTAGGATCGGGGAGCACGCGCGTCGCGGCTTCCACGCCATCGGCCAGCATGCAGATCGCCGTTTCGATGCTCTGCGGACGCGGCCCCGGATAGGAGAACTCACCGTGGCCCGCAATCGTTGCATCGCGCTCGCGTGCCTTCTCGAGGAAGTACGTGATGGGTCCGGTGCCGTGGTGCTCCGCGATGAACGCGCGTACTGACAGCGGGACCTTCGACTCCGCCGCGAGTGTCAGTCCTTCGCGCACATGATTGCGAATGATCGCTGCGCTGGCCGCCGGCTTGAGCTTGTCATGCGGATTGCGGCCGCGCGGCTGGTTCTCCACGAAGTACTCGGGCTTGTCCAGCTTGCCGATATCGTGATAGTACGCGCCCACGCGGGCAAGCAGCGCGTTGGCCCCCACCGCCTGCGTCGCCGCCTCCACGAGATTGGCCATGGAGAGCGTATGTGCCCAGGTGCCTGGCGCTTCAACGGCCAGCCGTCGCAGTAGCGGTCGGTTGAGGTCGGACCACTCCAGCAGCTTGAGATACGTGTCGACGCCGCACACCTCCTCGGCCGCCGGATGCAGCGCCATGGCGAGCGCGACGGACACCACGGCGTTCATGCCGCCGAACATGGCCGCCTGCAGCATCTCCCCGGAACTCCAGCCAAACGCCAGCGATGCGATCAACGCGGCGACGACGTAGGCACCGGCCAGCGCCAGAATCGAGGAGACGAACTGCGTCCGACGCTCGAGTCTGCGCACACTGAAGGCGGCCGCAGCCCCTCCCACCAGCACGAAAAAGAGTGTGCCCCCGCCACGGAACGCGGGCTGCACCCCCACCAGCACGGCGAGCACGAGCGCACACACCAGCGCGATCCGAGAGTCGAACAGAATGCTGATCAGAAGCGCGGCGGCGCCGACGGGGATGAGGGCGCCCGGGACTTCGCTGCCGCGCAACGCCAGACCGGCACCGAGCAGCACGACGGCGATCGACGCGCCGAGCACAAGCAGCGCACGGGGCCGCGCGTAGATCTCGGGTCGGTAGAAGGCGAGCGTGATCACGAAGATGCTGAGCACGGCAAGATCGAGCAGGAACGCTCCCAGCACGCGACGTGCGCCGCCGGAATCCGCCGCCCCGGTGCCAATGACATCGCGCAGGGCTTCGAGCCGCGCTCGATCTTCCTCGCGGACCACTTCGTGTGCCCCGATGATCTTCTCTCCGCTGCGTACTTCGAAACGCCACGGTTGCACGGTGGCCAGCGCGTCATCGCGTCGCTGCGCGGTCGTCACGCTATCGAAGCGCAGCGAGGGCACGAAGACGCCGGCGAGCAGGTGCTGAAACGCCCCGTCGGCGACCGTGGACGCAGGATCGGGATGCACGCTGCGCGCCACCCGCAGCACATCGCTCCACGACTGTACCGCATCGGTCGCCACCGACCGCTCTTCGCCGCTGCGCAGTAGTCGGACCGTTCCCGGCAGTGCATCCAGTGTGCGTGACGGCGCGACCCCGTCGGGGAGGGCGCGCTCGTAAGTGCGCCGGACTGCGGTAAACACCGCCGCGCGACGACTCGGGAACGTGAGCCACTCGGCCTCCGCGGTGGTCAGCGTCACACCCGCCGATGCCGCAACATCTCGGATTTGCTCGAGCGCCATGCGACGAGACGCGGTGTCGTCGCGGATCGGGACGGAGTCGAGCCGCCGCGAGAGCCCGGCCAGTCGGCTGCGCACGCTGTCGAGCGCCGTGCTGTCAAAAACGAACAGCGGTGGGACGTCGGCGCGACGACGCGCACGTTCCCGCTCGACATCGAGCTCCGGACGGGGGACCCGAAAGGCGAACGGTGCAATGACCGTTTCGCTCGCGACACTGCCCACGTCGTACACCGGCGTTCGAAAGCCTTCGCCGGGTGGAAGGGACAATACGGTCAGCAGCGCGAGCACCAGCGCAAAGACGGCGCCCGCGCCGTAGCGCGCCCATATGGCGCGCCACGGTGCCCCCGGTGTGTCGGAACGCACCGGAGTCGGAGGGTCACCCGCCTGCGGCATCCTCATTATAGGCGCGAATGATGTCGCGCACGAGTCGGTGACGCACCACGTCTGCGTCAGTGAAATAATGGAACGCGATGCCTTCGATGCCGTGCAGAATGCGCTCGATCTGCATCAGGCCGGACTCTTCACGCTTGGGCAGGTCGACCTGCGTCTTGTCACCGGTGATGACGATCTTCGAGTTCACGCCCAACCGCGTAAGGAACATCTTCATCTGCAGGTGCGTCGCGTTCTGCGCCTCGTCGAGAATCACGAACGCATCACCCAGCGTACGCCCGCGCATGAACGCGAGCGGCGCAACTTCAATGGTGCGGGCTTCGATGGCCTTCTGAATGCGCTCGTACGGCATGAAGTCGTCGAGCGCGTCGTACAACGGCCGCAGGTACGGATCGACCTTCGCCTGCATGTCGCCGGGGAGGAATCCGAGGTTCTCGCCCGCTTCGACCGCGGGCCGCGCGAGCACGATGCGACGCACCCGCTTGCGCATCAACGCGTCCACGGCCGCCGCCACTGCCAGGTAGGTCTTGCCAGTGCCCGCCGGTCCGATCCCCACCACGATATCGTGCTCGAGGATCTGCTGCAGATACTCCGCCTGCCCTGGTGTCTTGGCCTTCACGACGCGTCGTGCACCTGGCAGCACCAGCGCACCCGCCGCGCGCGCCGCCAGATCGTCCGGACGCTGTTCGAGACTCAACCGGAGCACGTCATCGGGCGTGAGCGGGTGTCCTTCGCGAACGGTGGCCACCATGCCGAGGGCGATGGCCTCGCCACGCATCGCCTGATCCGACTCCCCCGTGAGCGTGAGTGCCTCGCCGCGCAGCGCGACACGTGTCCCCGTGATGCGCGCGAGCTCCACCAGATTGGCATCGTTCACGCCAGCGAGCAGCAGCTGATCGACGCCTTCAATCGGCACACGAACCGTCGTGGCGATGCTGCTCATGCGTCACCTCCGCGAACCGCGAGACGCAAGGAGAGGTCGTGGAGATCCTGGGGCGGCACCGGCGACGGTGCCCCCTCGAACAGTGCGCGTGCCGCCGTGGTCTTGGGGAACGCGATCACATCACGCAATGACCCCGTGCCGGCCAACAGCATCGCAATGCGATCAAGCCCGAACGCAATTCCGCCGTGCGGCGGTGCCCCGCTGCGAAGCGCCTCGAGCAGGAACCCGAATCGTGCCTGCGCGGTGGCCTCATCGATGCCAAGCAGCCCGAAGATGCGCGCCTGCAACGCAGGATCGCTGATACGAATGCTGCCGCCTCCCAGTTCAAGGCCGTTGTAGACGACGTCGTACGCGAGCGCTCGGGCGCGTTCCGGTGCACGGTCCAACAGCGCCACGTCATCGGGATGCGGTGCCGTGAACGGATGGTGTACCGCCGCCAGCGCGCCCGTCTCCGGATCGCGATCGAACATGGGGAAGTCGGTGACGATCACGAACTCGTGACCGTCCGCCGGCACCAGATCGAGACGCTGCGCGACGGCCTGTCGCACGCGATCGAGCGCCGGCGAACTGATCCGATCGGGACCCGCCACGTACAGTCCGAGCTCGCCCTCTTCCAGCGCGAGTGCGTCGGCGGCTGTCGCGTCGAGAAACTTCGCCACCTTGCCTTCGAGTCCGTCGGCACCGCGCTTGAGCACGATCAGGCCGCTCGCGCCGGCCCCCTTCGCCAGCTGCTCCAGCTCGTCCGTCTGCTTGCGCGACATGGTCGCTCCGCCCGGGACACGCAGGCCACGCACGCGCTCGCCCCGCTCGATGGCGGCCTTCACAAACGACAGGTCGCTGGCGGCAAACACGGCCGTCGCATCGTACAACTCGAGTCCGTATCGCAGATCCGGGCGATCACATCCGTAACGCTCCATCGCATCGGCGTAGCGCATGCGCGGAAAGCTCGGGGGCGTTCCCACACCGCCGACCGTCCACAGCTCCACGATCAACGCCTCGGCCATTGCGAGGATGTCATCCTGCGTGATGAACGAGGCTTCGATGTCGATCTGCGTGAACTCCGGCTGCCGATCGGCGCGCAGGTCTTCGTCTCGGAAGCAGCGCGCGATCTGGAAGTAGCGGTCGTAGCCGGCGCACATGAACAGCTGCTTGTAGATCTGCGGCGACTGTGGCAGCGCATAGAACTCGCCCGGGTGCACGCGGCTTGGCACCAGATAGTCTCGCGCCCCTTCGGGCGTGGGTTTGGTGAGGATCGGCGTCTCCAACTCCAGAAACCCGCGCGCATCGAGAAAGCGACGCGTCGCCTGCATGAGATGATGCCGCAACACGAGATTGCGCTGCAACTCGGCGCGCCGCAGGTCGAGATAGCGGTGCCGCAGGCGCAGCTCCTCGGCGGGCAGCTTGTCGCCCTTGGCAGGGGCGACCGGGAACGCCGGCGTGTTCGCCGGACCAACCACGCGCAGCGCCGTCACCTGCACGTCAATCTCGCCCGTCGGCATGTCCGGATTGCGCTGTCCCTCGGCGCGTGCCACGACGATCCCGTCCACAAGAATTACCGACTCCACACCCACTGCGGCCGCGGACGACAGCGTCGCCGCGTCACTCCAGTCCGGACCGAACGCGAGCTGTACCACTCCCGCGCGATCGCGCAGATCGAGGAACACCAGACCGCCCAGATCGCGACTGCGGTGGACCCAGCCGCCGAGGCGCACCGACTCCCCCACGTGCGCGGCACGCAGCGCGCCGCAGGGATGGGTGCGCAGGCTGGTGGCGAGCGACGAGGACAGCGATTCGGTTTCCGACACGGTCACGCAATGACTCCGGGCGCTCTCGCGCCGTTGACGTTTGGGGAAGGGAGAAGACGCGAGGGCTCGGCTCACGCCGAAGGTACGCGCCGAATCGCGTCGTACAGTTCGTCGGCGGTGGTAGCGGCGCGCATGGCCTCGACCACGTCCCGCTGTTCGAGCAAGCGCGACAGTTCGCGCAGCACATCGAGGTGCGCGCCGGGACTATTGCCAGGCGATGCGACCAGAAATGCGAGCCATACAGGCCGACCGTCGACCGCATCGAAGGCCACCGGCTCCGCCAACCGAATCGCGGAGAGTTGAACGGCCTGCACGAAATGGCTGCGTGCGTGCGGAAGCGCGATCCCATCGCCAAGCGCGGTGGTGAACTGCGCTTCACGGCGACGAACCTCGGCCAGCAGGCCGTCCCGGTTGGTACCGGGAGGCAACGCGAGGGCCACGAGGTGCTCCAGCACCGCGTCCTTGGTAGACGCCGTGCTCGGCACTGCGATCCGGTCAGCGGAGAGAAGGTCGGCGAGTGGCAACAGGGTCCCGGAAGACATACACCTCCTGCAACCTAACCGACCGGTGATAGGGACGGAAGCGATTTGCTTGCTCGGGTGAAGCGCCCTGCTTATGGTCAACCGCATGCGCCGCAAGCTCTTGTGCGGGCTTGCGACCTGGTGTGCTTGCCAGCTGTCCGCGGCCGCCCTCATCGCCCAGCCCGTCCCGGCCCGGGATCTCTGGGATTTTCCGCTGGGCGCCGTGGGCGAACCGGCCGCGTTGGCGACCGAGGCCGGCGTGGGGCTGTGGAATCCCGCCATGCTGGCGCTTCCGCGCGGCACCCCCTGGCGCGCTGGCGTCGCAACCCTCTCGACCGGTGCCGATCAGGGGGTCGAGGGGCAGCTGCTCGGTGCCGCGTGGCGCCGACCGAGCGGGCTCACCGTCGGTGTGTCCGTGGCCCGAGCCGCCGTGGGAGGACTCGTGCGAACCGATACCGATCCACAGAGCCTGGGGTCGCTGACGTACGAAAGCCTGCTTGGCTCCGTCACCGTGGCGCGCGAGGTGTTTCCGTGGCTGACCACCGGCGTCTCCGCCCGTTGGCGTCAGGGACGGGCCGAACGCGACGTGCGAAGCGCCCTCGCCGCTGACGTCGGCGTCGTCGCGCGGGCCGAACAGTGGTATGATTCGCGAGTCGCGCTGGCGACCTTCCTGTGGCGTCCTGGTCGCGAATCCGAAGACCGGCCGCTGGTCTCGTTCGCGGCCGACGCGCGGCTGTTCGGACAGCACGAGACCCAGGAGCTTCGCGCCGGCGTGGCGGCGCAAGGCGCGACACGGGGGCAAGTGGGTCGCACCACCAGAGAGCTCGGGCCGGTGATCAGCGGACGTCTGGGACCGGTCGAGGCCCGCGTCGCCCTTCCAACGGTGCGAAGCGGGACGGAACGGCTTACGCGGGTACGTTTCTCACTCGGCCTGCACCTCTCACGCTTTGTGGTCGGCATTGGTCGCGAAGATGCCAATGTGGGGTTGGGACCGCTCTACCAGTTCACCTTCAGCTCGTTCGGCACGTGATCGCCACTCCCCTTCAGATCGATACCAGCGTGTCCGAGCCCCTGAATGTGCTGGACCTCACGCCGGATGACGCGCTGCTCGTGCTCGCCGAGTTCATGGCAGGCGCTGGCGAGGCGCGCTACCGCGCGGCGCAGGTGTTCGCCCGTCTGTGGGAGCGCCCCGTGCACTCGTTCGACGACATGACCGAGCTGCCCAAGGGGTTGCGCGCGCAACTCGCCGATCGCTTCACCATGCCTCGTCTCGCGCTCCAGGAGCGCCAGCGATCATCCGATGGCACGGAGAAGTTCCTGTTCCGGCTGCACGACGGCCAATCCATCGAAACGGTCGCCATTCCCGAGGGGAATCGTCTCACGCTCTGCATCTCCTCGCAGGCCGGCTGCGCGCTGCAGTGCGCGTTCTGTGCCACAGGCGCCATGGGATTCCAACGGAACCTCACGCCGAGCGAGATCGCGGGACAGGTGCGTGAGCTGCGACTGCTCGATCCGCCGCTGCTCGCCACGAACATCGTGTTCATGGGCATGGGGGAGCCGCTCATGAACTGGAAGGCAGTCGACCCCGTACTCACGCTGCTCAATGATCCGCGCGCGCTCGGCATTGGTGCGCGACACATCACCGTGTCCACCGTTGGCGTATTGCCGGGCATTGAAGCGCTCGCGGCGCGCAAGGAGCAGTTCCGCCTTGCCATTTCGATCCATGCCCCCAGTGATGCCCTCCGCCGTTCGTTGATGCCGGTGAACGTCAAGTACCCACTGGCGGACGTCATGCAGGCCGCGGCCGCGTTCGATCGGCGCGTGACGTTCGAGTACGTGATGCTGGACGGCGTCAACGACCAGCCGGAGCACGCGGCGATGCTGTCCACCCTGGCGCGAGAGTGTCGGGCGTTCGTGAACCTGATCCCGCTGCATCCGGGAGGATCGCTCGGCTTCACGCCCACCCCAGGGCCGAAGATCGCCGCATTCGCACGGGCCATGCGGGCGCGTGGGGTCGAGGTGGCGGTGCGCAAGAGCCGCGGCCTCGACATCGCCGCCGCCTGCGGTCAGCTACGGACGGAACGATTGGGGCGACGGTTGCCAGTCGTGACCGAGCAGCACGACGACGTCCACGTACCCTAAGCTGCCCTCGCGCTCACGCAGCTGCCCGCGCACGAGTGCCTTTGTGATCCGCTCCCCCCAGGCGCGTGTCGCCGCGGTCACCTGCACCTCCGTCAGCTGCGTGCTGTTGCCGGCGCTGGTGTAGTCCACCACGTCATAGCCATGGTCACGCAGTTGCTGTGTCGCGCGGCGCGCGAGACCATTGCGGCCGCTGCCGTTGAGCACTCGCACGCGGATACGTACACCGTCCGGCGCACGCGCTGACGTGTCCATCGCAACCTGCGCGGCCGGCGACGTGACGCTGGTCGTGGCGCTTTCGGAAGCATCGCCACGCAGCCACAGCGCCAGCGCGACCGGGACCACGATGAGCGCGGCCACCGCCACGGCCATCCACCCGCGACGACTCATCGCACCGCGTCCCACAGTGCGACGGTCTCCGGCGCGAAGCCCTTCCCTTCGCGCAACGCCCATTCGAGTCGCAGCCGTACGACCTGCCGAAAGACGGCGTCGAACTGCAGCGGGACCAGATGGGCCAGAAACGCGCGGTCCGCCTGCATGAACGGGCGCCCTGGCTCAAGAAAGTCGGCCATGTAGAGCGCCTTGCCGACCTGATCCCACTGTACATGCCCGGTGGTGTGCCAGCGCACGGCATCGAGCACGTCCGTTCGTTGCTCCCCATCGCGCGCCAGCCATCGCGCGGCGGCCGATCCGTGCAACATGCCGAGCGGTCGCGCGGGGTCATCGGCGTTCGCACGCAACGTCGCCTCGTCGGCATCGCGAAGCGCATCGTGCCATCGACCCGCGTCGTGCCACGCCTGCCGCTGCGCCATCGAGAGCGAGAGCGCGTCACTCCAGGCATCGAGCAGCGCCGTGACGCGCGCGATGTGCCCTCGGCGTTTCTCGCTGGCCGCCGCCCACGATGGCAGCACCGGTACAGCGCCCGGTGTCGAGTGCGCGAGCCCGGACGCTGGTGACGATGACTGCGGCGCGCGCGTGTTGGTCATGCGTCCATGGCCGCTCGCATGGCACGCGCCAGCTCGAGGGCGTGCTCGACCGACTCCTCTGCCGCGCGCACGAGGGCGCTACCCACGATGACGCCGTCGGCGAGATCTGCCGCCGCTCGCGCCTGCGCGGGGGTCGAGATGCCGAAGCCGATGCAGATCGGCAGCGACGTTGCGCTCCGCAGGCGCGCAACGGAATCGGGCAGGTCACTCGCCAGCGCCTCACGCTCACCGGTCACGCCCAGACGCGAAATCAGATACACGAAGCCACCGCCATGTCGCCCGATTTCGGCCATGCGTTCCGTTGGCGTGGTGGGGGCGACGAGTCGCACGAAATCGAGACCGCTGGCGCCGAACCAGGCTTCGCGGGCGCGGTCGGAGCCCACCGGGAGATCCGTCACGAGGATCCCGGACACGCCGGCGTCACGAGCGCGACGCAGGGCCGCTTCGCCGCCCGCCATCACCGGATTGAGGTACGAAAACAGTACCACCGGTATGCCGAGCGCAGCCTCCCGGATCAACTCGAGCGCACGGTCGAGATTCACCCCATGCTCGATGGCGATCTGGGAGCTGCGCTGAATGACGGGACCGTCGGCAAGCGGATCGGAAAACGGCACGCCGACTTCGAGAATATCGACGCCGGCGGCCTCGAGACCACGCATCAGCGCAACGCTCGAGGCCGGATCGGGGTGACCGGCCGTGATGTACGCAACGAGTGCGCGGCGTCCTTCGGCGCGCAGGACAGCGAAGCGCGCATCGATGGCCGATGGCGCGGAGTTTGGAAGTGTCACGTAGTTCCGTCGGCCCAGTTCGGGCGGAGGTCAGGCGAAGTAGTCGGAAACCCGAATGCCCCAACGATCGGGGTTGTCGGTGCGAATGATGGTTCGGAGATAATGCCCCGAGTCGTCGCGTGCCAAGAGGTCGACCAGCGGCGGATCGGCCAGGAGGTTGCCTTGCGCGTCCGAGAGCAGCCGGACGATCGGCCGCGACAGCTCCGATTCCACCGGATTCGCCGCGTGCACCAGGCCGAGTTCGAAGCTGTCGAGCACGACGACAGTGCCCACCGGATAAATGCCGGTGAGATTGATGAAGGCTTTCACAATGACCGGGTCAAACCCCAATCGCGCATTGTCGCGCATGCCGAGCAGGACGTCGGCGGGTGACCAGGGGCTGTCCTGATACACACGCGTGGTCGTGGCGGCGTCGAATCCGTCAGCGACCGCGATGATGCGACTGAGCAGGCTCATGCGACGCGGGCGGACAACCTTCGGATACCCACTGAGATCCATGCGCATGTGGTGTTCGAGCGCACTCGTCATCGCGCGCCACGGCCGACCGGAGCCCAGAGGGAGCGCGAACAGTGCCAGGACGCCGCGCCAGGTATGCTCCTGAATCACGAGGCGCTCCTCCGCATCGAGCGACCCGGGTTTGTTCAACAGTTCGGTGGGCACGCGCGACTTCCCGATGTCGTGCAACAGCGCGGACACACCGAGTTCGAGCAGCTGGGGTTTGGTGAGCCCCAGTCGCCGCCCCAGTGCGACCGACAGGATGCACACGTTGACGCTGTGGACGAACGTGTAGTCATCGAACTCGCGCAGCGTGGTGAGCCCGATGAGCGATGCGGCGTCCGTGAGGATGGCATCCACTACTGCCTGCACCGCGCGCTTGACGCGCTTCAGGCTCGGACTGCGACCGAGGCGCGCCGCGGTCATCACCTCTCGCGTGACATCGAGTGAACGCACATAGGTCTGTCGCGCGCGCTCCTTGGCATCGAGCTCCTCGGTGGAGTCGAACTCCCCGCCGGGCGCTTCGAAGGCAAACGCATCCACCCCTGCCGTGCGCAGGCGCTGCTCCAGCTGATCGAGTCGCTCGTCCTCGGGGTACTCCAGCGGCGGCGCCTGCAAAAACGCGAGCAACACCACCCAGGCGCGCGTTTCCGGTCGTCCGATGACGCGCACCGTGCCGATGCCCGCTTCCTGCAACAACCCGATCACGTAGACGACCGCTGCGTAGTTGTCGAGCCCCAGCCGTACACGCGTCTCGTTGACGAACACGAAGTCCCCAGCGCGTCGAACCTCGCACTCCTGCTCATCGGCGACCACGCGCCCGAGCGCAGCATCGAGTTCGGCGAGTGCCTTCTGCACCGCCGCATTCTCGATCGGATACAGGCGCACCGCGCGTAGCGCCCCGTGCAATGCAACCACCAGCCCACGCGCACGTCGCTGGTCGTCTGCCTCGCCGCGCACCGCTTGCACGCGGGCCGCCTCCGGGACGTTGGCCACATCCGCGCGCGCCGTCATGCCGAGGCTCCGCGAAGCGCTCGGGACACTTCGTTGCGCACGACTGCGTCCTTCGCATCAACGCTCTTGCGCAATGCGTCGGCGGCGAGACGGGTGCCAACCAGTCCGAGCGCGCGGGCGGCACAGGCGCGCATTTCAGTGGACTCGCGTGGACCAAGCAACGAGCGTGCATTGAGCACGGCATCGAGCGTCGGTACGCCCGTATCACCGCAAATGGTGCCGAACGCATCGAAGAGCGCCGTCTTCTCGGTACGCTCCGCACTTCGCAGCTCCTTGCGGGCAAGCGCACGCGTGAGGCGCGGTAGCGCGGCCATGTACCGATGCGTGGCGACGGCGCGCACGGCCGCTACCCGTACGTCACGGTCCTCATCGTCAACGAGGGGCTCCAACGCCTGCAATGCACCGGTCGATCCGATCGACGAGAGCGCGTGCACCGCATCGAGGCGCAGCGACAGATCCGCGCCGCGCAGCACCCGCGTGAGCCCGGGCACCGCCGCAGACGTACGCAGCTGTGCACTCAGCCGTATCGCGCCAAGGGCGACGGAGCCGTCGGGCCCCTCGATCAGCCGCACGAGTTCGGCGGTGTGCTGCTCAGCCAGCCGCATCACGGCCCGTTCGACGGAACCTCGTGCGGCCCCAAGGGGTGACTGCGCCAACCACGACAGCAACGGCGAGAGCGCCGCGCCACGAAGCTCTGCGACGAGCGCTTCCAGCGTCTCGGCGCCTGGGGCGCGCGAGCCCTCATCGACGGCCTGCAACAGCTGCGCCACCACCGCAGGATCCGAGAGACGATCGGCCAGCGCGACCAGACGATGCTGCAATTCGGACGAGAGCGCCTCGCTCCGACTGGCGGTAATGCGTGCCTCCCGCAGCGCGTACGCCGTGAGCTCGTACGCGCCGCCCGCGAGCAGATCGATCATCGTGGACTCGATATGCTCGATTGCCTCGGCCCGCACGTCGTCCTCGCGACGCAGTTCGATGATGTCGAACAACGTCGCCAGCACGGCACGGCGCGGATCCTGCCCGAACTCCGATCGCACCTCGTCCTGCAGGTACGCCAGTTCGCGCGCATCGAGGAAATACAGCGTGCTGTCGAAGTCCTCCATGCGCAGCACACCGGGCGGACCGTCACCGAGCAGTGGCGACTCCGCAGCCGCGAGGCCCACTCCAGGCCGATCACCGTGGCCCCCCGCGTCGAACTGGCCGCCTCCGGCGCGGTGCGTGCTCAGGGCGGTCGCGTCAGGCACGCCACCCACGTCCACAAAGCGATAGTGCAGCGTCTCGAGGTCGGCGACCCACAGCATCGTGACCAGATCATCGTCGTCGGGCGCCGCCTGGCGCGCGCGCTGCAAGATCTGCAGAAACGGCGTCAGTGCCTCCGACTCGAACCCGGTGTGCAGCGTGAGCACGCGAACGCCATCGCGGTAGAGGATCCACGGGATGCCGTCGGTCGGACGGTCCAACTCACGGTGCACGACGTGCCCCTCGAACACGAACTCGCTCTCGCGAACCAGCACACGCAGTGCGATGCCGTCATCGGCGAAACATGCGGCGAATGCGGAGCGCGCGGTATCGAGGGCACGCTCGCGCATCGGATTGTTGGGCAGATACAACTGCCACGCACGAAATGCCTTGGACAGCGCGCGGAACGCCTCCTCGACGAGCGGTGCGACCGCACCGTGCGCCTCACGCGCGCTGACCCCCTGCATCAGATCGACGGCAGCAGATGCTCGGCCATCGTCCCGACGTCCTTGTCCCCGCGACCACTCACGCAGAGCAACACCGGTTCGTCGGGCGACCAGCGCCCGGCCTCGCGCACAATCCACGCGACGGCGTGGGCCGTCTCCAACGCCGGAATGATCCCCTCCAGCCGGCTGAGAATCGACACGCCCTCGAGCGCCTCGTCGTCGGTGACCGACACGTACTCGGCGCGCCCGCTGTCCTTCAGCCACGCGTGCTCGGGACCGACGCCGGGATAGTCGAGGCCGGCCGAAATGGAGTGCGCCGGGTGCACCTGACCGGACGCATCCTGCAGCAGATAGCTCAGCGCGCCGTGCAGCACGCCGGGCGTCCCTCGCGAGAGTGAGGCGGAATGGCGTTCCGTGCTCAGCCCTTCGCCCGCCGCCTCAACCCCCACCAGCTCCACGCCAGCATCATCCACGAAATCAGCAAAGGCACCCATCGCATTCGAGCCACCACCCACGCACGCCACGACGGTCTTCGGCAGCTGGCCCGCACGCTCGAGCATCTGTGCACGCGCTTCGCGGCTGATCACGCGTTGAAAGTCGCGGACCATGCGCGGATACGGCGCCGGTCCGACGACCGACCCGATGATGTAATGGCTCTCATTCACGGTGGTGACCCAGTCACGAATCGCCTCGCTGGTCGCATCCTTGAGCGTCCGGGTGCCGGCCGTCACCGGTACAACCGTCGCTCCCATGAGCCGCATGCGGAAGACATTGAGCGACTGCCGACGCATGTCCTCCTCGCCCATGTATACGACGCACTCGAGGCCGAATCGGGCACAGATCGTGGCCGTGGCGACGCCGTGCTGGCCGGCGCCGGTCTCGGCGATGATTCGCCGCTTTCCCATGCGGCGCGCCAGCAGCGCCTGCCCCACCGTGTTATTGATCTTGTGCGCGCCCGTGTGGTTGAGGTCCTCACGCTTGAGCCACACCGGCGCCCCCACGCGCGCCGAAAGGCGCGGCGCCGTGCTCAGGGCCGTCGGCCGCCCCACGTACTCCCGCAGCATGAAATCGAGTTCGGCGCGAAAGGCCGGGTCGGCCATCGCGGTATCGAACTCGGCGTCGAGCGCGTCGAGCGCGGGCACGAGCGTTTCCGGCACGTATCGTCCGCCGAACCCGCCGAATCGATCGCCCGCGCGCTCGGCCAGCACTGCTCCTGAGGTTTCCATCTGCGCTATCCCCGCACTGCGTGAACAAAGGCCTGCAACCGCTCGGGATCCTTGATCCCCGGTGCAGATTCCACTCCGGAAGATACGTCGACAACATCGGGTCGAAGGAGGTCGATGGCGGCGCCGACGTTACCCGCGTGCAAGCCACCGGCCAGTACCAGCCGCACCGAGGGAAAGTCGCGTCGCCAGTCGGCCACGTCTCGCGCCAATGCGGCCCAATCGAGCGCTACGCCGGTGCCGCCGAGCTGTCCCGGTACCTTCGCGTCCAGCACGAGCGCTTCCGCATGGGCCGCCAGTTCCCACGCCAACCGGGGCAGCGGCGCTCCCGCAACGCGCAGCACCGGCCAGCAACGCACACCGGCGGCCACGACCTCCGCCAGCTGATCTGCCTGCGGATCGCCGTGCCACTGCACGACGTCGGCGCCCAGCTCCGCCTGCTCGCGCATCACGTCGGCGATGGTGAGATGCCCGAGCACGGCAACGCGTTCAACCCCCACGCGCGGTGATCCGAGCAGCGTGCGCCAGGCCGGTGCGTCGAGCAGGCGCGGTCCACCGGCCCGAATGCCTCCGAGGTACGTGGCCCCCAGCGAGACCGCCAACGCCGCGTCGGCCGCGCGCATCAAGCCGCACACCTTGATGGCAGGAGGAGTCCCGCGCGTCACCGCTCGATACGGTGCAGTTCGGCGAACGCGGCAACAGCCGCCGCGGGGTTGGGGGACGCCGAAATGGCGGAGCCGATCAGCAACGCATCGGCGCCCGCCTGGCGGGACGTTTCCGCATCGGCAGGCAGGCCGAACCCGCTTTCGGCGATCGCGATGCATTCGCGGGGAATCCCCGGGATGACCGTGGGCGCGGTGGCCGGGTCGATGATCAAGGTTTCCAGATTCCGATTATTGACACCGATGACCGTGGCCCCGAGCGCAATCGCCCGGTCGCGCTCCGCGTCGTCGCGAATCTCCACGAGCACCTCGAGTCCGGCCCGACCTGCCTCGGTGAACAGCGCCCGCAGCAGTTCGGGGCTCAGCGCGCGGGCGATGAGCAGCACGGCGGCAGCGCCATGCACGCGAGCCTCCCAGATCTGCACCGGGGCGACAATGAAGTCCTTACGCAAGACGGGGATCGAGACGGCGGCCGTGACCGCGGCGAGGTCTTCGAGCGATCCGCCGAATCGATCCGGTTCCGTGAGCACGGAGATGGCCGCGGCGCCACCGGCCTGGTACGCACGCGCCTGCGTGGCCGCGTCAAGCGTTGGGGCGATGGGTCCCTTGGAGGGGGAGGCGCGCTTGACCTCGGCGATGACCCGGAGGGTGTCCCCGCGGAGGGCACGAGCGAAGGCCGGCGGCGGTGGCAGTTCGCCGGCGCGGGCTTCGAGCGCGGGCAGACACGCCGCGACGGCGTCGGCACGGGCGTGCGCGCGGGCAACGAGCTCGCCGAGCGTGCCGGTGGGCGGCGTCCAGGCACGGTTGCCTGCGATCGACTGCGGGAGTTCCGCGTTGACGGGTTGCACTTCGGCCCCTGTTCGGTTAACGTGAATTCGGCACATTTTCGGGAACCCCTCCCCGGCGTCCTGCCACTCCCTTACCTGGAGGAGTCCGCCATGCCGCTCACCAAGCGCCAGCGCGAGATCCTGAGTTTCCTCACGGCGTATTCAGAGGAGCACGGCTACGCGCCGAGTTTCGAGGAGATCGCCTCGCGGTTCAACTATAACTCGTTGGCCACCGTGCACGAGCATCTCACGAACCTCGAACGCAAGGGCTACATCCGCCGGTCGTACAACGAGAGTCGGGCGATCGAGATTCTGCCGTCGGAGGCCTTCCAGCGCTCGGTGGAGTTGCCCTTGCTCGGCCTGGTTGCGGCCGGATCACCGATCGAGGCACTCACGCACAACGAATCCATTTCAGTGCCGGACACGTTCCTGCGCAAGAATGGCAGTCACTACGTGCTTCGGGTGCGTGGCGAGAGCATGATCGACGACCACATCGAAGATGGCGATTATGTGGTGGTGAACGAGCGGCAGTCGGCGGACAACGGGGAAATGGTGATCGCGCTGCTCGATGGCGCCGCCGCCACGGTCAAGCGGTACTACCGGGAGCGCGACGGTCGCATTCGACTGCAGCCGGCGAACGACGCGATGCAGCCGCTCATCGTGCACGAGGACGATGTGCGCATTCAAGGCATCGTGGTGGGTGTCCTGCGGCGCTACTGAGCCGCCGCTCCGGCGGCGTTCAGCGCGGTTCCGCGAAGGCGATTCGTAGCGCGCTCAGGGCTCGCGTGCCAGCGCCATCCTCCAGGGCGCTGCGTGCGAGCTGAATCGAGTCCCGGTAGTCATTCCGGAGTCCGGAAACCAGAATCGCCGCTGCCGCATTCAGCACGACTGCAGCGCGCGCTGCCGGCGACCCGCCCCCCGCGAGGACGGCTTCGATCAGCGCGGCATTGTCCGTTGGTTCACCGCCATCGAGATCCGACGCCTCTATCCCGTCGTAGCCAGCCCACGCCGGATCGATCTCCCACTCCGTCACCGTGCCGTTGCGGACTTCGAGCACGGTTGTCGTGCCAAGCGGCGATACCTCATCCATGCCGGGCTCGCCGTGCACCACGAGTGCGCGCGACGAGCCCAACAGAGCGAGCGCCCCGGCAATGAGCGGTAGGCGAGTACGATCGGCCACACCCACCACCTGCCGACCGGCCTGCGCCGGATTGGCCAGTGGGCCCACGATGTTCATCACGGTGGGGATCGCGAGCTCGCGACGAATCGGGCCCACGTGACGCATTGCCGGATGCATCAGCGGCGCAAACATGAACGTGATGCCGGCCGTCTCCAGCGCATGTCGCATCGTGGCCGGCGAGGTTTCCACGGCCACGCCCAGCGCCTCCAGCACGTCTGCGCTCCCTGATCGCGACGTGAACGAGCGGTTCCCATGCTTGGCGATGCGCACCCCGGCACCCGCCGCCAGCATCGCGGCCGCGGTTGAGATATTGAACGTGGTGAGCGTTCCACCGCCGGTGCCACAGGTGTCCACCAAGCCGTCGGCGTCCGCGACATCGATCGTGACCATCGCCCCGCGCAGCGCTTGCGCCACGCCGGCGACTTCGGCGGCTGTTTCTCCCTTCACGCGCAGCGCCATCAGCAGCGCCGCCACCTGGGCGGGCGTCGCTTCGCCTCGCATGATGACGTCAAAGGCCCCGGTGATCGATTCGCGATCGAGTGACTCGCCACTGGCCAGCCGCCGAATCGCGGCCCGCAGCGCGTTCCCCGCCAGATCAGCTGACATCGAGCGTGGTGATCAGACGTTCAGGGAGCCGACCATTCGAGGCCACGAGCGAAATCACCAGGGCGAGCAACCGCACGCGTTCCACATCTTCCTCCGTGTACACCCCAAGCCGGGCGCGATTGGTCAGATTGAGCACACCCACGAGCGCGCCATGATACACCAGGGGAAAGCTGATGAAGCTGCCGGTGGTGAAGTACTGATCGCGCAGCAACGGGTGCCGATCGGCCTGCGCAACATCCTGCACCAGCAAAGGTTCGCGCGCCGCGGCCACGCGTCCCGAGACCCCTTCCCCGATCCGAATGCGCATGCCGATGGGGACGTCGGGGGACAAGCCCCGACCGGCGGCGAGATACATGTGATCGGGTTCGGGGGCGATCAGCATGAGCGAACAGCGCTGCGCCTGCATATCGTCGCCCACGAGCGCGAGCAGTCCGTCCACGAGCACGCTTGCCTCGCTCGTGGTGGCATCGAGCGTGAGCACGCGATCCAGCAGATACAGCGTGCGCGTGCGCTGCCGGAGTGCCTCGTTGCGACGGTGCAGTTCGAGATGCGCCTGCTCGAGCTGTCCGACCGCCGACATGATCTGCTGCTCGGCCAAGTCGGCTTTGCGCTCCGCCCGGCGCACCGACTCTTCCGCGCGCGCCGTCTCCGCCTGGAGGGCAACGACTTCGGCGGGCGACAGGGCCGGCACCCCGCTGGGCGTCGTGTTGCGTACCTCTCGCAGTTCACTTTCCAGTGCGCGAAGCTTCCGGACGTATTCGCCGTGGACGCGCTGCGTGACGTCCTCCAGCGTGCGCACCGCTTCTTCGCGGGCCTCTCGCTCGGAGAGTCGGCTGTACGCCAGATCGAAGAGCGCCAACGCCGGCGTGATGCGTTCGGCCGTTCGGGCGCCGAAAATCTTGCGCGGCTCGTATAGGGCGAGCACCGCGGCGAGATACCCCTCCACGCGCAACCCGCGCAGCGCCAACACGCCGCCGTCCAGCGTTTGCGTGAAGCCGAAGAGGCGCACGTAGTCGGCGGAGCGATCGGAGAGGTCCACAAACTGTCCGCCGGCCGCGACCTTCATGCGCACGGGCGCCGGCAGGTGATCGAAGGTGGTCTCCACCGCGCTGCGCTCCACTCGTCCGCCCACCGGGGTGAGCCGCTCGCGCAGCATCTCCCGTCGGCCGTCATAGTGCAGCAGCGCGATCGCCGCGCTGCGATCCAGTTCGAGCAGACTCTCGTTGAGCGCGACCAGCGCCCCGTCGAGATCCGACGTGGCGCCGAGAGCGTGCGCGAGAGAGGCGAGAGAGCGAGGGGCCACGAGAATCGTTGGGTCAGAGTCACGACAGCCGAGCAATGTGAGAACTCCGCTGGCGTCCTGTCAAACATGCGCCAGCGGCAGCGGCCGGCGTCGCAACCCGATGCTTGAAGGGGGGAGCGGCGCACGGTAACTTACATGGCTCATGGAATCCGACGATCTCGCCTCGTTTCTGTTGCTCACTCACTATGACGGTGGGGCGTTTTCGGGGTGGCAGCGGCAACCCGCCGCCCGAACGGTTCAGGGCGAAATGGAGCGCGCGCTGGCCATCATCTGTGGCGAGTCCGTGACGGCCGTGGGCTCCGGACGCACCGATGCCGGGGTGCACGCCCGTGGTCAGGCGGTCGGTGTGCGCGTTTCGTCGCGGTGGACCGCGGCGGCGTTGCGACGAGCGACCAACGCGAAATTGCCGGCCGACGTCTGGGTCGCGGAGGTGTACCCCATGTGTGCCACGTTCCATCCCCGCTATAGTGCGGAGCGGCGGCGGTACACGTATACGGTGGGCACCGACCGCGAGGCGAAGTCCCCTTTTCGCCGACGGACCGAGTGGCCACTCGGACGAGCGCTGGATCTTGCGCTGCTGCAGGCTGAGGCGGCGTCCATTCCCGGCGAGCACGCATTTCGCGCGTTTGCCGTCCTGGGCACGGCGCCGGATACGGACGATCATCGCTGCCTGATTACGCGGGCACACTGGGAGGCGCGCCCCGGCGGCGTGGTCTTCGAAATCGAGGCCAATCGCTTTCTGCACCACATGGTGCGTTTTCTGGTCGGCACGATGGTGGACGTCGGGCTAGGCCGACGCCCGCCGGGCACGATCGCCGAACTGCTCGTGGCCGGCGACAATCGGGGGACTTCGGCCCCGGCGCCGCCCCAGGGATTGTTCCTGGAGCAGGTCCAGTATCCCGCGACCCTTTATCTTTCTCCGACGTGAAGCTCTTTCTCGCGACCGACGCGCTCGACGACGTGCAGTGGGCTGCGGCCCGCGGCTGGTGTGACGGTGTCGTTCTTCCCGACGACGCCCTGGCCACGGCCAGCTCGCCCGACGCGGCGGTCACGTGGCTCGCCTCCTTCGCGCGGGCGGTGCCGTTTCCGGTGTTGGTCGACGGGGCGGACGCGCTGGCCCACGCGCACGACGGGGACGAACAGGTGCGTGCGCTCGGTCGGGCCGCTGACAACGTGGTGCTGCAGTTGCCGTTCAATGAGGCCTCGGCGGTGCGCATGCGCGAGCTGTCCTCGGCGGGCATTCGAGTGGCGGCGACGTTCGTGGGAACGGCGGCGCAAGCGCTGTTCGCGGCCAAGGCCGGGGCGACATTCGTCCTGGTCGATGTCGATCGTCTCGACGCCATGAGTGGCGCCGGGGCCGAGGTCGTCGCCGCAGCACGTGCGCTGCTCGACGCGGCAGGTCTCGAGGCCGAGTTGGTGGCGCTGTTCCCCGGCAGCACCGCGTCAATGGCGGCGTGCGGCGCTGCTGGTGCGGACGCTGCGGTGGTGGGCGCCGGGACACTGCGCGCCATGTTGGCGTATCCATTCACCGATCAGGCGCTTGCGGATACGCAGCGGCGGCCGGCCGGCGGTCAACGCTTGCGCGCTGGCGAGCCGTGAGCGTGGCACGACTCGGCGCGATTGCGACGGCGGTGTGTCTGGCCGCCGGGTGTGTCGGCGCCAGCCCGGCCGATTCGCTTGGGCAGGAGCCGGTCCGCACCAGTACCGGCGCGACGGTCGATGCGCCGAGCCGCGTCGCCCTCCCCCCCGGCGAGCTGCCGGCCCAGGAGATTGCCCAGTCGCGTCGCACGGCGATCACCAACGCGGTCGAACTCGTGTCGCCGGCTGTGGTGAGCGTGCAGACCGAGACCGTGGAACGCGTGCCGGCGGACTACTTCGAGATGATGTTCGGCGGGCGGAGCGGGCAGCGTGCGCGTGCCGGCATCGGCTCGGGGTTCATTGTGCGCGGTGACGGGGTGATCGTGACGAACGCGCATGTCGTGGCCGGGGCGTCCCGCATCGTGGTGGCCCTGCGCGATGGCACCACGTATCCGGCCACGCTCGTGGGCGAGGATGAGCAGAATGATCTGGCGGTGCTTCGCATCGAAGCGACCGGGCTCCCGGTCGCGCGCGTCGGCACCTCCTCCGATCTGCTCGTTGGGGAATGGAGCATCGCGATCGGCAATCCGTTCGGTTTTGTGCTCGGCAACAGCGAGCCCAGTGTCTCGGTGGGCGTGATCAGTGCCGTCGGGCGCAACATCACGGCCCGGAGTGAAGGCGCTGGCATGTATCTCGACATGATCCAGACCGACGCGGCGATCAACCCCGGCAACTCGGGTGGTCCCCTCGTGAATGCGATGGGTGATGTGATCGGTGTCAACAGCTCCATCTACTCGCCATCCGGCGGCTCGGTCGGCCTCGGGTTCGCGATCCCGATCGATCGCACCATGCGCATCGTCGATGACCTGCTCACGCATGGTCGCGTGCGCCAACCGTGGGTCGGGGTGCAGTTGCAGCTCAGCGAGGTGAGCAACGCGCGCGATGCGGTGCGCTCCGTGCCCCGCGTGGCACGCGTCGTGCCCGGATCACCCGCTGAGCGTGCGGGTGTACGCGCTGGCGACGTGCTCGTGCGCGCGGGCGTCAAGCCGGTTCGCAACCCATTCGACTGGGAAGCGCGTCTCCTCGAGTTGCGCGTCGGTGACACGCTGCCACTCACCGTCAAGCGCGGGGAGCGTGACGTGATGCTGCGGCTCACGGTGGCGGACGTGCCCGAAGTCAGTGCGCCGCGCGTCACCGTGTTGCGCGAACTGGAGCTTGTCACGCTTACCGACGCGATTCGGCAGGAGCGCCGCATTCGATCCCGTGCGGGTGCCGTGGTGTTCAGTGCCTCCGATCGCCTGCAGTCCGAGCTCGGCCTGCAGACTGGCGATGTCATCGTGCAAATCGGCAACACGCCCATTACCAGTGCCGATCTAGCAGCGCGCGCCATCGAGGCGTACGGTGCCCGTGGTGTCGTGCAGCTGTGGTTCGAGCGTGCTGGCCAAGGTCCCTACTCGATCAACTTCCGTGTCCGCTGATTCTCCTTCCGTCTATTCGTCGCCGCTCGCCGAGCGGTCTGCGTCCCGTGCCATGCTCGAACTCTGGGGGGGCGACGCCCGCTACGGTTTGTGGCGCGCCCTGTGGCTTGCCCTCGCTGAGTCCCAGCGCGACCTCGGGATTGCCATTCCGGACGATGCGATCGCGGCGATGCGCGCGCACCAGCACGACATCGATTTCGCGGCGGTCGCCGAGTACGAGCGTCGGTTTCGGCATGACGTCATGGCGCATGTGCATGCGTTCGGCGACGTCGCTCCCGCAGCAC
Source organism: Gemmatimonas sp. (assembly GCA_011390935.1). GTDB lineage: Bacteria > Gemmatimonadota > Gemmatimonadetes > Gemmatimonadales > Gemmatimonadaceae > JAABRT01. The sequence continues at coordinate 83,847 of JAABRL010000009.1, forward strand.
GCCCGTTCATTCATCTCGGCGCCACCAGCTGCTACGTCACGGACAACGCCGAGCTCGTGCTCATGCGGCGCGGCCTCGAACTGCTGCGCGACAAGTGCATCGATGCGCTGCGTTCGCTGACTGTGTTCGCGCAGACGTGGCGAGACCTGCCGTGCCTCGGCTACACGCATCTGCAGCCGGCGCAGCTGACCACGGTTGGCAAGCGCGCGACGCTCTGGATGCAGGATCTCGTGCTCGACATCGCCGATCTGGAGCATCGGATCGCCACGTTGCCGTTCCGTGGCGTGAAGGGCACGACGGGCACGCAGGCCTCGTTTCTCACCCTCTTCGATGGTGATCACGGCAAGGTTCGCGAACTCGATCGTCGCGTGTCGGCGGCGATGGGGTTCGCGACGTCGATCCCGGTGAGCGGACAGACGTACAGCCGCAAGATCGACGCGCAGGTGCTTGGCGTGGTGGCCGGTGTGGCCGCCAGCGCGTCGAAGATGTCGGGTGATGTACGCATGCTGCAGGCCTTCGGTGAGATCGAAGAACCGTTCGAACGCGATCAGATCGGCTCGTCGGCGATGGCGTACAAGCGCAATCCCATGCGATCCGAGCGCATCGCCGCGCTGGCGCGCTTCGTGTTGTCGCTCGAGCCGAACGCGAATCAGACGCACGCCGTGCAGTACTTCGAACGTACGCTCGACGACTCGGCGAACCGACGCCTCGCGATTCCCGAATCGTTTCTTGCAACGGATGCGATTCTCGTCCTCGTGCGCAACATCGTGGCGGGACTCGAGGTGCATCCCGCGCGCATCCGTCGGCGTGTCGATGATGAGTTGCCGTTCATGGCCACGGAGGAACTGATCGTCCGCGCGGTGCGGGCAGGTGGCGATCGGCAGGAGGCCCATGAGATCATTCGCAAACACAGCATCGACGCCGCGCGTGCGGTGAAGGACGGTGCGCCGCGCAACGATATGTTGGACCGCCTCGCCGCGGACACGTCGTTCGGCCTGCAGCAGGCGGATCTGGCAGCGTTGGCCGATCCGGCGCGCTTCACCGGCCGCGCTCCGCAGCAGGTGGACGAGTTCCTCGCCGAGGAGATCGAGCCGCTCCTGGCGCGCTACACGGGCGCGGCGGCGACGGACGAGGTGCGGGTATGAGTACTGTGGCTGTGGCGCTGCGCACTACCACCCTGCCCTTGCCGCTCATTCGTCGCGGCAAGGTGCGCGACGTCTACGCCGTGGGCAATGACAAGGCCCTGCTCGTGGCGACCGACCGCGTCAGTGCGTTCGACGTGGTGATGGACGAACCGATTCCATTCAAGGGCGCCGTCCTCACGCAGATCACGGCGTGGTGGCTACAGCAGCTGGGGGAGCGATTCGGCGAGGCGCTGCCGCATCATCTGTTGTCGGCCGATGCCGACGAGATCATTGCCGGCACTCCCGCGCTGGCGCCGTTTCGGGAGCAGTTGCTCGGCCGTGCCATGCTCTGCGTCCTGACCGACGTTGTGCCGATCGAATGCGTCGTGCGCGGATACCTGGCCGGCTCGGCGTGGAAGGAGTATGCCGCCAGCGGGACGCTCGCGGGTGAAGCGTTACCGGTCGGGCTGCGCGAGAGTGACCGATTCGAGCCACCCGTGTTCAGCCCGGCAACGAAGGCCGAGTCCGGGCACGATGAGAACATTCCCGTGGCCGAGGTGATTGCTCGCGTCGGCCAGGCCCGGGCTGCGCAGCTCGAGCAGATGGCGAGGGACGTGTATGCGTTCGGCCGCGACATCGCTGCGCCTCGCGGCATCATCGTCGCCGATACGAAGTTCGAGTTCGGGGTGCGTGATGGGCAGCTGCTGCTCATCGATGAGGTGCTCACGCCCGACTCGTCGCGGTTCTGGCCCGCCGATCAGTACACACCAGGACGCAGCCAACCGAGCTTCGACAAGCAACCGCTGCGCGATTGGCTCGATGGAGAGCGACGGGCGGGTCGATGGAATGGTGAAGCGCCGGGCCCGACGCTACCGGCGACCGTCGTGGACGCAACCAGCGCCCGCTACCTCGATGCGTTCGCGCGCATCACCGGCCATGCGCTGCACGATGTGCTCACCACACTCCCGGAGAAGGCGGTGGCTCCGTGAGCATGGCCAGCGAGGGCTATCCGTTCGTGATCGGAGCTGTGGCCCTCGCGGTGATCGCGTTCGTGCTGGCGCTGCGGCTGCGCTCCTGGCCGTTGTGGCTCGTCGCGTTCAGCTTACTCGTCACGGCCATTGTCGCGGGCTGGATCTTCCGCAATGCGGGGCGCGTCGCATGATTGCCGACGCCGGTGGGTCGCCGCCGCTCGTTGGCGGACCACGTCCGCGCCGACGCGCGGTTGTCGTACTGCCGAATGGCCTCACGCTCGCCAATCTGTTTTTCGGCATTTTCGCCATTGTGTCGGCCTCGCGCGGCGACTTCGACGCGGCGGCGCGCTACATCGTCTTTGGCGCGGTTGCCGATACGCTCGACGGACGAATCGCCCGGGCGACCAACACCGGGAGCAAGTTCGGCTCCGAGCTCGATAGTCTCGTCGATGCGATCAGCTTCGGCCTCGCGCCGTCGCTGATCATGTACTTCGCCGTGCTCAACAACACGGGCTGGGACTGGATCTTCTGTTTCCTGTTCACCGCGGCCGCCGTGATCCGACTCGCCCGTTTCAATGTGGAGCAGGCGGGTCGCGCGAAGACGCACTTCACGGGGCTTCCCAGCCCTGCCGCCGGGATGACGCTCGCCACGTATTGGTGGTTCAGTCAGACGGCGCTGTACACCGAAACGATGATTGGCGGCTTGCCGTGGCATCAGATGCTGCGCTGGGTGATGCTCGGCCTCGGCATGCTGATGATCAGCAATGTGCAGTATGCCGCCGTACCCACGGTAGGCTTGCGCTCGTGGCGCGGCATTCTGGGGCTGATGCTGGTGATCGGGACGCTCATCGGTGTCATCTTCCTGCCCAAACAGTTCTTCTTTCCGGCCCTGATGTGCTACGTGCTGTATGGCATTGGCCGCACGGTGCTCCTTGGCCTGCTGGACCGCCTCCCCGCGGCATCGGACGACGACGAGGCGTACGCGCTCGTTGCGGATGGTGTCGCGGTTGAGGATCACGATCTCCCTCGGCGTCGGCAGGGCCGTCGCCGCGCTCATCGCACCAACCCCGGTCCCGACAGCGACCGCAAGGATACTCCGACATGACTCGATTCCGCGTGGCCATTCATATCGTGCCGAGACGTGGGCTGCTCGATCCGCAAGGCAAGGCCGTATCCGACGCGTTGCATTCGCTCGGCTTTGCCGCGGTGGGCGACGTGCGTGTGGGGCGCCATCTGGTGCTCGATACCGACGCGGAGAGCGCCGAGGCCGCGCGCGCCTCGGTGCAGCGCATGTGCGAACAGCTGCTCGCGAACCCGGTCACGGAAGACTTTCACATTGCCGCTGTGGAGTCCGCGTGAAAGTCGGCATCATCAGGTTTCCGGGATCGAACTGCGACGAGGACGCGTACCACGCGGTCGTTGACCACCTCGGCGCCGAGGCCGTGTACTGCTGGCACAAGGACCATGACCTGCAGGGCGCGGATCTGGTGATCCTTCCGGGTGGATTCAGCTACGGCGACTATCTGCGTCCCGGCGCGATCGCGCGCTTCAGCCCGATCATGCAGGAGGTCGTGGCGCATGCGCAGCGTGGTGCCCCCGTGCTTGCCATTTGCAACGGATTCCAGATCGCCTGCGAGGCCGGCCTGCTGCCTGGCGCCCTGCTGCGCAACGCGCATCTGCGCTTTGTCTGCGAGCAGGTGCATCTGCGCGTCGAATCGATCGCCACGCGCTTCACCTCGCGGTATCATGTCGGTCAGGTGATTCGAATTCCGGTCGCCCATGGCGATGGTCGCTACACCGCCGATGGCGATACGCTGGAGCGACTCGAAGGCGAAGGACACGTCGTATTCCGCTACGTGGACGCGGGCGGTCACGTGACGCACGAGGCGAATCCGAATGCGTCCATGCGCAACATCGCCGGCATCGTGAATGGCGCCGGCAACGTGCTCGGCATGATGCCGCACCCGGAGCGCGCCGTCGACACGCTGATCGGGTCTGCCGACGGCCTGCCGCTGTTGCATTCGCTGGCCGACAGTCTGCTGGCGGAGGTGGGCGCATGAGCACCACAGCGGTCAAGCCGCGCGCGGGCGATCCCGAGATCACGCCGGCCCTCATCAAGGAACACGGCATCACGCCGACCGAGTACGAGCGCGTCGTGGCCATGCTCGGTCGCGATCCGACGTTCACCGAGATCGGGATCGTGAGCGCGCTGTGGAGCGAGCACTGCTCGTACAAGCACTCGCGTCCGCTGCTGCGCACGTTGCCGACCGAGGCGCCGTGGGTGTTGCAGGGCCCGGGCGAGAATGCGGGCGTGATTGCGGTGAAGGACGGGATCGCAGTGGCGTTCAAGGTGGAATCTCACAATCATCCGAGTGCCGTCGAGCCGTATCAGGGCGCGGCAACGGGCGTTGGCGGAATTCTGCGCGACGTGTTCACCATGGGCGCGCGTCCCATTGCCCTGCTCAACTCATTGCGCTTCGGTCCGCTGACCTCGTCGCGTGTACGCTATCTCTTCGCCGGCGTTGTGAAGGGCATTGGCGACTACGGCAACTGCGTGGGTGTGCCCACGGTTGGTGGTGAGGTGGTGTTCGACCCCTCGTACGAAGGCAATCCGCTGGTGAACGCGATGTGCGTGGGCGTGTTGCGCGAAGAAGAACTCATTCGCGCGGTGGCGGAAGGCGTCGGCAATCCGATCATCGCCGTTGGCGCGCGTACGGGACGAGACGGGATTCACGGCGCGTCGTTCGCGAGTGAGGACCCCAGCGAAGCGACGGAGGCCAAGCGGCCGCGCGTGCAGGTGGGCGATCCGTTCACGGAGAAGCTGCTGCTCGAAGCGTCGCTCGAACTCATTCGCAGCGGCCACATCGTGGCCATTCAGGATATGGGTGCGGCCGGCCTCACGTCGAGCTCCGCGGAAATGGCGGCGCGCGGTGATGTGGGTGTCACGATCGACACCACGAAGGTGCCGGTGCGCGAGACCGGCATGACCCCGTACGAGATCCTGCTGTCGGAATCGCAGGAGCGCATGCTGGTGGTTGCGCACAAAGGGCGCGAGGAGCAGGTGCGCGAGATTCTGGCCCGCTGGGACCTCGAGGCGGCGGTCATTGGTGAAGTCATTGCGGAGCCGGTGTATCGCGTCACGGAAGGCGACACGGTCGTCGCGGAGTTTCCGGGCACCCGGCTGGTGACGGATTGCCCGGTGTACACCATCGACGCGGTCGAATCCACGGCGTTGGCCGCAGCGCGCGGGCGCGACCCGCATGCTGTGACGCCGCTCGAGGAAGAAGCCGATCCGATCTGGACGCTGGAGCGCTTGCTGTCCTCCCCCACGATTGCGAGCAAGGCGTGGGTGTGGCGACAGTACGATTCGATGGTGCGCACCAGCACGATTGTCGGCCCCGGCAGCGATGCCGCGGTCGTGCGTCTCCGCGGGACGGATGCCGGAGTGGCGCTCTCGATCGACGGCAACGGTCGCTATGTCGCGCTCGATCCGCGCATGGGCGGCCGCATTGCGGTGTGCGAGGCCGCGCGCAACGTGGCGTGCAGCGGTGCACGTCCGCGCGCCATCACGAACAATCTCAACTTCGGCAATCCCACGCGACCCGAGGTGTACTTCCAGCTGTCGAACGCCGTCGCCGGCATGGGCGAAGCGTGTCGCGTGCTCGAGACGCCGGTCACCGGCGGCAACGTCTCGCTCTACAACGAGAATCCGCAAGGCGCGATTCACCCGACCCCTACGATCGGCATGGTCGGTGTGCTCGACACGCTCGATCACGTCACACCATCGGCGTTCCGCGCCGCGGGTGATACGATCGTGCTGTTCGGCGACAACACCGACGAACTTGGCGCGAGCGAGTATCTGTTGCGCGTGCACGAGCTCACCATCGGCGCGCCGCCGGCCTGCGATCCCGCCGGCGAGCGTCGCTTGATCGATGCGCTGCTCGACGCCATCGCGGCTGGTCATGTGCGCAGCGCGCACGACTGCAGCGATGGTGGTCTGGCGGTCACGCTTGCCGAGTGCGCCATGATGCGACGTGACGAACCGCTTGGCTTCCAGGTCGACTTGACGGACTGGGCCGACCTGCCGGTGCGCGCGCTGCTCTTTGGCGAAGCGCAAGGCCGCATCGTGACCACGACGTCGTCGCCCGACGCGCTGCTGGAGATCGCAGCGAAGCACGGTGTGCCCGCGAAGGTGATCGGGCGCGTTGTCCGTGCCGATGAGGGAATCGAGTTCGTCATTGGCGCCGTGTCTGCGCGCTCGGCGATCGATCCGCTGGCTCGCGCATTCCACGACACGATTCCGGCCATCATGGATGGCGGTACCGCGGCGGATCCCGCCGCGATGGTCTCTGCTTCATTCCCCGACTGACGGAACGACATCCCATGTGCGGTATTTTCGGTGTGTATGGACATCCCAACGCCGCTGCGCTGACGCAGCTTGGCCTGTACTCGTTGCAGCATCGCGGCCAGGAGTCGGCGGGCATCGTGGCCGTTGACGATACCGGCGTCGCATCACTGCGACGCACCATGGGACTGGTGTCCGAAGGGTTCGCCGATGATGACATGCGCGCGCTCAACGGTCCGATTGCCGTCGGCCATACGCGGTACTCCACCGCGGGTGCCTCTGCGATCGAGAACGCGCAGCCGATTCTGGCACGCGTGCGTCGCGGACACATCGCGCTGGCGCACAACGGCAACCTCACGAATGCCGTGGAGCTGCGGCGCGATCTGGAGGATACCGGGGCGATCTTCACGTCGTCCATGGATTCCGAAGCGATCGTGCACCGCATCGCGCGCTCGACGGGGGCAACACCCGAGGAGCGACTCGCGAATGCACTCGCGGGTGTCGAGGGCGCGTACTGTCTGCTGGTGGTGATCGACGAAACGTTTCTGGCGGCTCGCGATCCACATGGTTGGCGTCCGCTCGCGCTCGGCAAGCTCGGCGATGCGTGGGTCGCCACATCGGAAACGTGCGGACTCGACATCGTGGGTGCGTCGTTCGTGCGCGATGTCGCCCCGGGCGAGATCGTGGCGATCGATCGGCAGGGACTGCGGTCGATGCAAGCGATTGCGCCGGAGCCGCTCAACCGCTGTGTCTTCGAGCACGTGTATTTCGCGCGGCCGGACAGCAAGGTGTTCGGCGCGTCCGTCGATCGCGCGCGCCGGTCACTCGGCCGCCAACTCGCGCGTGAGTGCCCGGCCCCAGACGCGGATCTCGTCTTCGCCGTCCCCGACTCCTCCAACTCGGCCGCACTGGGCTACGCCGAAGAATCGGGGCTGCCGTTCGAGTTCGCCCTCATTCGCAACCATTACGTGGGGCGCACGTTCATTCAGCCCACGCAGGCCGGTCGCGACGCCAAGGTGAAGGTGAAGTACAACCCGGTGCGCGAGGTGATTGAAGGCAAGTCGGTGGTCATGATCGATGACTCGATCGTGCGCGGCACAACCACACGCGGCCTGGTGTCGCTGGTGCGCGCCGCGGGGGCCCGGGAGGTGCATATGCGTGTGTCGAGTGCACCGATCATCAGTCCGTGCTACTATGGAATCGACACGCCGCGTCGAGAAGAGTTGATCGCCGCCAGTCTCGGCCCCGACGAGTTGGCACGCCATCTGGGGGTGGACACGCTGGGGTATCTCTCGCTCGACGGCATGTTGGGCGCCGTGCCCACCGGCCCGGACGGCTATTGCCACGCGTGTTTCTCCGGGCGTTATCCCACCGCCCTCCCCAACGAACCCGAACTGTTGCGAGCCGGCGCGCTGCGCTGATCACACAGACTTGCCCGCGCCATCGGGGCCCCTTGTACTGACGCCTGGAGCACGTGTGACACGATCGGTCTACTTCTTTGGCAATGGCGCGGCAGACGGCACGCGCGAGATGAAGGCAGTACTCGGTGGCAAAGGGGCGAATCTCGCGGAAATGGTGAATCTCGGTGTGCCCGTGCCGCCGGGGTTCACCATCGCCTGTTCGCAGTGCCTCGAGTACCTCGCGCACGGTGGGGTCTCGGACGCACTGCGCGCTGAAGTGGACCAGGCGCTGGCCCGGCTCGAGGAGGCGTCGGGTAAGCGCTTCGGGGATCCCGCGTTTCCGCTGCTGGTCTCCGTGCGTTCGGGCGCGCCGGTCAGCATGCCGGGCATGATGGAGACGATCCTCAACCTCGGCCTCAATCGCGAAACCACCGAGGGCCTGGCGCGCGCCAGCGCGAATCCGCGCTTCGCCTGGGACTCGTATCGCCGGTTCATCCAGATGTACGGCGACGTGGTGTTGCACGTGCCGTTCGAACAGTTCGAGCATCTGCTCGCGGCGAAGCGCCTCACCACGCACTCGGCCACCGACGCCGACCTCGATGCGGAATCGCTCGAAGCGCTCACGGTGGAGTATCTCGATCTGGTGGAGCACACCACCGGACGTCCCTTCCCCACCGATCCGCGCGAACAGTTGTGGGGGGCGATCGAGGCCGTGTGGGATTCGTGGACGCTCAAGAAGGCCATCGACTATCGCCGCGTCAACGAGATCCCCGACACGCTCGGGACCGCCGTGAACGTGATGGCCATGGTCTTCGGCAACATGGGCAATGACTCCGGGACCGGTGTGGCCTTCACGCGCGATCCGAGTACGGGTGAGCACCGCTTCTACGGCGAGTTTCTCGTGAACGCCCAGGGCGAAGACGTGGTGGCCGGCATTCGCACGCCGCTCCCGATCGAGCAGATGGCGGAGCGACTGCCGGGCGCCTACACGGAGCTGCTGCAGACGCAGGAGCGACTCGAGCGTCACTACCACGACATGCAGGACATCGAGTTCACCGTGGAGCGCGGCACGCTCTACCTGCTGCAGACCCGTGGTGGCAAGCGTACCACACCCGCGGCCTTGCGCATTGCCACCGACATGGTGCGCGAGGGGTTGATCGACTCCACCACGGCCGTGCGTCGTGTTCAGCCAAGGCAGCTCGATCAGCTGCTGCACCGGGTGATCGATCCGGCGGTGCGCGCTGATGCGATCGCGACAGGACTGCCAGCCAGTCCGGGCGCGGCCAGCGGTTTGGCCGTGTTCGATCCGGACGAGGCCAGCGCGCGCGGCGCGCGTGGCGAGTCCGTGATCCTCGTGCGCGAAGAGACCACCCCCGAAGATTTCCACGGCATGGTCGCGGCGCGCGCGATTCTCACTACGCGCGGCGGCATGACCAGCCATGCGGCCGTCGTGGCCCGCGGCATGGGCAAGTGCGCCATCGTGGGCGCCACTGACGTGCACATTCCGCGGGGAGAGCGCCATTTCACCGCGGGCGGCGTGACGGTGAACGAGGGCGACTGGATCACGTTGGATGGCGAGACGGGTCGTGTCTTCCTCGGTGACCTGCCCACGCTCCCCAGCGAGGTGATGCGCGTCGTCTCCGGAGTCCAGCGCGAGGCCGACGCCCCGGTGTACTCGGCCTTTGCGCAGCTCATGGGGTGGGCTGACGACGTGCGACGTCTGAAGGTGCGTGCCAACGCCGACACGCCTCGCGATGCGCGCATGGCGCGCGCGTTCGGCGCACAGGGCATCGGACTCTGCCGCACCGAGCACATGTTCTTCGAGGGAGACCGCATCTCCACCATGCGCGAGATGATCGTGGCGCGTGACGAGGGCGGTCGGCGGCGTGCGCTCGAGAAGCTCCTGCCCATGCAGCGTGGCGATTTCGAGGGGATCTTCGAGGCGATGGACGGATTTCCCGTCACGATTCGTCTGCTCGATCCGCCGCTGCACGAGTTCCTGCCGCATGGTGGCGAAGAATCCAAGAAGCTGGCGAATACGCTCGGATTGAGCCGTCCCGCGCTGGCGGCGATCGTGGAGTCGCTGCGTGAAAGCAACCCCATGCTCGGACACCGCGGCTGTCGTCTCGGCATCACGTATCCCGAGATTACCGAGATGCAGGCGCGCGCCATCTTCGAAGCGGCGGTGCGCGCCAAGCGGCGTGGCATCGATGTGTTTCCGGAGATCATGGTTCCGCTCGTGGCCACAGCGCGCGAGCTGGAGCACCAGCGGGCCGTCATCGAACACGCCGCGCAACAGGTCATGGGCGCCATGCAAGAACACGTACCCTACCTGGTGGGCACGATGATCGAGTTGCCGCGCGCGGCCCTCACGGCCGACGAGATCGCACGCTCGGCGGACTTCTTCTCCTTCGGCACCAACGATCTCACGCAGACCACCTTCGGGCTGAGTCGCGACGACAGCGGTCGATTCCTCCCCCACTACCTCGAGCGTGGTATTCTCGAGGACGACCCGTTTCAGGTGCTCGACGTCAACGGTGTGGGCAAGCTCGTGCAGCTCGCCATCGCCGACGGTCGCACCACGCGCCCGTCGCTCAAGGTGGGGATCTGTGGCGAGCACGGCGGAGAGCCACGCTCGGTGCGCTTTTGCCACGACGCGGGGCTGGACTACGTCTCCTGTTCGCCGTATCGCGTACCCGTCGCGCGCCTTGCCGCGGCGCACGCGGCGTTGGACGCCTGACGGCAGCGCGGAGCCGCGGGCCCAAAAACACGAACGGCCCGATCAGTGATGATCGGGCCGTTCGCGCAAGTGGAGGTGAGGGGAATCGAACCCCTGTCCGAACTTGGATCTACCACAGTATCTACGTGCGTATCCTGGCGATTGAGGTCTCCACGCGCTGGCCACCAGGCAGCCCACTCGCAGACAAGTCACCTGAAGTTTCGGATTGCGACGGGTGACACGCCGCGACCCTAGCCCAGATTTTCGTTACTCCGTAAAGCGCCCCGGGCGGGCTCTCTATGGAGCACTGCCAGCGGTAACCCGAAGGTTACGCGGCGAGCGCCAGGTTGTTGTTGGCGTTTGGTTTTTTCCCGAGTGTTTTACCAGGAGCCCGAGGACCTGGGCACGCAACCACAGCTTCACCAAACCCGTCGAAGCCAAGACACCCCCGAAGAGTCGAGCGACCTTCCAGTCCGACGGCAGCACACGGTGTACAAACCACACCGCGACAGACGCTTACGCCGCAAGACCTCCAGCAACTTCTTCAATATCGCTCTCACCACATCCGTTGGGCAATACCCCGGCGTCGTCGGCGGGATCCAGTACGTCGCCGTGGCGGCCGGCTTCCCGGTCGCGCAGGTAATCGGCGAAGATCCCCTCGACCTCTGCGAACGTATTCACCTGATGCAGCCGCTTGCGAAGGTCTGCCGAGTGCGGCAGCCCCTTCACGTACCACCCGAGATGCTTGCGAAACTCGATCGCGGCGCCTTCGGGATCGACCTCGTACGACTGCACCATGCGCGCGTGGTCGAGCGCCACGGCAAAGCGCTCCTCAACGCCCGGAGTCGCTGGCATGGGCTCACCCTCGAGCAGCGCCCGTGCCTGCCGAAACATCCACGGCTGGCCGAACGAGCCGCGCCCCACCATGATGCCGTCGGCCTTCGTGTGCTCCGCCATGCGAAGCACATCCTGCGGCGTCTTGATGTCGCCATTGCCGAGGACCGGAATGTCGAGCGCTTCGGCGACGGCGGCGATCTCATCCCAGTTCGCAGAGCCGGTGTACATCTGCGTCCGGGTTCGCGCGTGCAGGGCCAGCACGCGAGCGCCGGCGTCCTGACAGACAAGCGCGATCTTCACCGGATCGCGCATCTCTTCGTTCCAGCCGCTGCGGGTCTTTACCGTGACCGGCAGGTGCGTGGCCTTGGCCACGGCCCGAATGACCTCGGACACCAGCCCCAGGTCGCGCAGGCACCCCGAGCCGCCATTGCGTCGCACCACCTTCTTCACCGGACATCCGAAGTTGATGTCCACGAAGTCGGGCTGAAAGACGTCGGTGACAAAGGCGGCGGCATCGGCCATGGCCTCCGGCACCGCCCCGAAGATCTGCACGCCGATCGTGCGTTCGTCGGGGCCGAAGCGCAGCTTGCTGATCGTGGCCGGGTTCTCGCGCCGGATTCCCTCGGCGGACAGAAACTCGGTCACAACGACATCCGCTCCATGCGCTCGGCAGAGCCGCCGAAACGGCGACTCGGACACGCCAGCCATGGGTGCCAGAACAAGCGGACGCGGAAATGCGACCGAATACGGGAACTGCTTGACAGGGCTCACCTTACCAAGATAGCCGGGCCGACGCGCACCAGCAACGCAGCCGTTTGACTATTGGCGGTCGCGGGTTAGCATTGAGGGCTATGGAACTCCGCGAATTCTTCTCCGAAGACGCCGTCAAGCTCGAGCTCGAAGGCACCACGAAAGATGAGGTCCTCAAGGAACTCATCTCCCTCCTCAAGCTGGACGACAAGGCTGAGGGGATGCTCTTCAAGATGCTCAAGCGCCGAGAGAACCTCGGCTCGACTGGTATCGGTCGCGGCATTGCGATTCCGCACTGTCGCTCTCTCGTCGTCAACCGCCTCCGTGTGGCCTTCGGCCGCAAAACGGGCGGACTCGACTTCAAGGCCATCGACGACAAACCGGTGCAGTTCTTCTTCCTCATCGTGGCACCGCCACTCGAGGTGAGCAACCAGTACCTGCCAGTGCTCGGCAAGATCGCGCAGTTCAGCAAGGAGTCCGATGTGCCGGAGCGTCTGCTCACGCTGCCTACGCCGGCCGACTTCATGGCTCTGCTGGAAGAAAAGAAGATCTGATCGGCGCCGTCGACCCCAGCGGTCGACGGCGTTGCCTCACGTCGCGGGTGCACTCCGATCGAGCTGCACCCGTTCGACGTTTGCGCGCATGCGCACCACCACGCGCCAGGTCTGCAGGATCGCGGCGGCGGCAAGCCCTGCCGTGAGCCCCCACCAGAGACCTCGCTCGCGCAGCGGCGTGAAGAAGCCGAGCGTCGCACCGAGCGGTACGCCAACGCCCCAGAACGCGACCATGTGCAGGATCGCCGGCACGCGCGTGTCCCCTGTACCGCGCAGCACCCCGCTCGTGACCGCCTGCGTGCCGTCGAACACCTGGAACACACCGGCGATCGGAATGAGTGACACGGCCACTGCCAGCGTCGCCGCATCCTGCGTATAGCGCGTGGCCAGAAACTCGGGGACGAGCATGAACACGGCCGCACTGCAGCTCATGAAGGCGACTGCACACAGAATCGCGGCTGCTGCGTCACGCCTGGCGGCGGCCATGTCGCCACGTCCGATCGCGCGCCCCACGACCGCTGCGGCCGCACCGGAGAATCCCAACGGCACCATGAAGGTGAGTGCCGCCATGTTGAGGGCGATCTCGTGCCCGGCGAGCGACGCGGTGCCCATCCACCCCATGAAGATCGTGGTGATGCCGAAGGCGAAGGCCTCGAAGAACCACTGCGTGCCGATGGGCACGCCGATACCGACCATGTGACGGAGCGGCGCCCACTGCATCGATTCCGGATGCCACGGGCGCAGGGTGTCGCGGAGCAGTGGCCACGCGAACCACAACAGCAGGCCAGACATCGTCCAATTCGAAATCGCCGTTGCCCAACCAGCGCCGACGACCCCCAGCGCGGGCAATCCGAAGTTGCCGTAAATGAGCGCGTAGTTGGCGACCGCGTTCACCACGTTGGCCGCCAGCACGGCGAGCACGATCGGACGCACCGGGCCCATGGCCTGCAGCGCCTGACGCCACACGTTGAACAGCAGAAAAGGCATTGCACCGAGCAGGCGTCGCCGCGTGTACATCGCGGTCGGCTCGATGACCTCATCGGGCTGGTTGAGCGCGCTCAGCACCCATTCACCGGGCACCAACGCAAGCATGATCACGATGGACGCGACAATCGCCATGATCATGCCGCGCTGGATGCCGCGCGCAATACCAACGCGGTCTCCCGCGCCCACCGCCTGCGCCACGACCGGGTCGATGGCGTAGAGCAGTCCGATGCCGAAGATCGAGATGTTGAAGAAGTAGAAGTTGCCGAGCGCCACGCTCGCGATCGCGTAGCCGCCCAGCTTGCCGACCATGAGTGCATCGACCACACCCATGGCCTGAATGCCCACGCTCACCAGCACGATCGGCGCCGCGATGCGCGCCATTTCGCGGAGGTCGGGGCCGAGGGCGTGGAGACGGGAGATCATGGGGGAACCGCTGGGAAAGCTAGCGATCGGCATCCAGCGCGAACACGTCGCGAACGATTCCGTATCCGAATCGCGACGTGTCGCAGATCAGCGCATGCTGGTGGTCTTCGCCTTCGCGTCACGCACCATCTCGCGCACCTCCTGCAGCATGCGCGGCGCATCGTACGGGATGCCGTCCTTGATCGTCCACGCTACGCCGGCATTGGTTCCGGCGGCCGCGCCCTCGAGCGGCGGATAGAACGCCTTGAGATCGGCCAGCGGGTTGCCCTTCACCACGATGACATCGGCCAGATGGCCGGGACGCACACGCCCCAGCTCACTCTCCTTGCCCATGATTTTCGCGTTGTTGAGCGTGGCGTGCTGCAGCACCCGCAGCGGCGAGAAGCCCGCTTCCTGATGCAGCTCCAGCTCGCGAATGAGGCCGAACCCGTACACCTGATAGATGAAGCCGGCATCCTCTCCCGCCCCGATCACGCCACCCATCTGCTCGAAGTCGCGCAGCGCCTTGAACCAGATCTGATAGTTCTGCTTCCAGTAGGTTTCGTCGAGCGAGCTCCAGTTCGCGAAGTAGGAACCATGACTCGCCGGATCGGGACGGAAAAACGTCTCGAGCGTGGGATGCAGATACTCCTTGAACCACGGCTGCGACTCGGCACGCTGCAGGTCGCGACTCGCTTCGTAGATGTCGAGGGTGGGATTCCACGCAACGCCCGCGTTCGCCAGCGACTGCAGCACCTCCTGCAGCTTGTCCGGGTCGGCTTCGCGCCACAGGCGACCCGCGAGGCGGAAGCGCATGCCTTCGTCGCTGTAGTTGAACTCAGGCGGGAAGTCCTGCACCCCGCCGGGAATCGCGGCGTCGGGCACACCATACCAGTGTTCGATGCTGGTAAGGCCGCCGGCTGCCGCATCCGTCGCGTTGGCCTCATCGACGGCCATGTGATGCGCCGTGCGTAGGCCGATCTTCTTCGCCTCATCCAGCAACGGACCGTAGAACTCGCGGTCCATGCCGAACAGCTTGGTGCCGTCGGCCCCCATGGCCTTGAGGTCACGCACGCGCTGACGGGTGGCCTCCTCCGTGAGCGGGATCGGCATGTAGTTGTAGCGGGCATACACGAACAGGCGCGGTGCGGCGATTTCTCCTCGCGCGCTCTGCTCACGCAAGGCGAGCGTCTTCTCCGTGCTGCTGCTCACGTCGCGCACCGTGGTGATGCCCATGCCGAGCCACAGCTTGAACTGGTAGTCGAGGGGCTGCGCAATGCCACCACGTTCATCCTGCACGTGACCATGCAGGTTGATGAGACCTGGCATCACGTAGTGCCCCGTCCCATCGATCTCCGCATCGCCTTGAGCGGGCCGACGTGCGCTGCCGTCACGCACCGCCACCGGATCGAGGTTGGCAATCTGCACAATGCGATTGCCTTCGATCACGATGTCCTTCGGCCCTTCGGCCGGGGTGCCGTTGCCCTCGATGAGCATGGCATTGCGAATCACGAGTCGCTTGGGGCGGACGCCATGCTGTGGCGCGGCGGCATCCTGGGCAGGCAGGACGGGGGCGAGCGCCAGCAGCGCGCCGAGCAGGGCGAGAGCGGGATGACGAACCATGAGGAGAAGCAGATGAGGGGAAGCGTGCCAGCGGAAACGATCGACTGTGCGAAGCTGCGGACTGGCCGAGACGGTGTCAACGCGAGCCGACCGAGGATCGCGACGGGAAGCGAAGCGTCAACGTGGAACGGTCACCGGAGCGCCACCGATGCGCACTGCTCGCTGGCGACGCACGTTGCGGATGTTCAGGAGCGGGTTGGCATCGAGGACAACGAAATCGGCCCACTTCCCCACCTCGAGCGTGCCGAGGTGGTCAGCCACCTGCATGCAACTGGCCGCGATGCGAGTGGCCGAGGCGAGCGCGTCCGCGGGCGACAGGCCGGCGTCCACCATGAGCTCGAGCTCCATCAACTCGAAATAGCCCTGAAACCGACCGGTAGGTCCGGTGTCGGTGCCGAGCGCGATGGGGACACCTGCATCGTGCAGCGCCTTGAGATTGGCCATGGCGACGGGCATTTGGGCGCGATAGCGCTGTGCGCTGGCGCTGTTGCGCGTCGCCGCCTGTCGTTCGGGATTGCGTAGCTGGGCAATCCAGTCCGCATCGGCGTGCGCGAGGAACTGCGGGTCGGCAAAGAAGTCGGGCGTCTCGCCGTACACGTAGGTGGACACTTCGCGCATCAGCGTTGGCGAATAGCAGCGACCGCTTGCCGCCAGCTCACGCGCGAACGTGTCGCCGACCGCGACGTCGCGCACGCTGTGGCCCATGAAATCCGCACCGGCGGCGAGCAGGTCTCGCGCGTCGTCCCGGTAATAGAAGTGCGTCGCCACCCGGAGGCCTCGGGCATGCGCCTCGGCGATCACGGCGCGATACACCGGCGCCGGCATTTTCGACGTCGTCCCGAGATTGTCGTCGACTCGAATCTTGATCACGTCCACGCCCCGGTCATGCGCCGCGGCAACCAGCGCGCGTGCCTCATCAACCGTGGTAGGGGCAAGCACCGGACCAGACGCCCACACGCGGGCGCGCCCCGAGGCAGCGCTGTCCCGCTCGACGCGCATCGACATCACGGCGTCCGGTTCATCGCCAAGCGACCAGACGGTGGTGACGCCATAGGCGGCGTAGCGGTTGAGATCCGAAACACGCGTGACGTGCCCATGCGCGTTGATCAGCCCGGGGATGACATACGCGTCGTTGCCCAGCACAATGCGCTCGGCGTTCTCGGGGATCGCAGTCGTCGCGCGCGGACCAACCGCGACGATCCGCCCGTCACGCACGACGAGCACCGCGTCCGACATCGGGGCACGGTCCGTGCCATCGATGAGGGTGAAGTCGGTGAAGGCGCGGGTCTGCGCGGGCAATGTGGCGAACGGTACGAGGAGCGTACCGATCACGAGCGCAAGCAGTCCGTTCACTGGCAAACTCCGGCAAAAGTTGGCGAACGCGGGCTGGGGGCTCGCCCTGCACCGCCCTTAGCAGCCTACCACTGGGAACGAAATGGGGGAACCGACTGTTGAAGGGTAAGCCGGAAGCGCGACCCCTCGGCTGCCGCCGACGTCGCCGGCCCTCTGCCCACCTCCTTACGCTGAGTCTACGTATGCTCTCACGTCGTCTGATCGGAACGTTTGCCCTTGCCGCCCTCACCGCGTGCGGCGGTGCCTCGCAGGACGAGGCCGCGCCGATGGAAGATGCAGCCGCCACCGCGGCGGCCGAACCGGCGCCTGCGATGGACATCATCGGCACCGCCGCGGCCGCTGGCTCGTTCAACACGCTCGCCACTGCCCTGACGGCCGCTGGTCTGGTGGAAACGCTGCAGGGCCCCGGCCCGTTCACCGTGCTCGCCCCGACGGACGAAGCGTTCGCGAAGATCCCCGAAGCCGACCTGCAGGCGCTGTTGGCGGACAAGGACGCGCTCACGAAGGTGCTCACGTACCACGTGATCGCTGGTAACGTGCCGTCGTCGGATGTGGTGAACCTCACTGAGGCGACCACGGTTGAAGGCCGGAACATCACGATCGCGGTTGTCGACGGCAAGGTGGTCATCAACGGCACCAGCACGGTCGTGACGCCGGACGTGACGGCCAGCAATGGCGTGATCCACGTGATCGACGCTGTGCTCATGCCGCCGCAGATGTAATCGACGTCTGCTGCACAACGAAAAAGGCCCGCCGCTTCCGTGATTGGAAGCGGCGGGCCTTTCTCGTGTGCTCCGTTGTGAGCCGGACTACTCCCATTCAATGGTGGCGGGTGGCTTGGAACTCACGTCGTAGACAACACGGTTGATGCCGTCCACCTCGTTGATAATCCGGCTCGAGATGCGGCCGAGCACCTCATGCGGGAACTGATACCAGTCCGCCGTCATGCCGTCGGTGCTGGTGACGGCACGAAGCGCGATCACATGCTCGTACGTGCGCCCATCGCCCATCACTCCCACGGATCGAACCGGCAGGAAGACGGCGAACGCCTGCCAGATCTCGTTGTACAGACCGGCGGCACGAATCTCCTCGAGATAGATCGCATCGGCGCGTCGCAGCATGTCCACCACCGGTTCGCTGACCGCGCCCAGCACGCGAATGGCCAGACCGGGTCCGGGGAACGGATGCCGACCCACCATCTCCTCGGGCAGGCCGAGTTCGCGCCCGACGTTGCGCACCTCGTCCTTGAACAGCTCACGCAGCGGTTCAATGAGCGTGAACTTCATGCCCGGCTTGAGCCCGCCCACGTTGTGGTGCGTCTTGATCGTGGCCGACGGCCCACCTGTAGCGCTCACACTCTCGATCACATCGGGATAGAGCGTCCCCTGCACCAGGAAGTCGGCGTCCTTTCCGGCCTCGCTGGTGGCGTCCTCGAACACGTCGATGAACGTGTGTCCGATGATCGTTCGCTTGCGCTCCGGTTCGTCCACTCCTGCAAGGGCGGAAAGGAATCGCTCCTCGGCCCGGACCGTCACCAGCTTGATGCCCATGTGTGAACCGAACATGCGCTCGACCTGCTCACGTTCGTGCAGGCGCAGCAACCCGGTGTCCACAAAGACACAGGTGAGCTGATCGCCAATGGCCCGGTGCACCAGCACCGCCGCCACCGAAGAGTCCACACCACCGGACAAGCCGCAGATCACCCGCTTGTCACCCACGAGTTCACGAATGCGCGCCACTTCGAGATCGATGAAGTGCCCGGGCGTCCAATCGGGAGTGCACTGGCAGACGTCGAACAGGAAGTTCTCGATCATCTCGGCGCCGCGCGCCGTGTGCGCGACCTCGGCGTGAAACTGCATGCAGTGAATGGGGCGCGAAGTGTGACGCATGCCCGCGAGCGTGTGCCCGCTGCGCGCAGTCGCGACAAAACCCGGCGGGACTTCATCCACGTGGTCGCCGTGACTCATCCACACGGTGGACTTCTCGCCCGGCGCAAACCCACCGAACAAGCCAGTCGTGTCGAGCACTTCGATCTCGGCACGCCCATACTCCCGGCGACCGGCGGCCACGACCGGCGCCCCCGACAGCTTCGCGATGAGTTGCATGCCGTAGCACACGCCGAGGACCGGCGCGACATCGAGCAGCGCCGGATCGATGGTGGGCGCGCCCGCGTCGTTGACCGAGTTGGGACCTCCGGAGAGGATGATGCCATCGGGCTTCCACTCGCGGATCCACTCGAGCGACCGCGTGGCCACCGGATGAATCTCGGAGTACACGCGGGCCTCGCGAACGCGACGAGCGATGAGCTGTGTGAACTGCGATCCGCAGTCGAGAATCAGGATGCGACTTCCCATCAGAACTTCCATTCCGGGCCGGTGAGCTTGATGAACTCCACGGCCTTCGTGGAGAGGTCGAGAATCGCGCCGGTGGGCTCGCCAAAACCCCACCCGCACGCTTCTCCTGGATTGACGATCAGCGTTTCGCCGCGCGTCTTCATTTCGGCCACATGCGTGAAGCCGTGCACCACGACCTGATGCGCGGTCAGCGAGCGTTCGTGCACATCGTTGATGTCGTGTACCACGAGAATCTGCTGGCCGCCCAACTCGAAGCTGTGCGGCGACTCGTACAGCTCCGCCCCGATGTTCGCCTGCGCGGCGCCACGCAGCCCCTCGGGATCGCCGTCGTTACGGCCGAACACGCCAAGCAGCGGCACCTGCAGGTCGGCGAGTGCACGCAACGTGAACGGGGAGCAGTAGTCTCCCGCGTGGATGATCACCGCAACGCCCTCGTCGATCATGCGCTGCACCAGCGCACGCACAGCGGGGATGCGATCGTGGCTGTCAGACAGCAGACCGATCTTCACTCAGGCACTCCTCCACTGGAGATGCGCCCGTTCCAGGCGCACGAGGTCTTCGAGCCGTTCGCGTTCAGTGGCCACCGCAAAGCGGTCACCATCCACCACCACTTCGGCGGGGCGCGGGCGCGAGTTGTAGTTGGACGCCATCACGAAACCATAGGCACCCGCCGTGAACACGGCGAGCAGATCGCCAGGCCCCACATCGGGGAGGTCGCGCGCCAGCGCCAGGAAGTCACCCGATTCGCACACGGGCCCCACCACATCGGCCACGATTGCACCGTGCGGTGCGCTCACCGGTTCGATGCGATGGTACGCCTGATAGTGCGACGGCCGAACGAGATCATTCATGCCGGCATCGGTGATGACATAGTCCTTGCCGCCACTGCGCTTGCGATACAGCACCCGCGCCAACAGCACGCCGCTCTCGGCGACCAGAAACCGTCCCGGTTCGAACACGATCGACAAGCCGAGGCCACGCACTGCCGCGGCGACGCCGGCGGCAAACTGCTCGACGTCGGCAGGCGCTTCGTTCTCGTACGTGACCGCGAGGCCGCCCCCGAGATCGAGAAAGCGCAGCGACTGAACGCCTGCTGACCGTAGCGTGGCAATGAGCGGCTTGATGCGATCAAGTGCTTCGGCGTAGGGCTGCCACACGGCAATCTGCGAGCCGATGTGCATATCGAGCCCGACCAGCTCCACGTTGGGGAGTGTGTGCGCCAACATGGCCACGTGCTCCGCATCATCGTACGGGATGCCGAACTTGTGCCCCTTTTCCCCTGTGCGGATGTACTCGTGGGGACTTTCGACGGTGACTTCGGGGTTGATGCGCAACGCCACCGGCGCCACCACACCACGGTCGCCGGCCACCTGATTCAGCAGCCGCAGTTCCCCCTCGCTCTCCACGTTCACGAACAGCACCTGCACATCGAGCGCGTGTGCCAGCTCCTCGGCGGTCTTCCCCACGCCGCTGAAGACGATGTCGGCGCCGCCAAAACCGGCCTCGCGCGCGCGAAACAACTCGCCGGCCGACACGATGTCCACGCCGGCTCCGCACTCCTGCAATGTGCGGAGCACGGCCAGATTCGAGTTGGCTTTCACACTGAAGTGCACCCGATGCGGAACATCGGGCATGGCACTGGCCAGCGCCCGCTCGAGGCGCGTGTATTGCTCGCGCACACGGCCGAGACTGTACACATACGCTGGCGTGCCAACCGCGTCCGCAATTTGCGACAACGAGACATCGTCGGCGTGCAGCACGCCGTCGACGCGGGCGAAGCCCGGCGTCAGTACGCCTTGGCCCATATGACCTCACAGGTTGCAGGACGCCCGGTCACCATGCAGGTCGTGGGGGCTTCCGCGGAGCGGAACTCGGGATCGGGAATGACGCGAATCGTGGCCTTCGTTTCGGCCTTGACCTGCGCTTCCACTGCCGGATCGCCACACCACCCGGCGTACACGAACGCCCCGTCCCCTTCCATCACTTCCTTGAAACGCTCGTACGAGATACGCTCGCGAATCGAGTTGGCTTCCATGCGCGCCCGTGCGGTTTCGAGCATCTCGCGCTGGATCTGCTCCAGCCGCAGCGGCAGTTCCGTGGCGAGCGCGTCCAGCGACACCGGCGTCTTCTCGCGATTGTCGCGGCGCACCAGCATGCACTGATTGCCGGCGAGGTCGCGTGGGCCGATCTCGAGACGCAGCGGAATGCCGCGCAGTTCCCAGTGGTAATACTTCGCACCCGGCTTGATGCCCACGCGATCGTCCACATGCATGCGAATGCGTTCGTGCTCGAGCTTGCGGAAACTGCCCAACTCATCGGCGATCGCGCGTGCCTTGGCGATGGTCGCATCACGCTCGTCGTCCGTCTTCCAGATGGGCACGATGACCACCTGAATCGGCGCCAGACGCGGCGGCAGTCGCAGGCCGTTGTCGTCGCCGTGCGTCATCACCATGCCGCCCACCATGCGCGTGGAGACACCCCAACTCGTATTCCAGGCGAACGCCTGTTCGCCCGTTTCCGTCTGAAACGAGAGATCGAACGCCTTCGCAAAGTTCTGGCCGAGATTGTGCGAGGTGCCCGCCTGCAGGGCCTTGTTGTCCTGCATCATCGCTTCGCACGAGTAGGTGCGCAGTGCGCCAGCGAACTTCTCGGCGTCCGTCTTCTGTCCGGTGATCACGGGCATGGCGATGTACTCCTCCATGAACGTGCGGTAGACCCCCAGCATGCGGCGCGCTTCTTCTTCGGCCTCATCGTGCGTGGCGTGTGCGGTGTGCCCTTCCTGCCACAGGAACTCCATCGTGCGCAGGAACAGCCGAGTGCGCATTTCCCAGCGCACCACGTTGGCCCACTGATTGTAGAGCAACGGCAGATCGCGATAGCTCTGCACCCACTTAGCGAACATCGAGTAGATGATCGTTTCGGAGGTGGGACGCACCACGAGCCGCTCCTCGAGCTGCTTGCCGCCGCCGTGCGTGACCACCGCACACTCGGGGGCGAAGCCTTCCACATGCTCGGCTTCCTTGCTCAGAAAGCTCTCGGGAATGAAGAGCGGGAAGTATGCATTGACATGGCCGGTAGCCTTGAACATGTCGTCGAGCGCGCGCTGCATGCGCTCCCACACGCCATAGCCCAGTGGACGAATCACCATGCATCCACGCACTGGTGAGTAGTCGGCCAGTTCGGCACGCAGCACGAGCTCGTTGTACCACGCGCTGAAGTCGTCGGCGCGGGAAGTCAGCTTCTTGTCGTCGGACATGACGGTCGGGTACGATGGAAAGCGTCGGTCGCGTCAGCGACCGAGCGCGGTCAGCACGGGAGCCAGCACTGCGGAGGTATTCACGGCGGTCAACCAGTCAGCCGTATCGAGCACGGATCGTTCCGCGTCGGTGGACGCGCCGGCAAGCGCGACCACCTCGGCGAGTGTGTCATCGCGGAAGACGAGGGCCAAGCGCGCGCCGGCCTTCTGCGCATCCTTGAGCTGCGCGCCGCTCTTGCGCGCGTGCAGCTTTTCGGCACTGAGCGGATACTCCACACTCACATCGGCGCGTCGCAGCACCGACGCGACGGCGAGCAGGTGGGCAATCGCGGTAGACTCGGACGGTACCAACCAGACGTCGGCCACCGGGGTCCCCACCTCGGCGAGCTTGCCGCGTGCCTTGAGCAGTTCGCCGAGCACCACGTCGCCCATGCCGAACCCGAGCGACGGCAGGTCCACCCCACCGAGCGCCTGCAACAGGTTGTCGTAGCGTCCGCCGCCGCAGATGGCGCGAAACTCGCCGTGGGCATCGAACAGCTCGAAGACGATTCCGGTGTAGTACGCCAGGCCTCGCACGATGGTGAGGTCGAGCCGCAGGAACTCACCCACACCGAGCGCCTGCAAATGATTCGCGTATTCGGCGAACCGATCGAGGTGCACGCGTACATCGGCGGACTCCCCGAACGCGGCGCGCAGGGCGTCCACCGAATCGATTGCGCCAAAGCCGAGCACCGCATCACGCGCCGCCGCGTCGAGTCCGGCGGTTTCCAACTTCTGCGCCGATACGTCGCGCGGCTGTCGTTCGAGCTTGTCGAGCACCGCGTACACCGCGGCCCACGCGTCAGGATGGATCTTGAGGTGGCCGAGCAACGCATTCAGCAACCGACGATCGGAGACACGCGCATAAAAATCGCTGCGGTCGAGGCCGAAGTCGCGACAGATTTCGATGGCAATGGACAGGAGCTCGGCATCGGCCAGCACATCCGATTCGCCGACAATGTCCACATTCAGCTGAAAGTGTTCACGAAGGCGCCCCTTCTGCTGCCGCTCGTACCGGAACAGCTGCGGCACGCTGAACCAGCGCACCGGCTTGCGCAACGCCTGAGCACGCGCGGCGACCATGCGAGCGAAGGTGGGCGTCATTTCGGGGCGCATGGCGACCGCGCGGCCGCCTTTGTCTTCGAAGTTGTACAGCTGGCCAACGATTTCGTCGCCGCTCTTCTGCGTGTACAGCTCGAGCGGTTCGAGGGGGGGGCCGTCATACTCGGTGCACGCGTACCGGCGCGCGATCCGGCGCCAGGTCTCGATGATGTGCGCCCGAACGGCGTACTCGGCCGGATAGAAGTCGCGAAATCCGGGCAGGGCTTTAGGGGGCATCCATGCAAGCTATCCGGCCAGCGGACTGAGCGGCAAGCGTGCGGCGTGGTCAGTCGAGCGGATTGATCGACAGTCGCTCCATTACGTCGCCAACGGTATGGAACGATCCGGTCGCCAGCACCGTCTCCGCTTCGGCGAGCGCACGGGCGATGGCGCGATCGAAATCGGACTCGAGCAGCACCGGGCGACCCGTCTCTCCAGCGGCCAACGCGGCTTCGACCGGATCCCACCGCCGGCTGGCAGGTGCCGTGGGCGCCGCGGTGATCACGAAGCCGTCGACTACGGGGGCCAGCGCCGTCAGGATGCCGCGCCAGTCCTTGTCCTGCAGCACGGTGACCAAGGCCCACAGCGGACGCGCGACCGGAGAGTGGGCGAGTGTTTCCGCGATCGTGCGCGCGCCATCGGGATTGTGCGCCACGTCGAAGATCCAACGATCGCGGCGCTGGAACCGTCCTGCGAGGCGCACCGAGGGCAGCGCTGCCGGGGCGAGCTCGAGTGCGGCTGCCCACGGCGCGCCGGCCGCGCGCAGCATGGCCAGTGCCGTCGCTGCGTTGTCGGCCTGGTAGCCCCCGATCAGCGACGTATGCAGGCGCTGCGGCGCCTCGTCGGCGAACTGCAGGGTGAACCGGGTTCCGTCCCCTGCAAGCAGCACGTCCGACACGACCCACGCCGTTCCCGCGCGCAGCAGCGGTGTGCTACTGGCTTCACGGGCACAGTGCGCGAGCACCTCCGCGGTTTCCAGATGCACATCGCCAATGACGGCGGCCGCTCCGGGCTTGAACACCCCTCCCTTTTCCGCCGCGATCTCGGCCAGCGACGTCCCCAGAAGCTCCTGGTGATCCACCCCGATGGACGTGACGCCCGCACAGACCGGCCGCACCACGTTCGTGGCATCGAGGCGACCCCCGAGCCCCACCTCGATGATGGCCACGTCGACTGCGGCGCGCGCGAACCAGTCGAACGCCATGGCCGTCGTCACTTCGAAAAACGTCGCGCCCAGCTCCTCCACCAACGGGGCCTGCTCATCGAGCCAGCGCACGATCTCGGTTGGCGGCATGGGCTGCCCATCGACGACGATGCGCTCGCGAAAGTCCACGAGATGGGGCGACGTGTAGCGGCCCACCCGATAGCCCGCGTGCCGCAGGATGGCGTCGAGTGTGGCGACCGTACTGCCCTTGCCGTTGGTGCCCGCGACGTGAAACACGGGATACCGACGCTCAGGATGGCCGAGGCGCCCGAGGAACGCGTTGACGCGCTCGAGCCCGAGGCGCCAGACGCCCGTGGTCCGGGAGAAGAGCGACGCGAGTGCGCGCCGATAGTCATCAGGCGCCCCCGTGCCAGCCTCGGGCCCGCCGCTCGGCGGTGCGATGCGGGAGTCGCTCAGGCTTCGGTGTACCCCGCACTCGCGGGGCGTCCGGTCATGTGTCGCATGAGACGCGAGAGCGTCTCCCGAAGCAGCTTGCGGTGCACCACCCGATCAACCATGCCCTTCTCGAGCAGAAACTCGGCCGTCTGGAACCCCTCGGGGAGATCCTGACCGAGCGTCTGCTTGATGACGCGCGGTCCGGCAAAGCCGATGACGGCACCGGGCTCGGCCACGATCGCATCGCCGAGCATGGCGTAGCTGGCACTCACCCCGCCGGTGGTGGGGTTCGTGAGCACGCTGATGTACGGAATGCGCCGCTCGGCCAACTGCGACAGGACGGCGGAGGCTTTGGCCATCTGCATGAGCGAGAGCACGCCCTCCTGCATGCGGGCACCGCCGGACGCCGAGATGATCACCAGCGGATGCTTGCGCTCGAGGCACCGCTGGCCGAGTCGCGCGATCTTTTCCCCGACCACGCTGCCCATGGAGCCGCCCATGAACGCGAAGTCCATGATGCCGAGCCC